>JAJQBK010000058.1 GCA_021203305.1 Lachnospiraceae bacterium
AAGGAATTTGCGTGCAAAACGGGATGAAATCCGAAACACCTAGAATCCAAATTCCTAGAATCTTATATTACCTAAAATCCGAGAAACCTAGAATCCGAAAATCTGTAATACATATATCCCGTTGCATAACGAAAATGCAATGGTACCAGAAAATTATAACAACGCGGAAATAAACGACTTGCTCAATTCGCTCCTTCGTAGTAATATTGATGTAGGTGAAGTGCTGATTGACATCACCGAAATGACAAATAAAAAAATTTTAGATCAGCACCCATACAGTATTACCTTAAATCCGGATGGCCGTTACTCTACTTACGTCACTGACGAAACCAAAAAGAGTAAGCGAAGGAAGATTGTAAAACCTTCCAGAGAACTTCTGGATAAGGAAATCATCAAATATTACAAGGAGCGTGAAAAAGAGAAGTCATTAGAAAAGATTACGTTACGGAAATTTTATCCGGAGTGGTTTCAGTATAAGACGCTGCACACCACTTCAAGCGCCTATATGAGAACGATTGATCAGTTATGGAAACGGTATTACCTTAATGACCCCATAATTGACCGCCCTCTTGTTGATCTGGATGAATACACCCTTGATATGTGGGTACATTCCCTGATCAGGCAGCATAACCTGACGAAAACTCAATATTACAACATGGCAATCATTATCCGCCAGTCATTAGACCTTGCAGTCTCCAAAAAGATAATTGCTGTCAACTGTTTCAGCGGTATCAAGGTAGATTACAAGATGTTCAAGCCCATCATCAAAAAGCCTGACACAACTCAGGTATTTCTGATTGAAGAGCAGCCCCAGATTGAGCAGGAGGCCTACAATAACTTCCATGAACAGGGGAAAAGTGCAGCGCTGGCGATTCCTTTCGCTTTCCAGACAGGCATGAGAATGTCTGAAATTGTGGCTCTGCGCTGGTCTGATATAGACGAAGAGCAGGAAAACTGCATTCATGTGCAGCGCATGGAAGTCAAAGAATATAACCAACTTCCTGACGGCACATGGGGCGATCTGCGGAGAGTCGTTGTTGACCGCACCAAAACCATTCAGGGCAACCGGAATGTATACCTTACCTCTGCCGCAAGGGATATCCTTGCTACGGTTCATTCTTTTAATGAGGAAATGGGATACGGGAACGACGGATATATTTTCATGAATGAGAATGGGCGCGTTACATCACCCAGCTTAAACAGACGGATACGCCGCTACTGCCGTAAAATTGGGATATCTGAAAAGAGTATGCACAAAATCCGCAAGACGTATATCTCTACATTGATTGATTCAGATGAGATCAATATCAATTATATCAGGGAACAGGTTGGACATGCTGACGCCCGTACCACCTACGGAAGCTACTGTTATAACCGTAAATCCAAGAACCTGACGGCACAGGAAATGGAAAAAGCCCTCGTTCACCACTGATAAAAAGATTTGTTCTCAACTGTTCTCAAATTCCATTTAGAACAAAGAGACGGGAATCCCCGTAAAATAAGGGATTCCCGCACACTTAACCAGTCGGGGTAACAGGATTCGAACCTGCGACCTCACGGGGTATATAGCCCCCGCAAACTCCCGTTTTAAAGGGTTTTCAGAAAAGGTAATCGAAAGGTAATCAAAAAGGTAATCAGACTGCCTTCATTTGAGAATTCACTTTCTCGATATACTTTTCTTTTTCTTCTAAACTTGTGACGTCAAATGTGTAATACTGATCGTTGACTTCCTCGGTATGCCCAAGAAGCGCCGCTGCAACAGTTGTTGATACTCCATCCGCCTTCAACATGGAATTGACAGTTCTCCGATAAGCGTGTATACCTCGTTCCTCAACTCCTGCCTGTCTGCATTTATTTTTCATACAGGACGAAATGATCGGAGCGTGTATCCTGCCATTCTCATTGGAAAACACCCATTCACTGATATATCCGCATTGTAATTCAGCCTTTTTCACTCGGTCTAACAGAGACTTAATTTCCGTAGTCACCGGAAAGATACGCTCTTTTCCATTTTTCGTACTGTCGACATAATAAGTCTTTGTCTTGCGGTTGTACTTTTCAGATTTGTCGATGATGATATACTTCTCTGTAATACTATCCCACCTTAATCCGGAAAGTTCACCGACTCTCATTCCTGTCAGGCTCGCCAGTTCAACAGCATACAATGGAATACAGAAAGGATTATTGATATAATCGTCATGATACTGCTTGCAAAGGTTAATCCTGTCCTGACCGACAACTAAAGTTTTAGGCTGTGATCTCTTCTTCTCCGTGCAATATTTGTAAAAATGGTTAGCTTCTAAGTTCATGCAAGGATTTTCCCTAATATCATGATTAATCTGACAGCTTTTAAAAACATTTCGGATGTAGCCAAACAAGGTTTTGCAAGCCTGTTTACACAGGCACATATCTTTCACTTTTTTAATGACAAACAGCTTTACCGTTTCTTCCGTAACTTTTGAAACATCCAGCGTGACAAACTCGGTATTTTCAAAGAAGCGTTTATAATCAGTTTCGTATTTATATACCGTATTATCTCCCACTGTTTCATCCTGCACAGATCGCCATCTCCGATACGCTTTCTCAAAAGTCATTATTTCAGGTCTTACATAGAAATCTATAATGGCTTTTTCAATACCCTCTTTTGAAGTTCTCTTTACAAGGCGACGGTTGTTCCTGCTCTCATCATTAGTCGGTAGATATGTATACCATTTTCCGTTTTTCCCTTCCCAAATTTGATATGGGTGCTGCGCTAATATCTCCTTTTTCTTTTGCATTAAAATCGTTTCTTGTACAAGTTCCGTGTCCAGAATACCATTATCAATGACGAATTGCAAGATTTCTTTTTCCGAAATATTGATATTTGCAGCAAACGCATTTCCCGTTTTAGCCATACGGCAAATTACCTCTTTTTGATTGATTCAATTTTGTCTTTCGTAATTTTCCGTATATCCTTTGTAACTTGCCGTATGCCCGCAATCAGTCAAACATATCATTGAACAGATCAACCGGCCTTTTTACAGCCGGTTGCGGCCTGTTCTTCGCGGAATATGGATTAGGCTTCGCATTTCCGGGAATACGCTTGTATTCCTCTGTAGTCTCATCATATTCCATGGGAAATATCTCGTTTTCGTCCATTCCAATACACAGGCTGATCCTGCGAACCAACTGCATGATATTATCAATGTGCTTGCTAAGATTATTTCCCCCAAATTTCTTTATATAATATTCCACAGGATTGTACGGGGAAGTAATAATGATCAACTCCGCAGCAATCGCCTTGTCATTATAACGTGACGGTGCCATCACCTGACTGTCCGCGCCGTAGGGGTCTAACAAACGCAGCAAATCCTGATATTCCATGGTATTTTCGCGAAATTCATCAAGAATGATTACATGCTGCCCGGAATACTCCTGAAATGGGTCTCTGGAAGAGCCGGTAACAAATATCTCACTGCTTATTTTTTTGGCATATTCTTTAGCCAGAGAAGTCTTTCCCACACCTGCAATCCCAGCAATCCATATCACCTGCAAAACTTTTCCCTGATCAGACATTTCCCTTCTGAATTCTTCTGCCCGTCTCAAAAGGTACTTTGCGTAAACATCATCAATCTGCCGCCGGTAACGGCCATAGGCACTGCCTGACAGTCGATCTTCCACCTCTTTTTTAGATATCATTCCAGTGTATAACAAATCAAGAAGATTACTTACTCTGACAGCATTCGCTTTTTCAGTAACTTTTGAGACTTCCGTCGTAGTCTTTGCAAGTTCGGCTGAATAGTCGAAGTTTGCAGTCACATTTTGGGGATCATACTGGTACTTGTCACCGTCCGCCTTTGTACGGTGACAGAGGTACGAGTACCCGTTATTTGCATTGCCAGTCCACGCCTCCACATAATTAGGCTTGTCTCCCAATAGTTTTGCTATGCCGTTGACTGATCGCGCATTATCAAACGACATCATCAGATGTAGGTGGGGCGCTATCGGCTGGCCTTTATCATCTATGTCCTTATCTTGGATGATGTAGGCGTATTTTTTAGGCTTAATCTTGTTGGCAACAATGTCCTGTAATACAGAGATATTACCACAAGGCAGATGATCCATAAATTGCGTATACATCATATTTCGAGTTTTCAATACTTTGGCACTAACAGTATCTGGCATTGTGTCACTTCCTTTCTTTAATTTATATAGTGTCAACGCAAGAAATCGGCACATTGGCACAAGTGATAATTGGGGCGTATAACAAGCCCTACGCCCCGATTTATCAGCAGTTACATAACAAATTGGCACTGGCACATCCTCACTGCGGTATAAATACCGCAGTGAGGAAAAAATCACATATGATAGTAAATGTCAAGATATTCGCCCAGTACACTATACACAGGGAATCTCATTACCGGAAAATGTACATATGATACACGATCATGCACGCCATCCGTACTTGAAAACCATGCGTCACCGGCATTATACACACGCTCCGGTAAATCCTTTAATTTGTCACTATCCCACAATAAACGAGCCTCCGGCAAGGTCGGTTTAAACAAAATCTTAGTCGTCATCGCTGATCGTAGCATGGCAGGCAAGCCGCCTTCCTCTACACTGGCTTCTGCTATTGAAATTATCACGTAGCAGCCAGCCGATGCGCCCATGGTCACAATCCGCTTGATTAAGGCATCAAACGTAGCTAAGCTATAATCATCTTCTTTTCCAGTCCGTTTCGGTAACAATGAGCGAAGCGCTACATATTCATCAATGAACAAACATGAAACTTCAAAGCCAGCATCCCACCACTTCACAGCGTCTCCCTTTTTCTCCGACATATCATTCAAAACTTTTTGTCTCTTCCTGATAGAATCAGCAAAGCACTGAATCGCCTGTAAAATTCCCCTAGCTTCTCCGTTATCATCCAAAGTATATACATGCGGCAGCCGTGACAATTCCGCCTGTTTTGGGTCTACAATCATCACTTCTGATCCGTAATTATCACGTCCAGCAGCTAACACTTGCAGGAGTAAAGAGGCAATAGCAGTCGTTTTGCCTGATCTCGTCTTACCTGCACACAGGGTACTTCCGGATGTAGTCAGATCAATATAGGTATTATCCTGCACAAGTAAAAGGGCTTTATTCATCACAATTAAGTCATCTATACAGTCAGCGTAAACAGTATGATTGACAGTAACATCTTCTATGATAAATCTTACCTCATTATATGCTACATCCGTATCTGTCTGCGTGACAGCATATCTCAAATACTTTCCTTTATTCAGACAAGACGATATACTTGAGGAAATGTTTTGTATCTCTGATATTGCACTGGTTGTAGCTGATATACTTAATTCAAAAACATGATCACCTATGCATTTACACTTTACCTTTGGAAGGCGCTCACCCTCTTTAAAATTGAGAGGATTCCCGTACGCATAACAAAATAACCCCTTTTCAATCATAACACGTATTTTGGACGCCTCAGTCTGGGTCAGGCGAAACACAAGAGCCACCAACATAATAATCAAAGCTGCAATCAAAAGAAATGTCCAAATCACATTTGTGTAATGCATGATAATTTCCCAAAAATCTGCAATATATGTATCCTCCACAGGGACACCAGACATAAGAAGCCAAAATCCAAAGAAAATCACAGAAATCAAGAGGATGATCGCACCCAGCACAAAAAGCTTTGTGCTGGGCGGCTCGAATGCAAACTCTTTGGTATTTTTATTGTAATACCGCATTGTTTCATACTCTCTGCTGCTGTGGCTGGATAATCTTGACATCATTAGTCTTAACTGAAAGCTGATTGCGATAATCCCCATAAATGGTCGCCACAGGGTTTACGGGTTCCACTAGTGACTTCTGTGGTACAACAACACCCTTTTTAGGGATTTTGAACGAAATCCGCTCAAAAAGGTTAGATGAGTTATCCCCATCCTTGTGGGCATAGATTGTGTTGTCCACGACAATCACAGCATTGACTTTTGTTCCCAAGACTTCCTTTGTCGAGTAATCCTTCCGCTCTTCACACCCCACACACTGGAAGCGCTTTCCGGTCGCAAAACCCGCGAAGTCAAATCTCTGGAACTGATTCAGGTTCTTCATAGCACTACCTCCTTAAATATAAATTTTCTATATATAACAGGCTGATCGTAAAGATAACCCATCTATATCACATGTGCGATATTACCAATTCATTGAGGCAATCAAGATAATTTCCCCTCTTTTTGATAATCTTATTATATCATTTTGCACATTATTTGCACGTCATTTATAACTTTTAAAATCCGCACATTTTCCTTTAAATCAGTTGATTCTGTTTTATTTTCGTGCTATTATTTACACAAATAAATAATAATTTTTACACAGATTAAGGAGATTCAAACTATGGCAAAATTATATAAGATTAGTGAATTGGCAAAATACTACATTAACAGATACAAATTGGGGAAAGATGAATTCACAGCTATTTCAGATGATGGAAGGGATTCAAGAGAGCGCGCTGTTAATGCAGAAATTACCCGAATTCTCCACAATGCAAAAGATGACTACGGCAAAGGCAGTTTATGGGACACTATCAAAGTAAGCAATTCTGGCCCACGTAAAATCAGCATAGAATTTTTTGAACAACACTGTTTTATGAAATTTTCCGAATATATAAAAAAGAATTACGAAAGAAATGACAATAGTGGAAATGTTATATACAACTACGATAAAGATGCGTTAGCTAGAGATGAATTTTTGGTGAAAATGAATACCGAAAAAGCTTATTGGGAAAGGTCAGCAGAGGGGCTTCAGAAGGCTAATCAGGAATATATAGGCATTGTGACAAAAAATTTTCCCGCTCCAAGCACTCCACCAGAACCATATATATTCAATCCCACCGATAAAAATCTGTATCCGAGCCTAAAGAATATAGGATATGGACTTATGATTGAAGCAATCTACAATGTTTTTTATGAACCTTTCCACTGGGCAGAATTGGAAGACGATCTATCTGTTCTTGATTACTATAATGAAAATTTTCCCACAGAGATCACTCCAGAAGAAGCAAAATCTTTGGAGCGAATACAACATCCATATATATCATATATTGGAAATTTAAAAAAGAATTCAAGCAAAACTTAAGAATACGAGCGGCGCTATTAAAAACAATAACAAAAGGCTTGCCGAAATTAGCAAGCCTTTTGTTTATGTACACTGTTATAATTACTCAATTATCAAAGCGATATTTCCCCTCGAAGCAAACACCTTCTCAAACTGCGCTCTGCTGTACGTCACCTTTCCTGATATCGGGTCGGCGATGGTAACAGTCGTGTCAGTGTAGCCGATCAAGACAGCTCCGTGGTCGTTGGACGCGTACTCCATGTAGCGCCCGTCCTCGGTGTACCATCCTTTGGTGGTCTTCCTGTTCGCCATGTAGATAGTAACCCAGACCATGACCGGCGTGTCGTTGTCAATGTAGGAGTACAACTCATCCAGTGAGATGCCTGTTTTATCAATGGCCTGCAGGGAACTTCCGTTGGCAGAGAGATAACTGTTTACTTCTGTTTTGATTGCAGATACGCCGCAGATCGCACCTGTTCCGTGCGGGTTGCCTACGAAGTAATTTTCCATATCAGGGCCGATTTTGGTGCCGTTGCTGTCGTAGTAAAATGTCATGGCAGTGGTAGGCAGGTAATTATCAGCAAGATCTACCTTATCAACACTGAAGCCGTAGTAGCTGATCAGCATGGCAGACGCTACGGACTCGCATCCGGTCGGTAGCTCTGGGTACTGGAGGATAATTTCGAAGTTGGAAATCTGGTGGCTGCCGGACGGTGTTGAGCTGGTTGACGCAGTAGTTGTTGCAGATGAGGATTTTGTTCCTGTCACGACTGAGATGTCAGTCGGATCTCCGTATGCGGAGGGGTGCCGTCCTTCATAAACTCCGTATGTGACGTAATGGTTATATAAGGCTGCGAAGCTGTCCCCAAGGGCGTTCACTACATCGGGATAAGCAGCGGCATAGTAATCGGCGTCGAAAACAGTGCCGTCCGAAAACGTAATAGTGCGCCCTGTCCCTGACCGCCCTTCGGAAATGCCGTAGGTCAGGTAGTGGTTTAACAGTTTGGTTTCATTAGTCCCGAATGCGGCCTTCACATCAGGGTATGCCGCGGCATAATAAACCGCGTCAAATTCAATGCCGGAGGTTGTCACTGCTTCGGCTGTCACTTCCGTACCAGCAAACGCGCCTGCCAGCATGATTGCCGCCAACAGGGCGACAGTTAAGCGTTTTATGTATTTCATCGTGGTCAGTTTCCTTTCATATTATTTTTTTCGGTATATATGTTTGCTTTTTTTCAATCCACGCACCTGCGTAGGGTGCGACGAGGGCAAGCCAGGGGACGGCAAAATCACCGGCAGGGAGTCCCCCTGCCAGTGAAATCATTTTTACCAATACATCGTATAGGTCTCACCGTGGACAGTACACTGTCTGACTGCATACGACAAGCCGGTTTCTCGATCATATCCTACTTCAATCGTTTTATAAGTGCATCCTTCAGCATCAGTTTCATAGTCGTTGTGTACAATAACGACGTTACCTGTTTCCTGTGCCTGCTCGGCAGCAGTCTGACCGCCGGATGCTTCAATGTCAGCAGCTACGGAAGCCGCATCGTCAGCACTGTATGCTGTGCTGTTTTCATAGATGTAGGCAGTTCCGTCATTGTTAGCATATTCGGTACCGGTAGCTTCTCCGGTTGACTCATAGACCGTACCGCTGTTGGCGAAAATCTGTACCCAGATGTACTTACCGCTTGCGGTCTGTGCCACGCCGATGCCGATGATATCAAAGCTGGAGTTTAAGATGTTGGCTTTGTGGCCTTCGGAGTTCATCCAACCGTCCATGACGCTCTGCGCGGTGCTGTAGCCTTCAGCGGTGTTTTCGCCTTTGGTGCCGTAGTTGATGCCGTACTCGAAGAGGACATAGCCCCAACTGTTGCCGTCTGGCCTTACGTGGGCTTCACCGTTGATAGTGGTGCTGCCGTAGGCTGCCAGTTCATCCGCCCTTGTCTGGGCTGCCGCACAGAGGGTGCTGTCTAAGGTAAGGCTTGCCACGCCGTTCGCTGACCGGTTCTCGTTCACAAGGTTATAAACCTGTGTCACAAGGTCGGAGGCGCTTGCAGTGGCGGCGGTTGTGGTTGTCGTAGCGGTGGTGCTTGCGGAGGCTGCCTGCGAGGCTGCTTCTTCGGCGTTTGCCGCCCTGCCCTCGCTCTTACCGTAGGTCAGGTAGTGGTTTAACAGCGCGTCAGTGTCGTAGCCATAGAGGGCTTTCACGTCGCTGTTATTGTCGGCATAGTAGACGGCGTCGAACACAGTGCCGTCAGAGAGGGTGACAGTGGTCTCGGTGGTTTTACTTTCGGTTGAAGCGGTTGTTTCCGATGAAGCCATTGTTTCAGCGGCAGTTTCAGTCAAAGTCGCAGTTGTTGCTTTATCACTGATATTTTCGGTTTCTGCTGTATTATTACTTATATTATTAGCTGCCTCAGTTGTCTCTTTTGAAGCGGTTTCAGAAGCGACAGTTTTAGAATTTTCCGTTTCGGCCGCAGCATATATATTATATTCTGTATCCTCTGAAAGTTCATTTTCACTTTCTTCCAAAGAAACTGCCTCAAGATCATCCTCAGATTCGCTCTCTTCTTCTATTTCTATCTGTTCGACTAAATTTGTACTACTCTCATCCCCACATCCAATCATAGACACAGCCATTGCCGCACAGGTCATCCAAACAAGCATTTGTTTCTTCATATAGAACCCCATCCTTTCTATCAAAAAGTAATTTGTTTCAAATCCCGTCAGATGTCGTCAGGTTTTACTTCTGTATGATAAACCCGTACCCCCCCCTGTCAAGATTCGCGTTTATCATTTCTCATTGAAAAAATTAATTTCCTATTAAGAATAGGTCAAAATCACCCTATTGTCAATAGGTCAATCTGCCATAATTTTCCCACATAATCATGAAAGGAAACATAGATAATTATGAGCCGATTATCAGACCTAAGAAAAGAGCGAGGATACACACAGATTAAAATGCAGATGTTGACAGGAATCGATCAGAGCGACTACTCTAAACTTGAAAAAGGAAGAAGGTATTACACTTTTGAACAATGCCGCAAAATCGCCATTGCTCTAAACACCAGCATGGACTATCTGGCCGGACTGACAGACGTGAAAGAACCTTACCCACGCAAAAGCGCTAACCAATAACATTTTACAGACAAAACAGTGCCATAAATCCAAACCGGACTTATGGCACTTCCTTTTGCTGTTCACAATATTTGATAGAAAAAGTTTACCTTTATCGGGACTTGTACAAGCCTCTCCTTTCTTCGCAATTTGTTTCATTTCATAAAGGTAATCAAAGGTAATCAAGAAAAACTCCCTTTTTCAACTTCCAAAACCTTCAAAAAACCCTTATTTTGCAAAGAAAAAATCGGGGTAACAGGATTCGAACCTGCGACCTCACGGCCCCCAGCCGTGCGCTCTAGCCAAGCTGAGCCATACCCCGATGCAAGTGATACTATAACATACTTTTTTTAAAAATGCACTATCTTTTTTTAAAAAAGGAAAAATTTTTCCACCTGGCCGGATACTCTTTGGAGCATCCGGCCGCACAACTGGAAATTTTTTTCATCGCCGCTCACCCAAGCTCCGGCTCATCGCGCAGGGAAATATGATCCGCCGCTTTCCCCTCCGTCTCAAAGAGAATAAGCTGATTCTCCCCCTTCTTCAACAACGGCGCGGGGATATAAAGCCGCTTCTGGGGGCCGATCTCCCAGAAACGCCCCAGATTGAAGCCATTTAAGAAGGCGCAGCCCTTGCCCCAGCCGGTAAAGTCCAGGAAGGTGTCGCCGGCCTCCTCCACCGTGAATGAGAATTCATAGAAGGCCGGTTCGCCCTCCGTGAAACCTCTCGTGAAATCCAGCTTCTCCACGTTGTCCAGCGGCAGACAGTAATGCGTCCATCCGCTGTGCATGTGGAAGTTCACCTGTACGCCCTGGTCAATGCCCTTGCGCTGCTTTTCCAGATAAGGGCCGTAATTGACCCTGCCCATATTTTCCATCAGAATATCCAGGGAGGCGCCTTGCTCCATGGGCGCGTTCACCTCATGCTCCTCACAAAGCTCCCTGTCGTAAAGGGTCAGTACCTTCTCCCGGTTCACAAAAACCAGGGCCCGGTCATTGGCTCCCCACAGACGCAGGCTTTTCAGCTCCGGCTCCGTGTCCAGTAAGGTGTGGTATAAAATATAGCCGTAATTCTGGCCCAGCTGCTCCATACTTTTCGTGTACGGACACTCCACCGGCACGCTGATGTCCGGCAGCGCCTCAAACAGGCCGACTCTGCGCCCCACTGTGAGATTCCCGTAGCTTTTCCGCCTGATTTCCGTGGAAAAATTTACCTGGGGAAGCGGCGCGTATCTGCCGATGATCTCCCGAAAACGGCGGTATTTCTCCGTGATCCGCCCATCCTCCGACAGGGGCGCGCCGTAATCGTAGGAGGTTACGTCCGGCGTCAGCTGGTCGTAATAATTAGAGCCGTTCATAAAACCGAAATTGGTGCCGCCGTGGAACATATAAAAGCTGAGATTTCCCTTTGAGAGCAGTACATCCAGGTTCTCCGCCCCGACTTCAAGATCACCTGTCTTATGATCGCCGCTGCCCCAATAGTCAAACCAGCCAATCCAGAATTCCATGCACATCAGCGGACCGCCGTCCGTATATTCCGACAATACCTGAAAGCGCTCCTCCGCGTGGGAACCGCCGTTGACGGTGGGATATATATTTTCCACCCCGCTGCCGTTAAAGCACTCCCGCCTGCCGCCGTCGGAGGAAACCAGCGGCACGTCGATGCCGCCTTTCACCATCATATCCGCCAGCGCCCTCACATAGTTCCTGTCATTAGAATAGGAGCCATACTCATTCTCCACCTGCATCATGATCACCGGTCCTCCCTGAGTGATCTGCAACGGCTTTAATATAGGAAGAAGCACCTCATAATATTCCCGCACATGCCACAAAAATGGCTCATAGCTCACCCGCAGCTTCATGCCCTCCTCGGCCAGAAGCCAGGCCGGCAGGCCGCCAAATTCCCACTCCGCGCAGATATAGGGCGACGGCCGCAGAATCACATACAGCCCCAGCTCCTGAGCCAGCCTGACAAAGGCCGCCACATCCGCCATCCCCGAAAAAACAAACTGTCCCTTCTTCGGCTCGTGCACATTCCAGGCCACATAGGTCTCCACCGTATTGCAGCCCATGGCCTTCAGCTTCTCCAGCCTGTCCCGCCAGTACTCCGGCACCACCCGGAAATAATGAATCGCCCCGGAAATCACCTGAAAGGGTGCGCCGTTCAGGTAAAAATACTTTTCTCTGATCTCAAATCTGCCCATTTTTCTCCCCGTGTTACTCAAACTGGCTGGCGTATAATTTATAATACAGCCCCCTCTTTTCCATCAGCTCCTCATGAGTCCCCTGCTCCATCACATCCCCGTGATCCAGCACCAGAATATCGTCCGCGTTCTGAATGGTGGACAGCCGGTGCGCGATGACAAAGCAGGTCTTCCCCTTCATCAGGTTGCGCATGGCCTTCTGCACCTCCCTCTCCGTGTTGGTATCCACGTTACTGGTAGCCTCGTCCAGAATCAGCATACTGGTATCATACAGCATGGCCCGGGCAATCGTCAACAGCTGCTTCTGTCCCTTGCTGATATTTCCGCCGTCCTCACTGATGACCGTCTTATAGCCCCTGGGAAGGCTCATGATATAATTGTGGATTCTGGCCGCCTTCGCCGCCGCCACCACCTCGTCCATGGTGGCGTTCTCCTTACCGTAGGCGATATTGTCGTAAATCGTACCGCGGAATACCCAGGTGTCCTGCAGCACCATGGCATAGCTTCTGCGCAGACTGTCGCGCTTCACCTGGCGGATCTCATTTCCGTCCACATAGATGGCGCCATCGTCCACATCATAAAAGCGCATCAGCAGATTGATGATCGTGGTCTTGCCCGCGCCGGTGGCTCCCACAATGGCGATGGTCTGCCCGGCCCCCGCCTTCAGGCACAGATCGTGAATGATGGTCTTTCCCGGCAGATAGCCGAAGGCCACATGGTCCGCCTCCACATCCCCGGCCACCTCTTTTTCCTTTAATTCTACGGCGCCGTAAATATCCTCAACCTCCTCCGGCTGATCCAGCAGACGGAAGACCCTCTCCGCCGCGGACAGCGCCGAGAAAATTTCATTCATGATATTGGCGATCTCATTGATGGGGCCTGAAAATTTGCGGGAATACAGCACAAAGCTGGAAATGCTCCCCAGGTCCACAATGCCGAACGCGTAATACAGCGCTCCCACCAGACCGATCAGGGACAAGCCCAGATTGCTGATAAATCCCACCGTCGGCCCCGTCGTCACACCCAGGCCGTCCGCCGCGCAGTAGGCGTCCGCCGCCTCATGGTTCACCTGGCTGAACTGATCGCAGACCCCGTCCTCGTAGGCGTAAGCCACAATCGTCTTCTGCCCGCTGAACATCTCCTCCACGAAGCCGTTCATGGTACCGTAGGCCGCGCTGCGTCTGGAATACAGGGGCCTGGTTCTTTTCGACATCCGCCTGGTAAACCAGATGGACAGCGGAATGGTGATCAGCATACAGCACACCAGCGGCGGTGAAATATATACCATCATGACAAAGGAGCCCACCACCGTCACAATGCTGGTCAGAATCTGCACGACATCCGTGGACAGGCTGGTGCTGACCACATCCACATCGTAGCTGACCCGGCTGATAATATCGCCGGCCTGATTGCGGTCAAAATAATTGACGGGCAGCTTCATCAGCTTGTCAAACACGTCGTTTCTCATCATCTTCGCCACCTGGCGGCTGACCCGCATCATCAGCAGATTCACGATCAGGCTTAAAATATTGCTGCCCACGTAGACGATCAGCATCCATCTGGCGTAATACCAGACCAGGTCAAAATCCACCTGCCCCTCGCCGGCCGCGGCGGCGTTGATCGCCTGCCCCGCGAAATTCGGCCCCAGCAGGTTGCCGGCGTTGCTGATCATCGCGCAGACGCACAGAAACGCCACCGCGTATTTATAAGATCTCATATAGCTGAGAATCCGCAGAAGCGTCCCCTTGGCGTCCTTTGGTTTCTCCTTTTTTCCTCCACGGTCTCCCTTTCCAGGCATAACAATCCCCCCTTATCCCGCGATCGCGCCCATCTGGACGGTATAGATTTCTTTGTAAACCGGGCAGCTCCTCATCAGCTCCTCGTGGGTTCCGTATCCGATACAGCGCCCGGAATCCATCACCATGATATGGCTCATCCCCATGATGGAGCTGACGCGCTGCGCCACCATGATCGTGGTGGAATTGCTGTGCTTCTCAAAGATTGCCTTCCTGAGAGCCGCGTCCGTCTTATAATCCAGCGCGCTGGAGGAATCATCCAAAATCAGAATATCCGGATTCGCCGCCAGAGAGCGTGAAATCAGCACACGCTGCTTCTGCCCGCCGGAGAGGTTCGCTCCCTTGATATCCGCCATATGATCCAGCCCGTCCTCCAGCCCATCGATAAATTCCGCCGCCATGGCGTCCACCGTGGCCTGATGAATCTCCTCATCGGTGACAGACCTGCCGAAGGAAATATTATTGCGCAGGGTATCCTGGAAAATCTGGTCATTCTGGAACACCACGCCGAATTTGCCCCGCAGCTCGTCCATCTCATAGGTCCGCACATCCCTGCCGTCGATATACACGCCGCCGTCCTCCACATCATAAAAGCGCATCAGCAGATTGACAATGGTGGTCTTGCCGCAGCCGGTGGGGCCGATGATCCCCAGGGATTCTCCTTTTTTAATTTTAAAATCAATATCGTAGAGGCACTGCTCCTGCTCGCCGCCCAGAAAGCCGTCCTCCTCAGACGCTGCCTCTGCGGCGTCCTTTTTCTTTCCCTCCACACTGAGCATATTGTGGGGATACTTGAAGTTCACATTTTTAAATACAATATAGGCGTCGTGAGCCTCCGGAACGTCCGTCTCCTCCACGGATAAAATCCTCTGGTCCACATCGCTCTCCAGCACCAGATCGATACGGTCAGCGGAAGCGCTGGCCTTGCTGATCATCATGAAAATCCGGTTGATGGTCATAATGCTCTGCAAAATCAGATTAAAATAAGTGAGAAAAGCCAGAATCACACCAGGCTTCATGGCGCCGCTGTTGACCCGGACCGCCCCCACATAAACCACCAGAGTCAGCCCGACATTCAGGCAAAGCTGCATGAATGGCCCGGGAATGGCCATGACCGTGCTGGCTTTGACGTCGCTGGCGGTCATCCTGTCATTATATCTGTGGAAGCGCCCGCTCTCATAATCCATCCTGCACAGAGCCTTGACCACCCGGATGCCGGTGATATTTTCCCGCATGACGCGCACCACGTCGTCCAGATTCTCCTGTACCCTGTGATACAGGGGAATGCCCCGGCTGGAGGCCGTCAGAATCACCACCGCCAGAAGGGGCAGCATAACGCAGAGAATGCCGCTGAGCACCGGGTCCATGGTCATGGTCACAATGATGCCGCCCACCAGCATGATCGGCGCTCTGACACAGAGCGTCTGAAAGCTCTGGGCAAAGGACTGCACGTTATAGCTGTCCGAGGTCATCCGGCTGGTCAGGCTGGGCAGGCCGAAGGCGTCGAACTGGGCGCCGCTTAAGTGCATGGTCTTATTGAAAAGATCCCGCCTCACGTCATAGGATATCTTATGGGCGTTTTCGACCGCGAGGCGGTTGGCGTTGATATTGAACTGCCAGCACAGAAAAGCCACAAAAATCATAATACAGCCCCAGAGGATAATCCGGAAGGTTTCCCCCAGAGGCACCACCTCATCGATCAGATACTCCAGCACATAGGGAATCATCAGCTCCGCCACAGTGCCGATCAGCTTGAGTGCCATGACAAACATGACAGGTTTTATGTACTTTCCCATATATCGAAAAATCAGTCTCATATTTCTTTCCTCACTTCATTCAGACGAGCTATTTCTCCGCGATTCCGCAAATCACGCGTCCGCCGGGGCTTTCCCGTGATCCCGCAAATCACGCGTCCGCCGGGGCTTCCCGTGATCCCGCAAATCACGCGTCCGCCGGGGCTTCGCCCCGCTCCGTATATCTCATAAAAAGCTTCTCCGCTTCCTCCCTCATCTGCGCAACCACCCCCGGCGGCCCCGTAATCTGAATATCCTCCCCCAGAGCCATGACCCAGCCGAAAAACTGGCCGCTCAGCGCCACATGGACCCTTGCGTTAAAATGCTCCTGATCCACCGGCATAATGGGCACATCCCGCCCAAACTGATCCACAATCACCCCCGCCAGGTGATTGCGGCAGGTGAGCGTCACCGTCTCCTCCCGGCCGTTGAACATGGCGAAGCGCTTTCTGGTATAGGCCGCCGGGTCCATTTTTTCATAAAGCTCCCTGCCCTCCCGGGGAAAATCGGTCAGCTCCACATTCAGCATCTTATCCACCCGGTAATACCGCAGCTCCTTTATTTTCCCATCATAAGCCACCAGGTAATAATTTTCATCATCCCAGGATAAGGCCCAGGGGCTGACCTGATAAAGGCTGCCTCCCCGGCGAAGCTCTTTTTCTTTTCTGATATTCCAGTTGAAATACTGAAAGGTGATCCGGACGCCGTTATCGATCGCCTGATGAATGATGTCCACAGCGTAATAGATGGATTCATTCTCTGTCTTGATCCGCTCTGACACATAGACCTGATGCTGGAGCTGTCCCGCCTCGTAATGGCTGCACAGCGTCTCCAGCTTTCTGATCAGCTGACTGCTCTTTTTTGCGGTTAAAAATTTGGCGGACTGCACCAGATCCACCAGGATCTTTAACTCCGCCAGCTCAAACTGTCTTGAGCCAAGATAATAAGAATAATTCCTCCCGGACCGCTCGCCGATAATATCCAGGCCGTAAGTACGCAAAAGCTCAATATCCTCATAGACGCTCTTGCGCTCCGCCTCAATATCATAAGCCTTCAGTCTGGAAAGAATCTCCGGCATGGTCAGGCTGTGCCGCTCATCCGTGTACTCCAGAAAAATCTGCATTAAATATACGAGCTTTAGCTTCTGACTGGTACCCTTCGCCATCATACTCCTCCGGTATATGGACAGACCGCCTCACCCGGCCCTCTTCTTCCGCAATATCCACGTCAATAAATTTAGCACTGATTTTGTCATTCGTCAACAGAATTTGTCAAGGTACCTAAATAAATCGTTACTATTCACAGCCATTTCCCCACATGCGCAAAAGCGTCCAGCAAGCTGTCCGGTCTACGTTTCACTCCGGTCGGTGCAGAACAGACGTCCCCCGGACGTCTTGCACCGGCAAAAAACGCCGCTCATCTTTTTGCTTATGAGGGGCACCCGAAGGGCGTCTCGTAGAGAAAGTGACTGATTCTCAGTCAACTTGAGAGATATAATCAGCCTCTTACAAGCAAACTACGCTTGACGAGTCTGCTTTTATCTCCCAAGTCGGCTGTGAATAGTAACAATAAATAAATCAAAAAGCCCCGGAGCGTTTTCCGCTCCGGAGCCGTCTGTTTTTAAGCGATCAGCCTGTCTACGATATGGCCAAAGTTCTGAGTGGCAAAATCGCCGGTCTCCACCACTTCGATCTTATCGCCGTACTGCCTTTTTAAGTCCGGCAGCATGTAGCCGATCTGAGGCGCTAACAGCACCCTGTCGTTTTCCTGTACGATGGTTTCCATTTCCGTATAGTTGCCCGCGTGTACCTTTATGTTGATATTCCTCGCGTCAAAGATTTCCTGAATCTTCTCCGCGAAATGAGCGCTGGTCCAGCCGGAGGTGCAGCAAAACGCCACATTCTGAACCGGCTCGCGCTTCTGCGGCCCGGCCGCGCTCTGCGCCGTCTGCTCCCCGCCATAAATAAAGGCGAAGAAATTGCCGAGCCTGTCTAAGACAAAGCTCAAATCATGTAATTCAAAGTGAAGATAATAAATGGTCTTCCCTGTCTGTTTATCGTATCCTGTCAGCTCCAGAACATCCTCCGGAACATATTCGTCCGCGTCATAAAACTCAATGACGCCCGTTCTTTCATCGCTCTCCAGCCACAGCTTATTCATATCGTCGCTGTTGTGCCGGATCCATTTACATTTACATAACCATCGTACTAAAACAGGCTTGATCAGCTTTTGGATTGATTCATTCATGTTGACTCCTCCCTTCCGCTTATCAAAGGTCCCTTTTTCAGTTACGCCTGTATTATAACTCAGCCGGATATCTCCACGCAATTATCTGTTTGTAAAATATTGCCAAAATTTCGTTTCCATATTTGTGCATTATTTTTCTTTCACTTAAAAATTTCCGTTTTTTTGCATAAAAATTCCCCGCTCCATGCGCCGCGGTGAATCAGGCTCTCGTCTCCTGCGTCTCCAGGGAAGCCCTCACCTTAAAGAGCAGACGGACAAAAAGCTCCCTCTCCTCCTCCGTCAGATCCTTCAGAAATTCCTCATCCAGCCTGTGCATTTCCCTTCCGGTATGCTCGCACAGCCGCACGCCGCTGTCAGTTCTCCTGACCCACTTGATCCGCTTATCATCTGAATCGAAGCCGCACTCCACAAAGCCCTTCTGCTCCAGCCTCGCCACAAGGCCGGCTACCGTAGACTGGGCCAGGCACATCCTCTTCTCCAGCTCCTTCATGGTAAGGCAGGGCTTATGGCTTAAATCCAGAGTGATCATCACACCCATCTGGGCGCTGGTAATCCCGCTTTCCCCGAACACCCGGTTCCTGATCCTGTCCATGAGCATATAATTTTCTCTGTAGACCGCGCTCCAGGGCTTTTGCTCTTTCATCAGAAATCCTCCGGCTGATACACGGGCGTCAAATCCTCCGTGTCGGAAGCGATAAAGCCGCCAAAAACAGCGTGGATGTCCCTCACTGCCCGCGCCGCCTCGGCCCTGTCCCGTGAATCATAGCTGAAGGCATAGACCTTCTTCACCCCGTTTTCCCGCAAAAAGGCCTGATCAGAAGCGCTCTCAAAGCAGTCCATGAAATTCTCGAAAATCAGACTGTCATGAGAAAGCTTCACCTCCATCAGATCCAGCTCCCTCCAGATGTCCTTTTTCTCCTCCTGAGCCTGGATCACCGGCTTTAAATCCTGCACCGTCACATCCACCGGCAGCATATACAGATACTCCTCCACCTCTCCCTGAGGCTCAGCCTGCGCCTTCGGCACCATCTTGCCCGCGGGTTTCCTTTTTATCGCCTGTTTCTTCGTATTTTTTGTCTTCATACCATTCATCCCTTACAGATACTGCATCGCGTCAGAAACGCCCCTCACCCCAAACAGCCGCATTCCCTCCACGCTCCCCACATCCTTTAAGCACACTCGCGGCAGAATACAGCTGGTAAGCCCAAGCTTTTTAGCCTCCAGCACCCGCTGCTTCGCCTGGCTGACCGCCCGCACCTCGCCGCTTAAGCCGATCTCCCCGAAGACGATCAGCCCCTCATCCAGTGGAATATTGCGGAAGCTGGAAATCACTGCCAGGGCAATTCCCAGATCCATGGCCGGTTCGGTAATCCGGATGCCTCCGGCGATATTGACATAGGCATCACAATTTCCCATCTGCAGCCCCAGCCGCTTTTCCAGCACCGCCATCAGCAGATTCACCCGGTTGAAGTCCGTGCCCGTGGCCTGCCGCCTGGGATAGCCGAAATTTGTCTGACAGACCAGCGCCTGAATCTCGATCAGGATGGGGCGGGTGCCCTCCATGGAGCAGGTCACCACAGAGCCGCTGGCTCCCTCCGGCCTGCCGGTCAGCATATACTCGGAAGGATTGGGCACCTCCATCAGCCCGTTTGCGCACATCTCAAAGACGCCGATCTCATCGGTAGCGCCAAAACGGTTCTTGACGCCCCGCAAAATCCGATAGGAGGCATGCCGGTCTCCCTCAAAATAAAGCACCGTGTCCACCATATGCTCCAGCACCCGGGGGCCGGCCACCGTTCCCTCCTTGGTCACATGGCCCACGATAAAAATGCTGATGCCCTCCACCTTGGCCAGCTGCATGAGCACATTGGTGCTCTCCCGCACCTGGGAGACGCTGCCGGGCGCTGCGCCCACCTCCTCCCGGTACATGGTCTGAATGGAGTCGATGACCGCCACCCGGGGCTTCTGGGACCGGACCACAGTCTCAATCGCATCCAGATTGGTCTCGCACAAAAGCCGCAGGCTCTCCGAGAATTCCCCGATCCGCTCCGCCCGCATTCTGATCTGGCGCAGGCTCTCCTCCCCGGAAATATAGAGCACCGGAATATCCCGGGAGGCCAGATTCCTGCATACCTGCAAAAGCAAGGTGGATTTGCCGATTCCCGGATCGCCTCCCACTAAAGTCAGACTGCCCGCCACGATGCCGCCGCCCAGCACCCTGTCCAGCTCCGCGATGCCGGTGAGCAACCTGTCCTCCTCCTTTAAATCAATCTGCGACAGGCTCACAGGGGCTGCCGCCTCCCGAAATCCCGCGGAAAGGCGCTTGCCGGAGGAGGTCATTTTCACCGGCTCCTCCACAAAGCTGTTCCAGCTTTTGCAGCCCGGGCACTGGCCCTGCCATTTGGCGGACTCGTACCCGCACTGCTGACAGAAAAAAACGGTGCTTTTATTTTTACTCGCCATCCTGCTCCTGCTCTCTCTTTACCTTGAAGGTAACCTTCCCGCCGGAAAATCCGGCTGTTATCGTGGAACCCGCCGGAATTTTCTGCCGCAGAAGCTCCTCCGCCAGCGGATCCTCCACTACCGTCTGCAGCGCCCTCTTTAAGGGTCTGGCCCCCATCTTCGCGTCGGAATACTTTGTCACCAGATGCTCCTTTAAGGCGGGGCTCAACACCAGGCGGATGCCCATCTGCTCCTTACAGCGCTTCGACAGGTCTTTGGCCAGAAGATTCACAATCTCCTTCATTTCCTCCTGCGTCAGCGGATGGAACACGATCATTTCGTCGATTCGGTTGATAAACTCCGGCTTGAAAAGGCGCTTCACCTCTTCCATGACGCCGGACTTCATCCGCTCAAAATCCTTCTTCTGGTCATCGGCGGCGGCAAAGCCCAGATTTTTGGGCTCCACAATCCGGGCCGCGCCCGCGTTGGAGGTCATGATCAGAATGGTATTCTTGAAGCTGACCTTCCGGCCTTTGGAGTCCGTAATATGGCCATCGTCCAGCACCTGCAGTAAAATATTGAACACATCCGGATGAGCCTTCTCAATCTCATCAAATAAGACCACCGAATAGGGATTGCGGCGAATCTTCTCCGAAAGCTGCCCGCCCTCGTCAAAGCCCACATAACCCGGAGGGGAGCCGATCATCTTGGAAACAGAGTGCCCTTCCATATACTCCGACATATCCACACGGATCAGAGCATTCTCGTCCCCGAACATGGCCTCCGCTAAGGCCTTGGAAAGCTCCGTCTTTCCCACGCCGGTGGGGCCGAGGAATAAAAAGGAACCGATGGGACGCTTTGGATCCTTTAAGCCTGTCCGCCCCCGGCGGACGGCCCTGGCCACCGCGTCCACCGCCTCATCCTGCCCGATCACCCGCCGGTGCAGAATACTCTCCAGCTTCAAAAGCCTGTCGCTCTCCTTCTCCTGCAGCCGGGTCAGCGGAATCTTCGTCCACATGCTGACCACTCTGGCAATATCCTCCTCGCCTACCGTCGCCCGGCTTTCCGGCGCGCCCGCCGGCTTATCCCGGAACCTGTGCAACCTGTGGATCACCTTCTCCTGGCGGGCGCGGACCTCGCCGGCCTTCGCCATATCGCCCGCTTTGATGGCCTCCTCCAGCTCCAGATCCAGCTGTTTTACCTGTTCCACAGCATCGTGGCTCTCCGCAGCGGCGGTAGGCGCTTTCCCCGAAGAAAGCCTGACCGCGCTGGCGGCCTCATCGATCAGATCGATGGCCTTGTCCGGCAGATTTCTGTCATTGATATAACGGGAGGAAAGCTTAACCGCGGCAGTGATCGCCTCCGGCAGCACCTTTACCTGATGGTGCTCCTCGTACTTATATACGATCCCCTGCAGGATTTTCTCAGTCTCCTCCTCGCTGGGCTCCTCCACCGTCACCGGCTGAAAGCGCCGCTCTAAAGCCGCGTCCTTCTCAATATATTTGCGATATTCCGTGATGGTTGTAGCCCCGATCAGCTGCAGCTCCCCTCTGGCGAGGGAAGGCTTTAAAATATTGGAGGCGTCGATGGCGCTCTCCGCGCCGCCGGCTCCGACAATGGTGTGCAGCTCATCCAGAAACAGGATGATGTCTCCGTCCGCGATGACCTCCCGGATCACATTCTTGATCCGCTCCTCAAATTCTCCCCGGTACTTGCTGCCGGCCACCATGCCGGACAAATCCAGGGTCAGCAGCCGTTTCCCGCGCACAGAATAAGGCACCTGGCCGGACGCAATGCGCTGGGCCAGCCCCTCCACAACGGCGGTCTTTCCCACGCCCGGTTCCCCGATCAGACAGGGATTATTTTTTGTCCGGCGGGATAAAATCTGAATCGTCCGGTTGATTTCCTCATCCCGGCCGATCACCGGGTCCAGCTTCCCCTCTCTCGCCAGCCGGGTCAGATCCTGACTGTACCGCTCGATGGTGTCCGTCCGGCTCTCGCTCTGCTGGGAGTACAGATCCTCCTTGTACTGGCTGACATCCTCTCCCATGGCGGTCAGAAGATCCACATACACCTTCTGTATATTGATCCCCATCGTATTCATCAGGCGGAGCGCCACATTCTGCCCCTCCCGGATGATGCCCAGCAAAAGATGTTCTGTTCCGATCCTCTCACTTTCAAATCTGTCCGCGATCTCATCCGCAAGCTGCAGCACCGTCATGGCCCTGGGGGAATATTTCTCCTTGTCCGCCAGAACAGTGTCCCCGGAATTCAGGGCAATCTGCTCCCTGATCAGCTCCTTGACCTTCTCCGCGTCCACCCCGTTATCAGCCAGCACCGCGGCCGCTGTACTGCCCGTCTCCAGTGCCAGCCCCAGCAGAATATGCTCACAGCCCACATATCCCTGCCCGGTGGTCCTGGCGTATCGTCCCGCCGCGGCCAGCGCCGATTTTGCCTTGTCCGTATATTTTCTCAAAATAACTGCTCCTCCATTTTCCTTCTTTCATTGCGCGTTTTTGCGCCGCCATGGCAGTGTTGGGGATTTGCCTTAAGGCCTCTGCTCCCTGCCCTCATACTCATCATAAATCTCCTCAATCAGTCCCATGACCTGAGATTTGGAGATGCCTCTGCTGGAGCTTTTGGCCAGCGCCACCACAAGCTCCTTCCTCAGCTCCTCTAAAGCCCTCTGCTGATCCGTATCCACGCAGACAACGGCGCCCTTGCGCCTGTCCACCTTCACATAGCCTTCCTGCCTGAGCACAGTATACGCCTTATTGACCGTGTGCATGTTGATGCCGATATTGTCGGCCAGCTGCCGGACGCTGGGCAGGGAGTCTCCCTCCCGAAGCTGTGTCGACGCGATCCCCTGTATAATCTGGTGGCAAAGCTGCAGGTACAGCGCCTCGTCACTGTTAAAGTCGATTTCAATGTAATACATGGCATTTTCCTGTTACTATTCTCAGTCACTTTCTCTACGAGACGCCCTTCGGGTGCCCCACATAAGCAATCATAGCTCAGTAAGGGGCGGGAAAGCACGCAAAGCGGGCGAGATTGCGCATGTGAGGAAAAGCGGCTGTGAATAATAGCGTCTTCCTTCGTATTTGTTCTAGCGAGATTATAACAGATACTTCCGGAAACGTAAAGGGAAAATATTTCCCCGTAAAATATGGAAAAATATTTCCCCGTAAAATGAAGGAAAGGCAGCCCCGCGGGCTGCCTTTCGTCTGTTTTATTCATCGTCATCCAGTTTCAGAAAATCAAATTCCAGATCCTCGTCGTCATCGTCATCCAGGAAATTTCTGGACTTGCGGGGTTTGGCCTTCGATGTCGGCTCCTCCTGCTTGCGCTTGAGCTCCTTGCGGGTTGTCTGCAAAATGTCATCGGAGCTCGGGAAATCCTCCAGATCCAGGTCATCCAGATCTCCCAGATCAAAATCATCATAACTGCTCCTCGACTGCGTCTTGGGCTGAGGACTGGTCTTTGGCCTTGTATCGGCCGCCTCTGCCGCCTCCGTTCTGGTTCCCTTTGTCAGAGTCGGCGCTACCGGTTTGGAGGAAATCTGCGATCCGCTGCCCGCGGGCTTCGTCTTCACGGTCTGCTGGGTTTTCGCCTGTACAGACTGCTGGGTCTTTGTCTGCCCTGTGGCGGACTGCTGAGGCCTTGCCTGCCCTGACGCGGACTGCTGGGTTCTCGCCTGTCCTGACGCGGGCTGCTGGGTTCTCGCCTGTCCTGACGCGGTCTGCTGGGCTCTTGTCTGTCCCGGAGACTGCTGCGGCTTCGCCTGTCTGGACTGCGGGGTCTGGGATTTTCCTCCCGCCGTGGGCGCGTTCTCTTTCTTGACCGTGCGGCGGCGCCTGTTCTGCTCCCGTATCTCTTCCACCAGATTCTCCGTGTCTCTCCAGCGCAGACAGAAGAACGCCGCTGCCGCTCCCGCCACAATCAGCAGAATGACCAGCAGTACAATCACCACCTTCTGTCCGCTTCCGGAGGAGGAAACCGGAGTATTGGCCGCCTCCAGCAGGGCTTCCACGGAATATCCCTCGCTGCTGCCGTCCTCCACCAGATACCAGACCGTCTCGCCCTCCGCGGTCTCCTGGCTGACCAGACGATAGGGAACCGCGGTTTCCGTTGTCTCCTCCGCCGGCTCCTCCGTTACGTCCGGATTCTCCACAACCGTTTCTATCTCCTCCGTGCTGACTGTCGCCAGATCAGAGCGGATATAGCCGGAAACCGTGCTTCCGTTCTGCTCGAACTGTGCCTGATACCAGACATAGCCGTCGTCACCGGTCTCCTCCGCCAACACAGTAAAGGTATCCCCGCTTGACAGGGTTGTCACCGCGGTGCTGCTGGTGGTCGCCGACGCGCGCACGTTGACGGTGCCCGCGGTAATCGTACCTGTGGTGACTGTGGTAGTGGTGGTCGTTGTCAGAACAGCCGCCTCAGTAGAACCTGTCTCCGAAGAGCTTTCCGATACGGAAACCGTGCCGGATGGCACATAACCGGTCTCCGTATTGTTGACATAGAGTTGATACCAGATCGCGCCGTCCGTTCCCGTCACTTCATTGTTGACAATCACGCTCTGCCCGCTCGTCAGGCTCATCACCACTGCCGCGGAGCTGGAAGCGCTTTCATACAGGCTGGTGTCTGAGGTAATCGTGCCGAGCTTCTGCACATACGCCTCCACCGGCACATTCATCCGACAAACAGCAGCCGCTGTAATTAACAATGCTGCTGCGAGAGTCAATACTTTTCGCAGTTTTTTCAAAATGTACACCTCTTTTCAGTTTTTCTATGGGTTCATCGCTACTATTCACGGCCGCTTTCTCCACATGCGCAATCCCGCCCGCTTCGCGTGCTTTCCCGCCCCTTACAGGGCTAAGATTGCTTATGTGGAGGAAGTGACTGATTCTCAGTCAACTTGAAATGTATTATCAGCCTCTTACAAGCACAGTGCGCTTGACGAGTCTGATAATACATTCCAAGCCGGCTGTGAATAGTAACATTTGAAAACAGTATACTACATCCGGCGGCTTTTGCAAAGGAAGTATTTTGTTTTTTTCTTAATTTTTTTGTGTCTTTTTTCCCGGAGAAATTTCCCCAGGAAGCAAAAATTTTTCTTGTATACCGGGATAATCTATTTTATAATAGGTAGCGGTGTATTTATTCGATAAACTAAGGAGGACATTTCTATGTCATATGTTGACGAAGTGATCGCCCAGGTAATTGAGAAGAACCCTTCCCAGCCCGAGTTCCATCAGGCCGTGAAGGAGGTGCTGGATTCTCTGCGCCTGGTCATCGATCAGAATGAGGACGCCTACCGCAAGGACGCCCTGCTGGAGAGGCTTGTGAATCCGGAGAGACAGCTCATCTTCCGCGTTCCGTGGGTGGATGACAAGGGACAGGTACAGGTCAATACCGGCTACCGCGTTCAGTTCAACAGCGCCATCGGTCCCTACAAGGGCGGTCTGCGCTTACACCCCTCGGTGAATCTGGGTATCATCAAGTTCCTGGGCTTTGAGCAGGTGTTCAAGAATTCCCTGACCGGCCTGCCCATCGGCGGCGGCAAGGGCGGCTCCGACTTTGACCCCAAGGGCAAATCCGACAGAGAGGTGATGGCCTTCTGCCAGAGCTTCATGACCGAGCTTTCCAAATATATCGGCGCGGACACCGACGTTCCCGCCGGCGATATCGGCACCGGCGCCCGTGAGATCGGCTATATGTTCGGCCAGTACAAGCGTCTGCAGAACCGCTATGAGGGCGTTCTGACCGGCAAGGGCCTCTCATACGGCGGCTCCCTGGCGCGCACTGAGGCCACCGGCTACGGTCTGCTGTATCTGGTACAGGAGATGATGAAGTGCCACGGCGAGGAGATGACCGGCAAGACGGTTGTGGTATCCGGCGCCGGCAACGTGGCCATCTACGCCATCCAGAAGGCGCAGCAGATGGGCGCGAAGGTGGTGACCTGCTCTGATTCCACCGGCTGGATTTATGACCCGGAGGGCATCGATGTGGAGCTGTTGCAGGAGGTCAAGGAAGTGAAGCGCGCCCGCCTGACCGAGTACGCAGCCGCCAGAGAGAGCGCCGTATACCATGAAGGCCGCGGCGTATGGGCTATCCCCTGCGATATCGCCCTTCCCTGCGCTACCCAAAATGAGCTTCTCATCGACGACGCGAAGCAGTTAGTGGCCAACGGCTGCAAGGCGGTAGCCGAAGGCGCCAATATGCCCACCACCCTGGACGCCACCGAATATCTGCAGACAAACGGCGTCCTGTTCGTTCCCGGCAAGGCTTCCAACGCCGGCGGCGTAGCCACCTCCGCCCTGGAGATGACCCAGAACAGTGAGCGCTTAAGCTGGAACTTCGAGGAAGTGGATTCCAAGCTGCAGAATATCATGATCAATATTTACCACAATATTGACAACGCCGCGAAGAAGTACGGCAAGGAGGGCAACTACGTAGTAGGCGCCAACATCGCCGGCTTCGAGAAGGTGGTCAGCGCCATGAACGCGCAGGGGATTGTGTAAATTCCGGCTGTACAGACTCATGCTGTAAGGTTTCCACCTGTACGGTTGGACTGTCTGACCGATCCTGCCGCACAGGTGGAAAATTTTTGAAAAGGGCTTGTCTTTTTTCTGAAATTCAGCTATACTTCCCACAGATATGAGGGAGTAGTTGGCGCGTTCGCCGTAAGGCAAAGCGTTGTCCCCTTCGTCATCACGCCGACATATTGAAGCGGAACTGGTATCTTGTCTCTCGCAGAGACATAAGATTTTTGTGAAGCGCATCACCAGCCTGTAAGCAATGCTGTCCGGCCGGACGGGACATGAAATAACGAGACTTTTATCGCATTTTCCAAAAGAAGGCGGTAAAAGTCTCTTTTATTTACCGCCAAAATCATGTACGGAGGAAAAGTATGCAGTGCCGGACAAACCGACGCGACGCAAACTTCTCTCTCGGGAAAGGAAGGAATATTTTTATGATGTATCTGCTTTTTATCGTTGGGCTGGTGCTGCTGATTTACGGGGGTGACTGGTTCGTGGACGGTGCCACCGGCATCGCCAGGCGTTTCCATCTGCCGGAGCTTCTGATCGGCGCCACTGTGGTGTCCATCGGCACCACCCTCCCGGAGGTCATGGTCTCCACCACCTCCGCCATCCAGGGGCACAGCCAGATTGCCTATGGCAACGCCATCGGCTCCATCATCTGCAACACGGCTCTCATCGCCGCCATCAGCGCCGCCGTCCGGCCTTCGGCAGTCAATAAAAAGACCCTGCGCACTCCCGTGACCTTCTTTTTCATCGCGGCCGCCTTTTATGTGGCGGTGGCCTACACCTCCGGCTACTTTTCCAGGCCTATCGGCGTTATTTTGCTGATTATTTTTGCGCTGTATATGATCGCGAATGTGATGGGAATGAAAAATGAACCGGGCGCGTCGAACGCCGCATCAACGGCCGAGGCCCTCCAAAGCTCCGACACAGGAAGCGATGAGAATGACGATACGGACGGGCCTGTCTGGAAAATGATCCTTCTCTTAGTCGTCGGAGCAGTGCTGATCGCCATCGGAGCCGACCTGCTGGTGGATAACGGCACCCTGATCGCGGAGGCACTGGGCGTCCCGGAATCCGTCATTGCCCTGACCTTCGTAGCGCTCGGCACCTCGCTGCCGGAGTTAGTCACCGCCGTCACCTCCCTCATCAAGGGCCACAGCTCCCTGTCCCTTGGCAACGTGATCGGCGCCAATGTCTTCAATCTGGTGCTGGTCTGCGGCCTGTCCATCACTGTGTCTCCCTTCAGCATCCCCGAGAACTCCACCCTCTTCGGGATCAACGCCTCCCTGGTGGTGGACCTGCCGGTGATGCTTCTGGTGATGATCCTGCTGACTGCCATACCTCTGGCCAAAGGGAAGACAAGTCGTGTGCAGGGCATCCTCCTGCTGGCGATTTATGCGGCGTTCTGCGTGTACCAGTTTGTGCTGGGGTGAAAAAACATTGACAGCAGTTTTCTCATAGCGTATAATGATTCAAAATGCAAAGAAACCAAGCGCAAAGCGAAGGAGGTGTCGCCTATGCTGCAGAATGCTGACATTGTACTTGACAGACGAACCGTAAGTATTTCGTCCAAACGCCAGATCACCATTCCCCAGAAATTTTTTGCGGAGTTAGACTTTCATGACAGGGCGGAGTGCATTTTACTGGAAGATGAACTGATTATCAGACCTGCAAATCACACTGACAGCGGAGAGTTCGCTGATCTGATCCTCGAGGATTTAATCAATGAAGGATACAGCGGCAAGGCGTTGCTGGCTGAGTTCAGGAAACGGCAAAGCCGGGTTCGTCCCGCAGTCGAGAAAATGATCAGGGAAGCTGATCAGGCGGCTCACGGTGAAGGTGAATTTTATACCTTTGAAGAAGTATTCGGTGAGGAGGATTAATCAATATGGCTGAAATTATCTTTCTACCTCCCGCCAGAAAATACTTTAAGAAGCTGAAAGATAAAAAGCTGAAAAAGCTATATGAAGATGCAATAAATGAACTTCGCGAAAACCCTGAAATCGGAGAACGAAAAACCGGAGATCTGAACGGCATATACTGTTATGATATCTATTACAATCGGACAAATTATGAGCTTGCCTACAGAATCAATTATCTGGACGACAAAATTTTAGTTATCATCATGGCAGGAACCAGAGAAAATTATTACAATGAATTGAGAAACTATCTTTTTTAAAAGCTGCAAAGCAATGCCGTGCGGAAAGGAGAAAATCCGCACGGCACTTTGTTTTCCAGCCTGCCATTCAGCACCTTGAAGCACTACAGCCTGCTCTAACACGGTCAATTTATTATTCATCACATCATCTTGCCCATCACATAATCGCCGCCCCGATATCGTGGCGCATATACTTCCCTTCAAAATTGATCCACTCTGTGGCCTTGTAGGCCTTCGCGCGGGCTTCCTTTAAATCCGCCCCTGTTGCGGTGATGCCCACCACTCTGCCTCCGTTGGTAACAATGCCGTCCTCCGTTGCTTTGGTCCCCGCATGGAAACAGAAATAGTCGTCCTTTCCCTCAAAGGCCTCAAAGCCGGTCATCAGCTTACCCTTCTCATAATGCACCGGATAGCCGTCGCTTGCCAGTACTACGCAGACCGCCGCATTGTCCGCAAACTTCAGGTCGATCTGATCCAATGTACCGTCAATACAGGCTTCCATGACCTCAATAATGTCATTTTCCATTCTCGGAAGCACCACCTGGGCCTCCGGATCGCCGAAACGGGCGTTGTACTCTAAGACCTTCGGCCCGTCCGCGGTCAGCATCAGGCCAAAGAAAATGATGCCCTTGAAGGGTCTTCCCTCCGCGGCCATGGCCGCCACGGTAGGTTTATAAATCGTCTCCTGACAAATCGCGTCAATCTCCTTCGTATAGAAGGGGCTGGGAGAAAAGGTGCCCATGCCGCCGGTATTCAGGCCTGTATCGCCGTCCCCGGCACGCTTGTGGTCCTGGGCGCTGGTCATGGTCTTAATGGTCTTCCCATCCACAAAGGAGAGCACGCTGACCTCACGGCCTGTCAGAAATTCCTCCACTACCATATGATTGCCGGCGCTGCCAAACTGCTTGTCCAGCATGATGGTCTTCACGCCCGCCCGGGCCTCTTCCAGGGTATTGCAGATCAGTACGCCCTTGCCCAGCGCCAGGCCGTCTGCCTTCAGCACGATGGGCATTTTCGCTGTCTCAAGATAGACAAGCGCGGCGTCCGAGTCATCGAAGGTCTCATAAGCCGCGGTGGGAATATGATATTTTTTCATTAAATCCTTGGAAAAAGCCTTGCTTCCCTCCAGAATGGCCGCGTTGGCCTTCGGTCCAAAGGCGCGGATGCCGTTTTTCTCAAAGACATCCACCAGGCCGCCCACCAGCGGGTCGTCCATACCCACGATGGCCAGGTCAATTTCCTTTTCCTTCGCAAAGGCCGCCAGAGCGTCAAACTCCATGGCGCCGATGGGCACGCACTCCGCGATCTGCGCGATACCGGCGTTGCCCGGGGCACAGTATATTTTGCTCACCTTCTGACTCTTTGCCACACTCATGGCGATGGCGTGCTCTCTGCCGCCGCCGCCCACAATCAGTACTTTCATTTGATCCTCCCGTTAGCGATATCATCTATGGCCTGGGGCAACAATACCCACTCTGCCTCCTCCATCACCCTTCTCTGTAATACCTCCGGCGTATCGCCCTCCTGCACATACACCGCCTTCTGGGAAATAATCCTGCCGGTATCCATCCCCTTGTCCACAAAATGCACTGTAGCGCCGGTCACCTTGACGCCGTACTCCAGCGCTTTTTCATGCACCCGCAGTCCGTAATAGCCCACGCCGCAGAAGGAAGGAATCAGCGCCGGATGGATGTTGATAATCCGCCCCTCAAAGGCGTCCACCATATCCGGGGGAATGGCCACCAGAAAGCCAGCCAGCACAATCAGATCGGGGGCCAATTCTTTCATCTTCTCCGTAAAAGCCTCATTGAAGGCCGCCCGGTCCGGGTAGCTTTTGGGGGACAGACACAATGCCGGAATACCATGATTTCTTGCCCGATCCAGTGCCTTTGCGTGAGCGTTATTGCTGATCACCGCCATAATTTCAGCATTTGTAATTTTCCCGCTGTCCATGGCGTCCATGATTGCCTGCAGATTGGTGCCGCCGCCGGACACACACACTACGATTTTCAACATAGGGATACTCCTTTTTATCAGCTTTGCAACGACTTTTGACCCTTCACACGAGATTCCTTTATCCTTCGCTTTATAATGGTTTGCGGTCTTTTGTATATGTTCATCCCGTTTTCAGCCCACAGTCTTAACACAGATCCACGCCCTTATCACCGGCCTCGCAGCGCCCGACGATATAAGCCTGCTCTCCCGCCGCCTGCAGGGCTTTCACCGCAGCCTCCGCGTCACCCGCGTCCACGGCCAGTACCATACCCAGCCCCATATTGTAGGTGTTGTACATCATCTGCTCTGCAATGTCGCCCTTTCTTTGCAGCAGGCCAAAGATCGGCGGAACCGGATAGCTGTCCTTCTCCACCACCGCCCTGACACCCTCCGGCAGCATGCGGGGAATATTTTCATAAAAGCCGCCCCCGGTAATATGGCTGCAGCCCTTGATGGTAATGCCCGTTTCCTTCACACTCTTTAACGCTTTTACATAAATGCGGGTGGGCGTCAGAAGCGTTTCTCCCAGCGTGGCACCCAGCTCCTCATAATAAGTATTCAGGCTCTCCACCGTCATATCAAAGACCTTGCGCACCAGAGAAAAACCGTTGGAATGAACTCCGGAGGAGACGATTCCCACCAGCACATCCCCAGGCTTTATATTCTCCCCCGTAATCATCTCAGACCGCTCCGCCACACCCACGGTAAAACCGGCCAGATCATATTCCTCTTCCGGCATTAAATCCGGATGCTCCGCGGTCTCCCCGCCGATCAGGGCCGCCCCGGCCTCAAGACAGCCTTCCGCCACGCCCTTCACAATCCGGGCAATCTTCTCCGGAATATTTTTGCCGCAGGCAATATAATCCAGGAAAAATAAAGGCTCGCCGCCCGCGCAGGCTACATCGTTGACGCACATGGCCACACAGTCGATTCCCACCGTGTCGTGCTTATCCAGCAAAAAAGCAAGCTTGATTTTAGTGCCCATGCCATCCGTGCCTGACAAAAGCACAGGCTCCTTCATGTCCTTGATTTTCTCCAGAGAAAAGGCGCCGGAAAAGCCGCCGATTCCTCCCAGAACCTCCGGACGCATGGTCTTTTTCACATGCTCCTTCATCAGCTCCACCGAACGGTAGCCCGCCTCGATGTCCACGCCAGCATTCTTATAATCCATATGTATGCTCTCCTCATATATGTATTACCCGCAGGCAGTTGCTGCGGACAGACTCAAAACGGCATATAGTCATTTACTATACTCTCATCCTTGGAACCAGCCGCCATATGCATCCCCAGCTTTCAGTTCCGAGGGTCAGCCGCCATATTTTATCCGGGCGAGCGCCTCTGTGCATTGTGCAGGACTAAAAATTGAAAGTAACGTGCCGCACAGCGAAACGAGCCGGATAAAATATGGCGGCTGACCCGACACTGAAAGTCAATACTCTTTATACCCGACCTCCTGCAGCCTCGCGTCCTTCTTCTGCACCGACTCCTTTAACGACGCCGAATACTCCTTCAGCCTCTGCAAAAGCTCCGGATCAGACGTGGCCAGAATCTTCGCTGCCAAAAGCCCCGCGTTTGCCCCGCCATTGATGGCCACCGTTGCCACCGGAATCCCACTGGGCATCTGCACGATGGAATACAGAGAATCCCTTCCTCCCAGACTGGAGGTATGCATCGGGACACCGATCACCGGCATGGGGAAAATCGCCGCGCACATGCCCGGCAGATGGGCCGCCATGCCCGCTCCCGCGATAATCACCTTGAAGCCCTTCGCCTCCGCTCCATTCGCGTACTCATAAAACACATCCGGCTCCCTGTGGGCTGAGATAATCGCTATCTCATAGGAGATTCCCAGCTGCTCCAGAATGTCCGCCGCCTTCGCCATCACGGGCATATCCGAGTCGCTGCCCATCACAATTCCAACCTGTGCCATTGCTCATCCTCCTGCTGCATATATTATAGTAAATTAACATGTCCGCTGACGTGGACATCACAAAGCATAAAAGCCGATTGCTTCGGTTTTCGCTTCGCTGCGGTCCACGCTAATCAGATGTCCCCCGGACATCCGGCGCCTCCCGCATTCACTGCCCGTATTCGCATCCGCCCTGCTGCCGCTGTTCAGGCCAGCCCCGCGTTAAAAATCCACGTCAGGCTCGCCAATGCCGCCAGATTACAGACAATCCCAATCCAGCCAAAACGGTGAAACTGCTCCCCATCAGAGATACAGATCAGCGACATAATCAGCCCCGCTACCGACAGCACCATCATCAGGAAGGCCGCGAAGCCCATGGACAGGGTAGCCTCCCCGCGCATGGAAAAGGTCCGGTACATCAAAAGCATCAGCCCCGATACGTTGATCAGGCCGAACGTAAAGCCCAGAATCCCGGAAGACTTATGGGTCTTTACCACATATTTGAATTTTCTTTTTACCTTCTTCATTTTTTAAAATATCAGCTTATTCCGCTCCTTTAACAGCTTTCCGCCGCCCACGATCATCAGAATACCGCCGGCCACGCCCACCACAATAGTGACGACCCCAACGATAATGCTCATATTTCCGACAAAGGACATGATTTTATGAATTTTTTCCTGCATTTTGCACCTCCTGACATTATATTTTTTCTTATCTTCTCAGGCGCCATACTGCGCATAATAAGCGTCCAGCGCGGCCTTGATGGTTTCGTCTATTATGACCTGTCCCCTGTAAGGCCGGTTATACAGATACTCCGTCACCTCCGCCATAGTGACGATGGCCCGGGCCTCGATTCCGTATTTTTCCTTAATCTCCTGCAGGGCGCTGACCTGGCCGTCCCTTCCCTTCTCCATGCGGTTTAAGGACACCATCAGGCCCTTCACCTCCACATCCGCCTGGGCCTTCAAAATCGGGTAGGTCTCCTCGATGGATTTGCCGGAGGTAGTCACATCCTCAATGATCACCACCCGGTCGCCGTCCTTCAGGGCACTGCCCAGCAGAATACCGGTATCCCCGTGGTCCTTGACCTCCTTGCGGTTGGAGCAGTAACGGATTTCCTTCCCATACAGCTGCGAATAAGCGATGACCGTGGCCACAGACAGAGGAATCCCCTTGTAGGCCGGTCCGAACAACACATCAAAATCATCCCCGAAATTCTCATGAATCGCTCTCGCGTAATACTCTCCCAGCTTCTGCAGCTGGACGCCGGTCACATAAGCCCCCGCGTTCATAAAAAAGGGGCTCTTCCTGCCGCTCTTCAAGGTAAACTCACCGAACCTGAGCACATGAGAGTCCACCATAAACCCGATAAAATCCTGCTTGTACTGTTCCACTTTTCTTCCTCCCGACTTTGAATATCGCGTTGCTTCTGACTGTTCGATCTTACCATATTTAATGTATATTTTCAATCTGAAAAACAGCTTACGCACACGAAACAGTAATCAACCTGACGTTGCTCACGGCGTAAACGGACTATAGTGGGTCGGTTCCGGAATCTCTCTTCCCAGCAATCCTGCTGTTTCAATCCATTCAGAAATAATAATCTGAGCGTTTTCTACAGCCTCCTGCGGCGTCTTTCCGTCTGACATGCACCCCGGAAGATCCGGAACAGAAACTATATAACATTGATCCTCTTCTGACCATGATACAATCATAGAATATCTCATCATATTTCATCCTCCTAGATTCCATATTTTTCAAAAAAAATCCGGATTTGCTTCACCTGATATGCCTTCACCATGCTGCCTGCGGGCTGAATATTAATAATCTCCGGAATATCGTTGCGCCAATAAATAAAATGATCCCCTTTAACTCTGAAAGAAAACCCCATTATTTTTAACAGCCTTTGCAGATCGGCAAATCTAATGTTATTGTTCTTTCTACCGCTCATTACATCAGCATATGTATCCCTCGCCACCTGTATTCGTCTCCTTTCATTCTAACATTCTACGAAAGATTTGCAAGTCAAATATGTCCATATAAACAGAAATAAGCATACCGCCGTTACCGGCAAAATATGCTTATCTCTTTCTCTTTCGTATATGAAAATGTCCGGACCATACAGGTCAGAATTCTCAATGTGACCGTAAAATCACACCCGGAACCTAAAATTCGTTACTTCTCCTTAAACCTCCTCCACCTTGATGGTATTGGTATTGCCCTTTCTGCCGCCGATCTGGCCGCCGGTCAGCACCACATTGTCGCCCTTCTGCAGATGGAAGGTTTCCTTCGCCTTCAGCATGGCAAAATAGAACATCACGTCCATGGAGGTGACCTCCTCGCAGAGCACCGGCGTCACGCCCCAGCTTAAGTTCAGCTTGCGCCACACGCTCTCGGAGGTGGTCATGCCCAGGATGTCCACCGGGCAGCGGAAACGGCTGACCAGGCGGGCGGTTCTGCCGCTCAGGGAGTTGACCACAATGGCCTTCGCCCCCACATCGATGGCCATGGCGGCCGTGGCGTGGGAGATGGCGTCCAGATTATTCTGTGCCTCAAAGTCGGTCTTATAAAAAAGGCTCTTATAATTGATCTGCTTCTCCGTGTACTCCGCGATTTCCGCCATGGTTTTCACGGCCTTCACCGGGTATTTGCCCGCGGCGGTCTCGCCGGAAAGCATGATGGCGGAGGTGCCGTCATAGACAGCGTTAGCCACATCGGAGAGCTCCGCCCTGGTGGGACGGGGATTCTGAATCATGCTCTCCAGCATCTCTGTCGCGGTGATAACCCGGCTGCCCAGCATACGGCACTTGTTGATCAGATATTTCTGCACGGAGGGCACCTCCACGCCGGGAATTTCCACGCCCAGGTCGCCTCTGGCCACCATAACGCCGTCGGCCACCTCGCAGATGGCGTCCACATTGTCCACACCGGAACGGTTCTCAAACTTGGCCACGATCTCCACATGCTTGCCGCCGTGGGCATTCAGGAAGTTGCGCAGATCGGTCACATCTTTTTTATTGGAAACAAAGGAGGCTGCCACAAAATCCACATCCTTCTCAATGCCAAAGAGGATATCCGCCTTGTCCTGCTCGCTGAGATAGTCGTGATCCATGACCTTATTGGGGAAATTCATGCTCTTGCGGTCGCTTAAAACTCCGCCCGCCATGACCTTACAGACTGCGTCCTTCCCCTGGATTTCCTGCACCTCCAGGATAATCAGGCCGTTATTCACCAGCACCGTATCGCCGGGCTTTAAGTTCTCCGCCAGCTTATCGTAGGTCACGGAAACTTTTGTCTCATCCCCCACCACGTCCTCGCTTGTCAGGGTAAACAGATCGCCCTCCTTCAGGGTCACCTTCCCGTTTTCAAAGGTCTTAATCCGGTACTCCGGCCCCTTGGTGTCCAGCATGATGGCGATGGGCAGCCCCAGCTTCTCCCGCACCTTCTTGATCAGCGCGATGGTCTCTCCATGCCCCTCATGGGTGCCGTGGGAAAAATTCAGCCTGGCCACATTCATGCCGGCAAGACACATGTCGGTCAGCACCTGCTCGTTGTTGCTGGCCGGTCCGATGGTACAGATAATCTTTGTTTTACGCATAGCCGCTCCTTTGTTCATCGTCTCAGATTTTTTCTTATTCTAGCATAGTATTTCCGGTTTTGCCATAAAAAGCGCGTAAAACGGGAATATTTTTTACATAAAAAGCTGCTGTTTACCCGGCGATTACTTACTCAGCCTGTCATATAATACAGTTTCCTCCTGAGAAGCGATTTTAATTTTCTTTTTATATAACAGGGTCCACGAAGCCTGATTATTGGCGTAATCCATACTCAATTTTGGAAAAAAAGATCTGCAAAAATAATCCTCACCTTGAGATCTTGATAAAAACAGGTATAATATTCTGCCCATTATCTCATTTTCAAGCAGAAAATCTGCCTCAATTTTGGAGTATGCATTTGCGTTTTTGCGATACTTGAAAATCGTGTCATTTCGGTCTATCATTTCCTCCAATACCGGGAGATAAAGGATACGATCTGTAATTTTCCCATAAAAACTTGATGCCTCAATTTGGTTTTGACTGATTTCCCCGGCCGCGATTTTATCAAATATAATTTTTCGGTCTTTGCGCAGCTTAGGTATATCAGTTAAGTATTGCAGGCCCATAAGATGGTAGCAGTCACGTTTGTCGAAAGAAATGTTAATCCACATAGCTGTACCCTTCCTGCCAATCATAATTTCATATCTGGTGTCCAAAAGGGCTTGAAATGCTGTTACCGATTTGTAAATGTCCTGCATGGCTTTTGTCTTTTCCTTATATTTTTAGTATATAGACAGAAAGAAAGGCCCTGCTTTCACAGAGCCTTCCGACATTTTCTTTCGACTGCCACATGACCTCTATCCAGATTGCGGTAAATGTCAAACCCTTATAAAGCTCGTAAGGCACTGCATTCTGGAACAACACCTTACTTTTTCGCTTGACAGACACTCTGGTTGCCTGTCGTTGATATTATATTACAATCATTTAAAAAATATGTCAAGGAAAATCCGTTATACTGCTACAGACCTACTCCTGCGTAATATCGCTTCCAAAATACTGAATGGAAATCTCGGAGAGCGTCCCATTTTCAGAGATGGTCGCGATGGCCTCGTTGATGGCCTCCCTCAAGGAAGCGGAGTCATCGCCCTTTCTGGTGGGAATCACCACGTTGGAGGCCTCCTCAGTCAGCGCCACGATCTTTAACTCCGCGTCCGGATGGACATCCATATAATCATAATAGGATACCTCCGCGTTCAGAGTCGCGTCCACACGGCCGGAAAGCACCAGCTCCAGCGTCTCATCCAGACTGTCCACACCGGTCACCTCCGCGCCGTAGCTCTCCGCCAGATCCATATAGGTGCTGGCGATGCTGTTGGCGGTGGTCTTTCCGTCCAGATCCTCAAAGGAGGTGATGTCCTCATTGTCCGAGCGCACAATCAGAGCCGTGCGGATGTAGGCATAGGGGTCAGTGAAATCATATTTCTCCGCCCGTTCCTCAGTGTACTCCACACCGTTGGCCACAAGATCATATCGTCCCGCGTCCAGACCGGCCAGCAGGCTGTCCCAGTCGCCCTCAATGAAGGTGACCTCCACGCCAAGCTCCGCGGCGATGGCCCGGGCGACGTCCGCGTCAAAGCCCACCAGATTGTCGTCCTCATCATGATAGCTCCAGGGAGCCCAGTTGCCCTCCAGGGCGACGATAATCTCTCCCGCTTCCAGTATGGAAGCCAGCTGGTCGTCCGCAGCCTCAGCTGTTTCGTCCACAGTCTCCTCTGCCTCCTGCGCGGTTTCATCCGCGGTTTCCTCACCAGTCTCCGCTTCCGCGCTCCCGCTTTCCGAGCTGCCGGAACTGCCGCAGCCCACCAGGACTCCCATGGTCATCGCTGACGCCAGGAAAAGTGCCAGAATTTTCTTTTTCATAATGCTCCTCCTTCTAACTTTCTTCACTAATAATTACAATAAAGGTCATCTGATATCCATGCTCTCAGGAACTGTCTGTCGCCAGCGCCTTTATTATATTTATATTTTCAGGAACTCCCTGGTCCTCTCCATCTTCGGATTGGTAAAGAATTCCTTACTCTCCCCCTGCTCCACAATGCGCCCCTCCTCCATAAAAATCACCTTTCTGGAAACATCCCGGGCAAAGCTCATCTCATGGGTCACCACCAGCATGGTCATGCCCTCATTGGCCAGGTCCCGCATGACGGAAAGCACCTCCCCGATCAGCTCCGGATCCAGGGCCGATGTGGGCTCGTCAAAAAAGATAATCTCCGGATCGGTGGCAAGTGCCCGGGCAATGGCCACCCGCTGCTGCTGTCCGCCGGACAGCTGGTATGGGTAATAATCATATCGGTCAGACAGCCCTACCTTATCCAGCATCCTTCTGCCGATCTCATCTGCCTGCGTCTTCTCCATCTTTCTGCCCACGGTCAGGCCTGTGGTCACATTCTGCAGGACTGTTTTATTTAAAAAAAGATTGTAGCTCTGGAACACAAAAGCGGTCTTCTTGCGAAGCCTGGCCACATCCTTTTTGGAAATATGGCCCAGCTGAAATTCCTCGCCGTCAAAAATCAGCCTGCCGCTGTCCGCCGTCTCCAGAAAATTGATACAGCGCAGCAGCGTCGTCTTGCCGGAGCCGCTGGGGCCGAGCACCGCCACCACATCGCCCTTATCCACGGAAATATCCAGACCGCGGAGGACTTCCAGATCGCCGAATTTTTTGTGAATATCATGAATCTCAAGCATCATGTCCGGTTTCCTCCCCGGTATTTATTCAGATATTTCTCCCCCACGCTCTGCAACCAGGTCAGGACGGTGGAGAAAATCAGGTACACAAAGCCCGCCTCCATATAGAGGAGCAGCGGCTCGTAATACCTGGCGTTGACCCTCTGGGCGGTCATCATGATCTCCTGCACCGTAATGACGGAGGCCAGGGAGGTGTCCTTCACCATGCTGATCAGGGCATTGGACAGGGATGGAAAGGCGGTCCGCATGGCCTGGGGCAGCACAATATGCCACATAATCTGAATATAATTGAGCCCCACACAGTAGCCGGCCTCAATCTGCCCCTCGGACACGGACTCAATGGCCGCCCGCATGGTCTCTGCGCCGTAGGCGCCCTCATTTAAGGCAAAGACCAGCACCGCCGCGGGAAAAGCGTCCAGCAAAATTCCCAGAGAGGGCAGGCCGTAAAACACCACAAACAGCTGTACCAGCAGGGGCGTTCCCCGGAAAATCCAGATATAAAATCTGGCCAGCTGCCTGAATACCGGCATATTGGCCACCTGCACCAGCGCCACCACCAGAGAAATAACCATGGCAAAGGAAAACCCCAGGATGGTCAGGGGCACCATGGTCTTCAGCGCGGCGTTCATCAGCTTGGGGAAGGCCTCCACCAGAATTTGTATCACTCGTTCATCCATATATTTCCATCTTCCGCTCACAGCAAACGCAAAGAATTCCGCGCTGCAATTTCCGAATCTTCCAAAAACCGACGCGGATACTTCTCAAGGTACCAACGGCGGTTTTTTCTGTTATCTGCTTTCCAGCGCCTGCTTAATATCCTCCCGCATATCCAGCACTGCCTGTCTGGAAGCCTCAGCGAAGCGCTCCGGGCCGAACTCCCTGTATTTCTCCTGCTGCCACGCGGCGATAATCCCTCTGGAGGAATTCACGATGGCTCCCAGCCCATCCTCATTAAAGAAATGCACCAGATCCGCGCCCTTCGCGCCCTGGGCTCCGTAGCCCGGCACCAGAATATAATTGCGCGGCATAATTTTACGCAGGATTTTTCCCTGCTCCGGATAGGTGGCGCCCACCACGGCGCCCACATAGCTGTAGCCGTTCTCTCCCACAAAATCGCTGCCCCACTGAGCCACCTTCTCGCCGACCCACTCATACAGGGGACGTCCATCGATCAGGCGATCCTGGAACTCTCCGCTGCTGGGATTGGATGTCTTGGCCAGAATAAACAGGCCCTTCTTCTCCTCCCTGCATACCTTCACAAAGGGAGCCACCGCGTCCGTGCCCATGTAGGGGTTAATAGTTGCAAAATCTTCATCAAATCCGTAAAATTTCTGATCTCCCACCTGAACCTTTCCAAGATGGCCTATGGCGTAAGCCTCCGAGGTGGAGCCGATATCGCCCCTCTTGATATCGCCGATCACCACCAGATCCTTCAATTTGCAGTAATCCACTGTCCTTGCGAAAGCTTTCACTCCCTCCAGGCCAAACTGCTCATACATGGCGATCTGCGGCTTCACCGCCGGCACCACATCGTAAATCGCGTCAATGATTTCCTTATTATACTGCCAGATGGCCTCCCCGGCTCCCTGAAGCGTCTCGCCGTACTCCACGAATGCGCTCTTTTGAATCTGCTCCGGAATAAATTTCAGCATCGGGTCCAGCCCAACCACAATGGGCGCCTGGGTCTTTTTGATTTTGGAGATGAGTTTGTCAATCATAGGGGGTCCTTTCTTTCAAAATTGTCAGACACTGTCGCTTCCTGCGCACGCGCAAAAGCATCCGGCCCGATCAAAAGAAGCTGCCGCGTCCGTGCCGGATATGATTGTAGCAAAGCATGAAAAAAAAGTCAATTGTCTGGAGAAATGTCGCATTGACATTGTCAGGGGAAATGCCGCATTGAATGTACAGCCGATATTATTTACTGGCATTCACGATGCTCGGACGATATATCGACCCAAAATCTGCAACATTCTTGAAAAAACGGATTTTTCCATGAAAATATGTTTTAATTTCCGTATCAACCTTAAAATTTTCGATTCAGTTCGAACCATCAGGAGTCCCCATGAACCCAGTCTACAGATATTTATTTGGCAGACAGCTGCGGAAGCTGCGCCTGGAGCGCGGCCTACAGCAGAAAGCTGTCGCCGCCAGTCTGCATATCAGCCCCTCCACCTATTCCAATTATGAAAACGGCGTTTTTCTGCCAGATCTGGAGACGCTGCTTCTGCTCGCCGACCTGTTTGAAGTCTCCTTGGACGAGCTGGCCGGACGGGGAAAATTGGAATAAACCCAACTACATTCCAATGGATTTTCTGACGGCTAATCCTGAAACTGCGACAACACCTCCAACGGATTTTCTGACGGCTAATTCTGAAACTGCGGCAATGCTTCCAGCGTATTTCCATCGGAAATAAAGGTGATCGTGCCCTGTGTATCCGTCCGGAAAATCTCCACGCCCACTCCCTCCAGACGGCGCAACGTCTGATCATGGGGATGCCCATAATCATTACCCTCCCCACAGCTGATGACCGCATATTGAGGCTGGACCGCGCTTAAAAAACTTTCCGTAGAGGATGTATAGGAGCCATGATGTCCCACCTTGTATACTGTGGCTCTCAGGTTTTGTCCGCTCTCCACCAGCGCCTCCTCCGCTTCCGCCTCCGCGTCCCCGGTGAAAAGGAAGCTGTTGACTCCGTGGTCCACTCTCAGGCAGACAGAGGTATTGTTGGGTGTATCCCACTCTCCCACCGGGCCAAGGAAGGTGATTGTCGCGCCGCCAAGCTCCACCTCATAACCGGGGTCCGGAAGCCAGGCCTCAAGCCGCTCCTCCTCCAGCGCCTCCATCAGATTTAAATAAGAAGAATTTTCTTTTTCAAAATCAGAGAAAAAGACCTCCTCCACCTCAAACTCCCGCAGCACATCCGCACTGCCGCCGATGTGGTCGGAATCTGAATGAGTCAGCACCAGATACTCGATAACTTCAACCTCATACTTATACAGATAAGAAATGAGCAGATCCGTGTCCTCATATCCCCCCGTATCGATCAGCATGGTCTCCCCGTCACAGAGCAAAAGCGTGGCGTCCGCCTGGCCCACATCCAGATAAATCACCTCCAGGAGGCTCCCCTCCGTCACTTCCCCTGACAGGCTCTTGTCCTGATACTGCCGCAGAAGCCGAGGGCCAAATTCCTTCAGGGAAAATATGGCAAGCAGGATCAAAAGACCCGCGAATACCGTTCTGTAAAAACGGAATTTTATTGATTTTTTTCCTTTTTTGGAGTTATTATCAGTCAAAGTACTGCTTCCTGTTTCTGTGTTATCAATTCAGATCAAATAATTGGTCAGGAATTCTATATTTCTTTTGTATTTTATATTTATATTGCAAAAAACTCTTCATTCGTGTATAATCCACTTAACAAGGGAGCCGGAAGGTGAGTGCGGATCACCCGACCCGGCAAAAATCTGTTAAATTGCTATCTGAAATAGCCGTTCCAGACTTTGTAGAGCGCAGGACGGCTATTTTTTAGCACGTCCCCCGGCTCCCCGGGTAAATACACTATGTAAGTGTACTATAGCACATACCAGGCAGATGTTCAAGCAAACGGCTGCAAAGTCTTTATATAGCCTCATGAGCGCTGCCTTTCACTTTTCATTTTCTGAAATCATTCACATATACAATCATTCCACCACATACAGATAGCTGGTCACCGCATACAGAATCTGCCCATCATACTCCACCCTGGACCAGCCGGCGTCCGCGTCATATCCCGTTCGATGGACGGTCTCACCGTATTGCAGCTCATAATAAACCGTGGCTTCCCCCTGAGATGTGCTTGGCTCCGTCCTCAGATTGGTGCTCATTTTTGGAGAAACCGTATCGTCACAGGCGCTGAAAATGATCACGCGCCCGTCCGCGGTGGTCACCCTGTCCGGGTCCGCCGCCACCTCCCCGGTGGTCTGCCCGGACAAATCTGTAGTCAGCAGACTGGTGACCGCATAGAGCTCCTGTCCGTCATAGATGAGCCTGGACCAGCCTGTATCCTCGTTGATGCCCGTTCTCTGGGCCTGCATTCCGCTCTCCAGCACCGCCACCACTGTATCCGTGCTCATGGTGCTGGGTTCAGAGCGCAGGTTTGTCGCGGATTTGGCTGTCACCGTCTCATCCACCGTGGTAAATGTCATGGAACTGTCTGAACTGCTGGCAGCGGCCTGTCCGCTCTCCTGCCCTTCGCTACTGCTGCCAGCCTCGTTATTCTCCGAAGCCTCTTCATCGCTGTCTGCCAGGGCCTGAGAAGTATCCCCGGGGGAATCCTGACTTTCACTTCCTGATCCTTCACTGCTGTTTTGCCCGCTCTCCTCATTTTCTGACGCTTCCCCCGCTGTTTCGTTCTCCGGGGAAGCTTCCGGGATTCCCTCCTCAGAACCTTCCATAGTCCCGGAATCGTCAGAGCTTTCAGAAGAAGCTGCCTCACCGAAGACTTCCGCCCACTCTGTCTCCTTGTTTCCTTCAGAAATTTCTGTTGTCTCCAACGTCTCCTTTTCTCCGCTCCCCAGAATTCCTCCGCCGATCTGCCAGACCAGCACGCAGAGTCCCACAAACAGCAGCACCAGCAAAATCGCCAGAGCCACAGTCTCCGCCGTGGAGTGTTTTCTCTGTTCATGAAAATGAAAATCATATTCCGAATCGTCTTTTTTACCCATATACTGCCTCCCTTATTCAACAACTATAGTGAACGACAAATATATTTTCTCTTTCAGCATATACCGTTTGGCCTTCAAAGTGAAATTATTAATGTCGTTCACTATAAATACCCCGGCTGTACGTTTTTCGTCAGTTTCCGACCCTATTTTTTTCAAGTATAGTCCAAAATTTCCGATGTTTCAATCTGTTTCAGGCTATTTCCATCTTTTCAGCCGGATGAAAATGACGAACCCACAGCAAAAAATGCCGTTGCTATTCACAGACACTTCCATCTGCGAGACACCCTTCGGGTGCCTCATATGCACAATCTCACAATCCATCCTATACAAAAAAGAAAAAAAATGCTATACTGGCCTTATCTTTTTAGTACAAGTACTATCTATTCATTGACAGCAACGGAGGTTTTTCCATGAGTAAGGCTAAAATCGTAGTTTCTCTGGGCCACGACGCCCTGGGCTATTCCACCAACGAGCAGCTGGGCCATGTGAAGGTGACCGCGAAGGCGCTGGCGGACCTGGTGGAGGCCGGATATCAGCTCACCATCACCCACTCCAACGGCCCGCAGATCAGCATGATTCATAAGGCAATGACCAATCTGAGCAAGGAAGATCCCAGCTACACCCCCGCTCCCATGTGCGTGTGCAGCGCCATGAGTCAGGGCTATGTGGGCTATGACATTCAGAACGCCCTCAGAAGCGAGCTTCTCTCCCGCAGCATTCCCAAGCCGGTCAGCACCATCCTGACCCAGGTCACGGTAGACCCCTATGACGAGGCTTTTTATGAGCCCAATAAGATCATCGGCAGGGTTCTGACCAAAGAGGATGCCGATGCGGAGACAGCCAAGGGAAATTATGTGGTTCAGGACAGGCAGAAGCAATACCGCCGTGTGGTGGCGGCCCCGGTGCCCATGGACATCGTGGAAATTGAGGCCATCCGGACTCTGGTGGACGCGGATCAGATTGTCATCGCCTGCGGCGGCGGCGGAATCCCCGTCATCGAGCAGCACTGCCAGCTGAAGGGAGCCAGTGCGGTCATTGAAAAGGACGCCATCGCCGGCAGGCTTGCCGCGGAATTACATTCCGACATGCTGGTCATCCTGACCGGCGTGGACCAGGTCTATCTGGATTTCGAAAAGGATACCCAGGAGGCCCTTCCCTCCCTGACCTCCGAACAGGCCCGGGCTTATCTGGAGGAGGGGGAATTCGGCAAGGGCACCATGGCGCCGAAAATCCAGGCGGCCCTGACCTATCTGGCGGCGGTGCCGGAGGGGAAGGTTCTGATTACCTCCATGTCCCTCATCCGGGACGCCATCCGCGGGAAGGGCGGCACTCTGATCACCGCCTGACAAAGCGTAAAACATCGACAATTTCGCCCGCCTTTTGCTTTTTCTTTTTGGAGAAAATGCGAATTGCTTTCCGGAAACGTATCATTTATGATGTCGCCTGTGAAAGAAATGCCCTGCCCTCCGGCGCAGGGTATTCCACACTCACGGCGGACTGCGAAAAGCGGTCTCCGGGAAAGGGCAGATTACTTATGACAAAGGACCTGACAAACGGCTCTCCCGCAAAACTGATTCTGGGATTCTCTCTCCCCCTGCTCTGCGGTTATTTATTTCAGCAGTTCTACAGCATGGCGGACACCATGATTGTGGGGCGCTTTCTCGGCGTGGATTCTCTGGCCGCGGTGGGTTCCACCGGTTCAGTCAATTTTCTGATCATCGGCTTCTGCATGGGATTATGCAGCGGCTTTTCCATCCCTGTATCCCAGCAGTTCGGCGCCGGCAATGAAAGCGCCGTCCGCAGATTTATCGCTAACAGCGCCTGGCTGATCGCCTTCTTTTCCATACTCATGGCGGCTGTCACCTGTATTTTCTGCCGCAATATTCTGGTACTGATGCAGACGCCGGAAAATATTCTGGAGGAAGCTTACAGATATATCTGGATCATTTTCCTTGGCATCCCGGCTACCTGCCTTTACAACATCCTCTCCGGCTTTATGCGCGCTCTGGGCGACAGCAGAACACCGGTGTTCTTTCTGCTGATGTCCTCCTTCCTGAACATTGGACTGGATATTTTCTGCATTCTGGTCTTAAATATGGGCGTGTCCGGCGCCGCCTGGGCCACAGTTATTTCTCAGGCCGTCTCCGGCATCTGCTGTCTGTTTTACATGCTGAAAAAATTTGAACTGATGAAGATTTCCCGTGAGGAATGGAGACCTGATTTTCATCTGATGGGGATTCTGTGCGGAATGGGCATCCCCATGGGGCTGCAGTATTCCATTACTGCCATCGGCAGCGTTATTTTACAGACCGCCACCAACTCTCTGGGTTCCACCGCCGTAGCCTCCGTCACCGCCGGAAGCAGGGTCAGCATGTTTCTGTGCTGTCCCTTTGACGCCATGGGCGCTACTATGGCCACCTACAGCGGACAGAATATCGGTGCCGGAAAGCTTGACCGGATCGGGCAGGGAATGCGCTCCTGCGTTGTGATGGCGGTTGTCTATTCCACCTTTGCTTTCCTCTTCAGTCTACTGGCGGGACGCAGCCTGGCCGGACTGTTTGTGACGGGAGAAGAGGCGACCGTTCTCGACAACGCATCATTTTACCTGCGTATCAATACCGCCTTTTACTTCCCACTGGCGCTGGTCAACATTGTCCGCTTCACCATCCAGGGTATGGGCTTCCCCCGCTTCGCCATTCTGGCCGGCGTTTTTGAAATGGCAGCCCGGGCCATCACCGCCTTCGCTCTGGTGCCTGTGCTGGGCTTTACCGGATCATGTCTGGGCAACCCTGTGGCCTGGGTTTTTGCGGATTTTTTCCTGATTCCGGCTTATTTTCATGTGAAGAAGACGATGAATAAAAGGCTGGGAAATGTCTGAACGAATATTTATTCAGCCATTAAAATTTTTCGTGAATCCAATAATAAAATAAGGAACCTCTCATCACTGAAAAGTTCCTTTTCTTCGTAGCGAAGGGGGGATTCGAACCCTCGACACCACGGGTATGAACCGTGTGCTCTCGCCAACTGAGCTACTTCGCCATATATGGGACCTACAGGGCTCGAACCTGTGACCCCCTGCTTGTAAGGCAGGTGCTCTCCCAGCTGAGCTAAGATCCCTTTCTTTGTCGCAACCGACTAGGCTAATATAGCATTCTTCCTGTCGTTTGTCAACAAAAAAATGTAAGTTTTTCCGTGTTTGTTCCGTGTTTATCCGTGTTCCGTGTTTGTTTTAACCTGTCTTTTTACTGTGTTTCGTTTGCATGTTACATATATGTTCCAAATTAACCTGTATATAGTAACAGTATAGTGACACGTTTTATCATAAGTGCAAGTGAGCCAACGCATCCTTTGCGATTGACAAACGATGAAAGGGATAATGAATGCGTATTTTTCAGTCTTGATATCATATTTTGCTTGCACAACATTTTCTCCGCATATATAATGACGACAGAGCACGACAACCATTATTTTATTGTGAGGAATAAGCTGAAATGAATAACATTGAACAGATCATGTACTATACCGACCCGGACCGGGCCGAGCTGTGGTGGGAGAAACCGGAGGGTGCTATTCCCGGCACAGGATATCAGGTTTCTCTGAACGGAAATGTCATCGGGGAAACGGATAAAACGCATTTCACGATTGAAGGATTGGAGAGTGAAAAGGAATATACCGCTGCCGTAACGGTCCTGAGCCATGAGACTCAGAATTCTGCTGCCGGAACGGCCGAAGCGTTCGCTGGCAATCAGGCAACGAAAAACCCCGGCGTCACCTTCACTACTCCCCCGCCCCGCGAATACATCGACGTCACCGCCGCCCCCTATTTTGCCAAAGGCGACGGCCAGACCATGAACACGGCCGCCCTGCAGAAAGCTTTCGACGACTGTCCCGCGGGCAGCGGGATTTATTTTCCCGCGGGCACCTATCTCACTGGTGCGCTGCGCCTTCACAGCGATATTGAGCTGTATCTGGAGGAGGGAGCCGTTTTGCAGGGTACCGCCGATCCCGCGGATTATCTGCCCCGCATCAGAAGCCGCTTTGAGGGCACGGAGATGGAGTGCTACCAGAGCCTGTTGAATCTGGGCGAGCTGGATCACAGCAGCGGCCCCAACTGCTCCAACGTCATCATCCACGGCAAGGGCACAATCAAGGGTGGCGGCTTTCCGTTAGCCTGGGCCACCATCCAGTCAGAAAAGGAATTATTGAAGGAATATCTGGCAGCCAACGCCGACTACGTGGCGACCTGTGAGAATGACAACACCATTCCCGGCCGGGTCCGCGGGCGGCTGATCAACATGAGCAACTGCAGCAACATCCGTATCAGCGGCCTGACACTGGCGGACGGCGCCAGCTGGAATCTGCACATGGTCTACAGCGACCACATTGTCACCGACCACTGCACCTTCAGCTCCAAGGGTACTTGGAACGGGGACGGCTGGGACCCGGATTCCAGCGAGAACTGCACTCTCTTCGCCTGTATCTTCCACACGGAGGACGATTCTGTGGCCATCAAGTCCGGCAAGAACCCGGAGGGCAATGAAATCAACCGTCCCACCCGGCACATCCGCATTTTTGACTGCTACAGCTCCTTCGGCCACGGCCTGTGCATCGGCAGCGAGATGAGCGGCGGCGTGGAGGATGTGAAAATCTGGGACTGCGACCTCAAAAACTCCATGGTGGGCATCCAGGTCAAGGGCACCAGAAAAAGAGGCGGCTATGTGCGGGGTCTGCATGTGACTGACTGCATCGTTCCCTGCCTGTTAGCCGTCTCCGTGGGCTACAATGACGACGGCGTTCCCGCGCCGGAGCCGCCGTATTTTGAGGATTTCACCTATGAGCGCGTGACAGTCACCGGACGAAGCCTTCTGGAAGACTTTACCGACTGCAGAGCCATCGAGCTGATCGGCTTCGATGAAGCCCATCCGGTGCGAAATGTGTTATTTAAGGATGTGAAAATCACCGGCGGCCTGGGGGTGAACACGGAATTGTGCGAGAATGTGAGATTTGAGGAGTAAAGATAATCTTTGAAATACGCATTATCCCGCAATCAAAAAAGGTCAGGCTTTCAAAACCTGATCTTTTTTGATTAAAACACAAATCATCCACGTTCTCTCGCTTTTACACTACAGCCTCCACCAGCACCTTATCACCCAGCATGATTTCTTTCACCCCGATCTGTTTCTTTTTATTAAAATTGAAGCTGAGCATATATCCTTTATCTAAATGATAATAATCCAGATACTCCATCAGCTGCTGCTCCCCGCGCTCGTGATAAGCATTTCCGCGGTATATCTTCAGCTCAATAATATACTGCTCGCCCCGATAATCAATAATCAAATCGGTACGCTCTCTGTTTCTGGACCGCGTTTCCACGTAATAATTCCCTGTTCCATTGATAATGGGCCGCAAAAACAGCATAAAATAACGCCTTCCATCATCCTCGATAAATTTCTGATCCTGATCTCCGTATATATCATCAAAATAAAGCACAAACTTTTCCAGCAGAAGCTTCATATCCAGCTTGCCATTCTGAATAAACTGATTCCTGTCCTGTTCCGCGTAATTGTACAGTTCCTCCCGCCCGACCTCCGGGGGCATCAGAAAATAATTGTACAAACGGGTTTCGAATATCCGGTTAGCTATCTGCAGTCTGCCCCCCTCCGCTTTCACAAAACCAAACATATGGAGCAGATCTGTGACAGGGTCGTCCACATTATAGGGGACCGGATCGCCCCTGAATAATATTGCGTGAATTCTCTCCTTCATTTCGGGATACAGGTTCAATTTTTCGAACAGAGAATCAAACAGCGCATTTTTTTCCTGTAAGAGAATCCGTACCGCCTCCAACACCCCTTCCTTTGTCCATACTTCTTTCCGACCGGGGAACTCCTCTGTGCCGGCAATATATTCATCCATCAGCTTGCACAGACGTGAAACCAGAACCGGGTAGCCGGAAGTGTATTCATACAAAAGCTCCGCTATCTCTTCTATATCCATTCCGGTATGGTAATCTGTCTCATATTCTTTCAGCATACCACTGATATCCGAAACAGAAAAATTCATGGCTACATTAAAATCTGCCGCGATGTTCCACGGACTGTTTGTTTTATGCTCCTCATCCGGACGAATCTTTCTCCGGATATTTCTGATATCATAAACCCCGGCCAAAATCACAGACTGGAATGTAGCCGCTTTCGGCCGTTTCAGGTAATAGGCGCGAAGCTGTGCCAGAAAATCCAGAAACACCTGATTATTCGTTGCGGTGTCCACTTCATCAATAATCAGGACCACTCCCCGATCCTTCTTCCTGCACCAGGATTTTATCACTCTGAAAAGGGAGTTGAGGGAATTGATTCTGGCTGTGCCTTCCACAAACTCCAGAAATTGCTCTTCTATTCCTTCCGGGAAAGCTGCCACACTGTCCAGCAATTCCTCCGAGAAAGCCGCCACAAATGCCTGTTCATCCTCAAAGGACATTGTACTCATTGTCTGAAAATCCAGACTCACCACCTCATAATCACTCCGCAGATATTCCGCAAGCGCATTCAGTGTGGTCGTCTTGCCGTACTGCCGTCCCCGGTTAATCGTAAAATAATCCCCGTTATCGACCATCCTCTTAATCTGTTTTAATCGAGAACTCAGATCAACCATGTAGTGCTTCTCCGGTCTGCATAATCCGTTTACATTAAAATATCTTACCATTTCCGTGGCCTCCCTGTCAGCTTCCCGCTAAATACCCGCATTCATTGTAATGCTTCAATGTTGACATTCACAGCAGATCCTCTTTTGCATTCAGATTACCATAGAGTCAATTTCAAATCAAGAGAGAAAAAACTGTAGAAATCTCTCCGATAAAAAAGGCTTCCGGTACACATTTGTGCACCAGAAACCTTTCTGCCTCCAAGCTCCTATTCCGCCTCAAAAATCCACATCTTTTTGATCTGTTCCATCAACGTTTCATAGTCCCAGAGCCGGGAACTGTGCTCCACACTGTTGGGGTCATGTACCCGGATCCGGCCATCCTCCACACCCGCCAGCACAATGAAGTGTCCTCCGTTGGTGAAGTCCCCGGCCTTCACAGAGCAGATGATGGGATAGCCCTCCTCCAAAAGCTCCAGCAGCTCCTCCTCGCTGACAGTGGTCAGAAGTTCCTCTCCGGTGACGCCAAATTCCGCCGCGCCGTCCGTCATCAGTGCCCACATGGTGCCTGTACCGCTCATATAATAACCGTTTTCCATGGCAAATTCCCCGATCACGGCCGGGGAGGCCTCCGCATTCCCTGTCAGCGCCACAATGACCATGGACAGACACGTTGGTCCGCAGCCCGAAAGCCCCAGGCAGCTTGCTCCGTAGGACAGATAGCCCCAGCGCGCATCCCACTGCAGATAATAAGGAAAGCTTCTGCCAACCTCCGCCTCGGTGAGTTCGCCCGCTGTCGACCGGTCCGCATCCAGGTATCCGGCCACAAAATCCACCATCTCCGGATTATTGCACAGCGCCACTAAAAGCTCCATGGGATACTCCTCCCGGTTTTCATAAATTTCCTCAAACTCCGGATATTGTCCGGCCAGGTCCGCCAGCGCCTGTATACATTCCTTGTCCGACAGATCCCGGGGCACCACCGTGCCGTAGCGGGAGACAAAATCATTCAGCAGATCCGTCTCCTCCTCTTCTGGCTCCTCGTTTTCCTCCACCGCCAGGTCCGCCGATACAGACGCTTCCTCTGCCCGAATATTCTCCGGATCTCCGCTCACGGTCTCCGTCACATTTTCGTCCGCCGACACATTTTCATTGATGGTGGAGCCCGCCACTCCTATGGCCAGGCCGATCAGGAACACGGCTCCCATAATCAGAATACTCTTTATACTTCCCGCACCCGCTCTCGATCTTTTGCTTCCTCTTCTCATCTGCCTCTCAATTTCCCTCTGTCTTACCGGAACTCTTCCTCATTCTCCGGCCTTTATGTCCGCAATTCCATTCCGTTTTCTGTCGCAGTCTGGTCGGAAACGGCTTGTTTTCCATCACGTCCGTTATTCCCGCCCCATTGATACTCCTCGTACCTGTTCACTGTCACACAGCCGCTGTTTTCCACCATAACGAAATTATGTTAAGATTTTGTATCCGGAAAAGGGAATTTTTTCTTAAAAATCGCTGTCTTATCGATTATTTTATGCTATACTTGCTCATACAGCACTTTTACAGTAAAGAAGCCCTTTTCTTTCAGTAAAAACCAGAATTTCCCATAAGGGAACCAGGAAAGCCGCGTCCTTCGACGCGGCTCTCCTGCACTCCTTCTATCTGACCACACGGATCGCTTACATTTCTTCTTCATAGCAGTCAATCAGCTCCCCGATTGACTCCGGCTGTCCGAAATAAGTATCCACCTCCAGCTCCTCGCTGATCGCGTCAATGATCTCCTGCAGATCCTCCTCCCCGATTCCGATTTCCAGAAAAACCATGTCCTCAGATAAATCCTCAACATCCTCCTTGACATACTCACTGATCACCCTGAATACGCAGTCGGCAATTTCCGCTCTGCCCATAACAAATCCTCCTAAAAAACCTTATTGCAGTCAGGACCCTTCCGTCGCTGTACATTGGGTTGATTGTAACACCAGTAGGAGGATTTGTAAATACATATCTTACCACTTTTCAAAGGCGGACAAAAAACTGTTTTTCATAAGTGCTGTTTCGTTACTGTTTCCGGCCGTTTCTCAGATTTTTCCCTCCTTCAGAAGCTCCAGCACTTCAAACAAATCCCTGCACTCTGCGGTATACAGACTTTTCATCTCCTCCGTCACAGGCAGCAGGTCCGGCACCATGACCGTGATGAAGCCGCCTCTTTTTCCCGCCCGGACGCCGTTATGGCTGTCTTCTAAGACCAGGCACTCCGCCGGGTTTACATTCATTCTTTTTGCCGCCAGCAGAAAAATCTCCGGGTCAGGCTTGGAACAGGCCACCTCATGGCCGCTGACAATCACCTGAAAATATTTTTCCAGCTTTCCGTTGGCCAGATGCCGTTCAATGACCTCTCTGGAGCTGCTGGAGGCCACCGCCATGGGGATATTCTGTCCGGACAGCCACTCAATCAGCTTATCCAGCCCCGGTTTTTTGGGCACGGGTCTGGCAAAGGCTTCCCTGGCACAATCGTTAAAGCGCCGCAAAATGGCGTCCGTGTCCACATTCTCCCCGTAGAAGGAGCGCAGCACCTCGCGGCTGCTCTCCCCCGCCGTTCCCCGAAAGGCGTCCGGCAGCTCCTCATAATAGAGAAGCCCCAGCGATTCCAGCGTAGGCTTCCAGAATGTGGTCCACATGGGCTCCGTGTCAAACATCAGGCCATCCAGGTCAAAAATTACCGCTTTTACCATAAGCATCCTCCCAAAGTTTCAAGTTGACCGGGAATGTATCATCAGTCTCTTACAAGCGAAGCTGACGAACCAGATGATAAATTTCAAGTCAGTTATAAATAGTAACTTTTAAGGGCAAAAACAGGAACCCGCTATTGTTTTCCCTTTGCGGGTTCCCGTCTCTTATCCAACAGTTCAGGATAAAATTTCCGCCAGCCTTAGACGGATTTCCGACAGCTCCTCAATGATGGAACAGCCGGATTCCGGTGAATACCATGGCCATTCCCAGCTCGTCGGCCCGTTTAATCACCGCGTCGTCGCGGACAGAGCCGCCCGGCTGAGCCACATATCTGACGCCGCTCTTATAAGCCCGGTCAATATTGTCATAGAACGGGAAAAACGCGTCGGACCCCAGAGTCACATCCGTCAGGCCGTTCAGCCAGGCTCTCTTTTCCTCTCTGGTAAATACCGGTGGCTTTTCCTTAAAAGTGTTCTCCCACTTGCCATCGGCCAGCAGATCCTCATACTCATCGCCGATATACAAATCGATGGCGTTGTCCCGGTCCGGACGGCTGATTTTATCCAGGAAGGGCAGATTCATGACCTGCGGCGCCTGGCGCAGATACCAGTTGTCCGCCTTCTGTCCGGCCAGTCTGGTGCAGTGGATGCGGGACTGCTGTCCGGCGCCGATGCTGATGGCCTGGCCGTCCTTCACATAGCAGACGGAGTTGGACTGCGTATATTTCAGGGTGATCAGGGCAATTTTCATGTCATTTAAGGCGTTCTCAGGGATGTCCTTATTTTCCGTCACAACCCTGGAAAGGAAATCCCCGTTAATGTCCAGCTCGTTCCTGCCCTGCTCAAAGGTGACGCCGAACACCTGCTTGCGCTCCACCTTCGCCGGCTGATAATCCGGGTCGATCTGAATGATATTGTAGCCGCCCTTCTTTTTCTGTAATAAAAGCTCCATGGCCTCCTCAGTGTAGCCCGGCGCGATAACGCCGTCCGACACCTCCCGCTTGATCAGTCTGGCGGTATCCTTGTCACACACATCGGACAGGGCGATAAAATCCCCAAAGGAGCTCATTCTGTCCGCGCCTCTGGCTCGGGCGTAGGCGCAGGCCAGAGGAGACAGCTCTCCCAGATCATTCACCCAGTAAATTTTCGCCAGCGTGTCCGTCAGGGGCAGCCCCACGGCAGCGCCGGCGGGGGAAACGTGTTTAAAGGATGCGGCGGCGGGCAGGCCGGTGGCCTTCTTCAGCTCGCTGACCAGCTGCCAGCCGTTGAGCGCATCCAGAAAATTGATGTAGCCCGGGCGGCCGTTTAAGACGGTGACGGGAAGGTCGCCGCCGTCCTCCATGAAGATGCGGGAGGGCTTCTGGTTGGGGTTGCAGCCGTATTTTAACTGTAGTTCTTGCATGGTATGTCTCCGTTTCTACTTATACGTTCTTATTTAATATACGAGTCTCATAAATACCAGTCGCGATATCAATATACCGCACAAACAGGGAAATTTTATTTTCCTCATTTAGATTGGTCCACAGCATGTCGGTAAAGGCGTCGATGTCGTCCATCACCGACACGCGTTTGGGCTCTCCCTCGAAGCTGGGAAGGGGATTTTTGTTTTCCCTGTAGGTGTGGAGGAAGCGGCCCTCGCCGGGGATAGGTTTATCGTAGGTGTAGGTATAGCGGTCGCAGGCGTCCGGATTGCCGTTCGCCGACTTTAAAACAGAAAGGGCGTAACCGAATTTTCCGTCATGGATATCCAGAATTCCGGAAATGCGGGGAGTATAATTGGGGCCGTCCGGCTCAAACTCCCGGCTCCTCAAGGACTGCTCAAAGGTTTTGCCGCTGGCAAGGCCGTCATAAACCGTGTCCGTCTGGTCGCCGTTGGTCACAATGGTGTATTGGCCCAGCACGCGGACCGGGGCATAAATAATCAGGCTCGGGTCCTCCATTTTGGACGGGTCATAAGCCTGGGTGCGGATTCCCTCTCCCTCCTCCACAAACACCCGGTTCCTGGAATTTTCGCTGCGTCCCATGATAAAATAGGCCGCGATGGCCTTCTTCCCATCGGGAGAGCGCCCGATGATGATGCCTCTGCCTGGATAGGGATTGGAGCCAAGCTCCTCCGCCAGATTTTTTATTTCCATCCTGATTTCCTCCTGTGTATGATATTAAGGACCTGTTCCAAAATAACTGACGTATCCTGCGCCGTCCAATACGCAAATCTGCGCATGTTATATTGTAACAGCTCCTAAGCGCTTTGCTGTATCAAAGGAAGTTCTGTGTCATCCTTCCAGATTTTAAGGCGGCTCACAGCCAGACAGGCCGCGATGAAAAGACAGACAAGCATTCTGGAGCCCGTCTGATGACTGAAGCAGTCTGTGACTCGCTCCACCACACTGTCTGAAAAAACCAGATAAGGGTCCTCACTTCCCGTTCCCACATAAGCCTGATTGGCGGCATCAATAACCGATATCTCCAGGTTATTGCTTATCACAACATTATTCTCCGAAAAGAATACGCTGGGATTGAAATCCTTCTGAATCACCCCCGCACTGCTGACTGTGACAGCACTGATATTGACCAGCTCATCCTCCTGGGGGAAGTCCAGCCTCAGACCCGTCAGATGCCCTTCCAGTTCTCCGTCCAGGCGGAAGCTGATCTGCATTTTTTCATAATTAATCTCTCCTGATACACTCCTGTCATCGCTGAAGTCAGGATACGTGTCCGTCGTGTAATATAAAAGATAGCTCCCTCCTGTAAAATCACCGAAGGAAACGGTAATGACCAGATCGGAAGCCGGTCGCGGAAAATAGATATAATTCACCGCCAGAACCACAGCCGCCGCGCAGCATATTTTTTTCTTCATCCCTTCTCCTTATTGTAAAATTAACACATTTATTCTATAATAAATAACCGGAAACCGCTATTTTTTACCGGGGCGCCTATAAAGCTCCAATACACGCCAGAAAGGGAACTGCTCTTATGAATACAGAATCAGAAGCCTCAAAAATCTCCAAAAATCCGGAAACCGAACAGGGAAATCTTCCCGTGATCATCCTCGGCGTAGTTCTGGGATGGCTGATATACTCTTTTGTAAAGGCGGAGCTGACCTCCTCCCTTTCCGATTACAACGGCCATCTTTACGTCTATCTGCCTCAGTTTGATCAGGGCAATCTGCTTGAGGGCTGGAAAATGGTTCCCTACTGCATGTGGCATGTGTCCGTGATTTTGCTGAAGGTTCTCCTGCATCTTCCCTTAGAAGAGGCTGCCGCATGGGTATCCTGCGCCTACAACCTTTTCTCCTACCTGGTAATCTACTGGATGCTTCTGCGTTATGCGCATGCTCATGGCTGTAAAGAAAACACGCAAAAAGCCGCGTTTATCGCCTTTGGCCTTTCTCTCGTTCAGGGCATATATCTTGACTGGCTGGGAGTCACAGGACCCTATGTGGGAATCTTTTCCATTAATCCCCTGCACAATCCCACCCAGACTGCCGTGAAGGGATTCGCCCTTTTGTGCTTCGCTCTGATCCTTGATATCTGGGGTCTGCAGAAGAAGGAGAACTATCACGGAATCTTTTTCCCCGTAGAAAAAAATCCGAAAAAATATTATCTGCTGCTCACGCTCATTCTGTTTCTGTCCGCGGCCGCCAAACCCACCTTCGCGGAGATGTTCATCCCCGCTGTGGCGCTGATCATGCTCTTTGAATGGGGAAAGCGGATCCTCCAGAAGGATGGCAGCGCCTCCCTGTATTTCAGGCATTGTCTGAACACTCTGCTGTGTGCCCTTCCCGCCCTTGCCTACATCCTGCTGCAGTTTCTCGCTTACTTTATCTGGGGCGGAAGCTATGGCGCGGACGGAGGCTTCACAGTCACGAAGTGGCTGGAGGTATGGAGCCTGTTCAGTGATAACGTGATCCTGTCCGTGGCTCTGGGAATGGCCTTTCCCCTTTTCATGATCCTGATTGACTCCGCTTTTTTCCTCCGGGATGATCTGGGCCGGCTTTCTCTTGTGGGATACGCCATTGGCTTTCTGGAAGCTGCCCTGTTAGGGGAAGGCGGCTCCAAGCTCAGCCATGGAGACTTCCTCTGGCCCCTGATGTCAGGGATGCTGCTTGTCTGGGTTGCCGCAGCCCTCCGGCTTACGGTTCTTGATCAGACACAGCGCGATACCCGCGGCAAAAAGCTTCTGCTGGATATCGCGTTCTGTATCTTCTGTTTTCATATGATGTTCGGATTTCTCTATATATTATGACTCTGGAAACCGGATCGGCCAGGCCTACTGATCCGCCGAGTCCTATTGATCCACCGAATAGTTGGGAGCCTCCTTGGTGATATGAATGTCATGGGGATGGCTCTCCTTTAATGCTGCCGCGGAGATCTTGATAAAGCTGCTGTTCTCCTGCAGCTGGGGGATGGTCGCCGCCCCACAGTAGCCCATGCCGGAACGGATCCCGCCGATCATCTGGAACACCGTATCCTCCACGCTGCCCTTGTAGGCCACCCGGCCTTCCACGCCCTCCGGCACCAGCTTCTTGGCGTCGGTCTGGAAATACCGGTCTTTGGAGCCGTTTTCCATGGCGCCGATGGAACCCATGCCGCGGTAAACCTTGTACTTTCTGCCCTGATACAATTCAAAATCCCCAGGCGCCTCATCACAGCCTGCGAAAAGAGAGCCCATCATGCACACGCTTCCGCCGGCCGCCAGAGCCTTGGTCATATCCCCGGAAAACTTGATGCCGCCGTCCGCGATGATCGGTACGCCGTATTCCTTCGCCACAGCGTAGCAGTTCATGATCGCGGTGATCTGGGGAACGCCGATGCCGGCCACCACGCGGGTGGTGCAGATGGAGCCGGGTCCGATGCCGACCTTAACCGCGTCCGCGCCGGCCTCAATGAGGGCTCTCGTCGCCTCGCCGGTGGCCACGTTGCCCGCGATGACCTGAAGATTGGGAAAAGCCTCCTTGAGCATCCTCAGACAGCGGATCACATTCGCGGAGTGACCATGAGCGGAATCTAAAACCACCACATCCACATGGGCTTTGACCAGCGCCTCCGCCCTCTCCAGCACATTGGCCGTAATCCCCAGGCCCGCGCCGCACAGCAGACGCCCCTGGGAATCCTTCGCCGCGTTAGGATATTTGAGTGTCTTCTCAATATCCTTGATGGTAATTAAACCCTTCAGATTAAAATCATCGTCCACAATGGGAAGCTTTTCCACCTTTGCCTTGGACAGGATTTCCTTGGCCTCCTCCAGGGTTGTCCCCTCTTTGGCTGTGACCAGGTTTTTGCTCGTCATCACCTGTTTGATAGGAAGACTGTAGTCGGCCTCAAACTTCAGATCACGATTGGTGATGATTCCCACCAGCCTGCGTCCCTCGGTGATCGGTACGCCTGAAATCTTAAACTTGCTCATCAGCGCGTCCGCGTCCGCCAGCGTGTGATCCTCGGAAAGATAAAAGGGATCGGTAATCACGCCGTTCTCTGAACGCTTGACCCTGTCCACCTCTTCTGCCTGCGCCTCGATCGACATATTCTTGTGGATAATGCCGATGCCGCCCTGACGCGCCATCGCGATGGCCATGGCGTGCTCTGTCACGGTGTCCATACCCGCGCTCATCATAGGGATATTCAGCCGGATGCTTTTCGTCAGCTGTGTGGATACATCCACCTGATTGGGGATGACCTCAGAATAGCTCGGAACCAACAGTACGTCGTCGAAAGTAATGCCTTCACCTATAATTTTGCCCATGTTCTCCTCCTGTCCGGTTTTCTTTTATATGTAATGATAATTATTAGACGAGTATAATTGAGACGCCTCGTAAATGTCAACAGCAAAAATGACAGAAAACAAGGCAGCCCCAGCCTTGTCTTTCCGTAATCTGTGTCAATTCAGAAAAACCTTGTTGGGCGCTGCCCTGTAAAGCGCGTTCGCGAACTCATCATTCAATTCAAAATACGCCTGAACTCCCGTATTGTAATACATGATAAAAATCGGATTCTGCGGCTCCTTCGAGTTGCCGGTGTAATCAACCTTCTTGTACTGTTTGTGCTTAAAGCCGTCCAGGTGAACGGATTTCTCCGGCGCTATGATCTCCACCTTGCCAAGGTCATAGACGGCCACTCTCCTTCTGCTGGTCTTATTGGCAATCCGGTCCACGGAAATCTCCCTGTCCACATAGGAATACTCATACTCAATCTTGGTATAACGGAAGGCAAACCAGGTGGCAATCCCGAAAATAATGATCACAAACAGCGCAACCGAGCTTGCCGTCATCAGATAGAAAAGCACCGCCAGCACGATCAGCGCGATACAGCCCGCGCGCAGCGCCTTTCCTTTGCCTGTCATTTTTCTGTCTACCAGCCACTCCACGTAGGTCTCGTTCATCGTTCTGCTCCTTTTTATACAAATCTTTAACGTACAGTATAGCACATCCTCTCCCGAAAAGGAAACGAATTTTTGGCCGAATTTTGAATTTATAGTAATTTTAGGAAGTTTCTCTTTTCATTCATTGACAAGAGAAATAAAAATGATTAGAGTTAATGTAGCTTCGGGATGCGCGGCCTTGAGCCCCATTCCATTAAAAACGAATGACGGAGGCTGATTTTTTATGGCTGTAATGGACGAATTCCGGGAAGAGCGGGATAAAATCAAACACGGCACCTTTAAAGAGAAATGGAAATATTTCTGGGATTATTATAAATGGCACACCATCGGCGGCACCTTCGCGCTGATAGTGGTCATCTGGATCGCCTTCGACGTCACCCACCAGGATGAAAACGTCCTGTATGTAGCGTTTTTAAACTGTGCCACCGTCTATGACTCCAGCGAATATACTTCCTCCGTCGAAGAATATCTGGGGGTTGAGGATGGGCAGTCTCTCACCATTGACAGCAGCCTGGATCTGACGGAAGACAACACGGAGGCTTACTATTCCTACCAGACGCTGGCTGTCCGCCTCGCAGCCAATGAGATGGATGTGATGGTTGCGGAGGAGGAGTTCATCTACAGCTACGCCAGCGCGGATTCCATGATTGACCTGACAACGGTCATGAGCGAGGAACAGCTGGAACGGTACGCAGACTATTTTTATTATATAGATTACGTGCTGATTGAGAGCGGGTACTATGACAATGAGGAGCTAACATACGAGGATCTGGTCTCTGAAGGCCTGGCGGACCACGCCTCCCCTGAGGACATGGAGCAGCCCGTGGCTGTGGGCGTCTATATCAGCACCACCACGGAGCCCGGCGATTACGTCCGCACCTCCGCGGAATTTAATCAGAATTACTACTACAGCGAGCCGGTAATCTACACCATCATGTGCTATTCCGAGCACATAGACGCCGCCCTGCAGTTTCTGGATTTCATCTGCGGCTATGGCTCATAGGTTTTCGGGAGGTTTTTCAGATAACTCCACAACCGGTCCGGATCCAGATTGACGACCAGCTCCTGCGGGAAATCCACCTGCTTTAAGATGGCGTCCGCCTCGTCAAACATCCCCACCGCGTCGCAGTAATGGGCGTCCGTTCCCAGAAGAATGGGCGCCTGATATTTTTTGCACAGCTCAAGATAGGCCGGAATATTTTCCTCCGCGTTCTGCCTGGCGTTTAAGGGGTTCATGGAGCTGTTGTTGACCTCCAGAAGCACATGATACTGCCTGGCCGCTTCCACCAGGCGCTCATACTCCAGCGGGTATCTGGAATCGTCCGGGTGGCCGATGACGCACACATAAGGATTCTGCATTGCTTTAATCAGGCTGTCCGTATTCTCCCTGGCGGAGCCCGGCTTCACACAGGAGATATGCTGGCTTGCAATGCAATAATCCAGAAGCTTCAGCCGGTTTTCCGATAAATCCAGCGTTCCCTCAAGATCCATGATATTGGCCTCCACCCCGGCCAGCACCCGCATGCCTTTGTACTCCTTCGGCAGCACCTTCAGATTGCCGAAGAAAAACTCGTGAGGCCCTCCGGGCATGGCCGGCGCGTGCTCACTGAGTCCGTAGACCTTCATCCCATGGAGATAAGCCATCTCCATATTTTCCTTCACGGTGCTATAGGCGTGTCCTCCCGCTATGCTGTGGGTGTGTAAATCCATCAGATATTTCATTCGTTCATATCTCCCTGCTTTTTATCCTTTTTCTTTGGATGGCGCTGATCCGGCAGACCGTCGATTATTTTTTCAATCATCAGCTTTTTCATGTAGACGTCAAAGCTCAAAATGCAGATAAAGGCGAAATTTCTGAGCATTTCGGCCTCCTCATCCTCCGCATCCGCGAACAGGCTTCCCGCTCTCTCATACGCCGCCTTTACGTCCTCCTTCACCTCCCGGGCCCGGTCGCTTTCCATGGAAAAAACCGTCTCATAGATTTCCTCCAAAGTCCGCCCGCCATCTTCATTATGAAAATATTTCTCCGTCAGGGGCTGTAGCAGCTTCTGGATGTCCCCCATGGAAAGAACGCCCTTGAAGTAATAGATAAAGACAAGCAGCAGGATGTGCTCCCTGGAATATTTCTTTCTCACCGGCGGGGGCAGAAGGTCATTTTTGGCATAATTGTTGATCATGGTTTTGGTCAGAATCTTGTCCGTATCCCCATACCTGGCGCTGTGTTTCAGCCGTTCCTCCATCAGGGAGGTCACCTGATCCATGTAAAGGTCGATATCCGGAATTTCCTCCGCCCTGATGTAATCCACTCTGTCCAGGCTGGCAAGAATACTTTCCAGTAAATTATCTGTGTTAATTGTCATGATTTCACCTGGCTTCCGGTTGCTGCGCAGACGGCGCTTTACTTTTCCGCTTTGCTGTGATAGTATCTTATAGTCGCAAGTTAAAATTTTACAGTGCTAAAGTATCTGTATCTTTTGGGCAGCAAACCAATTCTTAAACAGTTCCTTAGCACGCTTATCAGATCGGGAGTATCTTATTATGAATGAAAAAAATAAAAACACAGGCTGTCGACCAGCTGTTCGACGCCATCCTGTCCCTGGAAACCCGCGAGGAATGCTACCGCTTCTTCGAGGATCTGTGTACCGTCAACGAGCTTATGAGCCTCTCCCAGCGCTATGATGTGGCCTCCATGCTAAGCCGGAAAAAGACATATCTGGAGATCGCTGAGAAAACCGGCGCCTCCACCGCAACCATCAGCCGTGTGAACCGCTCCTTAAATTATGGAAACGACGGCTACGCGCTGGCGTTTGGCCGGCTTGGCGTTCCGGCTAAAACAGAGCCTCAGGAAAAAAACTGATCGCCCGGCTAAAACTGATCCTGGGGGAAAAACAGATCGCCCGGTGCAAACGGATCCTAAGGGAAAAAACCGATCACCCGACGCGAACGCTCTCCTCAGACTCAGGGAACCGGTGCAAAGCGCTCACCCCTCCACGGACATAATCGTATAGACGTTGATCAGCGCGTCATCCTTAGTAATCTGGTACTTGATCATGGTATTGTCCTCCTGGATCAGATATAAGGGCATGCCACGCACTACAGTACCGCCCTCCCTGACAAGCGGCGTTCCCGTGTTGGTGTAGATGGAAACATAGCCGTTGCCATGGTCAATATGTACCTCATAATAGCCATAGGCGTTCTCGCGGATCAGCTCCACCGTACCCGCGCCGGTGGCCACCACCACGGCTCCCTCACTGCCTTCATAGTAGACCGCTTCATCCAGCTCGCTCTCTCCCTCCGGAAGCTCCGCGGGAGTGCTGGTGCCTGTTACCGGGAAGCCCGTGGGAAGCGCGTCCTCCTGTGCCTGGGCAGCCGCCGCCTCCTCCGCCGCCAGCTTATCCTGAAGCGTGGCCGTCAGCGCCGCCACCTGGCTCGCCAGATCCTCATTCTCCAGAATTTCATCCGCGTACTGCCCCTCCAGCTGCTCATACTGAGCGGCAAGCTGCGCGTATTCCTCACTCTGCGTCTGCTGCTTCTCCGTCATCTGCGCCGTAATGTCAAGCACCTGCCTGCTCTCAAAAATAATGAAGCCCAGCACGGCCCCAACCACGACACAGATCGCAGCCACAATCAGATAAATCGTCGTATCCCTCAGCTGAAAAGTCAGCGTCTTCTCTTCCGGATCACTGCCTGTGACGGTGATCGTGTGGAATTTCCTTCCTCCTTTTGCGTCTTCCTTCATAGCAGCCTCCTTTCGCCAGCTGTCCTTAAGCCTCCGCTCCGGGTGCATTCTGACAACCGTGCAGGATTTCCATTTTCCTTGTGCCAGATGTACTCCGGTTCTGTTCGCAAGGCCTCCCTGCCTCACACCTGATTCGCAAAAAACTGACAGTTCTGTCTTCCGGCCTTTCCCATATTAACATATTTGTAACAATTTCGCAACAGTCTGTGATATGCTGTTACTGTGAATAGTATCATTCGCATATTCTCCACCACAGGATGGGCATATTATTTTGCGACAGTTTCTGACGTTATCCGGAAGCTGTTTCGAAGAAGCAGCCGGATGTCCGGGCAGCATCCTGTTTTTCTGCTCCGGGTATCCGGCTGTAATTCTGAAAGTAATTATTCATTTTGGGGGCATTCGGATATGTTTATGAAAGTAAATATTCATTTTTCGAACATCCGGATATGTTTTTTGAAGGCAATTGTTCATTTTCCGGACGTCTGACCGCGCTTTTTACCAAAAACCCATTTATCTGACGATCCTGTTGATCGCCACGTGCAGCTTTTTGTACACGATAAAGGTGATAACGCTCACCGCGCTGTATTTCACAATATTGAAAGGAAAAACGCTGAAAAGCATCATGGTCATGGTGTTATGTACCAGCGGATTCACCGCGGCCGCCATACTGACAATGGTCTCCATGGTCATGCCGTAAATCACCGCGTAGGCCGGAAAAATAAAGAACGTATTGGTAATCAGCGCTATTACGCTGACCGCCGCCACGGAGATCACCAGGGAAACGACCGCCTGCTTTCTGGTCTTATGATGCTCATAAATAAGGGACGCCGTCAGCACATAGATGCTGGACAGGATCAGATTGGAAAGCTCGCCCACGTACATGGTGCTGGTGCCGGTCAGCAGCAGATTGAGCAAAATCTTCACAAGGATAATGCATTCCCCCGCCAGCGGGCCGAACATAAAACCACCCAGAATAGCGGGCAGCTCGGCCAAGTCCAGTTTCATGAACGACGGGGCAAAGAACAGCGGGAAATCAAAGAGCATCAGTACCGCGCTCAGTGCGCCAAAAAGGCCGATAAAGCATAGTTTCTGGGTTGAAAGTTTCTTTTCAGTATTCATTTTTCCTCCTTCTTCCATCCGGACTGTTGCGGGTAATGGAAGAACCGTCCGCCGCCATGTAAAAGGCTTTTTGACTGACGCATTCCATTCCTGCATACCATTTTGGTCACCGTTGGTACCGGAATCTCACCGGTTCAGCCGACGTTTCGCCGGGTCGCGGACTGGGCGCTCTGCACAATGCTTTCGCGCGTCACCGCCAGTGGGGAATTTCACCCCGCCCTGAAGTTTCACTTACGTATGGAAATATAGCACCCAGAAGAGAGCTTGTCAATAAGCGATTGCAATTCACGCTTTTTTATTAGCGATTGCAATTCACACTTTTTTATCCTGAGCACCGGGAATGAATTCCAGCCTGAGCTGCATGCCCATTCCCTTGGCCAGGCGCTTCAACATCTCAAGAGACGGATTTCTGGTGCCGTTTTCAATACGGCTGATGTCAGCCTGAGTTATCCCGGTTCTTTCAGATAGCTCTTTTTGTGTCAGATGCTGTTCTTTTCTCGCATTGACCATTGCCTGTATAATATCAAATTCAGGGGCCAGAGAATCATATTCTTTTTTTACTTCCGGGTCTGAAAGCATTTCTTTTTTGAATTCATCGTATCTGCTCATTTCAGGCATCTCCTTTCATAGTCCGCACGGTATTTTCTGGCTCTTTCAATTTCGCTCACCGGAGTTTTCTGTGTTTTTTTGACAAATCCATGCGTCAGTATTATCTTTTTCCCCATATAAAAAAGGCGCGGTTCCATTTTCCAGCACATAAAATTCTATTTGATATCTTTCCATCCGGCTCCCCGCCTGTAAAGCATTATATGTCGTATTCGACATATTGTCAATCGCCTTTATAATGATCGGTAAATTATTTTTGTCATTCACTATAAATCATACTCAGTCAATATCTGATACCAATATAGCATAATCATCTGCCGGATGTAGACGACATATCGTCCTAAATAACGTTTTTATGTATAACCGGATATTTGTCTCAATATAAAGAGAGCCGGCGCCAGTCAAAAAACCGGCATCCGGCTCTCCCCCGAGAAATATCTGCTTTTTACAGGTAACCGCCCGCGAACCCTTTACGGCTTCATATTCACCCCGCGGTGCTGGTCGTCCTCCGGGTTCTCCCCGAAGACGTAGTCATTGCCCGGCAGGATGATATTTAACGCGATACCCAGAATCGCCGCCAGGGAAAGGGCCGTCAGGGTGATGGAAGTGCCAAACACTGTGAAGGTCAGGCCGTCGGAGAAGCCCAGGCCGCTGACCAGGATCACCGCGGCGATGATCAGGTTGCGGGATTTGGTGAAGTCTACGTTATTCTCCACCACGTTGCGCACGCCGATAGCGGAAATCATGCCGTAAAGCATGAAGCTGACGCCGCCGATGATAGCGGAGGGCATGGAGCCGATGATCTCCGCCACCTTCGGAATAAAGCCAAGCACTACCGCGAAAATGGCCGCCAGGCGGATGACTCTGGGGTCATAGACCTTGCTCAGCTCCAGAACGCCGGTGTTCTCCCCGTAGGTGGTGTTGGCGGGGCCGCCGAACAGAGCGGACAGGGACGTTGCAAGACCATCGCCCACCAGGGTTCTGTGCAGGCCCGGATCCTCGATGAAATTCTCTCCCACAGTGGCAGAGATGGCGGACATATCGCCGATGTGCTCCATCATGGCCGCCAGAGCGATAGGAGCCATCACCAGAATGGCAGAAATATCAAATTTGCAGATCTGGAAGGGCGGCAGGCCGACCCAGCTGGCGGCAGCCACGCCGGAGAAGTTCAGAATGGCGGAGCCGTCCGGATTGGTCATACCCGCCGCATTCATCACCAGTGCCACTGCGTAGGAAATCACTACGCCCATCAGAATAGGGATAATCTTAAACATCCCCTTCCCCCAGATATTGAAAATCACGATCACCGCAAAGGCAATGATGGCCAGAAGCCAGTTGGTGGAGGCGCTGGACACCGCGCTGGGAGCCAGGGACAGGCCGATGCAGATGATGATGGGGCCTGTGACAACAGGAGGCAGAAAACGCATAACCTTTTTCACTCCCAGCACCCTGATGACCAGCGCCAGGATCAGGTACAGGGCGCCCGCCACCACCACGCCTCCGCAGGCGTAGGGAAGCTTCTCCCCCATGGTCATATCCGCGAACTTTCCGGTATTCATCCCGGCGACCGTAGCGTAGCCGCCCAGAAATGCGAAAGAAGAACCCAGGAACGCAGGAACCTTGAATTTGGAGCAGACATGGAAAAATAATGTTCCAAGGCCCGCGCAGACCAAAGTCACCTGGATCGAAAGTCCTTCTCCCTCGAAGTAAGTATTGGTTAATACAGGAACTAAAATTGTGGCGCCAAACATGGCGAACATGTGCTGCAATCCCAGCAGGAGCATCTTGGGAACTCCAAGAGTCCTGGCGTCGCGGATTGCGCCGTCTTGCTGCTGACTCATAATAGCTCTCCTCTCTTATGGTATGGGGTACGGAAAAACCCTATTGCAGGAAAGTATACCGGAATACACATAAAACCGTCAACGGAAAATTTCACACAGATTTTAGATTTTTTTCACATTCACTATGACAAATTGACAGCGCTGTGGTATACTTGGTGCCAGTAAGCCGGTCCGCCATGACCGGCGTAAGGTAAACTCCGTTCTCCAAAGAGAGCCCTTTTGCCTGAGCAGCTTCAAAACGGGCCGCCGGCCCACATCAAGGAGGAAGTCATGGAAACACTGGAAAATATGCAGAACGTATACATTTTCACCCACCCGCTCTTACAGCACAAGATCTCCCGGCTTCGGGATGAAAATACCGGCACGAACGAATTCCGCAAGCTGGTGGAGGAGGTCGCCATGCTGGAAGGCTATGAGGCCTTGAGCGACCTGCCCTTACAGGACGTGGAGGTCACCACCCCCATTGAGACCTGCATGACGCCCATGATCGCCGGCAGGAAGCTGGCCGTGGTACCGATCCTGCGGGCCGGCCTGGGCATGGTCAGCGGAATCCTGGCCCTGACGCCCACCGCCAAGGTAGGGCATATCGGCCTGTACAGGGACCCGGAAACCCACGAGCCCCACGAATATTACTGCAAGCTGCCCTCCCCTATCGAGGAGCGCACTATCCTGGTGGTGGATCCGATGCTGGCCACCGGCGGCTCCGGCGTGGACGCTGTAAATCTGATCAAACAGCACGGCGGCGTCAAAATCAAATTTATGTGCATCATCGCCGCCCCCGAGGGCCTGAAAAGGCTTCACGAGGCTCATCCGGACATCCAGATTTACGTGGGACATCTGGACCGGTGCCTGAATGAGAACGCCTATATCTGCCCGGGGCTGGGGGACGCGGGAGACCGGATTTTCGGCACAAAATAAGGCCATGCCGGGAGAACTCCGGTTACCGTGCGGCAAACAGCATTACACCTGTAATCTCAGCTTTCCTTCAGCATCTCCTTCCTCAGCCGCAGCATGATCTTTTTCTCCAGCCTGGAAATGTAGGACTGGGAAATACCCAGAAGGGCCGCCACCTCCTTCTGGGTCATTTCCCTGCCCTCCTCCACGGGATACGCCGTTTCCTTTCCCTCCTTTGCGGGCTCCAGTCTCAGACCGAAACGCAGACAGACGATGGTTTTCTCCCGCCTGCTCAGTCGGTCGATGGAACGGCATAAGAGGGCATGCTCCGCCTCTCTCTCCAGATTCTGGCTGATCGCATCCTCATCCGTGCCCAGAATATCCCCCAGCAAAAGCTCGTTTCCGTCAAAATCCGTATTCAGCGGCTCGTCAATGCTGACCTCGGCCTTATTTTTGCTGGTGCGGCGCAGATACATGAGAATTTCATTCTCAATACAGCGGGAGGCATAGGTGGCAAGCTTGATATTTTTGTCCGCCTTATATGTATTGATGGATTTCAGAAGGCCGATTGTGCCGATGGAAATCAGATCCTCCACCCCCACCCCCGTATTGTCAAAGCGTTTGGCGATGTACACCACCAGCCTGAGATTGTGCTCGATCAGAGCCTGTCTGGCCTCCGCCGCCCGATCTATGGAAAGCAGGCCGATCATCTCCTCCTCCCGTTTAGAATCCAGAGGCGGCGGAAGCACGTCCGCGCCGCCGATATAATAGAGCGCGTTCTCATCGAAGAGCTCCCTCCCCGGTTTTTTTATAAGTCTGAGAATCCACTGGATTGTTTTCAATACGCTTCGCCCTCCCTGTGACTGCTTCTTCATCATTCTATGCGTTTCAGGCAGCCTTTAGAACCCCGGATCAGAACAGCCCCGGATGCAAAATCATCTGATATTTTCCCTTAGCCGAAAGAGGCTTCGACACCCCGGCGCAGATTACCTCCTTCACACTGTGCACCCCGTCCTCCGCGTCAATCAAAAGCTCCGGAATCTCAATTCCGTATAAAAGGCCCTCATCGCAGCCCACTGTATGAAAAGGAATTGCCCGAAAAAACAGCGGGTTTTCCAGCGTCAGCCCGGCTAAAAGCTCCTCCTCCACCAGGCACACCGGACGGCGGCTGAGAGGCTCCGTCAGGCCATTCCCCGTGTCATACAGGGCAAGCACCCGGCGCTTTTGCCCGGCGCTTAAAATAGTCACCGGATAAATATGGCGGGCCCGGCTCTTTTTATAACGCCGCGCCGCCCAGGCGGCCAGCTCACGCAAAAGCAGCGCGCACAGAAGAAAGGCCCACAGCCCCGGCATGCCGCCGGTCAGCGCGTACCACCAGTTCATCACAATCCGCAGAATTCCGGAGGCTAAAAGGGTATCCGCCGCCGCGTACATCAACAGCCTGCGCCAATGCCGCCGGTATCTGGCCGGCAGGAAAAAAAGACACAGGCCCAGAGCGCTGAAAGCTGTCGCGACGGCCTCCAGCCGAACCAGAGAAAGAGGCAGCAAAAAAAGACCGGCGTACAGCCCGGACAGAACCGCGGCTGTCAGCCATATCCGTCCGCGCGAAAGAGAAATTCCCAGCTGAATTGTGACAATGGAGAGCACCATGCAGTTTAAAAAAAGCTGCATCAGAAAAACGCTGTCCAGATAAAGCCGGACGGTCATGAAAAACGCCCCCCTTTTCTTTTTTTGCACGCAAAAGCAGCCTACCCTATAGGATACGCTGCTTTCGTACACGTTATGCAATTGCTCCGTCCCTTACTTGTTGTTATTCAGGAAAGACGGAATCTTTAAATTTCTCTCCTCGATGGAGGACGTCAGGTCGCTCTTCTTTAACGGTGGAAGAGAACCGGTGGCGTTGGACACCCCGTTCTTCGGCGTTGTGGAGGACAGCGGCGTGGAGGACAGGGAGGAATATGTCGTTGATCTCTTTGTCGGAGATACCAAGTTGCTGCTGAAGGAGAACATATTCGCCTTATTATTCTGCCCGATGCCGGTGGCAATCACCGTCACCGTGCAGGTGTCCTTCACCGTGTCATCATACATGGCGCCCAGAATCACATTCACATTGTCGCCGCAGATATTGCCCACATATTCGCTGGCGTCCGCCGCGTCCGCGAGAGTGATGTCGCCGGACACGTTGATAATGATATCCGTAGCGCCCTCAATGCTTGTCTCAAGCAGCGGGCTCTCCACAGCGAGCCGCACCGCGTCCGAAGCCTTCGTGTCGCCGGTTCCCGTGCCGATTCCGATATGTGCCACGCCCTTGCCCCGCATGACCGTGCTCACATCCGCAAAGTCCAGATTGATGATGGCGGGCCTGGTGATCAGATCCGTGATGCCCTGCACGCTCTGGCGCAGAACCTCGTCCGCCTTCTTCAAAGCGTCCGTAATCGTCGTCCTGCGGTCCACGATTTCCAGAAGCTTATCATTGGGGATCACGATCAGCGTGTCCACATTTTCCTTCAGCCTCTCGATGCCGGCCGCCGCGTTGTTGGCCCGGGTCTTGGCCTCAAACTTAAAGGGCCTGGTCACAATGCCCACCGTCAGGATACCCATCTCCTTGGCTACCTTGGCCACCACCGGCGCCGCACCGGTTCCTGTGCCGCCGCCCATGCCGCAGGTCACAAACACCATCTCCGCGCCCTCCAGCGCTTTCTTGATCTCATCCAGGCTTTCCTCCGCGGCCTTCTCCCCGATCTCGGGCTTTGCTCCCGCGCCCAGCCCCTTTGTCAGCTTCTCACCGATCTGGATCACCTGAGGAGCCTGGCACATTTTCAGAGCCTGGCTGTCCGTGTTGACCGCGATCAGCTCCACCCCCTCTACCTGATCCTTTACCATTCTATCTACAGCATTATTGCCGGCGCCGCCTACACCCACCACAATGATGCGCGCGCTTGATGTCACTTCGTTGGAAAATAATTCAATCACAGCTGGAATGCCCTCCATTCACAAATATATTCTATATTATATTCTTTTTCGACTTTTATCAACAGGTTTTTCGGGATTTTTGAATTTTCTTGTTACTATTCACAGCCGACTTGGGAGATATAAACAGGCTCGTCAAGCGTATTGTGCTTGTAAGAGACTGTTTATATCTTCCAAGGTGACTGTGAAGCAGTCACTTTCTCCTCATAAGCAAAAAGATGAGCGGCGTTTTTTTGCCGCGCCGGACAGCTTGCTGGACGCTTTTGCGCATGTGGGGCACCCGAAGGGCGTCTCGTAGAGGAAATGGCTGTGAATAGTAACGACTATTCGTTTTCCCCTCACCCTGTCGTAAACGTAATCACCGAGCTGCTCCCCGTGTAATTTTCCAGATGCAGCGTTCCGGACAGCCCCGCAAGCTGAGAGTAGGTATCCCGCAGCTTCATCATCTTTTCCGTCAGTAAAGAACTGTCCCCCAGGCTCACCATCACATCCCCGATGTACAGCGTCATGTCCAGATCTGGTGAAAAATAGATCTTGTCCACCGTCAGCTCGTACTTGTTGATCAGATTCGTCAGCTCCAGCACATACTGAAATACGTCCGCGTCCTCCACCGGCAGCGGCTCGTCCAGCACCACCGAGTCAAATTTCAGGCCGGTGACCAGAGGAATCCCAGTGGTCGTCTGGGAGGAAACCTCCACCACGGTGCCGTCCTTATCGAAATACATGTACTGCCCCAGATATTCAATGTAGCCCGCCAGGGATTTTTCATACACCCGGATTCTGACGCTGTCATTTCCCACCACCGTCACCTCAATGGACTCGATAAAAGCCACACCGGTGATGTTTTTATTATGATACCTCCAGGAAAGAATCAGGGAAATATTATCCAGAGGCGTCTGAAACACCATCTCCTCGATTTCCTCACTCGTGTAGTGGGTGCTTCCCTCCACCGTTACCGTGTGTATGGTATAGGTCGTAAGGAACCACCAGACAGCCCCCAGTAAAATCAGAAGAACTGTCATAGCTGCCAGAACCTTCAATGCTCTGTGTCTTATGAGCGCGCCCTGTCTTCTCACCCTCCGGTTCTCCCCTGCCCTCAACGGGTCCCGCGGCCGCCGGCGAATTCCGCGCCGGACCGCGGTATACTCAGACATCGTAGTTGGTGACCCGGATACCGCGGGCCACAGAAAACACCAGTCCCATCTCCAGCATCAGAAAGCACACGCTGGTGCCGCCGTAGCTGATAAAGGGAAGGGAAATTCCTGTATTCGGGATGGTATTGGTAACTACCGCCACATTTAAAATTACCTGCACGGCAATGTGGGCCATGACGCCCACCACAAGCATGGAGCCCTGCAGGTCCGCCGCGTGGCTGGCGATAATCGCCATCCTCCAGATCAGGATAATAAACATCAGAATCACCGCAATTCCGCCGAACAGTCCCAGCTCCTCACAGATGATGGAAAAGATCATGTCATTCTGCGCCTCCGGCAGAAAATCCAGCTTCTGGATGCTCTGCCCCAGGCCCTTTCCCCAGATGCCTCCGGAGCCGATGGCGTAAAGCGCCTGCAGGGTCTGGTAGCCCTTCCCGGAAGCATATTTTTCCAGATCCAGCCAGGCTAAAATACGCTCTCCGCGAACGCCGGTGGCGTCCGCGCCGGCATTCTCCGACAGCCATACGATATAATACACCGCACCAGCTCCTGCCGCCACCGCCGCAAGCCCCATGGCGATATATCTCTTGTAATCCTTGCTGGCCACAAAGATCATGACCACGCAGATGGCGGCGATAATCAGGGCCGAGCTCATATTTTCGGTCAGCCTCCACACCAGGATGGAAACCGGCGCCGCCAAGCCCAGCATGATCACCATCGTCCTGAAATCATTCAGCTTTTTGCGGTAGCCATAAATAAAATTGGCAAAAAACACAATCATTCCCAGCTTCACCGGCTCCGCCGCCTGAAAACGGATCACGCCGCCCAGATCAATCCACCTTCTGGCGCCATTGGCCTCATAACCGAAGGGAATAATCATGAAAATAACAATATAGCACAACACATAAGGAATGTATCCCAGATTCCGGTAGGTCTGATAGGGAATCCGATACACCACGTACATGCCCACAAAGCCGATCGCCGTCGCCATCGCCTGTTTTTTGACATAATAGGCCGGATCACCGATGCTGGCTGTGGTCATGGCCTCATAATAGCTGGCGGAATACACCATGATCAGGCCAAAGAGAATCAGAAAAAGCATGACCAGTAGGAGACTGTAATCAAAATAGAAGGTCTCTTTGCGCGGCTTTTCCTTCACGATGGATAATTTTTCTCTTTTTACATTTCCTCTCGCCAAAGCTTCTCTCCTAAGTCCATACTCCGTTCATGTCCGCCACTCTTAAAGCCGTCTGCCCCATTTAGCCGCGGTGAGGCTTTCAAGAGCCTGCGATTCGTGTATCAGACGATACAGGATGCATACAGCTCCTCAGTCACAGCGGCCTATAAGCTGCGCACATACTCCTTGAACTGCCGTCCCCGCTCCTCATAATCAGAAAACATCCCCCAGCTGGCGCAGGCCGGCGAGAGCAGCACCGCGTCCCCCGCCTCCGCGTTCTCTGTACATATCTTCAGGCACTCCTCAAAGGAATCCGCGAAAACATAATGATCAAATCCATGCCTTTTCGCGCAGTCCGCGATTTTTTCCCTGGTCTGGCCGATCAGCACTAAAAGCTTCACCTTCCCGCCGAAGGCCTCAAACCACTCGTCATACCCGCTCTGCTTGTCATACCCGCCGCCAATCAGAATGGTGGGCTTGCTCATGGCAAGGATGCCCTGGATGGCCGCGTCCGGATTGGTGGCCTTGGAATCATTATAATAATCCACCCCGCCCTTTGCGGCCACATACTCAATGCGGTGCTCCACCGCGTGGAAATTTCTGATAGTCTGAATCAGGCTTTTCAGCGGTACGTCCATGCACAGCCCGATTGCCAGCGCCGCCATCACATTCTCCACATTGCACATGCCCACCAGATTCATATCCGTATGAATATCCAGCGCCGGGGTGCTTTTCCCGTTCCATGCGATGTAAATCATGCCGTCCTTATAATAGACGCCTTCCTCCAGCTCCCTTTTCGATGAAAAATACATGGGTGTCGCCGGACAGCGGTTCTCCCCGAAATCCCGGGTATAATCATTCTCATAATTCAGGACACAGTATTCCTGCTTCGTCTGGCCCCTGGTGATGCGCTCCTTCACAGCGGCGTAATTTTCCATGGTATAATGGCGGTTTAAGTGATCCGGCGTCACATTCAGGATGGCTGACACCGTGGGGCAGAAGCTCTCCACGCTCTCCAGCTGAAAGGAGCTGATCTCCGCCACCGTCACACTCTCGTCTGTGGTCTTTAACGCCTCTAAAGTATATGGATTTCCGATATTTCCTACCACAAAAACCGAGGAAAAATAATCCGCCATCATCTGCCCCGCCAGCGTAGTCGTGGTGGTCTTGCCGTTGGTCCCGGTAATCCCAATCAGCCGCCCCTTCGCCAGCTCAAAGCCCAGCTCCACCTCCCCGATCACCGGAACATCCAGCCCCTTCAGCCGCAGCACCAGCGGACTGTCAATAGGCACGCCCGGACTGATAACAGCCAAGTCAAACCCCGCCAGCACCTCATCCGGCACCTCTCCGATGATCACATCCGCGTCCATTCCCTCCGGAAACCTGCTCCTGACACCCTCCTCCGTCAGCTTCTCATTCCCGTCATACACCGTACAGACAGCCTTCACATGACACAGCGCCGACAACGCCCCCATGCCGCTCTTCCCACTGCCTATAATAAAAACTTTCTTCCCTCTAAAATCCATAATATCCCCTTTCGCTTACGCGGCCTTAACTTGCAGGAACCGAGCGCGGAAAAGCCCCCTCTACAGCCCCGCCAGCCCCACCAGGCACAGCAGCGCCGTCACCGTCGTAAACACCGCCACCACCTTCGTCTCACTCCAGCCTCCCAGCTCGAAATGATGATGAATAGGCGCCATCCTGAAAATCCTCTTCCCGTGGCTCAGCTTAAAATATGTGACCTGAATAATCACACTGGCCACCTCCACCAGATAAATCAGCGCCACAATAGGAATAAACAGCTGCAGGCCCGTCATGTAAGCGCAGCCCGCCACAAAGCCTCCCAACGCCAGAGACCCCGTATCCCCCATAAACACACTGGCCGGATACACATTGAACATCAGAAAGCCTAAAAGCCCGCCGATCACCGCGCAAGTGATGGGAGTGATTCCCACGCCCAGCCCCATGCCCGCCACCGCGAAAAACGTAGCGATCATGATCGTCACACTGCTCTCCTGCCCATCGATTCCGTCCGTAAAATTGGAACCGTTGACCGTGCCCAGAATAATAAAAAACATCAGCGGAATACTCAGCCACCCCACATCCAGAGTCTTGTCCATGAAAGGAATGCGCATGGAAAGATCCGCATCCCTGACCGCCAGCATATAAAAGGCGAACACCCCTGTCACCACAATCTGGCCCAGCATCTTCTGCGCGCTCGTCAGGCCCATGGAGCGCTTCAGCACCACCTTGATATAATCATCCACAAAGCCGATCAGCCCAAAGCCCAGCGTCAGGAAGAGAACCGGCACCACATCCGGATAATCCTTCACGTAAAACAGGCTGACCAGCGTGATGCTGACCAGGAAAATAATGCCTCCCATGGTGGGCGTGCCGGTCTTTTTTTTGTGGCTCTGAGGCCCTTCCTCCCGCTCTGTCTGCCCGAACTTTAATTTTTTTAAGTAAGGGATCACAATAGGTCCCAGCACCACGGTGATGAGAAAGGAAACCATCACCGGAATAATCACCGGATATACCAGTTCCTGAAACATGGATTTTCCTCCTGAGGTAATCAGCTTTACAGGCAGAACCCCGAAATCAGCCCTGCTCTGTCTGTTTATTATAATTCTCCTCCTCCAGATAGGGAAGAATATTTTCAAAAAGCTGCCGGATCACCGGCGCGCAGATCTGTCCTCCGTAATACACTCCCTGGGGATGGGTAATGATACAGATGGCGATCACCTGTGGATCGTCCGCCGGGGCAAAGCCGATAAAGGAAGCGATGTATTTGCCGTTTCCCCGGGGAAGGGTCTGGCTGGTGGCCGTCTTTCCACCCACCCGATAGCCCTCTACCTGGCCGTTTTTGCCGCCGCCCTCGCTGACCACGGATTCAAGGAGCTCCCGCATAATGACTGAGGTCTCCTCGCTGACGATACCCTCCGTGACCGGATACTCAAACACCGTCTCCTCCTCCCCATCCACCGCCTTGACGGCAAAATGAGGCGTCACTCTTGTTCCTCCGTTAATAATGGAAGAGACTGTGGTCAGCAGCTGAATCGGCGTAATCTGAAAGCCCTGTCCAAAGGCCATGGTGGCCAGCTCCACATTTCCCATATCCTCCATCTGATGAACGATAGTCCGTGACTCTCCCGGCAGATCCACGCCGGTCTTCGTGCTCAGGCCGAAGCTTTCAAAATAACTGTAATAGGTTTCCACGCCCAGCCGCAGGCCGATCTGCACAAACACCGGATTGCAGCTGTTCTGCAATGCCGTGATGAAGGTCTCAGCGCCGTGCCCGGTGGTCCTGGCGCAACGAATTCTGCGGTCGTCCACCACCACATACCCCGGACAGTAAAAGCTCTCCTCCAGGGAAACCGCTCCCTCCTCCAGAGCCGCGGCCGCGGTGATGATTTTAAATGTGGAGCCCGGTTCATAGCTGTCGCTGATGACGCCGTTGCGCCACATGGTATTTAAATTATCCTCGGTGTTACCGCCTGTGAGCTTTCCGGCCCACTCCTCCGTCAGCTCATAGGGATTATTTAAGTCAAATTCCGGCACATTGACACAGGCGTAAATCTCCCCATTGTTGGGATTCATGACCAGAATCATGACATTTTCCGCCTCTTTTGCCTCGTAGGCCTGCAGCGCCAGCTGCTCAGCGTAATTCTGAATATTGGCGTCAATGCTGATCACCAGATCCTGCCCTGCGACAGGCTCAATCCGCCGCTCCCCCTCCTCCTGCAGCTCAATGCCGGAGGCGTCGGTCATAGTAAGGATTTTGCCGCTCTCGCCGGTCAGATATTCATCATACACCGCCTCCAGGCCCAGGATTCCCTGGTTGTCGCTGCCGGTGAAGCCCAGCACCTTGCTGGCCAGAGTAGAATAAGGATAATAACGCTTGTAATCCTCGTCCACCTTAACGCCCGCCAGGTCGTAACCTCGGATGCGGTCTCCCACCTCCTTGGACACATTGCTCTTAATCCGCTCCCTGGAGGAATATTTTTCCACCCGGGCGCGCACATATTCCTCACTAAGCTCCAGCTCCTCACACAGAACCTCGATCACCCGCTCCGGGTCCTTCACCTGATTGTAAATCACAGAGACGGTACACACTGTCTCATTGTCCGCCAGCACAACGCCGTTGCGGTCCAGAATCCGGCCCCGCAGAGCCTTGATTTCCCGCTCCCGCTCCTGCAGATCCGTGGCCATCTGAGAGTAATACTCTCCCCGCACCGCCATGATGTAGATCAGCCGTCCCAGCAGGGCGCATAAAAGAAAGATGCTCGCCGCCGCGAAAAACAGGATCTTTTTCTTCTGATAAGTCCTGACAAACATAAATAACCTCACAGAAAGTATTATTTTAAGCTTATGTTTCTTTCCATGAGGTTATGCCCAAAGACCTGCTTTGGGCTGTGAATGGTACGTTGTTTATTCTTCCGCCGTTTCGCCGGCTTCTGTACCCTCCGTCCCAGACTCGCCGGTCTCCGTTGTCGTACTTTCCACAATATCCGCCACCGTGGAGCCGATGGTGGTTGTGGTCGCTTCATTGTCAGCGGCGGTCTCATCCAGCAAATCCGAATTGTCAGCGCTCTCCTGAATATCCTCCTCGGTATCCTCCAGCGCCCTCTTTTCCAGATAGCCCTGAATCACGGCCTCGCTTCTCTCCGCAAGCTCTTCTTCCTCCTCCTCGGTCAGCTCCTCTGTCATGAAAATGCCCAGATAGGGAAGGATGTCCGTCATAATATCCTTGCTGAGCCAGCAGGCGTACTTGGTGGAATTGCCCTGATCCTCCACGTTGGGCCGGTCAATGACCACATACACCAGCACCTGGGGATCGTCCGCCGGGGCGTATCCGCAGAAGGAAATTACATAATCGCCGTTTCCTCTGGGAAGGGTCTCGCTGGTACCGGTCTTGCCGCCGATCAGATATCCGGCCACCGCCGCTCTGGTGCCGGTACCCTCGGTGATTACATTATTACAGTATTCTATAATCTTTTCGCTGGTGGACTCGGAGATAGTCCTCTTCACCAGCTTCGCGGAAATATTCTCTACCACTGTCCCATTGGAGCTGACAATCTGGCTGACCACCCTGGGCTCATACAGATACCCGCCGTTGACTAAAGAGCAGAAGCTTGCCGCCATCTGAATCATAGATACCTGAAAGCCCTGGCCGAAGGAAGAGGTGGCCAGCTCCGCGCTGCCCATGGTGTCCGCCGTATAGATCAGGCTGGCGGTCCTGGCCTCTCCGGCCAGATCGATGTTGCTCTTTAAGCCAAAGCCGAAACGGTTCTGAAATTCCGTGAAGGTCGTGCTGCCCACGGCCTGGGAAATATACATCATAGCCACGTTGCAGGATTCCTCTATGGCCTCGGATATTGTCACCGTGCCATGCCCGGAGGTGTTGTGACAGCTGATGGTCCAGCCGCCGACCTCCAGATATCCGTTGCACTGATAGGTCTCATTGCCGGTGATGGTACCCGTCTCCAGCGCCATGGCCACCGTGAAGGGCTTGGCCACCGAGCCCGGCTCATAGGTATCGGAAATGCAGAAGTTTCGCCAGATCTGGTTGGATTCTGTGTAAAAGGCGTCCGAATCCTCCTGCAGCGCCGCCCACTCCGCCTCCGTGAAATATTCGCTCAGGTCATAGGGATCGTTGCAGTCATAACCGGTGTTGCTGGCCATGGCAAGCACGCTTCCGTCATTCACGTCCATGACGATGACGCCGATATTTTCCGCGCCCGCGCCCTCTCTGTAATTGTCACGGAGCTCTTCATTATAATAATCGATCCATTTTTCCACAATGGTCTGAATATTAACGTCGATGGTGGTCACGATACTGTAGCCATCCGAGGCCGGAATCGTGGTGACGTTGACCTCGCTGTCCTCATTCAGATAGCCATATTCCCTGCCGGCGGTGCCGTTCAGAATATCATTATAATATTCCTCCAGGCCGAACATGCCGTTGTTGTCGCTGCCGGTGAAGCCCAGCACCTCGCTGGCCAGAGTGCTGTAGGGATATTTTCTCTCATACTGCTCCTCAAACCAGATGCCGGTGATATGGGTGCCGCCGTAGCTTTCGCCCTTCGCCTCCGCTGCCGCCTCGCCCGCCGCGTAAACCTGATCCACATAGTCATAATAGGCCTGCATTTCATCATAGGAAACGCTCTTGCACACAATGCGGTACTGGGAGGAAGGATACTCGCTGACATACTCCTTCACCGCGGAAATATCCACATCCTCAAAGCAGACCTCCAGCGCCTCCAGCGTTGGCGTGTAGGCGTCCTCGTCCGCCAGCATGGCCTTCGTGTCCAGAATCACGTTGTATACCTTCTCGCTGTAGGCCAGAATGGTGCCGTTGGCGTCCAGAATCGACCCTCTCTTATAGGGAAGGGAGGTGGAATCATAAGCCTGCTGGCTCAAGACGATCTGCTTATATTTTTCCTCGCTGGTGGCGGTAATATTTACCAGCCGCCAGACCAGAAAGCCGACAGCTATCAGGCATAAGCCGTAGAAAAAAACCAGCTTTCCGCGCATGTAGGGCCGGAATTTAGTCGGGTCCGCCTTTTTTTGTCTGTTTGACCCTCTTCGGCCGCCCTGTCTGTTTGTCCTGCTTCGTCTGTTTGATCCGTCCTGTCCGTTCCCGCCCCCTCGTGTCTGATTTCCCGTGCCGCTCATTTTAATCCTCGTCCGCGATCACAACGCTCTGCTCCAGATAGTCGTCAATCTGGGAATTGTATGTAATAATCTGCTTCTCGGAGGCATATACCATACCAAGATCCATGATGGCAACCTCTCTGACCTCCTCTAAGTCCACGCTGGCCTCAATCCTGTTTAAATACTCGTCATTGCTGGCGGCCAGATCATTAAGCTCGCTTTCCAGCGACTGAATATTGCTGCGCAGCTGGGTGATATCCGACTGCAGGCTCACATACCACAGTACCGCTGCTCCCAGGGCCAGAAACGCCAGCATGATCACAACCAGACCCAGCTTATTGACCGGAGAGGCCTGAAGGATAACCTTTCCCTTCTCGGTCCCAACGTCCACCTGATGTCTCTGGGGCGCCTGTCTGCGGGCCGGAGACGGCTGCCGTACCGCCTGAGATTCGCTCTGTCTGCGGGCTGGAGAGGCCTGAGCTGTATTCTGTCTGCGGACTGTTCCTGTCTGAGCCGAGCTCTGCCTGTATGTCGAAGAAGCGGCCTGCGATGTTCTCTGTCCGCGAACCGGCCTGGTCTGGGGTGCCGCCGTGCCATACTGATACTGCGCATAGCCCCTCCCCGTGGTCGTCCTGCTGTTTCCCGCTCCCGCGTTTGTTCTCGTATTCGCTTGTGCGTTGACATTTCTGCGGTTTGTGTAGTTGTTGACTGCCATAATCAAACCTCCCGGACTTTTTCTGTTTTTCTCAGCCGCTTTTTCTAAGGCTCTCCGTTTTGTGCCGCTGTTCTCAGCCCTCTTTCATGGCTTCTAAACTTCGTGCCGCTGTTCTCAGCCGCTTTTCTCAAAGACTCTCAGCTTCGCGCTTTTGCTTCTCTTATTTTCCTCAAGCTCTCCCTCGGAGGGCAGAATTGGTTTTCTTGTCACGATTTTTCCTTTGGACACTCTGCCGCAGGTGCACACCGGAAAGGACGGCGGGCAGATGCAGGGCTTCTCCGCTTTCATAAAGGCGGATTTCACAATGCGGTCCTCCAGCGAATGAAAGGTGATGATGCACAGCCTTCCTCCCGGAGACAGCAGATCAATCATATCCTCCATGGAGCTTTTAAGCACGTCCAGCTCCTGATTGCACTCAATCCGGATGGCCTGAAAGGTCTTCTTGGACGGATGCCCGTTGACCCGCATCTTCGCCGGAATGGAGGCCGCGATGATTTCATTCAGCCGGCCGGTAGTCTCAATGGGAGCCTTGGCCCTCTCCGTGCAAATATGCTTCGCAATATTTTTGGCGAACTGATCCTCCCCATAATCCCGGATAATCCTGTAAAGCTCCATCTCCGGATAGGTATTCACAATCTCTCTGGCGGTGAGCGCCTGCCTGTCGTCCATGCGCATGTCTAAAGGCGCATCCTCCCGGTAGGAAAAGCCCCGCTCTACGGTATCCAGCTGAAAAGAGGATACCCCCAGATCCAGCACAATCCCGTTGACCCGGCTGACTCCCTCCGCCTCCAGGCGCTCCCGCATAAAGCGGAAATTGCTGCGGATGACGGTCAGCCGGTCCATATACCCGGAAAGCCGCTCAGAGGCCGCCGCGATGGCGTCCCCGTCCTGGTCAAAGCCGTAAAGATGGCCTTCGCCGGACAGGCGCGCGCAAATCTGTTCCGCGTGGCCGCCGCCCCCCAGGGTGCCGTCCACGTACACGCCCTCCGGCTGTATATTTAACTGTTCAATTGTCTCCTGTAAGAGGACGGAATAGTGCCGGAACTCCATGCTTGTCTCCCCTGCCAGTCAATACAGCGTTCTCGAAATAACCGGGCATTTCTACTGGTCTGTTTTCCCCATAGCACAGGTCAAAAATTCTCAGCGGTCTCCGCTGCTCCGCAGACTTCCATAACTGTCCTGACCCGCTGTCTGTGGCTCCGGTTTTCTCCGGGCCATCTCATTACAGGCGGATACCCACGCTGTCCAGATATCCCATGGACTGATCCACGTCGATATCCTCAGTCTCCGCGTTCCACCGATCCTTATCCCAGATCTCCACATGGCGGCCGCTGCCCACCAGACAGACCTCCTTGTCCAGAGCGGCGTACTCCCTCAGCTCCGTGGGTATCAGGAACCGGCCCTGCTTGTCTACCTCCACATAGGCCGCGCCGGAAAGGAAAAACCTCAGCACCTTGCGGGACTCCTTGTTGGTAATGGAGAGGGTGTCCAGCTTTTCCTCAAACTGGGCCCACTCCGTTTTGTCGTACACGAACAGACACCCATCGATTCCCTTGGTCACCACGAACTCCTCGCCCAGCGAGTCGCGCAGCTTCGCGGGAAGAATGAGCCTGCCCTTCGTATCCAGCGTGTGGTTATACTTGCCCGCGTACATAACAGTCTACCTTCCAACATCAGTCCGGCTTAAAGGGAGACAGAAGACACATTTCAGGTCGGCTGTGAAAGTAACATGTTTAAACCATTTTCGTGGTTTTTTGTGCACTTTGCTCCCTTTCCCTCCACTCAGGTAATAGATTACACCTTTTTGTTCCGCTTGGCAAGGGGAAATCTGAAACAATCTTAATTTTTGTTTTCGAGTTGTTAACATTCTGATTTTTATACACAAAAAAGCCCGCAGCAGCTGTAGTTTCTCTTCTACAGTGCCACAGGCTTTCCATAAACTCTTATCTTAACCGGGGTGTCCCGCCCGAACCACTTTTCTTTTCTGCTGCACTGAGATCAATGGCAGCAGCACCGCCGAGGGCAGAAATCTCTGTCCCAGAGTGCCCATTCTGACAACAGGCGAGGGGATAATGACAGTCTGCCGCTTTTTCATACCGCGAAAGGCTTCCCGGACACAGTACTTCGGGGAGATCCCCTTCATGGCAAAAGTCACGTTGGCGCGGGCGTTGAACTCCGTGTCCACCGGGCCCGGACAGAGGACAGCCACATATACCGGGCTTTTGGCCTCCTTCAGTTCTCTGGCTGCCGCCCGGGTCAGACTGACCACATAAGCTTTGGAGGCATAATAGGCCGCCATGTGCGGCCCCGCCGGTAAAAGCCCCGCCGCGCTCCCCACATTCAGAATAGCGCCGTGCCCCTGCTTTTCCATCTTTTGCAGCATCCCCTTAAATAAAATATGCATGGCCTTCACGTTCACATCGATCAGAGATATCTCTTTGGAAAGCTCCGTGTCCGCGAAGCTGCCGCAGACGCCGAAGCCGGCGTTGTTGATAAACACATCCACCCGGGTATTCTCCAGCTTTTCGAGGAAGCCACGGCATTCCTCCTCCACCGACAGATCCGCCCGCCAGATGCGGCAGGGCACCCCCAAGCTGTCCGCCAGCTCCTTTAATCTGTTCTCCCTGCGCCCCGTCAGCACCAGCCGGTATCCCTTCGCCGCAAAGGCCAGGGCAAATTCCCGGCCGATACTGGAGGTGGCGCCTGTGATCACCGCTGTCTTTCTTTTCATAAATTCATGCCTCCATCTGTTATTCTCCGACAGTTCCTTAGTATATCCAAAATAGCCTCTGAAAATATTTTACAGTTTTTTCTGTTTTCTATTTTGATGCATATATGGATGATGATGTCGGGATCAAAAGTATCTTCTCCCTGATGATACCACGAAGTTTTTCATGTTTTGCGCTGCTATGCATAAGTTCGATTTCGAAAAACACAGATTTTCTCCTAAAGGACGCCCGCAGTGTATCTCACTTATCCCGAAATCCCCAAAACATTCGAAATCCCACCTGAAAGCATTGTACATTCTACTGTACACATGCCTTCAGGCGGGATTGCAAATGTAATGCAGCACTTATCCTTACAAATATCAGGCGCTTTCTTTCATCAAATATGACCTGGCTTCCTCCTTCGTTAATCCAAACTGACTGATAATATCTGCCAAAATTCTGTCGTCTGATATTCCATACCTTCTGGCTGTATCTATCGATGATTTAATTGCCGCATTCTGCTGTTCCTCTTTCCACGCTCCACACACATCAACCACCTCCTGATTTGAGTCAATATCAAGCGAAATGTTCGCACACTCCCGCAGCACTCTGGCCGCGTTTCTGTCTATTCTTCGGTAAGCTTCATCCGTCTCCATCAGCTTTTTCATTTCCTTCCGGCTGTTTGACAGCTTCATAAACTTCAGGACCTTTCCAAGGCTTGTTGTGAATTTGTCGAAGTCATCGTCTGTCATTCCCGCCGGGTCAATCAGGTTCATCCTGTAATCCGGGGCAAACGCAAGCAGTTCATCATGCTGACAATGATACAGATCACTCAGACGGGTAACTCCGTCCCAAGATGCTGCGCCAAAATGCAGGACGACGGTAATCACGGGTAAAATCCGGTCTTCCCTGTAGAGCCCGGATACAAACTCGTCCTCACTGTGCTTATCCTCCGCATTCATATGTGCCGCTTTGATCTTTCGCGCCTGGCTGTCACACTGAAGCGCGTCGTACAAAAATGTCCGGATAGGCATTCCATAATCAACGTGAGTCTGGGCTTCGATGCCTAAGACAATATATGCAGCTTCATCGTCAGTCATGAGAGTCGCTTTTCTCAGCGCATCTCTATATCGTTGAATCTTTTCCTCATCCCCGTCTTTTCCGAAGACTGTGAGAAGAGTAGAAGCGTCCAGCTTCTCAAGGTTTTGCGGCTTCAAAACCTTTCGGCCACTGTAGATAAAATAATTAAAAACATCCGCAAATACACGGGAATCGTTAATATATTCCCTCGTGGCAGTATCCGGTTTTCCCATTGGCATTCACCTCTATTCTATATAGAATTTCAGTATCTTATGCCGCCGAGAATGCGACAGATACACCTCCTCCTTTGCACAATAAAATCAAATCGCAAGCCGCACCGCTATGCGTTCAGCCATCACCTGCATATGATTTTAACTGATCATTTTTGTAATTTCAACCTCCTGAAGGGAGTATAACACAAAAATTTACGGAATGTAGTCGATATATCGACCTTTTTGGATTTACGTGGAGTAAAGCGTCGGAAAAACCTGTTGAAACCCACAATTAACTGTGCTAAACTATCCCGCAGAGGGCATTCCGCCCATATAAAGCAACAGAAGAAAAGAGGTTATTTTTATGGAACTTACCAGAGAATTCTACGAGACAGCCGAAAAAAGCTTCGACTCCGACCGCGCCAACACCGTGGCCATGAACGCCGTTATGAACAACGGGCTTCTTAAATCCGCCGCCGTGGCCCAGACCGTGCGCGACCTGCCCCACACCTACTCCATCTCCCTAAAGCAGGGGAATATCACCGCTCAGAAGCAGAGCGGGCGCTGCTGGATGTTCGCGGCGTTAAACGTCATGCGCTTCGACATCATCCACAGTCTCAATCTGGAGACCTTCGAGCTGTCCCAGAGCTACCCGCTGTTCTATGACAAGCTGGAGAAATCCAATTATTTTCTGGAGAGCATCTTGCAGACCCTGGACGATCCCACCAACGGGCGGCTGATTTCCTATCTGCTGCAGTCCCCCGTGGGCGACGGCGGCCAGTGGGATATGTTCGCCAACCTGGTGCGCAAATACGGCGTAGTCCCCAAGGACGCCATGCCGGAATCCGTCCCCTCCTCCGCCACCCGGGAGCTGTGCTCCGCGCTGACTGAGAAGCTCCGCGGCTATGCCTGCCAGCTGAGGGGTGCCCACGCGAAAGGCGCATCCATGGAAGCCCTGCAGGCTCAGAAGGCCGAAATGATGGATGAGGTATACCGCATCCTCACCATCTGCCTGGGCAAGCCGCCGAAGGCCTTCGATTTCGCCGTCCGCACGAAGGATGACAAATACATCACGGAAAAGCAGATTACCCCTCAGGAATTTTTTGCTAAATATGTGGGCTGGAATCTGGACGATTACGTGAGCCTGATCAACGCTCCTACCGCCGACAAGCCCTACCACAGAAGCTACAGCGTCAAGTTCCTGGGCAATGTGGTGGAGGGAAAGATTGTGCGCTACTTAAATCTGTCCGCCGATATGTTAAAGGAAGCTGCCATTGCCCAGTTAAAGGACGGCAAACCGGTGTGGTTCGGCTGCGACGTGGGCAAATGCTCCAGCCGGGAGGGCGGCCTGATGGATTTAAACGCCTATGATCTGGAATCCCTTCTGAATGTGGACTTCCCCATGACCAAGGCCGAGCGCCTGGATTACGGCGACAGCCAGATGACCCACGCCATGGTCTTCCAGGGCGTCGATCTGGACGAGAATGACAGGCCCGTCCGCTGGCGCGTGGAGAACAGCTGGGGAAAGGACGCCGGCAAGGACGGCTACTATGTGATGAGCGACGACTGGTTCACCGAGTACAACTATCAGGTCCTGGTCAATAAGAAGTATCTGCCGGCTGAGTGCGTCGCGGAGTACGAGGCGGAACCGATTATGCTGGAGCCCTGGGATCCCATGGGGTCGCTGGCACAGATGCGGTAAGCGGTAAACAGCTTAAATCGTTACATAAGGCTGCGGTCTTCCGGGAGATTATCCGGTATTTTTCCGTAAAAAAAGAGCCCCGCCCCGGCCAATGTCAAATATAGTGAACGGCAAAAATAATTTGTCATCTACTATTGAAAGACGTTGCTGCCCCGGCGGGGCTTATTGTTTTTGAATGGGTGCCTGTCTTTAACACGCGTTCAGAATCTCCTCCACCTGTCCCCTCTCCGGCATGGACTTAATCGCCCCCTTCTTCGTGGTCACCAGGTAGGCAGCCGCGTTGGCAAAGCGAAGCATATCCCGCAGATTCTCTTTCGTCAGCCCCTCCAGCCCATGGTCCAGCACATAATTCAGCACACAGGCGCAGAAGGTATCCCCCGCGCCGGTGGTCTCGATGGTGCCGCCCAGCCGGAAGGAGGGCACATACACCTTTTCATCCCCGTAGTAGGAATAGCTTCCCTCAGCACCGGCAGTTACATTGATCGGGGTGAGATTCGGAAACTCCGTTTTCAGCGCGGCCGCGCCTTTGTCAAAATCCGTTTCCCCCGTCATGAACTCAATCTCATTGTCCGCAATCTTTAAGATATCGCATTGAGACAGGCCCCAGCGTATCTGCTCTTTTGCTGTCTCCATGTCCGGCCACAGCGGCGGCCTCAGGTTAGGGTCAAAGGAAAGGAGCGCGCCGCTCTCCTTTGCCATGGCGACCGCGCTTTTTGTTGCCTCGCGCACCCCTTCGTGGGTCATGGAAAGGGTTCCGAAATGGAAAATCCGGGTGTCCCTCAACATATCCTCAGGCAGCTCCTGAGTCTTCAGCATCATGTCCGCGCCGGGATTGCGGAAAAAGGAAAATTCCCGGTCCCCGTCCGGGGCGTTTTTCACAAAAGTCAGGGTGGTCCTCACTTCCCTGTCCGCAATCAGGCCGTCCATGCAGATCCCCGCCTCCTCACAGACCTTCCGTAAAAGAGAGCCAAACATATCCTCGCCCACCTTGCCCACAAAGGCGGTTCGTCTGCCAAGCTTCTGCAGCATGGCCAGCACGTTGCAGGGCGCGCCGCCAGGGTTGGCCTCAAAGAGAGGATTCCCCTGGGCGCTTAAGCCGCTGTCCGTGAAATCGATCAGTAACTCGCCCAGGGCGACTACATCCCGGTTTTTATTTTCCATCATTTCATCCTCCTTCATTGAACGCGTCACACGCTCACCGTATTCTAAATCCAAAGATACCTTCGGGTCCATTACTATTCATCGTAAGGAACTGTCGCGAAATAATATGCTCATCCTGTACTGGCCAATACACGAATCACAGCCTCTAAATGCCTCACCATAGCCCGTGAGCAGGCTTTCTCAAACTCACTTACGTTCCTTAAGTGATCAGATCATATTTTACCACATCCATGACCGCTTTTCCATCCGCAAAAAAAGAAATTCCGTCCGCTTCCTGCGTCGTATACATGGTTGCCGTCATGACCTGCTCCCCGTCATTGATAAAAGCCTCCACGCTGAACCGGTCCAGTATTAATCTCAGCTTCAGCCTCCCGTCTTTGCCGCTCACCCGGCAGCGCCTCTGATGGATCAGCGCCTTCCGGGTCCCGGAAAACTTTCTGTCCACCTTCAATACCGACTCCGCCGGGCGAAAGCTGAAAGCGGTGTGAAATGCCTCATTCTGGGCGAAGCGGACCGCGAACTTTCGATAAAGCTCCTCCCCCTCCGCCGGAGAAACGGATAACTCCATATCAATTCTGCGCCCCCGGATTCCATCCAGGCGCACCTCCCCGCTGACTGGCACGCCGCGATACTCCACCCGGTTCCGCCTGAGAGCGTCCAGCTCTCTGACTGGCCTCTGATACAGACGTCCGTTGTGATAAGACAGCTCCCTGGGAATACTCATCTGCCCAAACCATTTCTGCTCCCGGGAATAAATCAGAGTATCCCAGTTCTGCATCCACCCGATCATAATCCTGCGCCCGTCCGGCGCGCATATGGTCTGAGGCGCGTAAAACTCAATTCCATAGTCAATCGCCTGATCCGTCTCCTCCCGGAACGTATCTGTCCGCTCATCAAAGCTCCCTGTCACGCAGAGAGTCCCGTTCCCGTTGTGATACTCCATCTCTTTGGGAAGCATCTCCATGGGGCTGATCAAAAGCACACTTTTCCCGTCCAGCTCAAAGAAATCCGGGCACTCCCACATGGTGCCGAAGCGTCCGTCATTGGCATAAAGCACCTTTTCATAGCGCCAGACCAGGCCATCGAGACTGGAAAACAGCAGAAGCTGTCCGTTTCCGTCCTCTCCCCGGTTCGCGGCGACACAGGCATAGGTTCCATCCTCTTTCCGCCACATTTTGGGATCTCTGAAATCAAAGCTGCTGGCGCCGTCCGGCAAATCCCTCTCATCCAGAACCGGGTTTCCCGGATACTTCTCATACTCAATTCCATCCCCCAGAGCAAGGCACTGCGCCTGAATCTCCCGCTCCTCACCGTTGTCCTGCAGCTCTCTCCGAACGCCTGTATACATCAGCAGATGCCGGCCATCCGGCAGTGTCAGGGCGCTCCCCGAAAAACAGCCCGCCCTGTCAAAGTCCTCGTCCGGCGCCAGAGCCGCCGGCAGATACTCCCAGTGAATCAAATCCCGGCTCACCGCGTGCCCCCAGTGCATCGGCCCCCACTTTGTATCATAGGGATGATACTGATAAAACAGATGATATTCTCCCTTATAATAAGAAAATCCGTTGGGGTCGTTCATCCAGCCCGTGCGCGGCGACAAATGAAATGCCGGGCGCTCGTCCTTTTCAATTCTCTTCTCCGCTTCCGCCTCAAACCCGCGGACGCGCTTCAAAATCTGACTCGACATATCACCAAATCCTCCATTTCTCTCAGATATCAGGATTTCAGCAGACTTAACCTTCCAGACAGCGGCCTGTCAGGATTTGTTCATTCCTCTGACAATCATCGGGCGCGCTTTGTTTGTCTGCAAAACGCACCCGATATACTTTTCACGCTCTCACGCTGATTATGCCTTTTACGCGTAATAGCTGTCAAGATATTTCTGATAAAGCTCCAGATAATCCGTTACTATTCGCAGGGTCCTTATTCCACCCACACCGCAGCCTCATACGGGCGCAGCAAAGCTGCGCCTGACGGGTCCTCATAATTTGACAGAAGCACCTGCCTCATTTCGGCAAACGGCAAAGTCTTCCCGCTCATATTGACCGCGACGCGGACTTCCTCACCGCCGCGAATCCTTTTATAGCAAATGATATCCGGGTCGGGCGCGATCTCTTCAAGATCTCCGTAAATAAGGACCTCCGAATACGGGGAATGATTCCGGAGCCGGATCATTTTCTTATAATACGACAAAACAGACTGCCCATCCACGGATTCCCGCTCCACGGTCAGCTCGCCGCATGTCTGGCCGCACTGAATCCAGGGCTTTCCCTCAGAAAAGCCGAAATTCAGGTCTCCATTCCACTGCATGGGATATCTGGCGTGGTCTCTGCTCCTTCTGTTTACCGCGTCAAGCGCCTCCTGCCGCGTATATCCCTCCTCAAGAGCACGTTCATATTGTCCCAGGGAATTGACGTCATTTACCTCGTCTATGGAAGAAAAACAGGTGTTCCTCATCCCCAGCTCCTCCCCCTGATAAATAAACGGCGTCCCCCGCAGGAAGAAAAATAAGGTCCCCAGGGCTTTTGCCATCTGATCCGAATACTTTTCGATGTCCTTCCGCTGAAAATATTTACTGATGCTTCTTGGCTGATCGTGGTTCTCCAGATAATTGGCCGCCCAGCCGGTCTCGCTCACAAACCTCTGGTTGCGAAACAGCTTTTCCTTAAATTCCTCAAGACTCCACCTTCTCATCTTTGCCCAGGGACTGCCCGGCTCCAGATCGATATCCGTATAGCTGAAATCAAAAATCATGGAGAAAAAAACATCTTCCCCGATATATTCTTCCAGTCTCTCCCCCGGTATGCCCGGAGCCTCCGCCACTGTCACATAATCTCCTCTTCCGTAGGTTTCCTTTTTCAGCTCTCTCAGCTTTTCTTCTATTCCGGGGACATTCAGGCCGTAGTTTCGCAGATCGCACAATCCATCCGCGCCGTCCGCCTCCACCCGTGGAAAAGACATGTCCTTCTGAATGCACGTGATCGCGTCCAGGCGAAACCCGCTGATTCCGCGGTCCAGCCACCAGTTGATCATGGTATACAGTTCCTTCCGCAGTCCGGGATTCTCCCAGTTTAAGTCAGGCTGCTGCTGCGCGAATGTGTGATAATACCAGCTTCCGTCCTCCGTCCGCGTCCAGGTGCTTCCCCCGAAAATACTTCGGAACTGAGAAGCTTTGGAAATATCATCCCTGAAAATATAATAATCGCGGTATTTACTGTTCTTATCCGCGCAGGCTTCCCGAAACCAGGGATGCTGATCGGAGGTGTGATTCAGCACCATATCCAGAATCACTCTGATGCCGTACCGCTTTGCGCATTGAAGCAGCTCTTCCGCGTCCTCAATGGAGCCAAATTCCGGATTCACCTGATAATAATCTGAAATATCATACCCATTGTCCACCATGGGGGACTGATAAAACGGGCAGATCCGTAAAGCCGTGATTCCAAGCTCTTTTAAATAAGGGAGCTTTTGCGTGATTCCTTTTAGGTCGCCGATTCCATCCCCGTTTGCGTCATAAAAGCTTTTCGGGTATATCTGATAAAAAACAGCTTCCTTCCACCATTTTCTTTCTGTCATTCTGACTCATCCTGTCTTTTTTTCTGAGCGAGTCAAGGGAAGAGATGATCTCTCTCCCCTTGAAACTCCGGTTTTTTATATGATCTTACCTGATACTGCTCACAGGTTTCATGTGGGCGCCGAGCCTGTGAATATTGGCTCTTACTTCGCGTAGGAAATGCACTTGGCCTCAAAATCCTCCAGGACAGCCATCAGGTCTTCATCGGAGGTGGAGGAGGTGATGTTGCCGGAGATAATATCATCGCCGAGCGCTGTCGCCAGTGTCCAGTAATCATCCGGATACTGTCCCTGGCCGATGCAGTAGTTGGACTGCTCCGCCAGCGCGCTTAAAGCCACGTCAGCCTGCACGGCTTCAGACGCCTGCACACTGATGTTGGAGGGACCCCAGCCCGCTTCCTCGAATCTCTCAAGCTGGCATTCCTCGCCGGTCAGATACTGCGCCAGTTCCAGACAGACCTTCAGCTTGTCCGCGTCGGTCTGCGGCTTCACGCCAAGAAGCTTGTAGCCGCTGAAGCCGCCCAGCTGATAGGTCTCACCGTCAGAACCGGTAAAGGCAGGGAGCTTCGCCGCCGCGTAATTGTCGCCAAACAGCTCCTGCGCCGCGGAGGAATCCCAGGTGCCGTCCACGATGGCGCCCACGTTGGTCGCGCTGCTCAGGGAAGAACCGTTCTGGAACGCGGAAGAAGACTGAAGCTCGATGATCTCCTTCAAAGCCACAACGCCGGCATCGGACGCGTAGTCAATGTCGCAGGAGGCGAAGGAACCGTCATCATTGGTCTCATAAGTAAGGGTGCAGCCGGTGCCGAAGAAAAACGCTACCTGATACCAGCCATTGTTGATCTCAAAGTAGAAGTTTTTGCCCGCCGCCTCGCAGTCCGCGAGAATCGCTTCCAGGGAGGTGGTGTCAGTCACGACACTGCTGTCATAATACAGGAAATAGCCGTTGTCCGCGCTCATCGGGAACGCGTACACAGTGGAGCCGAAGGTTGCCGCCGCAACGGAACCGGACCCGTTTTCTTCCTCCACCCACTCTTCATAGCCGGTGCCGTTCAACGGCTGCAATGCGCCGGACGCCACCAGACGCGCCAGCTGGTCCTGGGCAAAGTTATAAAGATCAGCGCCTCCCACCACATCGGTGATCATATTGGCAGCCGCGTCCCCCACGCCGACGGCCTCGACAGTCACAGAATAATTGTACCCCTTTTCCGCAAGAAATCCCTCAGCGGCTGTCTTCGTCATGGTAACCATCTGTTCATTCACCCAGATCACGATCTCGCCGGATGCATCTGTGCTCACAGCGGTTTCCGTGTCTGAAGAGGCTTCCTCCGCGGAGGTGCCGGTGCCGCTGTCCGCGGTCGAGGTGCTGGCGGAGCTTCCGCACCCGCCAAGAACGGAAACCGCCATCGCTCCCGCAAGCATGGTTGACAATAATTTCTTTTTCATGATTTTTCTCCTTTCTTTTTTATGAAACATGTTTCTTTTTTATAAAATATCATATGAAACATGTTTCGTCAATATGAAATCAGCAAAAAATTGGAAATTTTACCTCCTGTGCAATCCAGCCGCACAGGTAGAAATTAAATCAACAGAAGCGAAATTCTTTCTCACCGCGAACAACAAAAAACCGACTGTCTTTTACGACAATCGGTCTGTGAAACTATTTCCTGACAATGTCAGGCGGCGTAATCACTCATTCCATTTCCTGACTCTGTCAGGCGGCGCAATCACTCATTCCATTTCCTGACTCTGTCAATCTGCCCCGTTCCTTCTGTTATTCCGCTCTTTGAACAGCAGTTGTTTCCCCCTGCTCCATCCGGACAGGCACCAGAATTTCCTCTTCTCTCTCCCCTTCCCCGTTCAATATCATATCCAGAAGCGTGTCCACCGCTTTCTGCGCAATCTCTGTATAATCCTGGCACACCGTGGTCAGCTTCACCGTACCTGTCTTTGTCACAAAGGTACCGTCATAGGCAACGATTGCCAGATCTTCGGGGATTCTCCTGCCAAGACTGGCCGCCGCCTTCAAAAACGCAATCGCCGGAAAATCCGCCGCCATAATACCGTCAACCTGACGATACTCTTCCAGAATACATTTCGCAAGCTCAAAATATCCGTCAAAATCAAAATCGCTCCACTGAATCGGAACCTGCCTGGAATAAATGTGGTGTTCTCCCAGAACCTCATCCAGCTTCGTATGGCTCTGAAAGGAAATAATATTGGGATCATCCTGTACACCGCAAATGTGAAGCACATATTTGCAGCCGCTTCTGATGAATTCCTCCGCCGCCAGCTCCGCCCCCGTCTCATGATCGGATACAACCGCGGGAAATTTCTTCCCCACCCGATAGTCCAGCATCACCATGGGCTTTTCAACATTTTGATAATCCTCAACGCTGCAGGAAGCAGTTCCGCATATGATCCCATCCACAATATTGGACCTGAGCATCCGGAAGCATTCGAGTTCTTTTTCTTTGCTTCCCGACGTACACAGAAGCATCAGCCTGTATCCTCTCTCATACAGCTTCCTTTCAATCACATCCGCCAGAGAGGAGAACCACGGGTGCTGAATATTCGGCACCAGCATCGCAATTGTGCCTGATTTTCCTTTGAACATCCCTCTTGCCAGTTCATTCGGCACGTAATTCAGCTTTTCCATCGCCCGCTCAATTTTTTCACGTGTTTCGGGCGAAACATTCGCGGTCCCATTCAACACACGGGAGACCGTGCATGACGCCACGCCGGCTTCTTTTGCCACATCTCTGATTCCAGCCATCTGTCTTCATTCCATTCTCAGGGTTATCCAAAATTTGTGACATCTCCCTGCATATAACATGCCGGCCACGCGAAATACTTTCTGTGACCGGCAGTTATTTAACAAAAGTATGGCTTTTACGCCAGATCCTCTCCGTTGGTAGCGATCACCTTCTGATACCAGTAGAAGGAATCCTTGCGGCTTCTGGCGCCCTCGCCGGTACCGTCATCCTGATAGTCCACATAGATGAAGCCGTAGCGCTTCGCCATCTCGCCGGTGGAGGCGCTGACCAGGTCGATGCAGCCCCATGGCGTATAGCCGATCAGATCCACGCCGTCCTCCTCAATGGCCTTGCCCATCTCCTCGATGTGGGAACGCAGATAGTCAATGCGGTAGCTGTCATGCACGGAGCCGTCCTCCTCCACCTTATCGATGGCGCCCAGGCCGTTCTCCACCACCATCAAAGGCTTCTGGTAACGGGAATAGAAATACAGCAGAGAGGATCGCAGTCCCTCCGGGTCAATCTGCCAGCCCCAGTCGCTGGCCTTCAGATAGGGATTTCTCACGCCGCCGGTCAGAAGGTTTCCGCTCTGGGTGGCAAGAATTTTCGGATCCGCGGTCACTACGGAGGACATATAATAAGAGAAAGTGATGAAATCCACAGTACCTTCCGCCAGGATCTTCTCATCCTCAGCGGTCAGGCCGATGTCAATGCCCTTCTTCTCATATTGTCTTAAAATATTCTTCGGATAATAGCCCTTCGCCTGCACATCGCTGAAGAAATCTATGCTGACCTGGCTCTGCAGCTGCTTTAAATTGTCGTCCGGGTGGCAGGTGTTGGGATAGGTGTGGCCGTAGCCGATCATATTGCCCACCATCAGACCGGGATCGATCTCATGAGCCGCCTTCACCGTCAGGGCGCTGGCAATCAGCTGATGAAGCTTGGCCTTCTCAATGACCGCCAGATCATTGGTGGGAATACCCGCTGCCATCCAGCCGCTCATGCCGATGCAGTTGATCTCATTGAAGGTCAGCCAGTATTTCACCAGGGTGTGATACTCCTTAAAGCAGGTAGTGGCATAATGCACAAAGCAGTCGATGGTCCTCCTGTCCGCCCAGGAATTCCACTTGTTGGTCAGGCCCACCGGCGTCTCATAATGGGACAGGGTCACCAGCGGCTCAATATTGTACTTCCTCAGCTCCGTGAAAACAGACCTGTAAAACTCCACGCCCGCCTGATTGGGCTCAAGCTCATCGCCGTTGGGGAAGAGCCTGGTCCAGTTGATGGACATGCGGAAGGTCTTAAAACCCATCTCGCCAAAAAGCGCGATGTCTTCCTTGTAATGATGGTAAAAATCGATTCCATCGTGGCTGGGATAATCATAGCCGTCAAAGCAGCCAAACTCTGCTCCCTCCGGCGCGTTCATGGCAAACATCAGATCCGCCTTGACCTCGCCCTCTTTCGTTTTGTAGGTCACCATTCTGGGTACCTCGCGGGAACCTCTGGTGCAGCAGTCGGAGCTGCTGACGCCCTTGCCGTCTGCGTCCCAGCCGCCCTCAAACTGATTGGCTGCGGTAGCGCCGCCCCAGAGAAATCCTTCCGGAAACTTGCTCATACTTTTACTCTCCTTTGCTTTATTTTCGTTGCGCTGAGCGCTCATTTTGCTCAATAATCACAGCGCTCAGCGCTCATATGGAATATTTTATCATAAAACATTAAAAAGCAAACCGCTTTCCGTGCGGTTTTTTTATTTTATCAAAAATATACACAAGCCGGGCACTTTTACCGTAAAATCCGCGAAAGTTTTTGTTGCATTTTACAAAAAAGCTGTTATAATAAGACATGCGGTCGCGAAAGCGGCGCGGACGGGATCATAGCTCAGCTGGGACGAGCGTTCGCCTCACACGCGAGAGGTCATGGGTTCGAGCCCCATTGGTCCCATATATACAAAAGAACTTCGACACGATAAGGGTCGAAGTTCTTTTTATTTCCAGAAAATCACACTTGAGGCACATTACAAAATAAGCTATAATGAGCGGGAGGATAATCAGGAGCGATTTACAATGGAAAACTATTCAATCTTTATTCAATATGATCCGGTTGACAAAATTTATGTGGCAAGCATTCCGGAATTGCAGGGATGTATGGCACATGGACACACACAGGCAGAAGATTTTATGCCTTTGACTTAATAAACCGGAATTTCGAGGTGAATAGAACATGAAAACAATATTACTTATGCGACATTCTATCCCATCTAAAGATAAACTAAGTGAAGAAGGTATTCTGCTCACAGAAAAAGTAAAAACATCAGTTCATGAAAAATATCAGAATGTATATTCATCTCCGATTGTCAGGGCGTATGAAACTGCACAGATTTTTTCTTCTGATGTTCAGGTTATTCCTGATTTAAAAGAACGGGAAATTGGTATAGCTAAGGAAGATTTTTGGCTGAAGCAATATCAAAACTATAATTACAAAAATCAGGATGGTGAAAGTCTTAATGAAACAAAGTTGAGAATGAGACATGCAATTGATTTCATATTAAAACAAATGTCAGAGGATTCCTGTTCATTAGTAATTTCTCATGCGACTGCAATATGTGCATATTTATCGAACTATTGTATCGTTAACGTGATTGATACAGATAATAAAACCAGAAACGTTATTTTCGG
>JAJQBK010000048.1 GCA_021203305.1 Lachnospiraceae bacterium
CGGGCCCCGATTGATAGTGGCTTCGGAGTTAAACATGATCCTGCCGGAAGTTTTAGCTACGGTTACAGTAAATTAAAACGTGTTCTTTCTTAAAAACGCCCCTCCGGCGGGCCTTCACCGGCGGCCCGGCCTTCCTTATAACATTTAATACACAAAAAGTTACTTAAATTATACCCGGAAAACTTTTGAAAATATTTCTTGACTTGCCCGGAGCGTTGTAGTAGACTAGATAAGCTATATTGGAATTTTATGCTTGTGTTGTCTGCCCAAAACGCAAAAAAGGCAGACGAAAAGAAAGAACGGGGTGATTGTCAATGGAAAAAAACAGAATACGTCCGCTTGCAGCCGGCAAGAACATGCGTATGAGTTATTCAAGACAAAAAGAAGTTTTGGAGATGCCTGATCTGATCGAAGTGCAGAAGGATTCCTATAATTGGTTTTTGACGGAAGGGCTGAAAGAGGTATTTGACGATATTTCTCCCATTACCAATTATGACGATTCTCTGAGCCTTGAATTTGTTGACTTTGAGCTGTGCGAATCTGAGAAGAAGTACACCATCGAGGAGTGCAAGGAAAGAGACGCGACCTACGCCGCTCCCCTGAAGGTAAAGGTGTGCCTGCATAATAACGCGAAGCCGGAGGCGGGTTTTGCGGAGCATGAGATATTTATGGGCGATATGCCGTTGATGACGAAGACGGGTACCTTTGTCATCAATGGCGCGGAGCGTGTCATTGTCAGCCAGCTGGTCCGTTCCCCCGGTATTTATTATACGATCAGCCATGATAAGCTGGGCAAGAGGCTGTATTCCTGCCAGGTGATTCCCAACCGCGGCGCATGGCTGGAGTATGAGACAGATTCCAACGATGTGTTTTACGTGCGCGTGGACAGGACGAGAAAGGTGCCGATCACGGTGCTGATCCGCGCCCTTGGCGTAGGCACCAACGAGGAGATTCTGGAAATTTTCGATGATGAGCCCAAGATTCTGGCAAGCTTTGGCAAGGACAGCGCCACCAATTATCAGGAAGGCCTGCTGGAGCTGTACAAGAAGATTCGCCCGGGCGAGCCTCTGACTGTGGAGAGCGCGGAGGGGCTGATTACCAACATGTTTTTTGATCCCAAGCGCTATGACCTGGCGAAGGTGGGACGCTACAAATATAACAAGAAATTATCCTTCCGCAATCGCCTGACGGGCCATGTTTTAAGTGAGGATGTGGCGGACCCGACCACCGGGGAGGTCCTGGCCGCGGCCGGCACAACGGTCACAAGGGAGCTGGCGGACCGGCTTCAGAATGCCGCGGTGCCTTATGTTTACGTGCAGACGGAGGAGAGAAATGTGAAGGTTCTCTCCAATATGATGGTGGACATCAATGCCTGGGTGGACTGTGACGCGAAGGCCCTCGGCATCAAAGAGAAGGTTTATTATCCTGTGCTTGCCCAGATTCTGGAGGAGAGCAGCGATGATCCCGTGGCCCTGGCTGAGGCGATTCAGAGGAATCTGAGCGAGCTGGTGCCGAAGCACGTGACCAAGGAAGATATTTTTGCTTCTATTAATTATAATATGCATCTGGAATACGGCGTGGGCAACGACGACGATATTGACCATCTGGGCAACCGCCGGATCCGCGCGGTGGGAGAGCTTTTGCAGAATCAGTACCGCATCGGCCTTTCCCGCATGGAGAGAGTGGTCCGTGAGAGAATGACCACCCATGACGCCGCGGAGGTGACGCCCCAGTCGCTGATCAATATCAAACCGGTGACCGCCGCGGTGAAGGAGTTTTTCGGCTCCTCCCAGCTGTCTCAGTTTATGGATCAGAATAACCCGCTGGGCGAGCTGACACACAAGAGGCGTCTCTCCGCCCTGGGTCCCGGGGGACTTTCCCGTGACCGCGCCGGATTTGAGGTTCGTGACGTGCACTATTCCCATTACGGCAGGATGTGCCCCATTGAGACTCCCGAGGGTCCCAATATCGGTCTGATCAATTCTCTTGCCAGCTATGCGAGAATCAATGAGTACGGCTTCGTGGAGGCCCCCTACCGCAAGATCGATAAGAGCGATCCGAAGAACCCGAGGGTCACCGAAGAGGTAGTCTATATGACCGCGGACGAGGAGGACAATTATCATGTGGCGCAGGCCAATGAGGCGCTGGATGAGGAAGGTCACTTTGTGAGAAACAATGTTTCCGGCCGTTTCCGCGAGGAGACGCAGGAGTATCCAAAGTCCATGTTTGATTACATGGACGTGTCTCCGAGAATGGTGTTTTCTGTGGCTACCGCCCTGATTCCGTTCCTGCAGAATGACGACGCGAACCGTGCCCTGATGGGCTCCAACATGCAGCGTCAGGCCGTGCCGCTTCTGTTTACGGAAGCGCCGGTGGTAGGCACCGGCATTGAGAGAAAGGCGGCGGTGGACTCCGGCGTATGCGTGGTGGCGGAGAAAAACGGCACGATTGATTATGTCGCCTCTGATTTAATTAAAATGACCGCGGACGACGGCGAGCATCTGGAGTATCACCTGGCCAAATTCGTCCGTTCCAACCAGTCTAACTGCTACAATCAGAAGCCGATTGTATTCAAGGGGGACAGAGTGGCCGCGGGACAGGTAATCGCGGACGGAGCTTCCACGGATGAGGGAGAGCTGGCTTTAGGCAAGAATCCGCTGATCGGCTTCATGAACTGGGAAGGCTACAACTTTGAGGACGCGGTGCTTTTGAGCGATCGCCTGGTGCAGGAGGATGTTTACACCTCTGTGAATATTGAGGAATATGAGACGGAGGCCAGGGATACCAAGCTTGGACCGGAGGAAATTACCAGGGATGTGCCGGGCGTCGGCGAGGACGCGCTGAAGAATCTGGACGAGAGAGGAATCATCCGCATCGGCGCGGAGGTCCGCACCGGCGATATCCTGGTCGGCAAGGTGACGCCCAAGGGAGAGACGGAGCTGACCGCGGAGGAAAGACTGCTGCGGGCAATTTTCGGCGAGAAGGCGAGAGCGGTGCGCGATACCTCCTTAAAGGTGCCCCACGGCGAGTACGGCATCGTGGTGGACGCGAAGGTGTTCACCAGGGAAAACAGCGATGAGCTCAAGCCCGGCGTGAATATGTCTGTGCACATTTATATCGCCCAGAAGAGAAAAATCTCCGTGGGCGACAAGATGGCGGGCCGTCACGGAAATAAGGGCGTGGTTTCCCGTGTGCTTCCGGTGGAGGATATGCCTTATCTGCCCAACGGAAGACCGCTGGATATCGTGTTGAATCCGCTGGGCGTGCCGTCCCGTATGAATATCGGGCAGGTGCTGGAGATTCACCTGTCTCTGGCGGCCAAGGCCCTGGGCTTTAATGTGGCCACCCCAATTTTTGACGGCGCCAAAGAGGACGATATCATGGACACCCTGGATCTGGCCAACGATTATGTGAACCTGTCCTGGGAGGAATTTGAGGCAAAGCATAAGGAAGAGCTTCTTCCGGAGGTACTGCAGTATCTGTCTGACAACAGAGACCACAGAGAAGAGTGGAAGGGCGTGCCGATCTCCAGAGACGGCAAGGTCAGACTGCGCGACGGGCGTACCGGCGAATATTTTGACAGCCCTGTGACCATTGGCCACATGCATTATCTGAAGCTTCATCATCTGGTGGATGATAAGATCCACGCGCGTTCCACCGGCTCCTACTCTCTGGTAACCCAGCAGCCTCTGGGCGGCAAGGCCCAGTTCGGCGGACAGCGTTTCGGAGAGATGGAGGTCTGGGCCCTGGAGGCTTACGGCGCCGCCTATACTCTGCAGGAGATTCTGACCGTAAAGTCTGACGATGTGGTAGGCCGCGTCAGAACCTATGAGGCCATTATTAAGGGCGAAAATGTGCCTGAACCGGGCATTCCGGAATCCTTCAAGGTGCTGCTCAAAGAGCTGCAGGCTCTGGCGCTGGATGTGAAGGTGCTGCGCGACGACGGCACTGAGGTTGAGATTAAAGAAGAAATTGATTACGGCAATACCGATTATCGTTTTGAGATGGAGGGCAGGAGAAGCGATTATGGTTCTGAGGAAAAAGCACTTGTATCCAGTGGCCACCAGATCCAGGAGTTTGACGAAAACAGCGGCAGGCTGATAGATGCCGGTGGGGAAGAGGATGTGCCTGACGACGAAGACGAATCCTTTAATGACGAAGACAATTATGGTTATGACGATGATGAAGAATAAGAGATTGTGATACTGCTTTCACGGGCTGGCTGCCTGTGGGATTGATCATATTTTTCAGAAGGGAGTGTCAAAATGCCAGAATCAAAAAACGAAGTTTATCAGTCGATGACATTCGATGCGATAAAAATCGGCCTTGCCTCACCGGAGCAGATCCTGAAATGGTCCCGGGGCGAGGTCACAAAGCCTGAGACCATCAACTACAGGACCTTAAAGCCGGAGCGAGACGGCCTGTTCTGTGAAAAGATTTTCGGACCCAGCAAGGACTGGGAGTGCCATTGCGGCAAATATAAAAAGATCAGATATAAGGGCGTGGTGTGCGACCGCTGCGGCGTGGAGGTGACAAAGTCCAGCGTCAGAAGAGAGCGCATGGGCCACATCAAGCTGGCGGCGCCGGTATCCCATATCTGGTACTTTAAGGCGATTCCGTCCCGCATGGGTACCATGCTGGACATTACGCCCAAGGCTTTGGAGAAGGTACTTTATTTTGCCAGCTATATTGTGCTGGATAAAGGGGAATCCAACCTGGAGGAGAAGCAGGTGCTCTCTGAGAGGGAGTATCAGGACGCCCGTGACATCTACGGCAATAAATTCCGCGTGGGTATGGGAGCGGAGGCCATCAAGGAGCTTCTGTCCCGGATCGATGTGGAAAAGGAAGCGGCCGAGTTAAAGGCGGAGCTGGAGACGGCTACCGGCCAGAAGCGCGCCAAGCTGATCAAGAGAATTGAAGTGATGGAGGCCTTCCGCGAGAGCGGGAACCGTCCGGAGTGGATGATTCTGGACGTGATTCCGGTGATTCCTCCGGATCTGAGGCCTATGGTACAGCTGGACGGCGGCAGATTTGCCACCTCTGATCTGAATGACCTGTACCGCCGCATTATCAACAGAAATAACCGCCTGGCCAGGCTTCTGGAGCTGGGCGCGCCTGACATCATTGTCAGAAACGAAAAGCGCATGCTGCAGGAGGCTGTGGACGCCCTGATCGACAACGGCAGAAGAGGCAGGGCTGTGACAGGCCCCGGCAACAGGGCTCTGAAATCTCTGTCCGATCTGCTGAAGGGCAAGAGCGGGCGTTTCCGTCAGAACCTTCTGGGCAAGCGTGTGGACTATTCCGGCCGAAGCGTTATCGTGGTGGGCCCGGAGTTAAAGATTTATCAGTGCGGCCTTCCCAAGGAGATGGCTCTGGAGCTTTTTAAACCCTTCGTGATGAAGGAGCTGGTTTCCAGAGGTATCAGCCTGAACGTGAAGAACGCCAAAAAGCTGGTGGAAAAGCTGGACACCCAGGTCTGGGATGTGCTGGAGGATGTGATCAGGGAGCATCCTGTGATGTTAAACCGCGCCCCTACCCTGCACAGGCTGGGCATTCAGGCCTTTGAGCCTATTCTGGTAGAGGGCAAGGCCATCAAGCTGAATCCTCTGGTATGTACCGCGTTCAACGCTGACTTTGACGGCGACCAGATGGCTGTCCATCTGCCGCTGAGTGTGGAGGCCCAGGCGGAGTGCCGCTTCCTGCTGCTTTCCCCCAACAACCTCTTAAAGCCCTCTGACGGCGGTCCGGTGGCCGTGCCCTATCAGGACATGGTGCTGGGAATTTACTATCTCACTCAGGAGAGAGAGGGCGTCAAGGGCGAGGGGAAGGTCTTCAAGAGTTTAAATGAAGCCCTTCTGGCTTATGAAAATGATGTGATCACGCTGCACTCCAAAATCCGGGTGCGTGTAAGCAAAGAGATCAACGGCGAGACCAGGACGGGCACGATCGACTGCACGCTGGGCCGCCTGCTCTTCAATGAAATCATTCCGCAGGATTTAGGCTTTGTGGACAGAAGCGTCCCGGGCAATGAGCTGCTGCCGGAGATTGACTTTATGGTCAATAAAAAGGGCGTGAAGCAGATCATCGAGAAGGTGATCAATATCCATGGCGCGTCCAGAACCGCCGAGGTCCTCGACGATATCAAGGCCATTGGATACAAATATTCCACCAAGGCGTCTTTGACGGTATCTATTTCCGACATGACGGTGCCTGCCGAAAAACCGCAGATGCTGGCCGAAGCGCAGGATACGGTGGAGAAGATTTCCAGGAACTACCGTCGCGGCCTGATCACGGAGGAGGAGCGCTACCGCGCGGTGGTGGAGACCTGGACCGAGACAGACAAAAAGCTGACGGATATCCTGATCAACGGCCTGGACAAATACAATCATATATTCATGATGGCGGACTCCGGCGCCCGCGGGTCCAACCAGCAGATCAAGCAGCTGGCCGGTATGCGCGGACTGATGGCGGACACCACAGGACGTACCATCGAGCTGCCCATCAAGTCCTCCTTCCGTGAGGGCCTTGACGTGCTGGAATATTTCATGTCGGCGCACGGCTCAAGAAAGGGAATGTCAGATACCGCGCTGCGAACCGCTGACTCCGGATATCTGACCAGACGAATGGTGGACGTTTCTCAGGAGCTGATCATCCGGGAGACGGACTGCTCTGAGGGAAAGGATGAGCTTCCGGGGATGGATGTGGCCGCGTTCATGGACGGCAGAGAGACCATCGAGAATCTGAAGGACCGCATTATGGGCAGAGTTTCCTGCGAGGATATCAGCGACGCGCAGGGCAATATTCTGGTGAAAAAGAATCACATGATTACTCCGGCCAGGGCGGAAAAGATTCTTTCCGTGGGCGTGGACAAAAACGGCGACCCGGTGAAGTCTGTGAAAATCCGCACCATCCTGACCTGCCGCTCCCATGTGGGTATCTGCGCCAAGTGCTATGGCGCTAACATGGCGACAGGCGAGCCTGTGCAGGTAGGCGAGGCTGTGGGCATTATCGCGGCCCAGTCCATCGGTGAACCGGGTACCCAGCTGACCATGAGAACCTTCCACTCCGGCGGTGTGGCCGGCGATGATATCACGCAGGGTCTTCCCCGTGTGGAGGAGCTGTTTGAGGCCAGAAAGCCGAAGGGCCTGGCGATCATCGCGGAGATCGGCGGCACAGCCACCATCAGGGATACCAGGAAAAAGCGTGAGATCGAGGTGGCGAATGCACAGAGCGGTGAGAAAAAGACCTACCTCATCCCTTACGGCTCCCGCATTAAGGTGGCGGATGGCCAGGAGCTGGAGGCGGGCGATGAGCTGACCGAGGGCAGCGTGAATCCACACGACCTGTTAAAGATCAAGGGAATCCGCGCGGTGCAGGACTATATGATCCGTGAGGTGCAGCGTGTATATCGTCTTCAGGGCGTGGATATCGCTGATAAGCATATTGAAGTGATTGTGCGGCAGATGCTGAAGAAGGTCCGTATTGAGAACAGCGGCGACACCAAATATCTGCCGGGCAGCCTGATCGATGTGCTGGACTATGAGGATATGAACGAACAGCTGATCGCCGATGGCAAAACGCCGATGGATGGCAAGCAGGTCATGCTGGGCATTACCAAGGCGGCTCTGGCTACCAATTCCTTCCTGTCCGCGGCCTCCTTCCAGGAGACCACCAAGGTTCTGACCGACGCGGCGATCAAGGGCAAGACGGATCCGCTGATCGGCCCGAAGGAGAATGTGCTGATTGGCAAGCTGATTCCGGCGGGCACAGGCATGAAGCGTTACCGCAATATCGAGTTAAGCTCCGATGTGGCGGAGACGATCTCTTATGATGATGAGATCGAGTTCACAGAGGATGAGGACGAGGAAGAGATGGCGGATGGCGTTCTTGTGGAAGAATCCTATGATGAGGAAGCGGCTGAAGGAGAACCGGAGGAGGATGAGAATTTCTCCGAAGAGGAAGAGCCCTATGAAGAGCCTTATGAGGGAGAGGATTCTGAAGCTGAATTTGAAGAGGAGGCCGAGCCGGAAGAGGAATAGTTGGACGTGAGGCGCAACTACTATTCACAACGAATCGTAACTAAATTATTTCATTTTGGGTATTGACAACAAAATATGCCAAAAGTATAATGTTTGCTGTATGCGGTATTTTGTGTGAGGCGCATATTATGAAAGTGTCCGGCACAAAATACCAATATACAGTTTTTTTATGGGATTGCCTCAGAGGCAGCCCATTAAATCTATTCTATAGAAAGGAAAAGGTGAAACGGAATGCCAACATTCAACCAGTTAGTAAGAAAGGGACGTCAGACTACAGTCAAGAAGTCCACAGCCCCCGCCCTCTTAAAGAGCTACAATTCTCTCCACAAGAAGTCCATTGATTCCAGCTCTCCCCAGAAGCGCGGCGTCTGCACCTCCGTTAAGACGACGACCCCCAAGAAACCTAACTCCGCTCTCAGAAAGATCGCCAGAGCACGTCTTTCCAACGGCATCGAGGTGACAAGCTATATTCCGGGCGAAGGCCACAATCTGCAGGAGCACAGCGTAGTGCTGATCCGCGGCGGCAGAGTGAAGGATCTTCCCGGTACCAGATACCACATCATCAGAGGTACCCTGGATACCGCCGGCGTTGCCAACAGGAAGCAGGCCCGCTCCAAGTACGGCGCCAAGAGGCCGAAGGCTGCCAAAAAGTAATTTGACGCGGCTTCAGAGTCAGGTTTTTGGGCCCCAGGGCCAAGTACCACATAACTGAAACTAATTAGTGTTGGTAATTCTGCACAGACCCTTCGTCTGTGACCTTATGACGGATATACCGCACGAACACATGGAATGATGCAGGCGACTGATAAAGGCGACAACCGTCATTCGATTAGCAGACAATGTGAGTACCGATGATTTATTTTTATTAAATAAGGAGGGAAGAACCGTGCCACGTAAAGGACATGTTCAAAAAAGAGACGTTCTGGCAGATCCCATATACAACAGCAAGGTCGTCACAAAGCTGATCAACAATATCATGCTGGACGGCAAAAAGGGCGTAGCCCAGAGAATTGTATACGGCGCGTTTTCCAGAGTGGAAGCAAAGACCGGCAAGCCGGCGCTGGAAGTGTTCGAGGAAGCAATGAACAATATCATGCCGGTGCTTGAGGTAAAGGCGAGACGTATCGGCGGCGCGACCTACCAGGTGCCCATTGAGGTGCGCCCGGAGAGGAGACAGGCGCTGGCTCTTCGCTGGCTTACCGCGTTTTCCCGCAAGAGAGGCGAGAAGACCATGGAGGAAAAGCTGGCGAATGAGATCATGGATGCGGCAAATAATACTGGTGCATCAGTAAAGAGAAAAGAAGAAATGCACAGAATGGCAGAGGCCAACAAGGCGTTTGCCCATTATCGTTTTTAATCACGCGCGAAATCAGGCGTGTGTGACAACAGGAGGAGATAACCTTGGCTGGAAGAGAATATCCGCTTGAGAGAACACGTAACATCGGTATCATGGCGCATATCGACGCTGGGAAGACGACGGCGACGGAGCGTATCCTTTATTATACCGGTGTGAATTACAAGATCGGTGATACTCATGAAGGTACTGCTACCATGGACTGGATGGCTCAGGAGCAGGAGAGGGGCATCACTATTACTTCCGCGGCTACTACCTGTCACTGGACCCTGCAGGCGTACGGCAAGACCATACCGGACGCACTGGAGCACCGTATCAATATCATTGATACTCCCGGTCACGTTGACTTTACGGTAGAGGTGGAGCGTTCCCTGCGAGTGCTGGACGGCGCTGTCGGTGTCTTCTGCGCGAAGGGCGGTGTGGAACCGCAGTCTGAGAATGTATGGAGACAGGCCGACACCTACAATGTGCCCCGTATGGCTTTTATCAACAAGATGGACATTATGGGCGCCAACTTTTACGGTGCGGTGGAACAGATCAGAACAAGGCTGGGCAAGAACGCGATCTGCGTTCAGCTGCCCATCGGAAAAGAGGACGAGTTTAAGGGCATCATTGACTTGTTCGAGATGAAGGCCTATATTTACAATGACGAAAAGGGTGAGGATATTTCCGTCGTCGATATCCCGGAGGATATGAAGGAAGACGCCGAGCTGTATCATACCGAGCTGGTGGAGAAGATCTGCGAGCTGGATGATGATCTGATGATGGCATATCTGGAAGGCGAGGAGCCGACCAATGAACAGCTGAAGGCGACCCTGAGAAAGGCAACCTGCGAATGCGCGGCGGTTCCGGTGTGCTGCGGCAGCGCCTACAGAAATAAGGGAATCCAGAAGCTTCTCGACGCGATTTTGGAGTATATGCCCTCCCCGCTGGACATTCCCGCCATCAAGGGCGTGGATCTGAACGGCAATGAGGTGGAGAAGCATTCCTCAGACAGCGAACCCTTCGCGGCTCTGGCATTTAAGATCATGACAGATCCCTTCGTCGGTAAGCTGGCTTATTTCAGAGTATATTCCGGCACCATCAATTCCGGATCCTATATTCTGAACGCTACAAAAAATAAAATAGAGCGTGTGGGGCGTCTGCTCCAGATGCACGCCAACAAGAGGATGGAGCTGGAGAAGGTTTATTCCGGGGATATCGCCGCGGCGGTGGGCTTCAAGTTTACCACCACAGGTGATACCATCTGCGATGAGCAGCATCCGGTCATTCTGGAGTCCATGGAGTTCCCTGACCCCGTAATCGAGTTGGCCATCGAGCCAAAGACCAAGGCCGGCCAGACCAAAATGGGCGAGGCGCTGGCCAAGCTGGCGGAGGAGGATCCCACGTTCCGTGCGCATACCAACCCGGAGACCGGCCAGACCATTATCGCCGGCATGGGCGAGCTACATCTGGAAATCATTGTGGACAGACTGCTGCGCGAGTTTAAGGTGGAAGCGAATGTGGGCGCACCCCAGGTTGCTTACAAGGAAACCATCGCGAAGGCCATTGACCAGGAATACAAGCATGTCAAGCAGACCGGTGGTTCTGGTCAGTATGGACATTGTAAGGTGCACTTTACTCCGATGGATCCTAACGGTGAGGAGACCTTCAAGTTTACCTCATCTGTCGTCGGCGGAGCTATCCCGAAGGAATATATCCCGGCGGTCGGCAAGGGTATTGAGGAAGCGACTCACACCGGTATTCTGGGAGGCTATCCGGTAATCGGTATTGCGGCGGACGTCTATGACGGTTCCTACCATGAGGTGGACTCTTCAGAAATGGCGTTCAAGGTTGCCGGCTCCATGTGCTGCAAAGAGGCTTTGAAAAAGGCCGGCGCTGTCCTGCTTGAGCCTATCATGAGAGTGGAAGTGACCATGCCCGAGGAGTATATGGGCGACGTCATCGGCGACATCAATTCCCGCAGGGGCCGGATCGAAGGTATGGATGATATCGGCGGAGGCAAGATGGTGAGAGGCTATGTGCCGCTTGCCGAGATGTTCGGCTATTCCACGGACTTGCGTTCCAGGACGCAGGGCCGCGGCAACTATTCCATGTTCTTTGAAAAGTATGAACCTGTGCCGAAGAATATCGCGGAAAAGGTTCTGGCGGCAAAGGCAAAATAAAACTGTGACTGTCCGCTGTAAATTTCCCTGTTTTTTGCAAAGACAGCGGACGGATGCATGAATAGCAGCAAGAATCAAAAATTTGCTTGAAAATATCGGCATAATCGCATATAATCAAGCATAGCACAATTTTTTCTAATTTATATTATTTTTCAGGAGGATTTCAAAAAATGGCAAAGGCTAAATTTGAAAGAACCAAGTCCCATTGTAACATTGGTACAATCGGCCACGTAGACCATGGTAAGACCACTCTGACCGCGGCAATTACCAAGGTGCTCTCCCAGAGAGTTGCCGGCAATTCCTATACAGAGTTCGATAAGATCGATAAAGCTCCGGAAGAGAGGGAGCGTGGTATCACCATTTCTACCGCACACGTGGAGTATTCCACCGCAAACCGCCACTATGCACACGTTGACTGCCCCGGCCACGCTGACTATGTAAAGAACATGATCACCGGTGCCGCTCAGATGGATGGCGCTATCCTGGTGGTAGCCGCCACCGACGGTGTGATGGCGCAGACCAAGGAGCACATCCTTCTGTCCCGCCAGGTAGGCGTTCCCTATATCGTAGTATTCCTGAATAAGTGCGATATGGTAGACGACGAGGAGCTGATCGAGCTGGTAGAGATGGAAGTGACCGAGCAGCTGGAGGAGTACGGCTTCAACGACTGCCCGATTATCAAGGGTTCCGCTCTGAAGGCTCTGGAGGAGCCGGAAGGCGAGTGGGGCGACAAGATCATGGAGCTGATGGACACCGTTGACAGCTACATTCCTGATCCTCAGCGTGACGTAGACAAGCCGTTCCTGATGCCCGTTGAGGACGTATTCACCATCACTGGCCGTGGTACTGTCGCTACCGGCCGTGTGGAGCGTGGTATGCTGAAGCTGAACGAGGAAGTTGAGATCGTCGGCGTTAAGGAAGAGACCAGAAAGACCGTTGTTACCGGTATCGAGATGTTCAGAAAGCTGCTTGACTATGCGCAGGCCGGCGACAATATCGGCGCTCTGCTGCGCGGCGTTCAGAGAACAGAGATTGTCCGCGGACAGGTACTGGCTAAGCCCGGCACCGTGACCTGCCACACCAAGTTCACTGCCCAGGTTTATGTACTGAGCAAGGATGAGGGCGGCCGTCATACTCCTTTCTTCAACAACTATCGTCCTCAGTTCTATTTCAGAACCACCGACGTTACCGGCGTGATCAGCCTTCCTGAGGGAACTGAGATGTGCATGCCCGGCGACAATGTAGAGATGACCATTGAGCTGATCCACCCGATCGCTATGGAGCAGGGCCTTACTTTCGCTATCCGCGAGGGCGGCAGAACCGTTGGCTCCGGCCGTGTGGCTTCCATCATTGAGTAAGCGCTGAAATTCAGATAATTCAGAAGGCTTCCGGATTTTCCGGAAGCCTTTTTATCGTCTGGAATGAATTGCCAAACAAGGATGAACATGCTATAATGGTTCAAGTCTTGTTTGAAAGAAAAGCAATCTGGTATTGTGGCCGCTGACAGGAGAGGAAAGCATGATTTCTGCCATACAAAAACTGAATCTTTTCAGGAAAACTTCTTTTCGTATGCTTTTACTTCTGGAATTGTGCCTGATCCTGGCGGGGATTGCGGGTCTTTTTGGTAAATCCGCCGTCTATGAGTTTGATCTGGATGCTGCCACACCGGTTCTGGGAAGCTATATTGAGGACGCGGGCGGTTATTCCGCGGTGTCGGCGGAGGGACAGAGCGGGATTCTTGTGTCCTTTGACGGGATCAGTCTGCCTGGAGGCGTCTATCGGATCACACTTCTGTACGACACTGATACCAACATGGAAAATCTCTGCCGGATTTCGGATGGTTCCGCCGCCTATAAAACACTGCTGGCCAATTATGATTTCCTGTATGGCGGCCTGCATGAGACAGATTTCAATGTGTGGCTGCTGACTGCACAGGACAGTCTGTCGGTCGAAGTGACGTACGGCGGCAGCGGAAGCCTGGTCGTCACAGGACTTAGAATTTCAGAAACGAACGCCTTAAGCCGCATGATGATTTTCTACGTTGTGATTGGTGCGCTGATCGTCAATGCGCTGTACGTTTTCTGCCAGTACGACAGGCAATATCAGGTTGCTGTAAAGATCAAAAATATCATGTTCTGCCTTGGACTTATTACATTGGCGGCTTCTTTTCCGCTGATGACGGATCGGATGATTTCCTCGGGAGATTTGATATATCATCTGCTGCGTATTGAGGGCATAAAGGACGGACTGCTGTCGGGGCAGTTTCCTGTGCGTATCGCGCCCGAGTGGCAGTAGGGCTATGGCTATGCTTCCTCCATCTTTTACGGCGAGACGGTGCTTTATCTGGCCACTTTCTTTCGTCTGATCGGTTTTCCGGTGATCACCAGCTATCGGATGTTCTGTTTCGTGGTGACTGTTGCGACAGTTCTGATTTCTTTTTATTGTTTTTCCCGCATTTTTGAAGAAGCTTATATTGGTCTGCTGTGTTCCCTGGTCTATACGTTTTCCCTGTATCGGACGATCAAAACCTATGTGACAGGCATGCTTGGGGAAACGCTGGGCATTATGTTCCTGCCGTTTTTAGTCTGGGGCTTTTACCGCGTATTTACAGAGGATATTTCGGGTAGGTGTTATCGCAGGGCGTGGATTCCGCTGACCATTGGCTTTGCAGGACTTTTGCAGTCGCATCTGCTGACCGGGGAGCAGGCGGGTTTTTTCACGATTCTGCTGTGTATAGTTTTATGGAAAAAAGTCTTCCGGAGACAGACCTTTGCGGCGCTGGCGAAAACGGTGATTTTCAGCTGCCTTGTCAGCGCCTGGTTTCTGGTGCCGTTCGCGGATTATATGCTGACCGGTGACTTCGTCATTCAGCATGTGTCGGCCAGAACCATCCAGTACAGAGGACTGTATTTAGCACAATTGCTGCAGACATTTTTCCAGGTCGGGGATTCTGTTTTTTATGAGGAGAACGGTCTGTACGAGGCGCAGCCTCTGGGGCCTGGAATTGCTTTTATTCTGATATTCTGTATCTGGATTGGGCTCCTGTTTTTCCATAAAACGGACAGAATGAGCCCCCAAGTAAAGGGGCTGGGGAAGATATCCGCCGCATTCGGCTTTCTGGCCATGTTAATGTGTCTGAGTGTTTTCCCGTGGGATCGCATACAGAATCTGTCCCCGATTCTGGCTACGCTGGTTTCCAGCATCCAGTTCCCGGACCGTTTTCTTTCTATGATTACGCTCTTCATGACGATTCTGACGGGTGTGGTGACGGTCTGGATTCGCGACAATCTGCCGGCGCGTGGTCTGGCGGCTTTTGCGGTGGTTATCGCCGGACTTGCTGTTGTCAGCGCCCTGTATCTGACGGATGACATGCTGCTGACAACAGACAATATTCAGGTCTATAACGCGGAGGCTATTGGAACGGGCTATATTTCAGGCGGTGAATATATTCCTTACGGGACGGACACGGATCAACTGGTACACAGAGATCCGGTGACAGAGGAGAATGTTGTGGTGACAGGCTATGAGAAGGACGGATTGACCATTCAGGTGTCGTGTTATAACGACAGTGACAGAGAGGGAACCATGAGCCTTCCGTTACTGTATTATAAGGGGTATCAGGCCACGGACCTGGAGACAGGTGAGAGGATTCCTCTTCTGGCGGATGACAAAAATATTCTGTGTGTAGAGGTGCCGGCAAGTTATTCAGGTACGATTCTGGTGCAATTTGTCAGTCCTTGGTACTGGCGGGCGGCGGAGGCGATCAGCGTGCTGACCTTCCTGATGCTGATGGCAGGTGGGATATGGAGCAGGAAACGTGAGAGAAACGGAGATCTTTGCGATGGATAAGCAACAGTTGTTCAAAGGAGGACAGAGCAAAGCAGCCTCCGACGGAAGGAAAATCAAATTTGCGTCTTTTGCGGCAGTGCTTGGCGTTGCGATTTTGCTCTCAGTGCCGGTTTTTGTGAATTATTGCCTGGAGGGCGAGGAACTGTATTTTCATCTGCTGCGGATCGAGGGGCTGAAGGATGGTCTGCTGTCAGGACAGTTTCCGGTGCGCATACAGCCGAACTGGCTGGAGGGCAGGGGGTATCCGGTATCTCTCTTTGAGGGAGATGTTTTTTTGCTGATTCCGGCGTTTCTCAGGATGGCAGGTTTGTCCGTACAGATGTCATATCATATTTTTCTTTTACTGATTAATCTGGCGACGGTCTGGATCGGATACGTTTGCTTTCGCGGCCTGTTTGACGGACAGGAAGTCAGATTGTGTAAAAGCCGCGGAACAGAAGACGAAGCGCTGACTATGTCGCTTCCTGCCGGATGGCTGCAAGGTATGATCGCGGCCATGCTGTATGCCTGTTCGCCCTACCGGATCTACGTTATGTATGGAAAAGCGGATCTGGGGGAGCTGCTGGCCATGACATTCCTTCCTATGGTATTCTGCGGGATGATCCGCATCCTGACTGTGGAGGCGGATGAAAAATTGTACAGGTCTGTCTGGCTGATGCCGGCGGTTGGGCTGTGCGCCATGTTTTTCTCCCATATTACGGCTTTTGAACTGGCGCTGCTTCTGTGTGCGTTGCTTTGTCTGGCGATGGGAAAGGCTGCTTTTGCAAAGAAGCGCCTTCTGACATACCTGAAAATATTCCTGGCCACAGTGGTGGGCTGCGCCTGGATGTTCATCCCTCTTCTGGACGCTCTGCTGCAGAAACCATATATTCGCTACGCCGGTTCGAAGGCGATTCAGTCAACGGGCGCTTATCTGCTGGATTATTTTATTCTGTTTGCGCAGGCGGGTACGGAGACGGACCGCAGTGTCAGCGGGATGCAAAACGCGGTACCGGCGGGCGCGGGCTTTATGGTGATGGTGCTTCTGATTATTTATTTCTGGATTCTTTTTACGGGGAGATACCGGAAAGAAAGACAAAACAGCGGCTTGTGGCGCACAGCGCTTCGGGTGACGATCGCGGGGGTGATTTTGCTTTGGATGAGCACAGTCAGCTTCCCCTGGGATATCATCAGACATAACCGGCTGATTCAGATTTTGACGGCAGGGCTGAACAGTCCGATGGAGCTGGTTCCCTTTGTCAGCGTCTGTCTGGTCTTTACCGGCATTGTCGCGTTAAACGAGATACAGCAGTCAGAAAAGAGGGAGGTTTCTTTGTGGGTGCTGGCAGGCGTTGTGGTACTCGCAGTGGTGAGTACGCAATATCTGACCAATGATTACCTGGAGACCCGTCTGCCGGTATATATTTATAACAGTTCGGATCTGGATACCAACGCAATTCTGGACGGCGTGTATCTGCCGCTGGATGAGTCGACCGGTGGGCCATCCTATGAGGAGAATCTGGCGGACCGTCTGAACACAGCCGCCTGGTATTGGCGGCTGTCGGAGGCTGTTTCCACGACAGGGTGGATTGGAATGGCCGCTTACTCGGTGACGATAAGCAGGAAAAAGCTGCAAGAGGAAGAGGAGAATGTGGAAGAAATCGGGAATCCTTAAGATGCGAAAATTTCAGATCGTGCTTCTGACAGAGGTACTCCTGCTTTTGTATGGGCTTTTCGGACTGTTGGGCGGTGGATGGGGCTGCCGGAGAAGAGCTGAGCGTGGAGAGTGGAACAGGTGGCCATGTGCGGGTGCTGCTGGAGGCGGGATATACCGGCCTGGTGCATGCCTGGTATGCGGGCATGTGGTACTGGGAGGTTTTTGAACTCATAAGTCTGCTGACCGCGGCAGGGCTATATATTGGATATTTCCAGTTTAAGAAATACCGTGCGAAAATGGCCGCAACTCTCAGCGGGAGAAGAGAAGGATTGGAACGATAACCGGAGGAGAGCGGAGAAGTATGATTTCCAGGATAAAAGAATTGCAGATTGGGAGACGAACCTCCTTTCGCCTGATTTTGCTGGCGGAGCTGTGCCTGCTTGTGACGGGAATCTGGGGCCTTTTTGGGAAAGATACCATTTATGAGTTTGGGGTGGAGGATGCCACAGCGGGGCTTGGGAGCTATTCTGAGGATGCGGGAGGCTATTCTGCGGATGGATCAGAGGGCCAGAGCGGGATACTGGTGGCTTTTGAGGAAATCTCTCTGCCCAGAGGCGTTTACAGGATCAGGCTTTTATACGATACGGATACCAATTTACAAAATCTTTGCTATGCACTGAGTGATCAGGGAGATTATAAAACCATGCTTTCTGATTATGATTGCCTGTACGCAGGACTGCATGAGACCAGTTTCAACGCATGGCTTTTGACAGGGCAGGATCATTTTACCATACAGATTACTTATGGCGGAAATGGAAGCCTGACGGTGAAGGGGCTGTTGATTGAGGAGACGAACGCGTTAAGCCGCATGGAAATCTTCTGCGTCCTGATCGGCGCGATTCTGGTTAATGGGATATATCTGTTCCGGCAATATGATCAGAAATATGCTGTCGCTGTGAAAAAGAAGAACATTATGTTTGGACTCGGTCTGATCATACTTGTGGCTTCTTTCCCGCTTATGACGGACAGGATCATTTACAGCTCAGATCTGATTTATCATTTTCACCGGATCGAAGGAATTAAGGACACCCTGCTTGATGGTCAGTTCCCGGTGAGAATCGCGCCTGAATGGCAGCAGGGCTATGGCTATGCCTCTTCCATTTTCTATGGGGAGACGGCGCTGTATCTTGCGGCAGCTTTTCGACTGATTGACTTCCCGGTCGTGACCAGCTATCAAATGTTCTGGTTCGTGCTTGCCGCAGTGACGGTTTTCATTTCCTATGGCTGCTTTTCCAGAATATTTTCAGACGACTATACAGGACTTTTGTGCTCTGCGCTGTACACGCTTTCGGTTTACCGCATCTTCAAAACATATATAACGGGGTCTTTGGGGGAAACCCTGGGCATCCTGTTTTTACCTTTTCTGGCTTTGGGATTTTACCGGGTATTTACGGAGGATATTACCACAAAGCGATACCGCAGGGCGTGGATTCCCCTGACAATCGGCTTTACGGGATTACTTCAGTCGCATCTTCTGACCGGAGAGATTGCGGGTATTTTTACGATTTTGCTGTGCGTTATTTTATGGAAAAAGGTATTCCGCAGGCAGACCTTTGTGGTGTTAGCCAAGACGGTAATCTACAGCTGTCTTTTGAGCGCCTGGTTTTTGATACCCTTTGTGGATTATATGATCAGCGGAGACTTTGTGATACAACATGTGTCGGCGAGGACGATTCAGGACAGAGGCTTATATTTTGCCCAGCTTTTTCAGACATTCTTTCGCTTCGGGGAAAATGTCCTTTTTGATGAGACAGGGATGTACGAGTCGCAGCCCATGGGGGTGGGAATCGGCTTTATTCTGGCTCTTTTGATATGGGTGGCGTTGCTGTTTTTTCATAAGACGGAGAGGATGGATCCGGGGATAAAAGGATTGGGAAAGGTTTCAGCCGCATTCGCGGTGCTGGCCATGCTGATGAGCCTGTCCGTGTTTCCCTGGGATCGGATTCAGAACCTGTCATCTGTCACGGCAACGCTGGTTTCCAGTATTCAGTTCCCGAACAGGTTTCTGACAATGGCCACGCTTTGTCTGACACTTGTGGCCGGAGCTGCAGCTGTCTGGATGAAGGAGAACTTTTCCGGCCGGGGGCTGGCGGCATATGGATTGGGGCTGGCGGCATTGGCTGTGACAGGAATCCTTTGTCTGTCAGATGATATGATGCAGACGTCCGATAATTTCCTTATATATAATATGAATGCCGCAGGAACCGGATATATTGTTGGTGAAGAGTATCTCCCTTATGGGACAGACACCGCTTCTCTTGTCTACAGGGATCCTGTGGCGGAGGATAACGTGGCGGTGGAGAGCTACGAGAAGGATGGGGGTACCATATGGATGAAATGCAGCAACGAAAGTGAGCAGGTGGGTTCCGTGAGTCTCCCGTTATTGTATTACAAAGGGTATCAGGCGAAGGACGTTGAGACTGGAGAGAGCCTTTTGCTGTATGGGGACAGCGGCAATATTGTGAGTGTGGATGTGCCGGCGGGATATAGCGGTACGATCTTAGTCAGCTTTGTTAGTCCATGGTATTGGAGGACTGCGGAAATTTTGAGTGTGGTTGTGTTCTTTTGGCTGTTGGCGGACGCAGTGTGGAGCAGTAAAAAAAGGAGAAAGCAGACATGTGGAAAAAGTCAGGAGTGATCAAAACCAGAAAATTCCAGGTACTTGTTCTGATAGAATTTCTTTTGCTGTGCTATGGAATTTGTGGACTCCTTCGGGGAGAACAGAGCTTATATACAATGGATACGCTTTCGATAGAGCTTTCCGGAGGAGAAGTTTTACAGGAGGAAGGCTATTATGTAGATGGAAGTGCGGGGGTGTCGGGGGACTGGCTGAAGGCGGGAGGGTTTTCTCTGACTCCGGGCGTTTATCGCCTGCTGTGCACCTATAAGACAGAGGAGACTGCGAGCACTATAGAGATACGTGCGGACGGCGCTCCGTTTCGCACGCTGCTTTCTAACGAAATTCCATTGTATACAGGAATCAGCAGCGAGAGCTTTGAGCTTTATGTGACCGGCAATCTGGATGGAGAAGATGGGCTTGAGATTGTGGTTACCTACTATGGCAGCCAGACCATGACGGTAACCGGGCTGGAAATTATCAGGACCACGATGGGCAGCCGGATTTTGCTGTTCTTTGTCTTTTTGGGAAGTCTGCTGGTGAACAGTCTGGTCATGCTGTATGAGTACACGAAAAGGAACAGACTCAGAAAAGAGTGGATTCTGGTATGGCTGGGAATTCCTGCGCTGGCAATGGCATCATCTGTTCCCCTGATGGTAGATTACGTTATCAATGGCGCCGACCTGATATTTCATTTGAACAGAATAGAATTCCTGGCGGAGAGTCTGTCGCAGGGGGTGTTTCCTACCCGCATTGAATCGGGGTGGCTGTATGGCCACGGCTATGCCAATTCCATTTTTTACTGTGATACCTTTCTGCTGTTCCCGGCGATATTGCGGCTGATCGGCTTTCCTGTGCATTTTGCCTATGGAGCGTATGTTTTTGTGGTAAATCTGGCGACGGCGGCTGTGGCGTATCTCAGCTTTGGCAGGATGTTTCAAAATAAGTATGTGGGAATGGTGGGAAGTATGCTTTATACGCTTTCGCCATACCGATTGTACAATATTTATAACCGCAGCGCGGTTGGAGAATACACGGCGATGATTTTTCTGCCGGTGGTAGTGCTGGGTTTTTATTTGCTTTTGGGCAGAACGGATGAAGAAAATAAAAATCATCCATGGGATTGGCTGGTTCTGGTGGTTGGTTTCAGCGGCGTTATACAGTCCCACGCGCTGAGCTTTGAAATTGCCGTGGCCTTTTCCACGTTGCTTTGCGTTGTATGTATAAAAAGGGTTTTCCGCAGACAGACATTTCCGGGATTATGTAAAGCTGTGCTGGGAACGATATTAGTTAATCTGTGATTTATCGGTCCCATGCTGGATATGATGCTGTCCGGCCAGTATCGATATTCTCTGAATGCGGGGAATGAGGTTCAGTACGGGGGAGTGCGGCTGGCCACTATACTCCTGACAGTCCAGGATTCCGGGAGCAGTTCTGATTTCACAGAGTCCGGAATGTACGATATGGAGCCGATCAATCTGGGAATTGCTCTGATGTTTGCCGTCATCGTATTTTTCCTGCTTCGCGGACAAAGAAAAAAGACGGATATTCACTGGGACAGAGTGGGACTGACGGCATTTGCGGTGGGGGCTGCCGCTGTTTTTGCAAGCACGAGCTATTTTCCATGGGATAATCTGGACAATGTGAATGATGCCCTGAATATGCTTGGTTCCATGATTCAGTTCCCGACCAGGCTGACAACTATATCCACGGTATGCATGGTAACCGTGGCCTGTGTGGCGGCAAAATGGGTGATGGAGAGCGGGGAGCAGATTCAAAGGAGTATTTTTCTGGCAGTATTGTGTGGACTGTGTGTATTTTTTGCCATGAATCAGTTGAATGACAGACTGTATTCTACCGACGATTTCCTGCGGATATATTCAGCGAAAGCTATGGGACACTCCAACATTCTGGGAGGAGAGTATCTGCCATTGGGGGTAGAGCAGGGTTTCACGTATCATGACGCCGTGGTGCCGGAAAGTGGGAACGTCACGGTGACTTCTTATTCAAAAGAAAATCTGGATACATACACCACACTTGAAGTGTCCGAGGATGGGGGGGGTTGAATGCTGGGTGGAACTTCCGATGCTCTATTACAAAGGATATCGGGCATTGGATATGGACACAGGAGATGAACTGCAGATTGTGTCAGGGACTAACGGTCATGTGCGGGTGCTTCTGGAGGCGGGCTATACAGGAACAGTCCATGCCTGGTATGCGGGAATGTGGTACTGGAGGGTGTTTGAAGGAATCAGTCTGCTGACTGTAATAGCGCTGTTTGTGGCAGCTTACGGGAATTTTCGAAGGAAAAAGCAAATCGTGCTGCACTGAGGATTTTTGACCTGTACTATTGGGAAATATAGACCAGCAAGATAGATAACTGAATTTGCCTATACCCGATATAGGCAAATGAACAGCTGACTATCAAAATGGTTAGTTATTTCGAAAATGCTGCCTTAAATTATGCGCAGAAGCCTGACGATGAAATTCCCTGTGGAAAATATAAGGGCAATGTGTTAAGATAGCTTACAGGAATTTCACGGCGTCTGCGGCAGTGAAATTCTCTGGCTGATGAATAATGGGTTTATGCTGCGATAATAAAAGAGCAGCGACAAAAAGGAGGGAAACTGATGGAACACATGGCATGGAAGGGACGTATCAAGGATGGCTGCAAGGCGGAGTATGTGCGCCGCCACAATGAAATCTGGCCGGAGATGGTGGAGGTGCTGAAGGCCGCCGGCATCTGCAATTATTCTATCTTTGAGGTGAATAATGAGCTTTTCGGCTATTATGAGTGCGAGAAGGGCGTGGCCTTTGCGGAAAAGACCCAGGCGGACAGTCCGGTGGTGGATAAGTGGAATGAGTACATGGCGGATATCCTGGAGCTGGAGATGGACCCGGTGACCGGGGCGCAGCCGAAGCTGGAGCAGGTGTTCAGGCTGGACTAAGTAAGGAGCTGTGCGGCAGGAAGGCAGTCCGATTGGCCTGCTGAGGTATTTTTGAGGGCGCGTTGGCTGTGCGATGGTTACTTTTTTATGAAAAAGAGGATTTCAGATGTCACCAAAAGTGAGTATTATTGTGCCGGTATACAATGCGGAGAAGACGATAGCGCGCTGCGTTGAGAGCGTGCTGAAGCAGTCGTACCGGGATTTTGAGCTGATACTGGTCAATGACGGCAGCAGCGATTCTTCAAAGGATATTTGCAATTCTTATGCTAAGGTTGACAGCCGGGTCAGAGTGATTCACAAGGAAAATACAGGTGTCTCGGACACGCGCAATCGTGGGATAGCCGCGGCCGGGGGAGAGTATGTACAGTTCCTGGACAGCGATGACTGGCTGGCGCCTGACGCGGTGGGACTGTTTACGCGCACCATGGAGGAGTACGACTGCGACATGGTCATCACGGATTTTTACCGGGTGAACGGGAAGCGGGTTTCCTTAAAGGGCGCGATTGATGTGGACGGCCTGATGGACCGGGCGGCTTTCGCTCAGTATATGATGCAGAAGCCGTCGGATTTTTATTACGGTGTTCTGTGGAATAAGCTGTTTAAGCGCTCTATCTTGATGGAGCATGAGATGAAGATGGATACCTCCATCAGCTGGTGCGAGGACTTTATTTTCAATTTGGAATATATTCTGTATGTGGACAGGATCTACGCACTGAAGGTGCCGGTCTATTATTATGTGAAGACCAAAGGCTCTCTGGTTTCCCAGGGTATGAGCATGAAAAAGACCATTCAGATGAAACGGATGGTCTTCGCCTACTACAATAATTTCTACAAGGAAGTTCTCAGCGAGGAGGATTATGAAAAGCGCAGGCTTTCCGTGTATCGTTTCCTGATAGATGTAGCCGCGGACGGCACGGCTTTGCCCATTGTGGACCGGAAGCTGGGCGACGAACGGACCAGTGTCAGCGACGGCGTGAAGGAGGGCGAGGGCTTCTTCTTTGATCTGTACCGCGAGGTCAAGGGACTGGAGAAGCTCTTTGATGTGGTGGCGCTGCGCAACGAGCTGCAGACAGACGATGTGAAGGTGCTGTTTTATCTGCATGAGGCCAGGGTGGACTGCACTTTTAAGGAGACGGCCAGAATCCTGAATATGACCAGAACCCAGTTGTCGGCGGCGGTGCAGCGGCTGACGGCAAAAGAGCTGATCAAGGAGCCTGAAAAGAGCAAAAAGACCGGGAAAGCTTCTCTGAAAGAGGAAGAACTGCCGGAGCAGATATTGTCGGAGGAGCCGGAAGCTGGCAAAGAGCCGGAGAAGAAAAAGAAGAAGCGCCGTCCGGATATCAGAAAATATGTGATTCAGCCGGAGGCGGAGAATGTGCTGTCAGAGATTATGTCGGCGCTCACGGACTTTGAGCAGATTCAGTATGAAGGGTTTACCCCTGAGGAGATCGAGGAGTGCGGGAGGCTGAATCAGCGGCGCAACCAGAATATCCGTAAGATGCTGGGGTAAATTCCGGGGGTTATACGCAAAGGGACGAGCAATAAAAAATAAACCTTCAGACTCAGCCGTGCGTAAGTGAGATACACCAAAGGCGTCCTTCAGGAGGAAATCTGTGATTTCCGTAATCGAACTTATACCTTGTGTATAACATTCCGATGAGCCTATGGGCAAAAACATCGTGTTCAGCAAAGGCTTCCACGATGTTTCATAATCTCATCTCCGTCGCACAAAAGTCGCCTGAAAGTTTATTTTTTATTGCTCTGTATTAAGAAAATTTGTGCATCAGGTTTATAGTGAACGATAAATTATTTTTGTCGTTCACTATATAATCGTTTTCGGGGTGTTTGTCACATGAACGATATTTTTGCAATTCATCCCCCAAATCAAACAATTCATCCCCCATTTCTCCGAAAAATGGTTTAATATGCTAATATGACACCAGAAAGGAACGGTGGGGAAAACATGAACACATCTGATACATCAAAATCCAAACCCAAATACAATATGTGGCAGAACACCGCCTGGATGGTGAACATCGCCTGGCGGGCGCATAAGAGCGTCCTTTTTCTGGTACTGGCCTCAGCTGTGGTGTCGGTGAGTATCACAACGGCGCAGACGCTGATCGCGCCGGTGATTCTGTCAAAAGTGGAAGGAGCGGTACCGCTTAAGGAGCTTTGCCTGACCATTCTGGTCTTTGCGCTGCTGTTAATTTTGCTGAACGGCCTGAATGGATATATCGGGGAGAATACCATCTGGGGCAGGGTATATGTCCGAACCAAAATCATCAGTATGATCAATCAGAAAAACGCGTCTACCTCCTATCCCAATCTGCTGGACACTTCTTTTATTGAGACGGAAAAGAAGGCGGCTTACGCGACTGAGGGGAACAATAAGGCGGCTGAGGCCATCTGGGATACCTGGAAGGATATTCTGGTGGCACTGATGGGATTTTGCGTTTATCTGGCTTTGCTCTCTGATCTGAATCCTTTGCTGCTGTGCCTGGTGACGGTCACTGCTGTAGTGGGATACATTGTGAATAAGAAGGTGGAAAACTGGAGCTATGAGCACCACCAGGAGGAATCCGCGTATTCCAATCAGATGGATTATGCGAAAAAGGTGATGGTGAATCGCCAGTTTGCCAAGGATATCCGGATTTTTGGCCTGACAGGCTGGCTCGAAGAGGTGTGGGAGAACGGCTATCGGATGTATAGGGCTTTTCAGGTCAGAAAGGAGCGGCACCGGCTTTGGATTACTTTTGCGGATATGCTGCTGAGCCTGCTGCGAAACGGGGCGGCCTACGCCTATCTGATCTGGCTTGCGCTTTCCGAAGGGCTGACCGCGTCTGAATTTTTGCTGTATTTTAACGCCGTCAGCGGTTTTACGGAGTGGATCAAGCTGTTGCTGGAGCAGTTTGGAACGCTGAATACGCAGAGTCTGGATTTAAGTATTCTGCGGGAATTTCTGGAGTGGCCGGAGCCCTTCCTTTTTGAGGAGGGAAAGCCGTTGCCCGGGGACAGGGACGGCAGCTATGAGCTGACACTGGACCATGTTTTTTATCGTTATCCGGAGGCATCGGAGGATACCATCCGGGGCATTGACCTGACCATCCGGCCGGGGGAAAAGCTGGCGGTGGTGGGTGTCAACGGCGCGGGCAAGACCACGTTGGTCAGGCTTCTGTGCGGGTTTCTTGATCCCACGCAGGGGCGGGTGCTTTTAAACGGACAGGATATCCGGCAGTATGACAGGCGGCAGTATTATCGTCTCTTCTCCACCGTATTTCAGGATTTTTCCGTGGTGGACGCCACCATTGCCCAGAATGTCGCCCAGAAGGCGGCGGAGATTGATGAGGAGAAGGTACTGCGCTGCCTGGATATGGCGGGGCTGAAGGAAAAGGTGCTTTCTCTTCCGAAGGGAATGGATACGCAGATCGGCAGATCTATTTATGAGGATGGGATGGAGTTGTCCGGCGGTGAGACCCAGCGCCTGATGCTGGCCAGAGCTTTATATAAGGATGGTCCCATTCTGGTGCTGGATGAACCTACCGCCGCCCTGGACCCCATAGCGGAAAATGATATTTATTTAAAATATAATGAGATGACAAAGGGGTGCACTTCCCTGTTTATCTCTCATCGACTGGCCTCCACCCGTTTCTGCGACCGCATCATATACATGAAGCAGGGACAGATTTGTGAGGAAGGAACTCATGAGAGCCTGCTGGCAACGCAGGGGGAGTACGCGGAGCTTTTTGAGACGCAGAGCCAGTATTATGATGATACAAGGAATTAAAAGTCTGAAATCGAATGCTTACACAAGGTACGCCCTGCGGGTGCGCGACGCGAAGCAAGTTCTTCAGGGCATTCGGATTTATGACTTTGGGAACCGTATCATCGCATGAGCTGTGAAAGGAGCATAAAATGGCGAAGAACGATACACAATTGTCCTGGAAGGAGGCCCTGAAACGAAATGGGCGGGCGTGGAGGATGATAGGACGCTGTCAGCCAAAGCTTTATGGTACCGCTGTGCTGTCGGCTGTCTTTGACGGACTTGGTCCTTATGTGACCATTTATCTGTCCGCAAGGATCATCGAGGAACTGGCGGGAGAAAGAGATCCCGGGCGGCTTACCTTTCTTGTGGCTGTCTGTCTGATTGCCTCCGCGGCGGTGCTGCTTGGCAGGGGCGCTTTCAAACGGTGGACACAGGTGGAGAAAACCTGTTTTTATGATGAGGAAGAGAAGATTTACATGGACAAGGCGGCCTCCATGGAATTTGCCCTCATTGACAGGCAGCAGACCTACGATCTGTACTCCCAGATCATGCAGAACAGGCAATGGGCCAATTACGGGATATACCGCGATGCCTATTATCTGAGCGACCTGCTCAAGACGCTGTTGCAGATCGTTGGAGGTCTTGGATTGTCAGTGACTCTGTTTATGGCAAAGGTCTCGTCTGACTCTGACCTGGCGTTTCTGAACAGCCCGCTGGCGGCAGCGGTCTGCCTGGGGCTTCTGCTTCTTATTGCATTAGCTGCGCCGGCTCTGAAAAATAAGGCGGAGGGATATTTGGTCATATACGCGGAGATGGCGCGGCTTGGAAACCGGCAGTTCAGTTATTTTTTCAGCGCGCCGGTTGAGAGAAAACGTTATGCGGATATGCGTATGTACAGCCAGAATGATAATCTGTGCGCTCCTCTCTGGGAGGACTGTGATTCCTTTATGCCGGGAAGCGCCATCGCACAATGGGCAAAGGGAATGATGGGGCTTCTGGCGGGGCTTTCGCGGACTCTTTCCGCTGTTCTGACCGGCGCGGTATATCTTTTTGTCTGCCTGAAGGCCTGGGCGGGGGCTTTTGGAGTTGGCATGGTAACCCAGTATGTGGGCGCCATTACCAGTTTATTCCTGGGAGTTTCGGAATTTCTGGAGCTCTGCGGGACTCTGCGGGCAAACGCGTCTTTCCTGGACACGACATTTGAGTATCTGGATCTTCCCAATGCAATGTATCAGGGCAGCCTGACCACGGAGAAGCGCTCGGACCGCCAGTATCAGGTGGAATTTCGTGATGTTTCATTCCAATATCCGGGCAGTGAGATCTGGGCGCTGCGCCATGTGAACATGACCTTTCAGGTGGGCAGCCGCCTGGCGGTGGTGGGGCAGAACGGCTCCGGCAAGACGACCTTTATCAAGCTGCTCTGCCGTCTTTACGATCCCACGGAGGGAGAAATACTGCTGAACGGAATCGATATCCGAAAATACCGCTACGAGGATTACATTCAGATTTTTTCCGTGGTATTTCAGGATTTTCAGCTCTTTACCCTGCCTCTGGGGGAGAATGTGGCGGGCAGGACAGGTTATGATCGTGAGAGGGTCTGGGAGTGCCTGAAAAAAGCCGGCTTTGAGGAGAGAATGTCCCATATGGCGAAGGGGCTGGACACCTGTTTATATAAGGAGCTGAATGAGGAAGGAGTGGAAATTTCCGGAGGCGAGGCGCAGAAGATTGCCATCGCCCGGGCACTGTATAAGGACGCGCCGTTCCTAATTCTGGATGAGCCCACGGCGGCTCTGGACCCCATCGCGGAGGCGGAAATTTACGGGAAGTTTAATGAGATTGCCACGGATAAGACCACAGTTTATATCAGCCATCGTTTATCCTCCTGCAGGTTCTGCGATGAGATCGCGGTCTTCGACCAGGGCGCGGTGGTGCAGGAGGGAAGCCACGAGGAGCTGCTGGCTGACAGAGATGGGAAATATTATGAGCTGTGGCATGCTCAGGCCCAGTATTATTCTGAGGAGGCGGTGCGGGTACTGCTGGGCTGACCTACTTTAAAAATTTGAGGCACAGTCGAACCCTCCTTCTCTGGCAAGGCGGATAATGATGTGAGCTACAGATTCCAGATATTCCTGCAGATGATGAATTTCCTCTTCGGAGAAACCGTCAATATTAACCCATCTGTAAGAGGGTAAATAACATTCAGCAGAATGAAAACCTCCATATACAGGCTTTTCAAAGTATACCTTTACAGTTTCTGTTTTATTTTCAAGATAAGCATCTGAGTGTACAACTTCAGTTTTATCATCGAGTGTCATAAATGGATACATCATAATAATCTTATAAACCTTTCCGGAAAAGTGCTGGATCGTATGTTATATATGTGGAATTATACCTTTTGAGAAACATCATTTCAACTCTTTTCAGGACAAATTAATAATCGCCCGGTTCAAGGCTTCGTAAGCGCCTCGGGGCAGTGGCAGCGCCGTGCCGTCGGAAAGGATGACTTCCTTTCTTGTGACGCGGCGCACCTGATTTAAGTTCAGGATGAAAGCCCGTCCTACTCTGAAGAAACGCTCATCCAGTTCTTTTTCAAAGTCGCTTAGGGTACGCTTGACGGTGTAATCCTCTTTGGCATGGACGGTAACATAATTCTGATGGACCTCCAGATAGCGGAGTTCGTAAAAGGGAAGGCGCATCATCTCCCCGGAAATTTCCAGATTCAGGCAGCGCTCCGCTGTTTTGAGCTTTTCAATGGCCCGATCCAGAACCTGAAAGAGCTTTTCCTGATTTAAGGGCTTCATCAGATAGTGCAGGGCCTCCACCTCGTAGCCCTCGGCGATATAGTCGGAATAGCCGGTGATGAAAATAATCTGTATTGCCTGATTTTCAGTGCGAATCTGACGCGCCAGGGTGACGCCGTCCATGGCGCCCATTTCTATATCCAGCAAGAGAATGTCAAAGCTCTTTTCCTCCGCGTAGCGAAAAAGAAAGCTTTCTGAGGAGGGAAAGTCTTCAAGCTGAACAGAGAGCTGCCGTTCCCTGGCCCAATCCCGTATCAGATGAATATTGTATTGTAAATCTACCGGGCTGTCGTCACAGACCGCGATGCGGTATGCCATATTTTTTACCTTCCTGTCATTATTTTGATTCCTATATGTCCGAATGCCCGGGAACAGACTTTTATCCGGGCTGTGTTGAGGACTTTTGACCGGCACTGACGGAAAAACAGACAGGCAGAAAAGTCCGGTTGTTTCGAAAATGCTGCACCGGATATGCCGGAGGTTTCCTGCCTTGTGAGGAATGACAATTCTTTACACCTGTGGAATCAGTATTTCTGTGGTAAAGGCTCCGTCCTCGCTGTTGCGGCTTAAGTACCCGTCCAGCCGCTCCACGATGGCGTCAATGCGCACCAGGCCAAAGCCGTGGCCCTCGCCCTTGGAGGTCTTAAAAAGGCCGCCCTGCTTTTTGAGCTTTTTTGTGGCGGTGAAATTGGTAAAGGAAATATACAGCTGGGTATTCTTCATATCCATGTAGACCCGGATCAGCCGTTTGTCCGGCTGCAGGGCCATGCTGGCGTCAATGGCGTTGTCAAAGAGATTGCCCAGGATGCAGCACAGGTCCAGCTCGGACATTTTGAGCTTCACGGGAATGTGAGCGTCCACGGACACGGGGATTTCCTTAGAGCGGGCCAGGGAGATTTTGCTGTTTAAAATAGCGTCCGCCATGGAGTTCCCGGTTTTCACAACCGTATCCACTGTATTTAAGTCAGTGTCCAGCATGTCCAGATAAGAGCGGATGGCGTCCAGGTCGCCGTTCGCGGCATAGGCCTTCATGGCCTGAATATGATTGCGGTAGTCGTGGCGCCAGCCCCGCACCTGCCGGTACATATTTTCCACCTCCTGATAGTGGGTCTCGATCAGCTCCCGCTGATACTGATCCAGCCGTTTGTCGATCTGCTTTTCCCAAAATGACATGGCACATTCCTCCCCATGCCATTATACGCAGATGAGAAGTGACGTGCAAGCCGATTTTTTTCAGTCTTGACGGCTTGCCTCCGGTATGGTAAGAAAGATAGAGGCATTGATTATATCGCACGGGGGACAGAATATGGAACTGGCGGCTGTTTATCATAAGGCGGACAAAAGCTGCTGCTACGCGCTGGAAAGAAATCGCTTTTTATTTCGGATCAGGGTGAAAAAAGGAGATATGGCTTCCGTTGTCCTGCGCAGTCAGGACAAATATCTTCCGGTTTCAAGACAGGATACGAGGGTGCAGACTGTGATGGAGAAGGTCTGCAGCGACGAGTACAGCGACTATTATGAGGCGGAGCTTAGTTTTCAGGTGGTCTGTCTGCGGTATTTTTTTGAATTGACAGATTTCAACGGGGAGAGGATATTTTACGCAAATTATAAATTCAGCACAAGAATCGTCACCGACACGGACCAGATGTTTGACTGTCCGCAGAATCTCAGGGAGGAGGAGCGCTTCCTGATTCCGGAATGGGCGAAAAATAAAGTGGTGTACCAGATTTTTCCCTCCAGGTTCGCCGCCAGCAGGGAGGTGCCGGAGGAGCTCTGGTACAAGGCGCCGATAGGGCACCGGGAGGATTTAAAGGGGGATTTAAGAGGCATTATTGACCACCTGGGTCATCTGGAGGAGCTGGGGGTGGAGGTGCTGTACATGACGCCAATTTTTCGGGCCAACACCTCTCACAAGTATGACGCTGTCGATTATTATCAGATTGATCCCTCCTTTGGCACGAAGGAGGATTTAAAGGAGCTGGTGACGAAGGCCCATACAAAAGGAATGCGGGTGCTGCTGGACGGAGTGTTCAACCACACCTCGCCGGACTTTTTCGCCTTCGCTGATGTAATGAAAAATCAGGAGAAATCCGAATATCTGGACTGGTATTATATTGAGGGCTTCCCTCTGGTCAGGGAGTGGGGCAGGAAACCTAATTTCAAATGCTTTTCTTATTTCGGGGGAATGCCGAAGCTGAATCTGTCTAACCCAGAGGTGCAGGATTATTGTATAGGCGTGGCCCGCTACTGGATTCGGGAGTGCGACATTGACGGCTGGCGGCTGGATGTGGGGGACGAGATTTCCCATGTGTTCTGGAAGCGATTCCGCAGGGAAGTGAAGGCCCAGAAGCCTGAGGCGCTGATTATCGGGGAGGTCTGGCACTATGCCCCTGATTTTCTGGAAGGGGATGAGTGGGACAGTGTGATGAATTATCCCTTTAAGGACGCGGTGAAGGAACTGCTGGCGGATGGAAGCATTACGGTATCGCAGTATGCCGGACGGTTGGGCTTTATCCGGGGGAATGTACATACGGACGTGTATCCGGTGCTGCTCAATCTGATCGGCAGTCATGACTGTCCCCGGTTTTTGCATGAGTGCGGCGGTGATGCGCAGAGACTGAAAATGGCGGCGGCGCTGCAGCTGTTAAATCCTGGAATGCCCATGATTTATTATGGGGATGAATACGCCATGGAGGGCGGGAAGGACCCGGACTGCCGCCGGGGCATGGTATGGGAGGAGGGCAGGCAGAACGGGGAGGTCTATGACTGGTACCGGCGCCTGATCCGGGTGAGGAAGGAGCATCCGTCGCTGACTGCCGGGAAGATATTATCTCTTCGCGCCGAGGATGAAAAGGGGCTGCTGGTGATTGTGAAGTCAGACGGAAATGAAAAGACTGTGACCTTGTTCCATTGCGGAACGGAAAGGATTGATCTGCCGGAGTACGCGGGACTTTCGGAATTGCTTCGGGAAAAGAAATTTGAGGGCAGACTGGGAGCCATGGAAGCGGCGGTTCTGATTGTGGATGGAGAGTAGGAAAGAGAGCTTATTTTCAGGGAAGAAGTAAATGGCTGATAAATGCCGGAGTGAGTGGAAATGGAAGCAATCTGAGATGTTGAACCGGATGAAGAAATGGAAATCTGCCGTCAGGAAGAGAATAGATGCGTGGAAACCCGTTTCCTGACCGGCAGATGAAAACAAAAACAGAGGGAGGAACGGGGAAAGTGTCCCGTGCTGTGTGAAAAATGGAAATACAAAAGGATTATGAGGGACTGGAGCCGGGATATTATTATCTTAGCGCTCAGGTGATGAACGTGGGGGCGTACAACTGCGGCGTTCTCTACGGCAGGGGAGAAGGGCAGAAGGAGTGCACCACCACCCTGCCGCTGACGACAGGAGGAGTGACGGAAGGTCCCCGCAGGGCGGTGGTCAGAGGCATCCGGGTGGGTGACGACGGCAAAGCCCGTGTGGGACTTCATATCAAAAGCTGTGAGCCGGACAGTATGGGGGTTCAGGATCTGCAGCTTGTCAGGGAGGCGGATCAGTCCGCCCCGTATCGCTTTTATAAAGGCGGCGATATTTCCGAGCTTTCCTGGCTGGAGGCGGAAGGGGCGGTTTTCTATGACGCGGATGGCAAAGAGGCGGACGCGCTGGGGCTTCTGGCAGCCAATGGCTGGAATATCGCCCGGCTTCGTGTCTATGACAATCCAGGCAAGGGCCGTGGCAATGGCTCCTACTATTGTAAGGAAGGATATATGACTCTCCCGGATGTGCTGGGACTGGCAAAGCGGGCGAAGGCTCTGGGTATGGAGCTGGAGCTGACGATCCATTACAGTGACTACTGGACCAATGTGGATGTGCAGAGGATGCCCCGGCGCTGGGAGAAGGAGCTGGCCCGGCTTGATGAGGCGCAGACTCTGGATAAGCTCTGTCAATTGGTCTATGAGTATACCTGTGATGTGATGAAAGCCATGAAGGAGCAGGGCACAGAGCCGAAATTTGTTTCCATCGGAAATGAGATTCAGGGAGGAATTCTTTATCCTTATGGTCATTACCTGAAGTGGGAGAATCTGGCAAGGCTTTTATCCGCCGGCAGCAGGGCGGTGACAGACGTCTGCTCTGACAGCCGTGTCATTATGCATCTGGACAATGCCGGGCAGTATGACAAGTACTACAATTTCTTTGACAATTGTGAAAAATACGGCGTCCCCTATGACATTATCGGTCCCTCCTACTATCCCTTCTGGTTCCATAAGGATGTGGACACTGTGGCGGAGTTCTGCGATAAGATGATCGAGCGCTATCAGAAGGATATCATGATCATGGAGACAGGCTATAATTTCAGCCCGGCGCGCCCGGACGGTTATCCGGGACAGCTGGAGCATAACGGGCCATACCCGAGGGAGGGCGATTTCTATGGCAGCACCCCTCTGGGGCAAAAGCACTTCATGGAGGATCTGTTTAACGGCCTGAAAGGCGTGGGGCTGGGAACCGGGCACGGCTGCCTAGGGGACCTGTACTGGGATCCGGTGATGGTGGAGCAGACCGGTATCGGCTGGGCGATTAAGGAGGCGGACGATCAGGTGGACGTCAATCTGGTGTCCAATACCACTCTTTTTGACTTTGAGCATAAGCTCCTGCCGGTGATGGGGGCGTATCAGTGGAATAAAGAGGGGTAATTACAGCTGATAATAGTGATAGTGATTTATAAATAGCCGCGGATTCGCCAGCTTCCAGCATCTACTGCTCAGGCGCTGTTCCCTTCCTATCATTATACTGTTGTTATACTGTTCAATAAACCAATGCGGTAAATGAGAAGGTAACCAGCCTCCAGTTTTCCCGTTCCCTTACATAAACTTCCGTAACAGCGAAATGGTGTGTCGTCGGGTTCCCGTTCAACAGGAGTCCATAGTTGCAGTCTGTAATCACCACACCTGTATCTCCATAAACATTTACTGTCCGGCTGTTGAACCTGAGTTCAGTCGGCTGAAACGCGCCGCTGGTATAAAAACCAATTTCCTGATCCAACCGGCAGGTGACTCCTATGTGGACGAATGTGCATTCTGCATCCGCAATCTCTCTCATACCAGCTTCATCCGCACGTTCCATCGCGCTCCAGAACGCTTTTGAAGTATTTAATAGTTGCTCTTTCATTTCAAAATTCTACCTCCAGTATCAAATATTTACAGATAAGTCTCAAAGAAGGGGACAATATAATCGAGCGCCTGGGTGACATACGGCTCCAAGTCATACATATCAAAATGTCCTGCGCCCTCGATCACATAAAATTCCTTTTCGGATGTGGTATTTTCATAGAGCTGCTCTGCGCCGGAACGTGACCAGGCGTTTTCCCCGGTGATGATCAGATACGGCGCTTCCAGCTCTGCGATGAATTCTTCCGGATGGAAATCCACCCAGGAAAGCTCACTCCAGGATACCGCATGATTGTCCCAGTTGTCCTGGTATCCGCGTTCTTCGTTATAATAGTAAGCCGCGCCTTCTGCATATGCCCTCGGCATCAGGTCGATATAGGTCGGGTCTGCTTCACCAGCCTCGTATGCCTCACGATCCGCCTCGGCCTGCTCCGTAGACATCATAATCATGGAAGACATCGTTGTGGCGGGAACAACAGATGTGACCGCTTTGATGCGCTCATCCTGAATGGCTGCATAGGGCATATAGCTGCCGGAACCACAAATTCCAAGGCCGCCAATATTTTCACTGTCCACGTAATCCAGAAATTGCAGATATGTCACAGCGCTGCTGATGTCACTGGCCTTGATGTCCGGTTCCTCCAGCTGTCTGGGTTCCCCTTCACTTTCTCCGAAATAAGAGTAATCAAACACCAGCGTGACAAAGCCGCTCTCCGCCAACCGCTCGGCGTAAATGCTTTGTGCCTGCTCTTTTACGGAAAGCATGGGGCCGGTCACAACAACAGCAGAATATTGACTGGTTTCATCAAATCCATCCGGCAGGAACAGGATACCCGCCAGATTCAGTCCGGAGTCCTCATTTTCAAAGCTCACGGAAACGGTGCTGACGCCGTTCTCTGATGCGATTTCTCCATCCGCAATTTCACTTTCTGAGATTTCTGTATTAGCCGTATCTATCGATTCGGTCTGCTGTGACTGACCGTTTTCTGTGCTGACAGGCTCCGTATCAGATGTTTCAGAAGCGGAGCTGACATTATTTTGCGTCGCACACCCGGTCAGTGCCAGCAGGAGAACAAATACCAATGCCCAGCACCAGGCGATCTTTTTCTTACTGCTCCCGGAATTTACTGCCCGCATATCCATCTACCGCCTTTCCTCAAATTATTTCTGAAGGTCCACCGGAGGCGCCATCTTCACATACGCTTCCAGCATTTC
>JAJQBK010000022.1 GCA_021203305.1 Lachnospiraceae bacterium
ACTATGCGGATTTCAACGGTTTTACATGTTGAACCGTGAATAATTTAGGTATAATACTTTCGAACAATTTTTTTACGAAAGGACGCAGTTTCATGAAATCACTTATCAAGGAATTCAAAGAATTCATCTCCAAGGGAGACGTCATGAGCATGGCCGTCGGCATTATCATCGGCTCCGCTTTCACCGCCATCGTTACCTCTCTGGTCAACGATATTATCACCCCGATTATCGGTGTCATCATTGGCGGTATCGACTTCTCCGGCATCGCCATCACTTTAGGGGACGCCTCCATCGGCGTCGGCTCCTTTATCCAGGCGATTATTAATTTCTTACTTACCGCCCTTGCCCTCTTCGCGATTATGAAGGCCATCAACTCCCTTCACCGTAAAAAGGAAGAAGAGCCAAAGCCCGAGGAGCCCGCTCCCGTACCCGCGGATGTGCAGCTCTTAACTGAGATCAGGGATCTGCTGAAGGAAGAGAAAAAATAAAATCAATATTTCCTGTAAAATAAGCAAATAAAAAAGAGGGCCTCACACATTGATATGTGGGGTCCTCTCTCACTTCTACTGAAAACTGGCATAACAGTCTCCCTGAGCCCTCAAACAGAAGCCTCTCATTATTTTGCGTACTCGACTGCGCGTGATTCTCTGATCACATTGATCTTGACCTGACCCGGATACTCCAGCTCCGCCTCGACCTTTTTCGCAATATCACGAGCCAGCAAAACCATATCGTCCTCTGATACCTGCTCCGGTACAACCATTACACGAACCTCTCTACCCGCCTGGATAGCAAAAGATTTTTCTACACCTTTGAAATTGTTTGTGATTTCTTCCAACCGCTTTAAACGGGTGGTATATGTCTCTAATGTCTCGCGTCTGGCGCCGGGTCTCGCCGCGGAGATGGTATCCGCAGCCTGCACCAGACAGGAAATCAATGAAGTGGGCTCCACATCGCCGTGATGCGACTCCACCGCGTTGATCACAGTGGCGTTTTCCTTGTATCGCTTGCAGAGATCAGAACCCAGCTGGACATGAGTACCTTCCATCTCATGATCCACAGCCTTTCCGATATCGTGCAGCAGACCCGCACGCTTTGCAAGGCGAACATCCAATCCCAGCTCCGCGGCCAGAAGGCCCGACAGCTGCGCCACCTCAACAGAATGCCTCAGCGCATTCTGACCATAGCTGGTTCTGTACTTCAGCTTGCCCAGAAGCTTAACCAGCTCCGGATGAATGCCGTGCACCCCGACCTCCAGGGTTGCGGCCTCACCCTCCTCTTTAATGATCGTCTCAACCTCACGTTGAGCCTTCTCCACTGTCTCCTCAATGCGGGCCGGATGGATACGGCCATCCACGATCAGTCTCTCCAGAGCAATTCTGGCGACCTCTCTTCGGATGGGATCAAAACTTGATAAGATGACTGCCTCGGGAGTATCATCAATAATCAAATCAACCCCGGTCATTGTCTCGAGGGTTCGGATATTGCGGCCCTCGCGGCCAATAATGCGGCCCTTCATCTCGTCATTGGGAAGCTGCACAACAGAAATCGTGGTCTCTGACACCTGATCCGCCGCGCACCGCTGAATGGCGTTCACCACGTAATCTTTGGCGCGCTTGTCAGCCTCTTCCTTTGCCCTCTGATCCATTTCCTTGATCTTCAGGGCGGTTTCATGCTTTACTTCATCTTCAACAATTTTCAATAAGTAGTCTTTTGCCTGGTCGGAGGTAAGACCAGAGATTCTTTCCAGTTCCTGTATCCGCTGCTCGTTCAGCTTCGAGATTTCAGCCTTCTCTTTTTTGAGGGCGTTTTCTCTCTCCACCAAACTGGCTTCTTTGCGTTCGATAGCGTCTGATTTCTTGTCGATACTCTCTTCCTTCTGCTGAACGCGCCTCTCATAGCGTTGTACCTCCGCGCGGCGCTCCTTAGTCTCCTTGTCCAGCTCATTCTTGGCCCGGATGTTCTCTTCCTTGAGTTCAAGGGAAGTTTCGCGCTTCTTGGTCTCAGCAGCTTTCAGAGCTTCATCGATAATCTCTCTTGCCTTATCCTCCGCATTGCCAATCTCTTTCTCAGTCACATTCTTGTGATAAGCTGTGGCCGCGAACCAGGTGACAACCGCGGTGACGGCAAGAACAACCAGTGCTATCCCGACAACTATGCCGATGGATATCATACAGGAAGCTCCTCCTTATTAAATTTTCATTGTATATCATGGCAGAAACAGCAAAAGTTCCCGCTCTTTGCTACAACACTATAATATTACTGTATAAAATGTCTGATGTCAAGTGATAGATTTCAAAAACGCTTGACAGTTGACAGACGCCACTATTCACAGCCATTTCACATAAACGCCGGAATCATCTTGACAAAGCCTGTCCTCCAACGGTAATATGAAAAAAGCTTCTGTCTCACCTGGTTACAAAGACAGCATCATCTCTTAAAGCTTTGTGACAGAGGTCATAACAGGGAAACAAAAAAGTCAAAAATCGAGAGGATATCTTCAATGGTCTCAAAAATCAAAAATATTTTCTGCCCGGAAAAATCAGTCGCTTTTCTGATTTTATTTATATATCTCTGGATAATCTTGGTGCTTCAGGATTTCCCGGCAGCCTATACCACAAACCTTTTATCTATTGCCATCTGCGGCGTTCTCAGTCTGTTTGCGGCTGTCCTTCTCTTCCACGGATTAAAAAAGCTTGCGCTGGTCAAAATAAGTAATAATACACAATCTGACAGCCTGAAGAATACCCTGATTGGATGCGGGTGCATTTTCATTACCACGTTTCTGATCATGATGCTTCATTTCCTTGGAGAATATACGGAAGATATCTATTCCTCCGGCAGCGACATATTAAATCAGTATTTGCAGGCACTGGGAAATTATCCGCTGAATGACTGGCATCCATTTCTGCACACTCTGCTCTTTTTTATCATACCTGTCCGGCTGCTGGGCAGCATTGACGCAATCGTAATTTTGCAGCTACTGTACTTTAGCCTGGCTTTTACCTATCTGATCTATGTAATTTTTCAGAATGGGGGCAGTAAATTTTTTATTCTCGGGCTCTCCGTCTATATCTGGATCAATCCTTTCCTGACAGCATGGATGATTTATCCCACCAAGGATGTGGCAATGATGATTTTTGCCATCGTTCTCATGGCGTATTACATTCAGATTATCTGCTCAAAAGGGGTATGGCTGCAAAACAGACGCAATCTCCTTCTGTTCTCCCTTTTTGCTGTTCTGTGCTGCTATATGAGACATAACGCGATCCTCTTTGTGATCCCGCTGGTCATGATTGCGCTGCTCTATTATTTCCCAAAAGATTTCCGTGATATGAAAAAGAGAGTTACGGCAATTCTTCTGATGCTTGTGCTCTCTCTTCTGGTCAGGGGCATCTATACCCTCTGGGACGTTGAAGCCCCGTCATACCGTACGGTTGAAACGATAGGAATTCCTCTTTCCATCTGGTCAAATGTCCTGCAGTCCAACGCCAACGCGCTTCCGGAAGAGACAAGAAGCACATTGCAGGAGCTGCTCCCACAGGATGTGGTCACTTTGTTTTCTGTAAATTACGGCTTTAACTCCATTAAATTTCTCGATGGTATGAGCTGGGACCAGCTCGATATGCTTTCCTATTCAGAAGTATTAAAATATACAGCACAATGCTTCCGGTACGCCCCGCGGGAATCTATCGCTGCGGTCACAAAAATGACTGATTTTGTCTGGTCTGTCAACATTTCTGAGGAACCCAAAAATTACTATATGGTCACAACGGCTGCTTCTGAATCTCTTTCCCGCCTTGTCATGCAGCTGAAGGTATCTTTTGGCTCCGGGCTTTTGGGCACTCTGTTCGGCTCTTACGGCTTCCAGATGCTTATCATGCTCATTGTGGGAGCCGTCCTGTTGTCTTTTGGCAGAACATCCTTCCTGCATATAATACCGTTCTTTTGCTATAATTATGGTACAATGCTTTTATTAACCGGCAGAGATTACAGATTTTTCCTTTTTAATATTCCTCTGTGGCTTCCGTTGATCTTTCTGATGCTGAAAGATGAGAAAAGACTGAAGAAATAACACTCGTACTGTAGCCTCTTCGATACAGGAAAGCCATGGTTTTCGCCTTCTCCTTCTCATCCGCCAGCTCAGGATTGTAATGTCTCTTCTCCAGAAGCGACAGGATCTGTTTTCTCTCGCTCCACTCCTCATTGCTTTCCTGAAATTCCTCCCAGGCCTGTTCAAAGAGTTCGGAGGAAATTCCCTTCGCCAGCAGGTCATGCCGGATTCGCTGTCTGCTGCGGTTCTCACTATGATACCGGATATAATTCTGCGCGTATCTCAGATCATCCACATAATGGAATTGCATCACATATTCGAGGGCCTGGCTGATCAGCTCATCCGGATAGAAATTTTCTCTGAGCTTCCGCTCCAGCTCCGCCTTTGTGTAGTTTTTCTTCTGAAGGAGGTTCATGGCCCGCAGGCGGCTTCGCCTGATAAGAACCTGGTCCCACAGCTCATCCCACTGTTTTGCCGCAATTTCACTCTCCTCAGCAAGACCATATTGACGAAGCTCCCCTTTGTACAGAGGAAAAGCAAGGTGCCCGTCCACCGTGACAAGCACCTTTTTCGCATTTAACTCCCTGATTTCAGTGACAATCATGACTCTTTTGTCTCTTTGTCCTTCTCATCGGCTGCCGGAGCCGCCGGCAAGCCGTAATATTCCCTGACTTTGGCGTCTACCTCGGCAAGTACCTGTGGATTCTCCTGGAGATAAATCTTGGTATTCTCTCTGCCCTGGCCAATCTTATTGCCCTGGTAGGAATACCAGGCGCCGGATTTATTGATCACATTGATGTCTGCGGCCAAATCAAGCACATCTCCTACAGTGGAGATGCCCTCCCCGAACATGATATCAAACTCCGCTTCCTTGAAAGGCGGCGCCACCTTATTCTTCACCACCTTGACCCTGGTGCGGTTGCCCACGTCGGAGCCGTTCTGCTTGATAGATGCGATTCTCCTGACGTCCAGACGGACAGAGGCGTAGAATTTCAGGGCGCGGCCGCCGGTGGTGGTCTCCGGATTTCCGAACATAATGCCGATTTTCTCACGCAGCTGATTGATGAATACCACAATACAGTTGGTCTTGCTGACCACAGCGGTCAGCTTGCGAAGCGCCTGGGACATCAGCCTGGCCTGCAAGCCCATATGGCTGTCGCCCATGTCGCCGTCAATCTCCGCCTTGGGCACCAAGGCCGCCACAGAGTCAATCACTATGATATCCACCGCGCCGGAGCGCACCATGGTCTCCGCGATCTCCAGAGCCTGTTCCCCGTTGTCCGGCTGGGATATGTACAGATTGTCAATATCCACGCCGATGGCTCTGGCATAGGTCGGGTCCAGGGCGTGCTCCGCATCGATAAATCCAGCAATGCCGCCTCTCTTCTGTACCTCTGCGATCATATGCAGGGTTACCGTGGTCTTACCGGAGGACTCCGGTCCATAAATCTCTATAATACGGCCCTTGGGTACGCCTCCGAGGCCCAGCGCAATATCCAGGCTCAGGGCGCCGGTCGGCACCGTCTCCACATTCATCTGCGCCGCGGGGTCGCCCAGCTTCATCACCGCGCCCTTGCCGTACTGCTTCTCAATCTGTCCTAACGCCGCTTCCAGCGCTTTCTGCTTATCACTTTTCTCCATGTCCTGTTCTCCTTATGCCGAACAAACGTTCTCTTCTGTTTCAGAATAAAACATTTGTTCGATTCTGTCAACACTTTTTTCAGAGTTCCCGTCAGATTTTTTATTTCTCTCAAAAATCTTTTTCTCTTTTGCTGTACTTTCTGTTACTATTTACAGCTTCTCCCACATAAGCAAAAAGATGAGAGATATTTTTTACTGCGCCGGATACGGCGCTGGATGTCCGAGGGACATCCGTTCAGCGCGGACCGCAGCGAAGCGAAGACAGCAGACGCTTTTGCGCATGCGGGGCACCCGAAGGGCGTCTCGTGAGAGAAGCGGCTGTGAATAGTAAATAAGTTTCTTTGTATTCCTCATCAAGCGTCAGCTTCTGTATTCCCGGGCACAAAAGTACCCAATGAAACCATGTTTTTCAGAACATCAACGGTCTTCACTGAGTACTTTAATCTTTCTGCATTTGTAATAAGGTTACCGTTCACAGGTTCCGGAAAACAGAGAAAATTGTGCATCGGGATTGCGAATGTGGGAACAGAACCGGTAAACAGTAACATAATATAATATTACTCAACGAGTAATGATAATAGCAAATTCCGGCTCATTTAAAATCGCTTAAAATCTGCCTGTTTTTGCTGATATAATCCACCAGGGACACAATCGTCAGCACAACCGCGATCCACATCACCGCCGTCGTAACCAGGGAAAGCTGCTCAATATCCGCGATCATCAGGATAATCATGGTCATCTGAAACGTGGTCTTATACTTTCCCCACATACTGGCCGCGATCACAATGCCACTGTCGGAGGCGATCAGGCGGAAGCCGCTGATGATAAACTCTCTGGCCACAATGATGATGACCACCCAGCTGGGGATTCGTCCAAGCTCTATCAGGCAGATCATGGCGGAGCACACTAAAAGCTTGTCCGCCAGCGGATCCATAAATTTCCCGAAGTTGGTGACCATATGATACTTTCGGGCAATCCTTCCGTCCAGCAGGTCAGTCAGGCTGGCCGCCACGAAAATGACAAGCGCGGCCCAGTCCATATACGGAAGGACACTCCCGAAAAGAAAATCAAACCAGCCCCAGCCACTGTGCCCTCCCAGCAGTAAAATCACAAAGGGAAACACCAGGATCATCCGTATCGTTGTCAGCTTATTCGGCAGATTCATGATAAATTTCTCCTGTCAGATCATATTCGCCCGCGTCGGTCACCCGTACCCGCACAAAATCGCCGGTCATGAGCGCGGCGTCTGTCTTAATAAAAATATAGCCGTCCACATCCGGCGCATCCCGCCAGGTGCGTCCGACATACACATCATCCTCTTCCATTCTGCCATCGATCATACACCAGAGGATCTGCCCCACATACTCCTGCGATTTCTCAAAGGAAACCGCCTGCTGCAGCTCCATCAGCTCCCCGCGCCGCATTTCCATGACATCTTCCGGAATCTGATCCGGAAAACCGGCGGCCGCGGTACCCTCCTCCCGGGAATAGGAAAATACGCCCAGACGGTCAAACTCCATCTCATTGACAAAGCGATACAGCTCCTGGTGCTCCTCGTCAGTTTCCCCGGGAAAACCGGAAATCAGGGTGGTGCGCAGCGCGATATCCGGGATTTCCCTGCGCAGACGCGCGATGATCTCCCTCAGCTCCCGCTGGTTCGTGCGCCTTCCCATGCGCTTCAGGATGCGGTCATCCGCGTGCTGAATGGGCAGATCAAGATAATGAACCACCTTTTCGCATTCCTTCATGGCGCAAATCAGATCCTCGTCAATTTCCTCCGGATAACAGTACAGCACACGGATCCAGAAAAGTCCCGGAATCTCGTTGAGCCGCCGCAGGAGTTCTCCCAGGCTCTTTTTGCCATATAAATCAACCCCGTAGAGGGTGGTCTCCTGAGCCACTAAAATCAGCTCCTTCACGCCCTGCGTCGCAAGCGCCCGGGCCTCCCGGACCAGATCCTCCATGGGAACGGAGCGGAAACGTCCGCGTACTTTGGGAATAATGCAGTAGGTGCAACATTTGTCGCACCCCTCCGCGATTTTCAGGTAGGAATAGTGGCCTCCCAGGGTTGAGACAATCCTGCGGCCCTGTACAGCGGGCAGATACTGCAGATCCCGCAGATATTCCCGGCTCTGGCGTCCGGCAAGAACACTCTCCACCGCGTCCGCAATGCTCTCGATGGCCATAGTGCCCACCACCGCGTCCACCTCCGGAAGCTGTTCCCTGATCTCCTCGTGGTAGCGCTGGGCCAGACAGCCGGCGGCAATCAAAGCCTTCAGCCGTCCATTCTGCTTTAAGGCGCCCAGATCAATCAGCGTCTGGATGCTCTCCTCCTTGGCGTCTCCGATAAAAGTGCAGGTGTTGACCACAGCCACATCGGCCTCATTTTCATCATCGGTAAATGCAAAGCCCCGATCCGCCAGAATCCCCAGCATTTTTTCCGTGTCCACCAGATTTTTGTCACATCCCAGGGACACAAACATAATCCTGATCATGGGCCGTCAGCTGTCCTGCTCTTTTTCGTCTGAAATAATCTTCACCTGACCCTCGTACAGCTCCTGCACCGCGATGCTCAGCGCGTTGTCGGCCCTGCCCACTGCCTTAGGTTCAGAACCGTCCACAATCTGACGCGCCCTCTTAGCGGTAGCCATAACAATAGAATACCGGCTGTTTACCAGCGGTCCCTCCTGGTCCACTCCCTCATTAACCACTTCCATCAGCTCCAGATATGACGGATGCAACATAATAAATTCTCCTCTCTTTCCAATGAACCAGTTCTCCGCGGTCAAAGCGCGCGCAGCTCCCTGGCAATCTCTTCTATAAAAGCGGCGTTTCTCGCCGCGGACATCTTCTCCGCCTGAATGATATGGTGCATTTGTTCCACACAGGCCTCCAGATCATCATTGACCAGGATATAATCATACCACGGAATATATTCACACTCCTCCACAGCCCTGCGCATTCTGGCTCCGATCACCTCATCAGTCTCCGTTCCCCTTCCCCGGATTCTGTCATAAAGCGTCCGGGCACTGGGCGGCATCACAAACATCAGTACGGTTCCCGGGAATTTTTTCTTCACCTGTAAGGCCCCCTGGACCTCAATCTCCAGGATTACGTCCTTTCCTGCCTCCATCTGGCGCTCCACATACTCTCTTGGCGTGCCGTAATAATTGCCGCAGTAGGAGGCATACTCAATCAGGCCGCCGTCCGCAATCTTTTCCTCAAAAGCCCTCCGGTCCGTAAAAAAATACTCCACACCCTCCTGCTCGCCGGGTCTGGGCGCGCGGGTCGTCATGGAAACGCTCAGCGCGTAATTATCAGCGTACCTTTGCAGGAGCCTTTTCATAATGGTGCCTTTTCCAGTGCCGGCGAAACCGCTGACTACAATCAAAATTCCCCTCTGATCCATGGCTTACTCCTACTCAAGATTCTGAATCTGCTCGCGGATCTTTTCAATCCCCGTTTTCAGCAGAATCGCGTGATTGGTGATTTCCAGATCGGAGGATTTGGACAGCGTGGTATTGGCCTCCCGGTTCATCTCCTGGGCGATAAAATCAAGGCTGCGGCCCACATTCCCGCCCTTCTGTAAAGACTCACGGGCGGTGTGGATATGGCTGCGAAGACGCACCAGCTCCTCATCCACGCAGCTTCTGTCCGCGAAAATCGCGACCTCCGTCAGCAGCCGGTTCTCATCAACGGAAGCGTCCGCCAGAGCCGCCTCCACCTTCTCGCGAAGCCTGTCCTGATACTCCTGAATGATCTTCGGAGAGCGCTCCCCGATAAAATCCACCAGCTTCTCCATCTCATCCAGCTTCAGCAAAAGATCCTCTTTCAGATGCTCGCCCTCCAAGCTGCGGGAAGCGGCAAACTGCTCCGCCGCCGCCGTGAACGCCCTTTTCAGATCCTGCCACAGCTCCTCCTCGTCCACAGGCGCCTCTTCCAGAGAAAAAACCTCCGGACACTTGGACAAAAGCGAGACGCCCGCGTCGTTTTCCAGGGAAAAATCCTGCGACATCTGATGGAAATATTTCACATACTCCTCCGCGATCTGGCGGTTATATTTTACACAGACCGTACTCTCAGAATAATCCTCCATGGAAATGAAAATATCCACCTTGCCCCTGGAGGCGTATTCCTTAAGCTCATTGCGAATCGGGATTTCCAGAAAAGTCAGCTTCCTGGGCAGCTTGACTGTCACGTCAAGATACTTGTGATTGACTGACTTGATCTCCACGGTATATTTGCGGCTGCCGACCATAAGCTCACTCCGGCCAAAGCCTGTCATGCTTCTGATCATATATTGACCCTCCGGCAGGCGAATTTTGTCACGTTTTTTCCCGCATGCCAGTTAATAGTATAGTAAAATCCCGGTAAATAGTCAAGGAGGAATCCGCCGTTTCAGAACGTTTCAGAACGTTTCGGTTACTTATTCACAGCCGCTTCTCTCACGAGACGCCCTTCGGCTGCCCGACATGCGCAATAATACGTAAAAACACACAGGCAGCTCCAAGCTGTCTGTGTGTCTGTCCTCGTCTCATGATCCTGTTCACCGATCCAGCATATCGGATATATAAGCGTCAACACCGCTTTTCTCAATGCCCAGAGCCACGGCGAGCTCCCCGTTTAAACGGTCGCGGGCAATCCCCAGATATTTCTCATCCATGGACATATTCTTTTTGCCGGCGCGCAAACGATCCTGTCTGCGCTTATAAATCGTCTTAATGACGCGGATGGTGTCTCTGTGATCGCCGGTGTGAAGCATTTCCTTGAAAATTCTCTCCCGGTCCTTCTCGTTGGTGATTTTGACAGGTTCCATCGACGGAATCTGACCGACAAGCTCCTCCGCGCTCTGTTTTGTCATCACCGGGCGCAGATCGAAATTCTCACTGTCCACGGGCACAAAAAGCTTACTCTTCGAATCATACAACGGCGCCAGCCTGTAAAAAGACCGCTGTGATTTATCCACCTTCACATCCACAGGCCCGATATGCTCCACCTTACAAACGCCATACACCGGATGTACCACGAGCATACCTGTTTCAAACCTCATTCCGCTTCCCTCCTTCTGAATTTACCCGCATAAAACAATTTTATTTCTACCTATTTATAATTATACCCCTTTTTTTGTTAATTTAAAAACATTTTTTCTTTTGCACAGAAAAATTTCGTGACTTTACACAAATTTTACGCCAGTACTTTTGTAAATAATTTCTCATGCCAACAGACTATAATAAGCTGAAAATCCTCAGTATGCTCTGTTTTCAGTCAATCCGGCGAAATCCCTCCTCAAAGCTCTCCCCGCGCAGTTCGAAATCGTACGTCAGCACCGGTATGGACGGAAAATATTCATATCCTGTCTGGTCACCCTGTGCCGCCACGTAGACTGTCAGATCCCCCAGCGTTTTCTCCACAACCTCGTAAGAGCCATACTCCTGCTGCGTGATATAATACGGAAACCCCCTGACTCCCCAGGCATAATCCGCCAGCATAAATCCCTTGTAGCAGGAGACGATCGCAAGGCAGGCGACCACCAGTCTGTTCCAGGAGAGCCTTTTCAGAATCCACCCTGCCGTCAGCGAAGCCAGCAGCAGGACATATGCGTAACCATACCGCAGCAGGGGAGCACTGAGCTGCCAGTAAAGATAAGAAGCCCCCACCGTTGCCAGCACCAGAAGCTCATCCAGATGCTTCCAGGCTTTCTTTATGATACACACCACAGTACCTGCCGCCGCAAGGCAAAGGCTTGCAAAATCCGCAATTATCAATATTTTCTCCGTGCGTGACAGCGTCGTCCCGAACCAGTTGGGGAACCATTCCGTCACAGGCAGATCCACAAGAGCCGAATTGTACAGCGCTCTGCCCCACGTCTTAATCTGCGCTGCATCCACACTGATATACGCAGCGCTCATTTTCCAGTCCACGTCAAAAAGGTCCAGGGCGGCGAGCGGATAAAACAGATACCCGGAAATCAGAAAGGTCCGGATGATCCAGGGCGCCGCCACCAGCAGCCCGGACGTCAGATATACCGCAATTTCTTTTCCCCGTTTTTCCTTTATGAGAATAAGGGCCGGCTTCGCCAGCAAAATCAGAATCAGTCCCGCGGTCAGCTTCAGCGTGATCGCGTAAACCCCCGCAACGCACAGCAGACAATAAGGAGCGCGGTTCTGCTCTTTATTTTCCAGCTGCTCCAGCCAGCAGATCACAATGAAAAAAACTGTACACATAATGGGGTAATCTGTGGCAGGCGACACCACTTCATCACAGATCATGGTCAGATAATACGCCGCGGCGATCCGTGGGTAATCTGACCACAGCAGCCGGCGCCGCTTCACACATTTTCCCACAGGAAGCACCGCAAGGCTCAGCAAAAAGGCAAAATAACCGCTCATGGCGTGAAGAGACTGGCTGCAAAGCCACTTCATACTGTAAAATGCACAAAGCGAGAGAAAAGAACTGTTGTAAGCAAAACGCCCATGGAGAAGCCCCAGCCCCTTCACAACACCGTACTCCTCGATCCACCGGATACTCTGAGCGTGATACAGATCCGAGTCATACATCATATAACCTCGAGAGGTAAAATAAGCCCAGACGAGAAGCAGAACCAGGACAGCCGCCAGCGTATATGCCTTCTTATACCTGAGCTGCTCCAGCAAAAAATCCGTCATCTGCCGATGAAAGAAGAGAATCAGTACCGCACAGCAGACAAGCAAAAGCACATTCGCCGCCATGCCGACGCCTCCGAACAGGCTGAAAATCTGGGCATACACGGTCGCCATGACCAGACCCGCCATAAGCACGCCCGCGCCGCCGCGAAGCCGGTATCCAAGCACCCTCCCGCAAAAACAGGAAAATCCGATGCCCAGACAATATGTGGTAAAAATGACATACGCCCAGTCCAATATGATAAAAAGCATGGAGCCCCCTCTTTTGTAAAATGTTTCTTGATACTTCGTTACTATTCACAGCAGACTATACCTCCAGAATCGCCGTCGCCCCGGCCTTCGTCAGGGCGATCACTCTCTCAGGCAGCTTCTTTTGAGCGTGCTCCCGCTGATATGTAAGCACAGCCGCCTCATCCTCCCCAAAGCCCATAGGCACGACGTTGGCCACAGACGCGGTATTCAGCAGATATTCAATCCCCAGGCGGCTGTATTTGCCCTGGTCGGGAATCAGATTGGTGAAAGCCAGATAAATATCCCTGTCATAAAGCTTTTCCATGTAATACTTAAATCTGGCGGTGCGCTGGTTAAAAACCTGTCTGGAGTCATTTTCCCTCACCCACCAGTTCATGTCCCCGGCGTAATAAACGCGCTTCCCGGCCACGTTCAGAAGCCAGGCAATGCCCTCCCCGCAGGTCTTGATGGTCTCAAAAATGATATAATCGTTTTCTCCGTTTTCTCCCCTTAAGGGCAGCACCCGGCGCACTCCCTCCGGCAGGAAAGAGACCTTTTTCATCACGCTTCTGGTAACGCCGTACTGCTTCTGAAGCTCCTCCGTCAGCAGGATATCATGGGAGAGGAAAAACTGCGCGTTCGGATATTCAGCTGCAAATGAAAAAATACCCGGATCAAAGTGAAGGGCCTGTCCATGGGAGACAAACACAAGCAGCGGCAGGTCCTTCGCCATGGGAGGCAGCTTTCCGCCGCAAAAATCAAACACAATATTGGCAATCCCCGTCTCAACGACATATCCGTTCTGTCCTGTATAAGTGATCTTCATATTGCCTCCTTTTTGCACGCCGCGCGCATATTCCCCTCATTCTTCCGGCATCCCGCTCCGTCAGGCCCAAAAACCGGACAGATGGTGAACCTATTCCCAGTCCACCATCGGGTACTCCACCCGCTTATCCCGCAGCATCAGGTTGCTGACTGCCTCCAGGGCGCTCCTGCCCTCAAAAAGAACCGCGTTTACCTCCTCAATGATCGGAAGCCTGACGCCGTATTTTTGCCCCAGCTGAATGGCGGCTCTGGCGCTGTACACGCCCTCCACCACCATTTTGACCTCCGCCATGGCCTGCTCATAGGTATAGCCCTGGCCGATCAGATATCCGGCCCTGCGGTTTCTGGAGTGCACGGAAGCGCAGGTGACAATCAGGTCTCCCATGCCGGTCAGGCCGCCGAAGGTCTCCGCCTTGCCGCCCATGGCGATTCCCAGCCGTGAAATTTCCGCCAGCCCCCTGGTGATCAGCGCGGCCTTGGTATTGTCGCCATATCCTAGGCCGTCCGCGATGCCGGCGGCCAGGGCAACCACATTCTTTAAGGAGCCTCCCAGCTCGATTCCCAGCATGTCGGAGCTGATATAGACCCGGAACCGCTCGTTCATGAAAATATTCTGAATGAAAACCGCGGTCTTCCGGCTTTTGGCGCCGACCACAATGGTGGTGGGCATTCCGATTCCCACCTCCTCCGCGTGGGTGGGGCCGGACATGACCGCCACATCCGCCTGCGGAATTTCCTGCTCAATCACATCGGCCATGGGCAGCAGGGTGGCCTCCTCAATGCCCTTCGCCACGTTCAAAACCACCTGTCTCTGCCTGACATACGGGGCACAGCTGGCCGCGGTGGAACGGATATGGACGGAAGGCACCGCCAGCACCACCAGATCCATGTCCTTCACGGAAACCTCCAGGTCTCCGGTGACCGTCACGCTCTCCGGGAGGATAACTCCCGGCAGCTTTTCCTTCTGCTCCCTGCTCTCTCTTAACATCAGAACCTCCGCGTCCACAATGGACCAGAGGGTTACCTCATGCTGATTCTGTGCCAGAAGAACGGACAGGGCTGTTCCCCAGCCGCCCGCTCCGATTACGCCGACCTTCGCCATAATTTCTCCTTTTCACTGTTCAGGATCTGTCGATCGATGACTTACTCTGCTTTATTTTTCTTTGATAAATATGTCTTCCGCTCTGTATGGGAAAGAAGCCTCTGAATATTCTCCCGATGCTTCCAGTAAGCCATCACCGTCAGAAAAGCCGCCAGACCGTATATTTCCGAAAGCTGCGCCGCGCTCAATGCCCCCAGGAAGCCATTCTGTCCCAGAATGATAATCTGGATCAGCATCCCCGCGTAAGCCAGAAGGGAGCTTAAGGACACAAAATGGGTTGTGAAAAAAACTGCGAAGAAAATAAAGACCTCCGCCGGTATCATATAGGGATGATAAAAGAAAACTATCCCGGCGGTGCAGGCAACGCCCTTGCCTCCCTTGAAGCCCATCACAACCGGAAAATTATGTCCCAGGATGGTGCCTGTCACGGCATACATCATCAGCACGTAAATGATATCCCCATGGGCGGAGCCAAACAAAAGCCTTGTCAGTCCGATGGCGATCCCGCACTTCAGGATATCCACGATGAGCACAACCAGACCCGTTTTGCGTCCCATTACCCGCAGCGCGTTGGTGGTGCCGGAATTGTGGCTTCCGTACTCCCGGATATCAATATGGTGAAGCCGTCCGATAATATAAGCGGTCTGAAAATTCCCCAGCGCGTAGCCGAGGAGCAGACAGATAATTCTTTCCACGATCATTGCTCCTTTTTGCTTCGTTCTCTGATAATGAAATGAAGCGGTGTGCCTCTGAAGCCAAAGGTATCCCGGATCTTATTTTCAATGTATCTGGTATAGGAAAAGTGCATCAGTTCTTTGTCGTTGACAAAAATCACAAAGGTGGGCGGTTTCACGGAGACCTGGGTAATGTAATACATCCGCAGGCGCTTCCCCTTGTCCGACGGCGGCTGCTGCATGGCCACGGCCTCCGCCAGAATCTCATTGAGCACTCCCGTGGAAATCCGCATGGCATGATTGGCCGCCACCATGTCGATGGTCTCATACAGCTTTCCCAGCCGCTGCCCGGTCAGCGCGGAAATAAAAATAATCTCCGCGTAGGACATAAAGGACAGGGTCTGGCGGATCTTCTCCTGAAAGCGGTAAATGGTCTTGTCGTCCTTCTCCACGGCGTCCCACTTATTGACTGCCACGATCATGGCCTTGCCCCGATCATGGGCGATACCGGCGATCTTGGCGTCCTGTTCGGTGACGCCCTCCACAGCGTCGATCATGAGCACCGCCACATCAGCCCTCTCCACGGCGGCCACTGCCCGGATAATCATAAAGTGCTCCAGATCCTCCTTGATCTTATTTTTACGCCGAACGCCCGCCGTGTCAATAAAAATATAGGATTTTCCATGATATGTCACTTCAGCGTCCACCGCATCCCTGGTAGTGCCTGCCACATCAGAGACAATGAGCCGCTCCTCTCCCAGAAGCTTATTGATCAGAGAAGACTTACCCACATTGGGCTTTCCAATGATGGCCACGCGGACACGGTCGTCGTCCTCCTCCTGCGTAGCCTCCCCGGGCAGATATTTCACCAGCTCGTCCAGCATCTCGCCAAGCCCTGTGCGGTTGACGCTGGATATGGGCCAGGGATCGCCGATTCCCAGATTGTAAAACTCGTAGACGTCCGCCATTTGCTTTACCGGCGCGTCCACTTTGTTGACCACCAGAAGAACAGGCTTCCTGCTGCGGCGCAGCATGTCCGCCACCTTGCCGTCAGCGTCCACAAGCCCCTGCTTTACATCCACCATAAATAAAATCACATCCGCGGTGTCAATGGCGATCTGGGCCTGGGAACGCATCTGGGAGAGAATGATGTCCTTGCTGTCCGGCTCAATGCCGCCGGTATCAATTAAGGTAAAATTATAATTCAGCCAGAATACGTCCGCGTAAATGCGGTCTCTCGTGATTCCCGGCGTGTCCTTGACAATGGATATATTGGAGCCGGCCATTACATTAAAAAATGTGGATTTTCCCACATTCGGCCTGCCCACCACCGCCACGATGGGGCGTGAAGATTTCTTTGCCATGAGTACCTCTTTTAAATAATAGTTTATTGAGACGTGTAGCCCGCAAGCTTCGCTTCCGGGCTCACGGGCTTTCGCCCTACAGCTGCCAGGAAACTCCGATTTTATTCTGCAAGCAGATAAAACCGAAGTTTCCTGCCATCTGCACGTCTCAATGCTTACATGTATTTTATCAAAATTTTCTTGACGTGTCACTATATAATGTTTTAAAATTATGTGGAATTTTGTAAAACAACCCCAAACGAGGAGGACAGAATGGCGAATTTACATGAGCTGGAGCGCTCCATGCCGGTAGCGCCCTTAGGGATCATTGCCCTTGATTCCATGGCCGAAATGGGCGGACGGGTGGACCAGTATATGGCGGAGTTTCGGCACAGCACCGACAGCCTGTTTCAGAACGACCTTTCCTTTGAGGGCTACATCAGGGACAGCTATCTCATCAGATATGAGATACCCCGGTTCAGCACCGGCGAAGCCAAGTGTGAGATCTACGACAGCATCCGTGGGAAGGATCTCTATATCATGATTGACATCTGCAATCACTCCCTGACCTACCAGATGAACGGCTATACAAACCATATGTCTCCGGACGATCATTTTCAGGACTTAAAGCGTGTCATCGCCGCCTGCGAAGGACACGCGGCCCGGATTAATGTGATCATGCCCTTCCTCTATGAGGGCAGGCAGCATCACAGGAGCGGCATAGAATCTCTGGACTGCGCCTATGCCCTGTCTGAGATTCATGAGATGGGCGTGGACAATATTATCACTTTCGATGCCCATGATCCCAGGGTACAGAATTCCATCCCCATGGGCGGTTTTGACAACCATATGCCCACCCTGCAGTTTATCCAGGCACTGACCTCAGCCGTGGACGATCTGGCCCTGGATAAGGACCACACCATCGTGATTTCCCCGGACGCGGGCGCCCTGGACCGGGCCATCTACTTTGCCGGCGCCATGGGAGCGGACACGGGTATGTTTTATAAGCGTCGCGACTACTCCACCATCGTCAACGGCAAGAACCCCATTGTGGCCCATGAATTTCTCGGAAGCGACATTCATGGGAAGGACATCATTATCGTGGATGACATGATCTCCTCCGGCGAGAGCATGCTGGACACCTCCAGACAGTTAAAGGAGATGGGCGCGAAGCGGGTATTCGTCTGCTGTACCTTCGGCCTGTTCACCAACGGACTGCAGGCCTTTGACCAGGCTTTCGAGCAGCAATATCTGGATAAGGTCATCGTCACCAACCTGACTTATCTGCCGCCGGAAATTTATCAGAAGCCCTGGTTTATCTGCGCGGATATGAGCCGGCAGATTGCCACCATCATCGATCTGTTAAATCATTCCAGCTCCATCTCCGGTGAGCTGGAGCCCTGGGACAGGATTCACGATCTGCTGATCGGCTACTACGCCGGCAGAAAGGTGGAGGAATAATTTTCCCTCACCGGGAAGGAAATAATCACTTTAAACAGATCTCCGTCCAGTTGAAGTGTAAATGTGCCGCCCTGGGCCGTCACCAGGCTTCTGGCAATGGACAGCCCCAGGCCGCTGCCCTCCGTGGTGCGGGAGATGTCCCCCCCGGACAAAGCGCTCTGTCAGCTCCTCCACCGGCACGTTCAGCTCCTGGGCGGAGATATTTTTGATCACAAGGCACAGCTGAGAGTCAGACTGGCTCACATCCACGTAGACTCTGCTCCCCTCCAGAGAATATTTGCAGACATTGGACATCAGATTGTCCACCACACGCCACAGTCTCCTGGCGTCCGCCTCAATCACCGCTTCCTCACAGTTGTTATTGTATACCAGCTTCAGATGCTGTGCCGACAGCTTGTCCTCATACTCCCCCATGGCCTGCAGCATCAGCTCGTGAAGATTTAAGGGAGCGATCTCGTATTCCAGGCTGCCGCTGTTGATCTTGCTGATTTCGATCAGATCCAGGATCAGCTGTTTTAATTTATTGGACTTATTTTCCAGGATTTCCAGATATTCCCGGGCTGTTTCATTGCCCCCCAGATCTTCTCTCTTCAGCAAATCCACATAACTGATAATTGAGGTCAGCGGCGTCTTAATGTCGTGGCTCACATTGGTCAGAAGCTCCGCCTTCAGCCGCTCATCCTTTACGGACTGCTCCACCGCCTGCCGGATGCCGTTGCCGATGGTATTCACACTGTCCGCCAGCTGCTTATTTTCCGGCAGGAGATTCTCCGTGTTGATCTGCACGGGATCACCGTCCACAATCAGCCCGATATCGTGGATAATCTGTTCCTTTTCCAGTGTCAGGCGGTATTTTTTGCACATAATCATAATCAATGTGGCAAAGAACAGCACAACGCTGCCAAGGAGAAGCCACATATTTCCAAGCAAAAGACCAATCACAGCCGCTCCCGCCATTCCCAGCAGCGCCAGGTTCTCCCGCAGCAGAGTTCCGACACTTCTGGAAAGGAGACCCGCGTGCTCATAATAGGATTCCCTGCGCTTTCGAAGCTCTTTTCCAAGCAAAGCGGCGCCTTTCCGGCAATAGTTAATAAGCCGGCCGACCAGATGCCACAGAAAGCTCTGGCGAAATACCATTCCGGCCCGGATTCTGCGGGCCATGCTGCACAAAAGCTCTGTCAGAAGCACGCTCAAAATCAGCGGAACGATCACCGCCAGGACATAAATATACCAGGACAGGCTTCCCACATTCAGATTCTGAGTCACGGCGTATTCTGCCGCCTTGAAACCGCCCATTCCAGTCACTGCAAGGACACCAAGAATACAAATAAGCCAGAGCTCCAGATACATACCATCGCCCCATCTGCACTCAATATAAACCTGGCTGTTTTCATCCATCCTTTTTCCTGTGGTGGACAGCTGGTAAAGAAGCACCAGCAGGTAATAAGCGGTTAAAATCACGCAGGCGCCCAGCACGCCGATCATTTTCTGCGGGTTCCAGCCTTCATATAAATCATCCATCGCCACAGTAGCCTCCTGCAGCTCATCCGAACTGAAGGAAATCCACACCTCTGTCTCCACATCATAGGCGTAGGGATATTTTTTCAGGAGGGAGACTATCATGCTGGGGCGGATGCCGTACTCGGCCAGCATGTCGCTGATCCGGGTGCCGGAGTGGGTATAGCAGATCCAGGCCTCCTTACTCTGAAAATAAGAATTGGCGGTCAGGTCGCTCTCCTGCCAGGTAAAGTTCAGGTTGGTATAACAGGTGTCCTCCTCGTCGTTCATCTGCGCATAATACTGGATGGTGCTGTCGCTACCAAGAGTCTCCTGATAGTCCAGATACAGCCGGTAATTATAGCTTAGATCCTCCATACAGCTCTCCAGCTGGCTGACAAGCTCCCAGTATTCATCTGCGGAAGAGGCGATCTCCTCCAGAGTCTTTCCATCCACTGTCAGAAAGGTATTATGCACCATTCGTTCAGTGGAGCTGGTGGCCTCGAGCTTCATCTCCTCCATCTCTTCCGCAGACGAGAGAGGCTCCTGAGGCTCCTCTCCATCCGGAAGCTCAGGAAATTCGCTGTCAGCTGTCTCCAGCTCTTCCATGGTCATCGTCATGGTATCCTCCTGAGACCGGGGCAGTTCTTTCTCCGACAGGCGCGTTCCCGCTTCCTCATCATAAATCATCGTCTGTTCCCCGGAAGGATCCGGCTGGCTCTCCGCTGCCTGTGTTGTCTGCTCCCCCGAAGCCGCGGCCCGGTCTGCCTCACTGTCCTCCGACTCGTATTCCACTGTCACCTCTTCAGCTGTGTCCTCACCGCTGTCCGCGCTTTTCCCGGTCTTGTCGGCGATCACACTGCCGTCCTCCATAAAGTAAAGGGAATTCTGCGTATATTCCAGCCCCCCGTACTGATACCAGCGCAGCAGATCCTCCAGACGATATACCGCCTCCGGGAACTCATATTCGCTCCTGACGGTACGCCGGTTGTAATATTCTGTAATGGAAATTTCCTTGTTTCCGGAATAGGAGCCGTTCTCCTCCATCTGGGTGCGAATCGCCACGTATTCCAGCACATTTCCAAGCCCTTCCTCCGCCACGCTGCCGCTGTACTGGATCATGACTTCCTGCTTCTCCTCAAAGGGATTAAAAACAATCAGCGTCTTTTCATCGGAGTACAGGTTGGTCTGCACGTAAACGGTGCAGTTGGTGATCACAACCATGGCGCACAAAAAAGCCAGCACTCCGCAGATCTGCTGGCTGGCCGCCAGAAACGCGCGCCTTTCCGGCGACAGAAACGGCTTTCTTTTTACCGGCCTTTGTGTCTTCTTTTTCACAGGAAGCTTATCCCCTCCTCATAATTTCTCAATCTTGTAGCCCACGCCCCAGACAACCTTCAGATATTTGGGCTCCCTGGGGTTGATCTCAATCTTTTCCCGGATGTGCCTGATATGTACCGCCACCGTATTGTCCGCGCCCACAGCCTCTTCATTCCAGATGCTCTCATAAATCTGGCGGATGGAAAAAACCTTTCCCGCGTTTCTGACCAGCAGCAGCAGAATATTGTACTCAATGGGCGTCAGCTTAATGCTCTCCCCATCCACCTTCACCTCCCTGGCCTGATCGTCCACCACCAGGTTCCCCACCTGATAGACCGACTTATTTTCCTTATGCAGACTGCCCAGGGTGGTATAGCGCCTCAGCTGGCTTTTCACCCTTGCCACCAGCTCCAGCGGATTAAAGGGCTTGGTAATATAATCGTCAGCGCCGATATTCAGGCCCAGTATTTTGTCCGTGTCCTCGGATTTGGCGGAGAGGAAAATGATGGGCACGGAGGAAAACTCCCGGATTTTGACCGCCGTGCGAATCCCGTCCAGCCGGGGCATCATAATGTCCAGCAGCGCCAGCCGGATCGGCTCCGTCCTGGCGATCTGAAGCGCCTCCAGACCGTCGTAGGCCTTCAGAATCTGGAAGCCCTCCTGGGACAAATAAATCGAGATGGCCTCCACAATTTCCTTTTCATCATCGCAAATCAGAATTTTATCCATAAACGCCCCCGTATTTTTGTCTTTTCTTCATTAAATACCAATATTCTTAAAATACAGTGGGATATTTTTTAAGGTTTTCTTAAGATTTCAAAAAAATACCGTCACTGCTTTGTTTTATACAAAATATACAAAGTCAACACCGCACCAAAAGGAATTGCCGCAAACGTAATGACCGGGCAGGGAGATTCTTTTAATACCTTTGAAAACTTTCCCGCCAATATGCAACTCGACACCAGGTGAATCGAATGGCGGAATCTGAATTTGAAGGATGTCCCTGGAAAGCTCAGATACAGTTTTCTGGTTTCCGCGAAACTGTTGGGACTGTTCCGGTACAATTTAAATACATCTGAGCTCAATCCTCCCGGCTGATATTCCACAAATCTGAGATTTTCATTCAATACAAGAAAATCATAGTCCCGGCTGATCTGAAGATGCAGATAGTGAGTCTCAAAATATTTTTCCCCGGGAAAAACCTTCATCGGCGCGAAGCGTTTATATAATTCCGTCCGAACCACGTCCGTTCTGTCACCGTTATTGATCGGATACTTTCCCACCAGAAGATCAATCAGATTCACAGACTTCTGGTCAGGGAGAGGATCCCCTCCCACAATTCCGCTTCCATCCGCGTAATAATCCAGACCGACAATTCCCGCATATTCCTCTGAGCCATTTTTTTCCCAGAAGGAAAGAATTTTTTCTACCGCGTCATCAGGCATATAATCGTCCGAATCTATACACACGCTCAATTCTGTCTGTATCCGCGCAATGGCCTCGTTGTATGCTGTATATTTGCCTTCATTTTTTTTATGATAGTACTCAATCTGAAAGTCTTTCTCAGTCTCTGCCCAGCCCTCCGCCAGCTCTCTCGTATCGTCCACGGAACCGTCGTCAATAATCATCCAGATAAAGCTCTTATTTGTCTGGCGTTTCAGGCTTTCATAGCAGCGTGTCAGCAGCTTTGCCCGATTATATGCCGGAGTAAATATTGTCAAAGTAACCATAAGTTCAGTTGCGCCTTTCCGTCTTTTTACACGGTCAGGGTATCATACTGCGCCATAAAAATCAAGATTTTCCGTTTCCGGCAATTTCCGGTTTCATGTCACAGATGACTTTCCCTTACGGAGTTACTGACTGTATCAGGACTATAATCAAAAAATCGTAACAAACAAAACTCCGCAATTTCCGGTTGCAGTTTTTCTCAATTTGAGTTACTATCAGGACTAGTGAAAATTATACTCTGGAGGGAACACAATGACAAGGACATACATTGCGGATGCTCTCAGGGCTCCCGGCGCGAAGGTGCTGGTGCAGGGCTTTGTGGACAATCTGCGGGACAGCAAGTATATGGCGTTTATCGTCTTAAAGGATATTACCGGCAGGATTCAGATCACCGTGGAGAAGGAAAAGCTCCCCGGGCTGTGCGACACAATCGCTCAGCTGACGCCGGATTCTGTCATCTCCGTGACCGGTACGGTCATTGAGAATGATTATGTAAAAATGGGCGGCGTGGAGATTATTCCCGAGGACATTCAGGCCGAATCCATCGCGGACGCCCTGCCCATCGCCCGCAAGGCCATCCCGGCCACCAAGAAGAAAAAGGCGGTGGAGCGCTCCAGCATCGACCAGCGCATCGACTATCGCTGGATCGATCTGCGCACTGATGAGAATCAGCTGATGTTTCAGGTGCAGACCGTTATGGTCAATTCCATGCGCCAGTATCTGCTGGACCACAATTTTGTAGAGATTCACACGCCAAAGCTGATCGGGGCGGCTTCCGAGAGCGGCGCCGACGTCTTCGAGGTCAAGTATTTCGACCGGTCCGCTTATCTGGCTCAAAGTCCCCAGTTTTACAAGCAAATGGCCATGGCCAGCGGGCTGGAACGCATTTTTGAGGTGGGGCCGGTGTTCCGCGCGGAGAAATCCTACACCAACCGCCACACCACCGAATTTACCGGCTTTGATCTGGAATTCAGCTATATCAGCTCTTATCAGGACGTGATGGACCTGGAGGCGGAGCTGTTGACCCATATGCTGAAGGAAGTAAAAGAAAAATACGGCGAACAGATTAAGGAAGCCTTTGGAAAAGAGGTGATCGTACCCACTCTCCCCTTCCCCACCGTTGACCTTCACACTCTCTACGATGAGCTGGAGAAAAATTACCGCTATGTGGTGGATGAAAGTGAAAAGAACGATATGACCACCGAAGCCGAGCAGCTCAGCTTCCGCTGGGTTCAGGAAAAATACGGGCACGAGTTTCTGTTCGTGACCGGCTTCGGCCCTGAGAAAAGAGCCTTCTACCACATGCGGGATGAGAACGGCATTCCCATGGGCTACGACCTGGTATGGCGCGGCGTGGAGATCACCACCGGCGCCCAGAGAGAACACCGCTACGAGGTTCTGAAAAAGCAGGCCGCGGAAAAGGGGCTTGGAGATGATATCAAATTTTACCTGGAGTTCTTTAAATACGGCTGCCCGCCCCACGGCGGCTTCGGCCTGGGCGTCGACCGCATGACCATGCTTCTGCTGGATCTGGGCATCAAGGACGCCATGTTCCTGTTCAGGGGGCCGAACAGACTGACGCCGTAAGAGAAAAAAGATCCTTTTATAACGGTGGTGGATGTGAACAGCAGCCCGGCGGTCAGGGAAAAGGACTCTGAGAAATGTCTTTTTATAGTGAACGGCAAATTATTTTGTCGTTCACTATCTTTTTTCCCCCGGTATAAAACTGTCAAAAATAAAAATCTGAAAATCTTTCCCCGCTTTTTTCAGCTCCTCCCCGCTCTTGATGGTCCAGGCGACAGGCAGGGCTCCATAAAGCTTTGTGGAAATCCGGAAGGACAAATTGTCTGCTTCATGGTGGTCATAGGCGATAAAATCCGGTTTTGTCCAGAAATTAAACATCAGGTTGGTCATGAGCCAGTATACAGGCTTTCCCCGGTACTCAGGCTCCGCCATAAAATTCATGGACAGCTGCCCGCGCATGATATCCGGCCGGTGCTTCTTATACCAGTGCACCGCCGCCGGATGGAAGGATTCGATACAGTACAGCCCCTGATATTCTCTCAGAAGCTCATCTCCCAGTACGCAAACCTCCGTATCGAAGGTCTCCTGCTTATACTCCACAATCAGCGGTACCTGCCCGTTAATCAGACGAAGCACATCCGCAAATTTGGGAATCCGTTCCTCTGATGCGCAGAGAGGAAAATTCTGCAGCTTCTCAAATGTATAATCGCTGACGCAGCCGGACACTCCGCAGACTCTTTGCAGGGTATTGTCATGGAAAACCACCGGCACCTTATCCTTAGTCAGCTGGACGTCAAGCTCAATGCCGCAGCCTGCCTCCACCGCCCGCTGAAAGGCCGCCATGGAGTTCTCCGGGAAATCGCTGTCATTGTCGTGAAGCCCGCGGTGGGCATATAACCACCGCTCATGGCCGGAAGATAGCTTATAAAGAAAGGGAGTTCGGTCCACGCGGTCCTTTTTGCCGCGGGGCGAAATTGCCGCAAGGTACAATCCGGCAATACCCGCCGCCGCGGTCATTCCGGTTATCAATGTTTTTTTGCAGTTCATATCTGTCTCCATCTTAAACGGCCCTCAGCATTCATTCCGGAGTGAGAGCCCTCTGTATTGCGTCCTCAAAATATCCGCCCTGGTGCGATGATTTGAAATAACTAATCATCCACATCGAAATTCTCCAGCAGGCTGGCCTTTTTCTCCGGTCTGGAATCCCCGTGCCTGACCTGGGACATGGTCAGCAGCGCCAGAAGGGAAAACACTGTGGCATACGGAAACAGCGTCCTGTAGGACACATGCTCCAGCAGCCAGCCGGACAAAATCGGCGTCACCACCTGCGCGGCCATGGAAAAGGTATAATAATACCCGGTATACTTTCCTACGTCTCCGCTGTTTGATATTTCCACCACCATGGGAAAGGAATTGACGTTGATGGCCGCCCAGCCAAAGCCGATCAGGGCAAAGCCGATATTGATGGCCGCATGATACTGCCCGAAAAAGGATGCCGCCAGAAAGCAGCCCGCCATCAGGACCACGCCGCCCATAATGGTCTTCCTGCGCCCTATTTTGCCGGAAATAAAACCGATGGGCAGATAGCTGATGATCGCCGCCACAGTAGCAACCATCAGGCAGTTGGCATACCCGCCGCCCTCCAGCCCCCAGACGCTGGTCGCGTATCTGGAGAAAGCCGTGGTAACCGCGTTGTAAGCCATATACCAGAGAAAAACCGACAAAAGAATGAACACCAGGCTTCGAAAAACATCCTTCGGCAGCTTCTGAGCTCTTTTCTCAGGGTCAGGCTCCTGCGCGTTCACACCTCTCCCGGCCTTCAGGCTGCTTTCCGCCTGGGCCGCCACATCCAGACCGGTCAGCCGCTCCGTCTTTTCCATTTCATCCCGAAGCTTTTTCTCCGGCACGGTTTTATATAAAATCAGCACCGCCAGCACCATCAGAAGCCCCACAGACAGCATCAGAGGAAAATAGTCTGGGGTGGAACCGTCTCCCACCAGCAGCTGGATCATAATCAGCGTGTAAACACCTCCCACGGCCCCCATCAGGTTAATCACCGCGTTTCCCCTGCTGCGGAGCGGCTTAGGCGTTAAATCCGGCATCAGCGCCACCGCCGGGGAACGATAAAGTCCCATAGACAGCAGCAACAAAAACAGCGCACCGATAAATAAAGCGAAATTTTGCATCCGGTCCGCCAGCGGCAATATCATCAGAAAGATCACCGCCAGAAACGTGCCGGTTAAAATGAAGGGCGTCCTTTTGCCGATCCTTGTGTCCACCCTGTCCGACATCGCCCCAAAAAACGGCAGCAGCACCAGAGCCAGCACATTGTCCATGGCCATAACGGCGCCGGTAAGGGTATCCCCTATTCCGAAGCTGTTGGTCAGAATCAGCGGGATAATATTGTCATACATCTGCCAGAAGGCGCTGATCGACATAAATGCCAGACCAATGAAAACGGTTCTCCTGTAATTTAATTTTTCCGCCATACGCTCATCCTCTTTCCTTACCTGATGTCTTAAATTTACCTTCTGTCCCGCTTTCTGTCAATCGCTTTCCATTAAATATTACCTTATATTTACTCCATTGGAGATCATAACCTTCAGCAAAAAAGAAGCGGCTCACAAAAGGAGTCGCTCACTTCATGTGAATTTATTTAATAGCTTCTCAATCTGTCCGTTCCGTCATCCACTGTGTTGCTGATAGAAAGAATCCGCAGAACGTTGACAGCCCCGTTCGGGAGCGGGACCTCCACACTGTCTCCCGCCTTATGCCCCATCAGAGCCTTGCCTATCGGAGATTCAATGCTGATCTTATTTTCCAGGGAGTTGCAGCGAATCGGAGTGACGATGCGGTAGTCCTCCTCACTGCCGTCGTCCTCAAACATGACGCGGACAGTCTTTTCAATGCCGACCTCGTCGTCCCGGGAATAATCCTTTACAATGCTGGCGTTTTTCAGCACCCTTTCCAGATAGCGAATCCGGCTTTCGTTGCGGTTCTTTTCCCGCTTTGCGGCGGTGTATTCAAAGTTTTCACTCAGATCGCCCTGGGCTCTGGCCTCCTTCACCGCCTCCAGAAGCCTGGGACGCTCCACAAGCTTTCTCTCCTCTATTTCCGCCTGAATACGTTCTATATCCTTCTTCGTTAATTTTTCCGACATCTTTCTTTCCTTTTCTGTTCATTATTACATCAGCGGCGCCATCACATTCAGAAGTCCGTCCACCAGCCTTCCGATTCTGGTGCGCGTCAGCTCCTCCGGCTGCACCAGATGCCCCTTTTCCATCACATCCAGAGTGTCCGACTTTACATCAAGCAGCGCCTTACACTGGTACATCCACACGCCGCACTCAAAATGCAGATACAGGCTACGGTAATCCACATTGATGGTGCCCACAATGGCTGTCTTATCATCGCTGACAAAGGATTTACAATGCAGAAAGCCTGGCGTGTACTCGTAAATTCTGACGCCGGCCTGCATCAGAGGACGGTAATTAGCCCGGGTTAAACGGAACACCAGCTTTTTATCAGGGATTCCCGGCGTAGCGATCCGTACATCCACCCCCCGCTTGGCAGCCCGGCAAAGAGCGTTCCCTACCTCCACGCTTGGAATCAGATACGGTGTCATAATATACAGGTAATCGGCAGCACAATTGATAATCTCCAGATAGGCGTCCTCACCCACGCGGATATCATTCAGAGGGCTGTCCCCGTAGGGCAGCACGTAGCCGTCCTGTTCCAGGACAGGCTCATGCTGGCGGCCAAGATACTTTGCCGGCTCCAGCCTCTGTCCTCCGCCGGCATTCCAGAGCTCCAGAAACATCGCCGTCAGGTTGTCCACCACCGCCCCTTCCAGGCGGATGCCGCTGTCCTTCCAGTGGCCAAACCTTACTACCTTATTGATATACTCATCCGACATATTATTGCCGCCGGTATATCCCACTTTCCCGTCCACCACTACAATCTTGCGGTGATCCCTGTTATTCATCACCATCGCCAGGAAGGGCACAACACGGTTAAAGGAGACGCATTTAATATGAGGATCCAGCGCCTCCAGATCTTTATAATAGTTGAAAGGAAGCAGGGAAACCGAACCCATATCGTCATACATGATCCTGATATCCAGGCCGGCCTTTGCCTTCTCCACCAGAATTTCCAGAATCGTCCCCCACATCTCTCCCTCGTGCAGAATAAAGGTTTCCAGGAAAATATATTCCTCAGCCTGCCTTAAATCCCTGAGCATGGCCTCGTAGATACTCTCTCCGCTGGGATAATAGGTCGTTTTGACATTTTCATATACCGGGTAATCCGAAATATTCTGTATAAACCGGAGAGCGGACGCCTCTCTCTCATTACACCTCATCAGGTGTTCGACCACCGCGGGGTCCGTTTTCAGAAGAGGAAAGATCTGCTGATCCTGGGCGTTGATTCTTGCCGACAGCCTCTTGGCCGGTCTTTTGTCGCCCCAGAGCAGATACAAAAGGCTCCCCACCGGGGGCAGCACCAGAATCACAATAATCCAGCCGATCCGAAAGGCCGGGTCGCCCTTGCTGCTGACAAGATAAATCACATACAGGCTGCTCAGAAGATAAAAAAAGAACAGAATAATCGAGGAATACCGCAGCACATGCCAGAACAGGAATAAAAGCAGCAGAAATTCCAGGACAATCATGATCACGGTCACTACGATACGGTTGGTGATCGCTTTTTTATAATTCAGATCCTTCAGCAATCTCATCAGACTTGCTCCCCCGGCAGCCTCAGGAAAAGCTATAGCTGTAATCCGCGGTCAGCTCTTCCAGATACGCGCTGAGCTTTTCCTCAAACAGATTGTCATAAATTTCATCATTGATCTCCGTATCATAGTAACGGCTGACAAATATGACCACAGCGTAATAATAGCTGTCCTCGTCCTCAAAAATTTCCACATCCCCTGATGTACGGCTGTCGTCAAACAGCCAGTCCGCGTAAAGGGAGGATACTCCGCTGTAACGAAGCCCTTCCGAAAGGGAGCCGTCATCCTCATAGCCGGAAGCTTCATCCTCAGCGCAGTATTCCAGACAAAGCTCATTGAAGTCCTCTCCGTCGTCCAGGCGCTCCACAAACTCCTCCACCAAAGCTTTCGCTTCCTCCATGGCCGCCGCGATGGCATCCTCATCCGCGTCATCCTCATACTCCGCCGCCAGAGTAAAGACCCGGTAATCCACGTAATCGTATGCGGACGGATCAGCCTGATACTCTTCCACAATCTCCGCGTCCGTGACCTCAATACCATCATAAATCTCACTATAATAGGCGGACGCATAGGAACAGAAGCGAACCTGCTCCTCTACCACCTCCGCTGTCGCGTACTGGCCATAAGCCTCCTTATAATAGGCGGCTACGGTCATGTCATTCTCTTCCGCGGCCTCCGTCACCGATTCCAGAAAGGAATCATAATCGGTATCTGTCTCATACTCAAAACCGGCTTCCCCGGCCGCGTCCGTCAGAGCCGCGTACTGGATCAACATTTCCACGGCCTCCAGCTCAAAATAATCCTTCCAGGTCATATCGTCCGTATACTCCTGTCTGGAAATATCGGTGCTGGTATCCAGTCCAAATAGGGAGGCATAGGTGCCGTAGCTTTCCAGCCATTCATTGTAAACCGTATATGTGTAAAAATCAAACTCCTGCTGTGTAAACTCATAATCGCCGACGGTAATATATAAGTCATGAGTAGCGGTATATTTCTCAACGACAGGGCGGAGCACACTGTAGGCCAGGAAAATAATCACCAGCACAGCCACGATGACGCTGCCGATTCTGAAGCGCTTCTCCTCCCGCCTTGCCTTCTCCGCGGCTTTTCTTCTCTCTTCCATTTTCCGGTCGTATCTGGTTACGACCTTCTTTTCCTCAGTTGCCTCAGGAGTTTTCTTTTCTTTCTTTCCCATTGAATGAACCTCTTTCACGCGGGCCGTCCACGGAAGGACGCCCGCAGGATTTTATCCGGCAGCCATACGCGACAGGTGCCAGACCGCATTTTGGCTCATGACTGCCGCCAGCCATGAGCCAGAACGCCGCTCATATTATGATAACATATCTTTTTGTTTTTTCAAGGATTTCTTTCGCAGGCCTTTTATGTCCTTTATGCGAACGGATTCTCCGTCGGATATCTGACGCCCCTGGGCTGATTGTAATCAATCTCGGAGACGTCCACGCCGATATACTTGAACACCGCATACAGTGTCTTGCCGTAATGGCCGAAGGCGACAGCGCCGTGATGCGGATAATTCTTCTCAATCAGCACATGGCGGTAGAAACGGCCCATTTCCGGAATGGCGAAAATACCGATGCCGCCGAAGGATCTGGTAGCCACCGGGAGAACCTCGCCCTGGGCAATGTAGGCCCGAAGCTTCGCGTCCGACGTGGACTGCAGACGGTAGAAGGTGATGTCGCCCGCGGCGATGTCGCCCTCCAGCGTGCCCTTTGCCACTTCCTTTCCGAGAGTCCTGGCCATGATGCGCTGGAAATTCATATTGCACGAGGAGAGCTTGCAGGACGGCGTGTTGCCGCAGTGGAAGCCCATGAAGGTATCTTTGATAGTATAGGGATATTTGCCCTGAATGTCATTTCGGTAAATATCTGCGGGAACAGAATTATTGATGTCCAGCAGGGTCACCGCGTCCTGGCTGACCACCGTGCCGATGAACTCGCTTAAGGCTCCGTAGATGTCTACCTCGCAGGATACCGGAATGCCTCTCCCGGTCAGACGGCTGTTCACATAGCAGGGCACAAAGTGGAACTGTGTCTGGAACGCGGGCCAGCACTTGCCGGCAATCGCCACACAGTCGCGGCTGCCCTTGTTAGCCTCCACCCAGTCAAGCAGAGTAAGCTCATACTGAGCCAGCGTCTCAAGAACCTCCGGAATCCTGTTGCCGTTTCCAAGCTCCGCCGCCATATCCGCAGCCACCTCCGGGATTCTGGAATCTCCCGCGTGCTTGTGGAAGGCTTCGAACAGATCCAGCTCCGAATTCTCCTGAATCTCAGCGCCAATATTGTACAGCTGCTTGATGGGCGCGTTACACGCGAGGAAGTCCTGAGGACGGGGGCCAAAGGTGATGATTTTTAAATTGTTGAGTCCGATGATGGCCCTGGCGATGGGTTCAAATTCGGAAATCATCTGCGCGCACTCCTCGGCGGTTCCCACGGGATACTCAGGTATGTACGCCTTTAAATTGCGGAGCTTTAAGTTGTAGCTGAAGTTCAGCATGCCGCAGTAGGCGTCTCCTCTGCCGTCGATCAGGTCCTCGCCGGTCTCCTCGGCGGCGGCCACCACCATGGCCGGGCCCGCAAACTCTTTAATCAGCAGCGTCTCGCTGGACTCCGGACCGAAATTGCCCAGATACAGAACCAGCGCGTTGACGCCTGCGGCCTGGATATCCGCCAGCGCTTTTCTCATGTGAATTTCATTCTCGATGCACACCGGGCACTCATAAATTTCACCGAACTGCGCCCGATAGCTCTCCACGACTGCCTTGCGGCGTCTCTCCGACAGTGTCATGGGGAAACAGTCGCGGCTGACCGCTACAATACCAAGCTTGACTTCTGGAATGTTAATCATATTGCAAATCCTCCCTGTATTTTAGCACGCGAAGTGCCCTGTAGGTGGATTTTACTATAAAACAGATTCTTTTTCAATCGTCATTCTTCGATTTTGCTTGAGAGATTTTGAAAATTATGTTACATTACTTGTTACTTTGAGTCATCATAGTGAGGTCATGCTTTATGAATAAATCCGAAATCAGCGAAATCAAAAAAAACTTTACCGAAAAGGGCTGCGCCGTCTCCCGGATATGCACCTGCTATGTGGGCGGTGAAAAAAATAAAATTTCTCAGACCAGCCAGTCCTTCGGTACTCTGCCCGAGGCGGAGGCCGGGCGGTATCTGCAGCTTTTCAAAAAGGGGCTTTCCGGCACCCTAGGCAAAAATACGCTCACCATGGAATTCCCTCTGGAAAGCGAGTTTCAGGATGGGGCGCAGAAATTCCTCCTGGACCTGTGGGACAGCCATCTGCAGGATGAGGAGCTTCTGGAGAAATTTTATGACAAAATCATCGCGGGCTACCCCTACACCCAGAACTATCTGATCCTGCTGGCGGACTGCAATTATGACGTCCCCGGCAGGGGCAGCGACCTGATCGAGCTCACCGACGCCTCCGATGAGGTCTATCACTACATATACTGCTGTCTGTGTCCCGTAGTGCTCTCCAAGCCGGGACTGACCTACGCGCCTGCCGAGAATCTGTTCATGGACCGGATCTGCGACTGGGTGGTGGATGCGCCCGCCCACGCTTTCTTGTTCCCGGCCTTCACTAACCGCAGCACAGACTTACACAGCTGCCTTTATTTTACCAAAAATTCAGAAAATGCCTTTGAGGATTTCGTCTTTGACCTACTGGGCTGCACCATGCCCATCACGGCGGGCGTCCAGAAGGAGGTCTTCCAGTCCATCCTGCAGGAAACGCTGGGGGAGGACGGCAGCCTTGATGTAGTCAAAAATATACACGATACGCTCTGCGATATGATGGAGGAGCACAAGGAAGACCCCGTGCCGCTGACTTTTGACAAGCGCGAGGTGGTAAACGTACTGGCAAAAAGCGGCCTGGAAGCGCCTCAGCTTGACAGCTTCGAAAAGCACTTTGACGAGGCTGTGGGGAGCGAGGCCAGGCTGGTCGCCTCCAACATCACCCCCTCCAGAAGCTTTGAGGTGAAAACCCCGGACTTAGTCATCAAGGTCAATCCGGAGCGCTCCGACCTGGTGGAGACCACCTCCATCGACGGCCGGGTATATCTGTTAATCGAGGTCACAGATCAGATTGAGGTCAACGGAATCCGGCTGACAGCGGAAGCTGACAAGACAAAGTCAGAGCAGGGCTATTGACCCTGCTCATCCTCTCCATCTTCATATTCCTCCATGTCCTCATATTCCGCGGCGTCCCGGCTCAGGCTGCCGTTCATGCGCTGTCTGCGCTTTTTTCTGTTTTTATAATAATGGTACAGCTCCAGAATACCGTGATAGATTCCCCGGATCAGGGAAAAAATGAAAAACATGAAAAGAAAGCCCACCAGGCCGAACATGATGTCCGCGAATTCCATATTTCCCGTATTGGTCATCCGCTGCCCGATCTCAATGGCAAAAGTAATCACAATGATCAGGGTGAATACATAGACCCAGCTGATCACCATCACGTGTCCGGTGGAGGCCAGAAGCTTAAAAAGCGGATATACCACAAAGATCATGGCCATCCCCAGAAGCCCGATCACCAGAAAATGCAGCTCCTTATCGCTGAAATTATACTCATAAGCATCATTGAGCGACAGGATTCTGCTGTGTATTTCCGCGATCATTTCCACAATCGAATAAAGAAATGTTGTCATATTCATATCGGTTTCCTCATCCATTCCTCCCGGCAGCCCGGGTTCCTTCAAGCCTTAAAAAACAGCCTGTCATCGAAGACCGCTGTGCGTGAAACGCAAAATCCGCGTCCGCGATACAGGCTATCAGTATAACAAAGCCGCCAAAAACCGTCAAGTGAAAGAATTGTGAAAGGCTTGACAATGAAAGGACTGTGATTGAAAGGGCTGTGATCACTATCCGCGTTTTTCCATCAGAATTTCATTGCAGAGCCTGTGGGCCGCCGTGGTTATTTCCTCCGGATACCCCATCATTTCCAGCAGCCGGATAGCGTTTCTGCTCTCCGAACGGCCCGGCTTCAGTTGATAGGTAAACCGCACATCCCCCTCTTCAAAGCTTTCCGTGAAATGATAATGGGCATAGTCCCTGCCCAGAATATCCACCAGCTCCAGATCATGGGTGGCGGCAAAGCAAAGGCAGTTCTGTTCAGAAAGCCAGCGCAGAATCTGGCTGGAGGCGGAGATTCTCTCCGGTGTGTTGGTGCCGCGCAACACCTCGTCCAGAAAGCAGAGCACAGGCCGTCCGGGAGACGCCGCGGAGTCCAGAATCCGCTTCATGGTCTTAATTTCCACCATATAATAGCTGTCGCCATTTAACACATCATCCTTCAGGGACAGGGAGGAAAAAATCCGGTACAGAGGCGCGGTCCAGGAATCGCACAGGCAGGTATGGATCGTCTGGGCGAAGGCGGCGTTAACCGCCACCGTCCGCAGAAAGGTGGACTTGCCGGAGGCGTTGGAGCCTGTCAGAAGGACAGATTTTTCTCCTGTGATGCTGTTGCCCACCGGCTCCCTGATCAGCGGATATCTGCCGTTCTCCATGGAAAAGACTTCCCCGATTGCAGGAACACACCAGCCTTCAAGGGTATGTCTGTAGGCGCAGACCGCGGCTGAGGCATCCAAACACCCAACACCCTCTGCCAGAGCCCAAAGCTTATCCTGACTGCGGTATACATACCGGAGCATCCGGTAAAACTGAAGGATATCCGCGTGGGTGCACATGCGAAGATAATCCATAAGCCCGTCCACCGGGGTTCCTCCGCCAAGGGAGCCGTCCTTTAAAAGAAAGCTGCCACGCATCATGGGACGCAGCGTATGCGCGGCCTCTTTCAGCAAGTCCATCTCCTGTGCCAGCGCCGGCTCCGGATTTTTGATTTTGTCCAGCCTGTCCACAAAAGCCAGAAGCTTCGCAAAATAGGCAAAGGAGGACATAAAGGGCTGTATCTGAGATTTCTGGCGGAAATAAAGCAAAATCTGAGCGATCATCACACAAAGCAAAAGCAAAAAGCCCTGCCCCGACACCGCAGTCAGCAGAATGGCCGGCAGGTACAAAGCATCGATCAGCAGATCCCTGCGCACATGAAAGTCCCGCAGAAGATCCAGATTCTCAATGCAGTCGGCCACAGACTGCCCGCCGCTGTAGCCCAGCTGCCAGAGCCGGGTCTGTAAAAGCACCCTCTCCGGCGTATGCTTCTCCCAGAACTGTATCAGCTCCTCAAAATGAGCAAGCTCCTCCTCGTTCTGCGCCGTATTGTGAAGCAGAAAATGCAAATACTCCTCCCCCGCCGCCGAGTAGGTATGATTGACCGTCGGAAAGATCTGATCCATATTCAGATCATTCCAGGTCGTCTCATCCAGCATCCTGGGCTCCCGGAAATGTCTCCAGAAGCCGGACACCCATTTTTTGCGCGATTCATCCAGCTTTTTTGGCGTTTTGACACCGTGATTTTCCCGCAGGGCTTCCTGAAAGGCGCGCACCTTCCTCCTGTCCCGGTACCAGACCGCGCCGCAGGCCGCAAAGTATGCGATGATTATAAAAATGATAAATTCCTGTACACCCATGATTTTTCTCCGTAATGTCCGTTGTCGCAATCTATATAATGATGAAAGCGACAAAAGAGTATGATACCATGGATTGCTTCGCCAAAAACGCTCTCGCAATCTCTTGCATCAAATAATAATACACACCATGCCGCCGTTCATGTCATTGACAATCTTCTGCATGGACTCCTGCAGCTTGATCTGGCTCTCCTCCTCGATATGTCCGATCTTGGTCTGAATGCCCTCCTGCACCAGCTGCTCCACTGTTTTTCCGAAAATATTGGTATCCCAGATGCTCTCTCCTCTGCTGTCCGCCGTCTTGATGTAGGTGATCAGATCCTCCGCCTGCTCCTTTGTTCCCACGATGGGCGCGATCTCCGTCTCGATTCCGGCCCGGATCATATGGATGCTGGGGCTTTTGGCCCGGATCATGACTCCGAATTTATTGCCGTGCTTAATCAGCTCGGGGGCTTCCAGGGTGATCTCCTCCTGCAGCGGCATCACCACACCGTAGCCCGCCCGCCGCACCTGCTCCATGGCATGGGAGACCTTGTCATACTCCGTCCTCATCCCGGAGACGCTTTTCAGCATTTCCATCAGCTGATACTCATTTTTCACCTGTTCTCCGGTGTATTCGCTGAGCATTTCATAATAATAATCCTGTTTCACTGTAAAGCGGATGCCCGCCTTTCCCTCCGCCAGGTTCAGCGTCTGCATGACCACGCCGGAAAGGTACTCACAGTCGCTCTCCAAAGGCGCCTCCCTCATACTGCGGATGGTGTCCCTGTTCTCCACAATCTTCAGCGCCGCCTGCAAAAGAGAGTCCTTCACCGGATGGCTCAATGGCAGCATCTCCACCCACTCCGGGATATAAAACTCCACTGTCAGAAGCGGAAATTCCCACAGAAGGGTTTCCAGAATCCTGTGAATATCCTCCTCCTTGAGCTGTTCGCAGTTGACCGGCAGGGTCCGGGCGTGGTACTTTTCCTCCAGCTGAGCCGCCAGCGCCTTTGTCTCCTCGCTGTAGGGCTTCGCGGAATTCAGCAAAATTAAAAAGGGCTTTCCCTCTTTGGAAAGGACAGAAACGGTTTTTTCCTCCGCCTGCTCATAGGCCTCCCTGGGCAGCTCGCCAAAGCTTGCGTCGGTGGTGATCATCAGCCCCACCGTGGCGTGGTCCTCAATCACCTTGGTGGTGCCGATCTGAGCCGCCTTGGTGAAGGGAATTTCCTCCGGATACCAGGGCGTATGCACCATTCTCTCCTGCCCCTCCTCCATGTGGCCCGCAGCGCCCTCCACCATATAGCCCACACAGTCAATGAGCCGCACCTTCACAGGCACATTATTGTCCAGCACTATGTCGGCGGCCTCCTTAGGGATAAACTTGGGCTCCGTTGTGGTGATGGTTCTGCCGCCGCTGGACTGGGGCAGCTCATCGGTCAGGCGCACCGCCTCATGAGGATCTGTCAGATTCGGCAGAATGCACAGATCCGCAAACCGCTTGATAAAGGTGCTCTTCCCCGTGCGCACCGGCCCCACCACCCCGATATAGAGCTGTCCGTCGGTGCGCTCCTTCATATCCTGATACATATTGTATGTATGGCCAATTTCCAATGTCTCGTCCTCCGGTCCTGATACTGATATATGTATATGCCGGAGAAATATAAAAAATGCTTTTTTCGTTTTTCAAAAAGGAGAATACCTGGAAGCCAGCTCCTCCGCAGCCTTCATTCCATCCACCGCCGCGCTCATAATGCCGCCGGCATAGCCCGCGCCCTCGCCGCATGGATAGAGACCGGCGACAGCCGCGGATTCCAGAGTATCTCTCCTCAGAATGCGCACCGGGGAGGAGGTTCTGCTTTCCACGCCGCACAGCAGGGTGTTTTCCCCTCCAAAGCTGGGGATGACTTTGTCAAAGTGCTCCATTCCCTCCACAAAAGCCTTGTTCAATTCCAGGGGCAGGATTTTGGTTAAATCCGCGTGGACAGCCTTTCCTTTAATACATTGATCTGTGGACTCCCCCACAGCTTTCCTTACAGGTGCTTTCTCCTCAGACTCGTCTGTCGGAGGCACCTGTGAAGCTGCACTTTGAAAAGCTCCATTTTGAAAAACCTCGCTTGGGGCACAAGAAATATTTTCCCTGGTGTTTCCGGTCATACTCTCATAAAAATCCCCGTACCGCTCCACAGGGACCGCGCCCGCTCCAAGCTCATAAGCCCTCTTTTCCAGCTCTCTCTGGAAGCGCATCCCCGACAGGGCGTCCATTCCGTCAAAATCCTTTTCGTTGACCGTCACAATAACGGCGCTGTTGGCAAATCCGCCCGCCCGGTCATGGTAGCTCATTCCGTTGACAGCGGTATGTCCCGGCTCCGAGGAGGCGTTGACCACATAGCCGCCCGGACACATGCAGAAGCTGTACACGCCACGGCCTGATAAGCTGCGGGCCGTCAGCTTATAGGGCGCCGCCCCCAGAGGCTTAAGCTCCTCCACGCCATACTGGCTTTCATTGATCAGCCTCTGCGGGTGAATCACGCGAAAGCCCACTGCGAAGGGCTTGGGCTCCATGGGAATTTTTTTCTGAAATAAGAGAGAAAAGGTATCCCTGGCACTATGGCCCGGGGCGAGAACCAAAGAGGAACACGCAAGGCGCTCTTCCCCGTTGATTTCCACTCCGCTGACCTGATAAACAGCCCTTCTCTCTTCTATGAAAATATCCGTCACACAGCTCTCAAAGCGCACCTGCCCTCCCCAGGCCAGGATTCTCTGACGCATATTTTTTACCACATGAAAAAGAATATCCGTTCCGATATGAGGCTTCGCCTCATACAGAATTTCCTCCGGCGCCCCGTTTTCCACAAAAATCTCCAGCGCCTTCCGGTTTCGTCCGCCCTGATCCTTGATTGTAGTATTTAATTTCCCATCGGAAAAGGTTCCGGCGCCGCCCTCCCCAAACTGCACATTGGAGGAAGAATTTAAAATCCCGGTCTCCCAGAATTTCTCCACTGACGCTTTCCTGGAATCCACATCCTGCCCCCGCTCCAGAAGGATAGGGCAGTACCCCGCCTTCGCCAGCAGATATCCGCAGAAAAGTCCGGCCGGTCCCATCCCCACAATGATAATGGGAGCCGTCAGCCTCTCCCCACCCGGTTTGGGGAAATGATATAGCTCCCTCTTCACAATCTCCGCCTGTTTGCAGCGGCTGTTTTTTAAAATAGAACGCTCCCCATCCACTGTCACATTCACAGTACAGCTGTACACAATATGGGGCTTTTTTCTGGCGTCCACTGACCGCCTGACAAGCTCCAGTTTTTTGATTTTCCCGGGCTGTATCCGCAAAAGCCCAGCGCATTTATTGATAAGGTCTTCCTCAGAGTACGTCAGGGGAAGCTTTACCTGTGTCAGTCGAAGCATGAGATTCCTCCATCACCTTTCCCGGGCAGTTATGTTGCTTCTCCCGGGTAGCTATGCCGCTTTTCCCGGTCAGCGAAATCCGCTGTTTTTCACCGGCTGCAAACAGTCCCGAAGCTGTTTCCCGTCGTCGCCGCGTGTCTCGTTATGCCATATTGTTTTCACCGGCTGCCCATTTGGTCAAAGCTGTTTCACCGGCAAATCAGTCACGAGTCAAGTGTTTGCCGCGCCAGCCGCCGCGCTGGCCGCCTCCATACCGCTCATCCACGCCCAGTGCAGATTGTAGCCGCCGCAAAGCCCATCCACGTCCAGCAGCTCCCCAACCACATAAATCCGCGGATATTTTTTCAGACTGAAATCCCGGTTAATCTCCTTCAGTGAAAGACCGCCGGCGCAAACCTGGGCCATATCAAAGCCGTTTGGCCGCTCGATGGTCATCTGCCAGCGCTTGCACAGGCCGGCGAACTGCCGGATCTGATCATCACTGACGCTGTCCGCTCTCTGATTTGGCCGGATACCGCATTTTTTTAAAAATAAAGCGCAGAGCTTTTTATGTAACAGGCCGGAACAGAACTGTTCCATAGCGCGATTCCCAAACTGCTTTTTCCGAGCAAATAAAAAATCTGTCCACTGCTCCTTGGAAAATCTGGGCAATACATCCAGACTGGCTGTCACTGTCTGTCCCCGGCTTACCCCATAAGAGGCATGACGAGAGAGTTGAAACACCGGAATGCCGGAGATGCCATAATCCGTCAGCTGCACCTCCCCCGCCTGTTCATCCGTCTGCTTTCCATCCACAAACAGCCGGACCACGGCCTGTGTCCTGACGCCAGCCACCGCGGAAAATTCCTTTTCCTTACAGCGCAGCTGCACCAGCGACGGCACTACCGGCACGCAGGAAAGACCCAGCTGTCTTAAAAGCCCATAGCCGCTGCCGTCGGAGCCGGTTTTGGGGGCGGCCTTCCCGCCGCAGGCCAGGATAACCCGGTCAAAAGTCAGACGGCTGCGCGTATTTTTGTTGTTCTGAAAGCCGCCATTTTTTCCGGAAGCATCGGGCGGCTGATCAGGTTCCTTCTCCAGAAGCTCCAGGCTGACTCTGCCGTCCTTTAACGGCAGCACCTTTTCTACTCTGCACCCGGTTCGAACCTGAGCCCGCTCACCATAGCTCTCCAGCGCAAAGCGCAGCACATCCAGCACCGTCTGCGCCTGTTCACTGTAGGGATAGTAACCGCCGTTTTTTTCTCTGTAAAGCATCCCCAGCCCCGAAAAAAAATCCAGCACCCGGGGGACACTGTCCTGAGGCACAAAACAAGGCAGCAGATCCGCTGTCTCAGAATGATAATATTCCGCCCCCATCCGGCTGTTGGTAAAATTACACTTTCCGTTTCCAGTGGACAAAATCTTTTTGCCCACCCGGTCGGTCTGCTCCAGCAGGAGCACCTCCGCCCCAAGCTGGCAGGCAGTCACGGCGGCGGCCAGCCCCGCGGCCCCGCCGCCCACAATGCCGATCCTCATAAATCACCTCATATTTACAGATGCATCTCCTGCTGTCTTAATATGGAATGTCATCATTCTGCAAGGCGGAGGAAAAAAGCACAGTGGAGCGCTAAACATCCAGGAAACACTAACTTGAATAGGTCTCCAGGAAGAAATACAGCGCCTGCTCATCCGCAATCTCTTTTCCCACAAGCACCTCCGACTGCGTACTGTCCGGCAGATTCTCCAGCAGGATGCCCGTGTACATATAGACCTCCGTCTCCCCACTCTCAAAAACCGCCACATGGTCGTCCACCACACCCAGCACAAAGGCGTTTGCCGATTCCGCGCTCTCCTTCACCGGCACTGATTCCTCAGGCGCGGACGGCAGCACCACCTCCGGTTCATCCGCCGCCGTCTGCACATCCTCCTCCGGCGTCTGCTGCGTCTGGAAATATTCATCCAGATTGATAATCTGCTCCTCCTGAAGCGTCTGCCGGGGCGCGCTCTCATAAAACAGCAGAAAACCGGTCACGGCGATCAACAGCGCCAGCATCGGAACATAGATAAAAACCGCAATATTTTTCTTCATGCTACTGCCCTCCAATCCTTCGATTTATGGGTAGTATGCGCCAAAAAAAGATAATTATTCAAACATTATGATGCTTGTCCCGGATTTCTACGCACCTCGTGCCCCGGGATTCTCATCATTTATATACTTTTCATTCCTCTGAATCTCCCGATCACCCGGCCAAAGGGCACAATTCTCAGCTCCTCCCTGGAATATGCCCCCGTAAGGCCCACGCTCAGAAGATGCAGACAAAAGCCCACAAAATAACCGAGCAGTGTGGTGGCAAACCCGCCAAGAGCCGTAAACAGCAAAAGCTGCATGCCAAATACCAAAAGCCCCGCCGCGCCAGTCAGCAGAAGCGGCAGCCAGATCTGGGAAAGATAGGTCAGCGGCGAGGTGCCGATCTCGCGCTCATTAAAAATCAGCATAACCAGAGCGGAAATCCCGTAAAACAGCGCAAGGCTCCTGACAAAAACCGCCGCCGTCATCCCCGCCTCCCCGGAAAACGCCGCCGCGCTCAGAACAGCTGAAGCATCCCCAATGATAAAGGCAGTCAGAATGATCTTTTCCCTGCCCCGAAGCTTCAAAAGATCCAGCAAAAACCGCCAGAGAAGACTGATGAAAAACAACACGCTGCAGCCCAGCGCCAGGCTCATCAGTGCCTCCGTGGTCTGCAGATTCCACTGTGCCAGATAAGGCTTGTGCAGCGCCGCGAACAGCACCGCCATGGTCATACCGGAGAGACAGACATATTTCATCGCGCCGATATAGAACCGGTAATAATAATCGTCCTGCCTCTTACGCATGGCCGAGACCATTCCCCTCTCGATGGGAGTCAGTCCCAGGTCAAACAGGAACTGAAGGATCATCAGAAGCGGCAGAATTATCCCGTAAAAAGCGCCAAACAAAATCCGCTCCTCCCCTCCCGCCTTTGCCGTCAGGAAAAACAGCACGATCAAAGGAAGCCGGGATAAAAGAATCAAAACAGAATCGGCGCCAATCTGTCCGAACAGCATTCCCAGCATTCCCCCCGCTTTGGGCAGCTTCGGATCCCGGACAGCGTGAAGACAGTCAAAATCATAGCGGTGCAGTAAAATCACCGCCAACGCGTACAGACAGGCCGCCAGAATTCCCAGTCCGATCCCCGGGAGCACAGCCAGAGCCATATAAAAATACAGAACCTCGGAGTGCTGAAGGAAATCTCCCACCTTCTCCCCGTAGGGATACAAAACGGCTGCCCCGATCACAGTGCCCACAATAACGCCGATGCTGACAATCAGCCTGACAACGCCGACAGCGGTTTTTCCCGTTTCCGTCTGTAAAATACCTGTCAATATCTGCAGGATGCAGCCGAAGGGCGTAATCCACAGGAAAATCCTCAGAAGCCGTCCCATATATGAAATTTCCAGAGAATCCGCCAAAAATGACAGTCCCAGCAGGGTCAGCATGCACAGAAGCGTGCCCAGCAGACCATACAAGACGCTGGCCCTCACCGCCGCCGCGCTCATCCCCGGCCGTTCTCTGTTTCTCTTATTTCTGGAGACTCTGCTGACCGCATCCGGCAGATAACCCAGGAAAAACCGGAATACCGCGTAAAAAATTTCCAGCGTTCCCGCCGCGTAAATGATTCCTTCCGATCCTGTCTTTGTAAAAAATAGCAGCACACCCGCCCAGAGCAGCCCCTCCGCCAGATGAACCAGATGCTTGTTTTTTAAATCCATGTCTGTTTATCCCTTGTAATTCCCAGTGCGTTCAGCACCCTGTTTTGTTTCTCCTCCATAAGAGCGGCGTCCGCGGGCTCCATATGGTCATAGCCGCACAGATGCAGCATGCTGTGGGCGATTAAAAAGGCATATTCCCTCTTCAGGGAATGCCCGTATTCCTCCGCCTGGGAAAACACCCTGTCCACATTGATGACAATGTCCCCCAAAAGCAGAAGTCCGCTGTCCATGTCAAAATAATCCGCCTCCCGGCTCTCCTCCTCCAGCAGAGAGAAATCCCCGGGCGCCATAAAATCCAGGTTTGGGAAGGACAGCACGTCCGTTGGCTGATCAATTCCGCGGAAATCCCGGTTCATCCGGCAGATTTCCCCGCTGTCAACCAGCGTTACATTCACATCAAATTCATAAGGAATCCGCTCCAGATCCGCCGTCTGCTCCACTACAGAAAGAGCAACCGCTTCCGCGTCAAAATCCACCTGAAATTCCGCTTCCTTTTCAAAAATAAGTGCCACAATTATCCTTTGTGATCGTATGGTCAACGTCTTTTTCCGCTGTTGACCCGTTCGATTACGCTCCTTCATTATGATTGTAATTTTCCGTCAGATTTTCCGCAATACGGATTCCGGATCGCCGCATTTTCCGGCTGTCCCTGTCACTATAACTTCCTGTCACGGTTCCCGGGCCTTGGGCCGGTGTACGGACGGCTGTTGCTTTTCTCTCTGCTTCTGGCCTCCTGGCGGGCCTGGCGCTCCTCGTAGACCTCGTAGGCCTTCACAATCTTCTGCACCAGCGGATGGCGCACCACGTCCTTGCTGGTCAGATTGCAGAACGCGATATCCTCTATTCCCGACAGCACCTCCCTGGCCACATCCAGGCCGCTCTTTGTGCCGGGCGCCAGATCCTTCTGAGAGCTGTCGCCGGTGATGACCACCTTGGAGCCGAAGCCGATGCGGGTCAGAAACATTTTCATCTGCGCCGGCGTGGTATTCTGAGCCTCATCCAGGATAATATAGGAGTTGTCCAGCGTCCGCCCCCGCATATAGGCCAGGGGAGCCACCTCAATCAGCCCCTTTTCCATATTTCTGGCAAAGGTCTCCGCGCCCATAATCTGATAGAGGGCGTCATATAAGGGCCTTAAATAAGGGTCCACCTTGCTCTGCAAATCCCCGGGCAGAAAGCCCAGCTTCTCCCCCGCCTCGATAGCCGGGCGGGTCAGGATAATCCGGCCAACCTCGTTGGCCTTGAAGGCCGTGATCGCCATGGCCATGGCCAGATAGGTCTTGCCCGTACCCGCGGGACCCAGGCCAAAGACAATCATCTTGTCCCGGATAGCGTCCACATATTTTTTCTGCCCCAGCGTCTTGGGCTTGATGGGCTTGCCGGCCACCGTGTGGCAGATGCAGTCCGCGTCCATCTGGGACATGGCGTCCAGAGAATTTTCCTTTTCCAGCTCCAGAGCGTAGTCCACGCTCTGCTCCTCGATCTCATTCCCATTCTCCTGATAATGGTTTAATTCCTCCAATAAATGCCTCGCTTTCTCCACGGCCTCCCCGTCTCCGATCAGCCTGATGGCGCCGTTGCGGTTGACGATATCCACATGGAGGTCTTTTTCTATCTTTTTAATATACTGGTCATGCCGACCAAAAATATTCCTCATCTGGTCCATCGTCAATTCCATGGTACACTCACAAGCCTTCTGTGTCATCAATCTCCTTCGTAACCTCCTCAGTGATGGTTCTGCTCTCCACTGTGGCGTAACGAACCGTCATCTCTCCGCGCAGCAGAAAAAAATTCTCATTTTCCTCCATTGTAACATTTTCTGAAGTAATTTGTACCCCCTTTTCCTCTAATATTAAATTATTTTTTTCAAATTCCGCGTATAAAAGCGCCTCCGCCTCCTGAGGAGTATAGCTTTTCTCCACACTCTGATACTCTTTTACCTCAAAAAAGCCAAATCCGAGCTGTCGGCCAAAAAGTGTGACCGTAAAGGACGGTTCCAGCAGCCGCTCCTTTTCCTTCCACTGAGCTCCGGTTTGCGGCAGCCTGTAAACAGTCTGGTCCACAGAAAACCAGACGCCGCTCCCCTCCCGGCCGGTATATTCCTTTGCCACGTACACCTTATCAAGACGGTAGTCAACCTGCTGCACTGTCTCAATAAGAATATCGGCGTCAGCCTCATAGAGCAGAAAATGGTCCGTCTCCCCATCCTCGTTCAGCACGGGAATTCTTCCGTCCACCAGCAAATCTCCCGGATGTACCTCATCCCCTCTCGACACCATGGAAATCCCATTTCTCACATAGACGGATATGACAACTCCTTCCACGGTGGAGTAAAGCCCTGTGGCCTCTTCCACGGAAAGGACAGGCAGAGTCACATTGGGTCTCTCATTTTCCTTGATGGAAATTTCCAGCACGGTCCCGTTGATTTTTCCGCTGGTCCAGGTGATCAGGGAAAACTCCTGACGCAGCTCCTTCTCCAGGGTTTCCAGATCCAGGCTGTTTTTGGGGACGCCCACCCAGATTCCCCTCTCGGCCAGGAAATCCGTCAGCTGATCCTCCGTGATGGAGTAATTCCCCTCAAATTCTATATGCCAGATCAGCTGCGTGCTGTACAAAAGCCACCCCGCCGCCGCAAGCCCGGCAATGACGAACAGAACTCTGGCCTTCAATCCGGGCAATAAAAAGGGCAGTCCATGTTTTCTCGCAATGGCTGCCTGTGTCCCGGTTTTTTTTGAGAAGCTCTTTTCCCTGCTCCCAGTCTCTGTAATGAATGTTGGCGTAGCAATATTTTCCATCGGCCCGGATATTCCACAGGGGAATATGACGGTTGCCGCAAAGGGTGATAAAGCGCTCCAGGCCCTGCCCCTCCAGCTTCAGGCGCAGAAAGCTGCCGTTTTTAAAATACGAATTCATGAAACCTCCTGACACCGCGTGATGAATGGCATTCGCACACGCAACGAAGATGTCTGACACACATCCCCCGCTCTTTCCCAGACCGTTTCCGCGCTTCCTTGTCCCTGTGACATCATCGATAAGTAATGCTCTGAATATGTCCGCGGACCATCGTATGCTCCTTCATATAATGGGAAATGACCAGCCGCTCTCCGCAGATACAGACAACGCAGCTTCCCGCCTGCAGCAGAATGCCCCGCTCGCCGTACTCCAGAATAGCCTTATAATTTTCCACCCACACCTCTGTTCTCCCGATACAGGTGATCACTGTATCGTGGGTCACAGCCTCCAGAGGCAGCTCATGAGCCAGAAGCTTCTGGCGCAGGCCGTCCTCGTACTGCTCAGTGGTTGGTTTACGGGCTTTATTTTTGGTGTTTTTCCTTCTGTGCTTCATGAAATTAATTTATGTGTCATTTGCTCAAAATATGAGAAAAGCAGGCAAGGAAGCATGGCCCTTTTTCAACACGCCCATATAAGATCAAAAACGCAGTATCGTTGACCTCATTTATGATAGGGCTCCCCATTAATAATTCGATATGCCCGGTAAATCTGTTCCAGCAAAATCACCCTCATCAGTTGGTGCGGAAAAGTCATATCAGAAAAGCTGAGCTTTAAATCCGCCCTTTGAGACACTCTCCTGTCCAGTCCCAGGGAGCCGCCGATCACAAACTGAATATGACTTTTCCCCTGTACCCCCAGCTGCTCCAGCTGTTTCGCAAAGGAAACACTGTCCATCTTTTTTCCCTGAATCTCCAGCGTGATCACACACGCCTCTTCCCGGAGATTTTTCAGGATACGCTCCCCTTCCTTCGCCTTAATTTGTTCCTCCTGCGCCAGTGACGCGCCCTCCGGCGTCTTCTCATCCGCCACTTCCATAATCCGTAGCGTGCAATACTTGCTCAGACGCTTTTCAAATTCTGCGATGGCCTCCCGGTAAAAGCTTTCCTTTATTTTTCCCACAGCGATAATGTCGATTTTCATAATCAATTTCCAAACCATATTTTCTTTCCTAAGGCGGATTCATCTCATCATAGCCTTAGCAATATGCTTTGATTTCATCCAGGTACAAGCTTCAACAGGAAAACCACCTGAACCACAAGCAGCATCCGTTGCCCTGCTAATATTGATACAATGTAACAATGAACGCACATACTCTTTTCGTGACAGGTTCCTGAGTCTCAATGGTGCTGATAAACTGCTCCATCGTTTTCTTTCTCACCAGATAATCCCTATCGTTCTCTGCACCTCATCCGATTCAATCAGCATTCTTATCTTCTCATTTCCATTTTTCAGCTCTGGTTTACCACATCTAAGACTATCCGGATGCTCTGACACGCAGCAGTCCCTATACCAGCATGCACCCATAAGAGCACCATTCACAGACCACTGCTCATTTTGCGTGAATTCACCAACCAGGGACTTCATTACGCGTTCCGTAGAATATCTCCTGAATCCAGACAAATACGATAATGTCTTCTCATCTTTAATCCTGGATAAATCTATTCTGTGATAATCTATTGCGGCAAGGATTTCTTCCCGCATCCTGATTTTATCTGTTTTACCGGTTCCTGTCCATGAAACCAGCTTATCAAACGCCAATATAAAATGCTCAAAGCAAATCATATCAAATAAAATCACTCTTATTTCTGTTGCGTCAACTAACCGTTTTAAAATACGATACTTATTTCGGACATCCTGATTATCCACCACGTAATCAAAAGCAATATAATATTCATCATCTTCTGAGGCTTTTAGCGTTGACAACGCTTCTAATATACCCTGATTACTTCCCTTGCTTTCAACTATGAGTGCATTATTAAAAACAAGCTGATTAACCAGTTGCCAAAAGTGGTATCCGGCACCAGTATCTTCTGTCCATAAATACTTCATTTCATAGTTCCTCTTCCAATGTAACTCTGTTATTACAAAGTCTCATCACCTTAAAGCTCTTGCCCGACACGTTAAGACCATCACAATTTCTCAAAAACAGCATGTATTGATTTGAAAACTCGAAATTAATAAATCGTCTGATCTCATCATCTATGAGAATGTCCGCATTATCAATCACAACAAATTTATTCCTACATTGCTTTAGCTGCTCAAAAACCCCGTCGGTTTTATAGTTAAACAGCTTAATTGCACTATAATCCTCTGTCATTTTTAAGTCCTCCAACATCTCGTAGAGGACCGTTTTTCCAGTACCGCTGTCACCGCCTACAAGGGTAATGCGATCCTCAAATTTCAAATCGTAAGAGAAAGGATCTGCCTTAAACTTAATCTCTTCATAAATCATCTGCCTCTCTCCTTTCATACTCACGGCTCCACCATGCGTTATATCCTGAATTTCCTGTTACTATTTCCGTATCATTAAATCTGATTTGCACATCCTCATCCAATTCCACAAGAGTCGGGCGTGACATATATATCTTTATATTATCCATGGAGAATATAATCTTAAGTACATTAGGGCCGCATTCCTCCACGCAGACAACTTTCTCGGGGTGTTTTACAATATTTAGCAGTGTCTTACATCCTGAGGACAAATTGCGAATCGTTCCAAGTCCGTATATTGTTTCAATGTGCTTATCTGACGTCAATTTTGCATCATCCACTTGCCTGATAAGAGCAATCTCGTTTTCTGACATTTCTTCATTGCTCGTATATAGGTTAAAAAACAGGTCATTCTGAATAATCCAATCTTTTGAATTTTCTTTCTTTGTATATATATCTATCATGGATGCTCCTTTCACGATTTTTTCTCATGGCACAATCTTCCGCCTGGTGTCACACACAAATACAGAAGGCACAGTTATTTTCCCTTAATTATACACGCATAATCTGCATCTTCGCAAGGTCCATTCTACTGCTTTTCTCTGTCCAGTGTAAGTAAAGAGATGAAGTCCACGCAGTCCCAGCTGAAGGATGTGGAGAAGCTCTTAAAGCTTGACCCAGTTTTCCTTCTTCTTTTGTGAAGCCAATCACTTCCCATGTATTATTTTCAACACCAAATATAAGTTTTCCACCGTTCAAATTCGCATAGGCAACCACAGTTCGCATATATAAAACGCCATCAACTGGTTATGAAAAAACGGGCCATCACAAAAACAGCCCGCCTTTTCTATCATTCATAAAATTGTCCTTATCTCGCGCTCAGGTATTCGTCAATCCCTTTCGCTGCCGCCTTCCCGGCGCCCATGGCGAGAATTACGGTTGCCGCGCCGGTCACGGCGTCGCCGCCGGCATACACGCTCTCCTTGGTGGTCTTGCCGTTCGCCTCGTCGGCGATAATGCACTTCCAGTGGTTGACCTCCAGGCCTTCTGTGGTGCTGGAAATCAGCGGGTTGGGGGAGGTGCCGAGCGCCATGATTACCGTGTCCAGCTCCATCTCAAACTCGGAGCCTTTCATGACCACAGGCCTGCGTCTGCCGCTCTCGTCCGGCTCGCCCAGTTCCATTTTCACACAGGTCATGCCTCTGACCCAGCCGTTCTCGTCAGCCAGAATTTCAACCGGGTTGGTCAGCAGGTCAAAAATGATTCCCTCCTCCTTGGCGTGGTGGACCTCCTCCACACGGGTGGGAAGCTCCTCCTCGCTGCGGCGGTAGACGATGTGCGTTTCCGCTCCCAGACGCAAAGCCGTGCGGGCCGCGTCCATGGCCACATTGCCGCCGCCTACCACAGCCACCTTTTTGCCGCGCATAATGGGCGTGGGATTGTCCTCCCGGAAGGCTTTCATCAGGTTGCTTCTGGTCAGGTACTCATTGGCGGAGAAGACGCCGTTTAAGTTTTCCCCGGGAATTCCCATAAATTTGGGAAGCCCCGCGCCGGAGCCGATAAAGACAGCCTCAAAGCCTTCTTTCTCCATCAGCTCGTCGATGGTGACGCTCTTGCCCACCACCACGTTGGTCTCGACTTTGACGCCCAGCTCTCTCACATTCTGGATTTCCTTCTCCACCACATCCTCCTTGGGAAGACGGAACTCCGGAATGCCGTAAATCAGCACGCCGCCGGCCTCGTGCAGCGCCTCGAAGATGGTCACATCATACCCGGCCTTTGCCAGATCTCCGGCACAGGTTAAGCCCGCGGGGCCGGAACCGATAACCGCAACCTTTTTGCCTTTTTTCTCCGCGTGCACCTCCGGTTTGATGTCATGCTCCCTGGCGTAATCCGCAACATACCGCTCCAGCTTGCCGATGGATACCGGATCGCCCTTGATGCCGCGGATACACTTACCCTCGCACTGGCTCTCCTGGGGGCAGACTCGACCGCAGACAGCCGGCAGGGCGCTGGCCTCACTGATCACCTGGTAGGCCGCCGCGATGTCTCCCTTTTTCACCTCACTGATAAAGCCGGGAATGTTGATCGCCACAGGGCAGCCCTTCACGCACTGGGCGTTCTTGCAGCCGATACAGCGCTGCGCCTCCTCCACGGCTTCTTCCATATTATATCCAAGACATACTTCCTTGAAATTCGTTGCCCGCTCTTTCGCGTCCTGCTCCCTGACGGGAACTCTCTCTAACACATTCATGCTCTGTCACCTCCGCACTGTCCGCAGCCACCGTGATGGGTATCCCCTTCCTTCGCCTTCAGGTACGCTCTGCCCTCCTCCGTCTTATAGAGGGTCTGGCGCTTCATAGCCTCGTCAAAATTCACCAGATGGCCGTCAAATTCCGGGCCGTCCACGCAGGCGAACTTCACTTCGTCTCCCACTGTCAGGCGGCAGGCGCCGCACATACCGGTGCCGTCCACCATAATCGGATTCATGGAAACTATCGTGGGAAGCTCCAGTTTTTTTGTCAGCAGACAGGTATATTTCATCATGATCATCGGACCGATGACCACACACACATCGTAGGTCTGTCCCGCGTCATAGAGATTCTGCAGCACCACAGATGCCGTGCCCTTTGTGCTGTAGGAGCCGTCATCCGTGGATATGTACAGGTTCTGCGCCACAGCCTTCAGCTCGTCCTCCAGAATCAAAATTTCCTTACTCCTGGCTCCCAGGATTACATCACTGGCGACGCCCATTTCCTTCAGCCATTTGACCTGCGGATACACCGGCGCAGCGCCTACGCCGCCCGCGATAAACAGAATTTTCTTCTGCCTCAGCTCCTCAACCGGCGTCTCCACAAACTCTGAAGCCTTCCCCAGGGGACCCACAAAATCCTGCACATATTCACCGGCTTTTAATTTTGACAGGCGGTATGTCTCCGCGCCGACCACCTGGGCGACAATGGTCACGCTTCCCTTTTCCCGGTTGTAATCGCAGATCGTCAGCGGGATTCTCTCCCCGTCCCTGTCCACCCGGACAATCACAAACTGCCCCGGCTGGCACCGGTCGGCGACTCTTTTTGCCTCAATGTCCATCAGAAAAATATTTTCATTGAGCCATTTCGCGTTCAAAATCTGATACATAAATCCTCTCCTCTTTTATATTTTTATTCCCTGACATAACGTCCTCTGGCAAAAGTCAGCCTCACAATCTGACCGGTAGAACAGTCAATGCCGTAATATACCCCGGTGCGGTGCTGAATCATCGCTCCTGACTCCGACAGAGCCGTCTCCCTGTTGACCTCCGCGAACAGATAATAAGCATCCTCCTCCGAATCCAGGGAAATGGGGAACAGATACTGATATATGTAGACATACTCCGGATGGTCCGCAATGGTTCCCTCCGTATCCGTAATCACCCCGGCTTCTATCTGGGCGTTCACAAGCAGCACCCATGCTTCATCACTGCTGTACTCAGCCCAGGAGAAATCAATGGTAAAGGTCCTGCTGATCACGTCGCTGACAAGTCCTGCCTCACTGACAGCCACAAACCGGTAAGTATGGGTTCCCTCCGCCGCGTAAAGGCCGCCCTCGTACAACGTGCTGTCCGTGTCCGGAATGCCCCCGTCCACGGTATAGTAGATGGCGCTGCCCTCCTCCGCCTGAGCCTCAATTTCCAGGGGATAATCATATTTACCACTGTATGCCGAGAGCTCCGGGGGATATGGCGTGGAGGTATCAATCAGATAGGTGGCTGTGGATACCGTGCTTTTCACCCCGTATCTGTTAATGTATACCGCGGATACAACCGTGGTTCCTTCCTCCAGATAAAGGGGCGACAGGTACAGCTCCCCGTTCTCATCCGGCTCCGTGCCGTCCAGGGTATAATAGATGCTGCCGCTGCTGTCCGCCGAAAGCTTCAGGATAATGCTGTCCGTAAAAATCCCTTCCGGCTGGCTGAAGGTCACAGGCTCCGCCAGATAATCGGAAAAAGCCGCCCTGACCTCCTCATCTCCAAGCTCCACCAGAATCTGGGCAATACTCCTGTAATCCCCGGCAGCGGAATAATAGTCCACGATTCCCTGGCACGCCTGAAGCTTCACCTCCGAATCCACCTCCTCATTCATCAGAACAGAACGGTAAATCTGGAGCGCCTCATCCTCCCTCTCCTGGCTGACATAAAAATCCGCAAGCTCCAGCTGGTATTCCCACTGCTCCGGTTCCAGCTCTATCGCTCTTAAGTAACATTCCTCCGCGCTGTCATATTTTCCATCCTCCGCGTAATCCCGGGCGGAAATCATCTGCTGCTGCGCCGAAGCATACCAGGAGGAGCGCCGGGAAGAGGTCACCGCAATCGCTGTCAGTATTATGACCGCCACTGCCAGCAGACAGGGCAGGATAAAAATCCCTTTCTTACCAATTCTTTTCTTATCCGCGGAAACAGCCGCCTTTTTCTCATGCGCGGGATCGTTTTCTTCTGCTGTATGATTCTCAGGCTCCTTTTCCTCAAAGCCCTGATGCATTACCTCCTGCATACTCTCGGCAATGCTCTGCTCCACCTGTGTGTCGAATTCCGGCACCAGATTTACCTCTCCGCCGCAATGCTCGCAGTAAAGCATCCCCTCCTTCAGGGGCCGTCCGCATTTCGGACAATTCATATATCACTCTCCACAATACAGCCGCTGTTTGGGCCATATCTTAAATCTGTCATCTTTACCGGCATCCGGCCGCCTCTTCGGCCGCCTTCACACAGTTCTTCATAAGCATCGCCACCGTCATCGGCCCCACGCCGCCGGGCACAGGGGTGATGGCGCTGCATTTGGGCGCGACTTTCTCAAAATCCACATCGCCGCAGAGCTTATTGTCCTCATTCCTGTGAATTCCCACATCAATGACGACCGCTCCTTCTTTCATATAGGTGTCGTCCACAAGGCGCGGCTTCCCCACCGCCACAACCAGAATATCGGCCCTCCTGGTCACCTCCCGCAGGTTTCGGGTTCTGGAATGGGTTATGGTAACCGTTCCGTTTTCCTGTAACAGCAGCGCCGCCATGGGCTTGCCCACATTATTGCTGCGGCCCAGCACCACGCACTCCTTTCCCTCAATTTCAATGCCGCTTCTATTTAAAAGCTGCAGAATGCCCGCGGGCGTACAGCTGATAAAGCCCTTTTCTCCCAGAAAGAGGGCTCCGGCATTGGCCGGGTGAAAGCCGTCCACGTCCTTGGACGGCAGAATGGCGCGGGCCACCGTCTTCTCATCGATTCCCTCCGGCAGGGGGAGCTGCACTAAAATTCCATGCACAGAGGCGTCCTCATTCAGCGACTGAATCCTGGCAAGCAGCGTCCGCTGATCCGTATCCTCCGGCAGCAGATAATCCACAAAGCGGATGCCCGTATATTCGCAGGCCTTCCGCTTATTTCTCACATAGATGGAGGATGCGGGATCATCCCCCACCTGAATCACCGCCAGGCAGGGAGCAACGCCCCTTTGCTGCAAAAGCAGAACCTCCTCCTTTACTTCTTCCTTTATCTGGGCGGAAATCTTTTTTCCGTCGATCAAAACAGGTGCCATTGATACTCCTTAAAAATATACTTATTCATCAATTGTGTCGGCCAACGGCCGCGAAAAACAGCCATTCCCGGTATCATTCCGTGCACGGCGCTTTTAAAATAATCCCGTAATCCTTCCGCTTTCATCCACGTCAATCCCGTATGCCGCCGGATTTTTGGAAAGCCCTGGCATGGTCATCACCGAGCCTGTCAGCACCACCACAAAGCCGGCGCCGGCGGACACGTATGCCTCGCGCACGTTCAGTTCAAAGTCCTCCGGACGTCCTAAAAGCTCCGGATTATCGCTCAGAGAATACTGGGTTTTGGCCATGCAGACCGGCAGAGTGCCAAAGCCAAGCTTCTCCAGGCTGGCCAGCTGCTTCGCCGCGGCCGGCGAGAAGCAGACTCCCTTCGCTCCGTAGATTTCCTTCGCGATGATTTCAATCTTATGGACAAGCGTTTCGTTCACATCATAGAGAGGATGGAAGCGGCTCTCCTTTGTTTCCAGGGTGTCAAGAACCTTCTGTGCCAGAAGCTCTCCTCCCTCTCCGCCTTTGGCCCAGACCTCGCAGACAGCGAACTCACAGCCTCTCTCCTGACAGAAATCCCGGACATAATCCAGCTCCTCAGCGGTATCCGTGGTAAAGGCGTTCAGCGTGACCACCACAGGGACTCCGAACTTCTGTAAATTCTCAATATGCTTCTCCAGATTCACAATGCCGCGCTTCAGCGCCTCCATATCCGGCCTGGAAACCTCGCTCTTTGGCACACCGCCATTATACTTCAAAGCCTTCAGGGTTGCAACCAGAACCACAGCGTCCGGCTTCAGCCCGCTCATGCGGCATTTAATATCAAAGAATTTCTCCGCCCCCAGATCCGCGCCAAAGCCGGCCTCCGTCACCACGTAATCCGCCGTCTTCAGGGCAGTTTTTGTGGCAATGACAGAATTGCAGCCGTGAGCGATATTGGCGAAGGGCCCGCCGTGGACCAGGGCAGGCGTGTGCTCCAGGGTCTGAATCAGGTTGGGCCGGATGGCGTTCTTCAAAAGAGCCGCCATGGCACCCACCGCCTTCAGATCGGCGGCTGTCACCGGCTTTCCGTCAAAATCATAGGCCACCACCATGCGCCCCAGCCGCTCCTTTAAGTCCTGCATGTCCGAGGCAAGACAGAGCACCGCCATAACCTCGCTGGCCACAGTGATCACAAAATGATCCTCCCGGACAAAGCCGTCCGCCTTGCTGCCAAGGCCCACCACTATATTGCGCAGCGCCCGGTCATTCATATCCATACAGCGCTTCCAGACAATATTTCTGGTGTCGATATTCAGCTCATTTCCCTGCTGGATGTGATTGTCCAGAAGAGCCGCCAGCAGATTGTTGGCGGAGGTAATGGCGTGAAAATCACCGGTAAAATGTAAATTCAGATCCTCCATGGGCACCACTTGGGCATAACCGCCCCCGGCGGCGCCGCCCTTGATGCCAAAGCAGGGGCCAAGAGAGGGCTCGCGCAGGGCGATCACAGCGTTTTTGCCCATTTTGCACAGCGCCTGTCCCAGGCCGATGCTGACCGTGGTCTTGCCCTCTCCGGCGGGAGTGGGATTGACAGCGGTGACCAGAATCAGCTTTCCATCCTTTCGATCCGCGGTTTTCCTGATATATTCATCTGAAATTTTGGCCTTATATTTTCCATATAGTTCCAGGTCATCTTCGTCGATGCCCACGCGCTGCGCTACCCTCGTAATGGGTTCCATGACCGCCTCCTGGGCGATTTCAATGTCGCTTTTCATCTGTCTCCTCCTTTGGCCTGTATCATCATATCTCTTCCAACAGCTGCTCAAACTGCTCCGGGCTCATCAGCACCTTGCGGGGCTTGGTTCCCTCCTCCTCGCCGACCACGCCGTAATCACAAAGCTGGTCCATAATGCGCGCCGCGCGGTTAAATCCGATGCGGAATGCCCTCTGCAGCATGCCGATGGACGCCTTGTCCTTCTCGATGATAAATCTGCCCGCGTCCGCGAACAGCGCGTCCTTTTTATCCTCAACCGCCTGGCCCGCGGTCTGTCCATCCGCGCCGGTACCGCTGCCCAGATTCTTCATCTTCTCCTCAATATCCGCCTGATACACATTGCCCAGCTTCTGATTCTTCAGAAAGTCCACCACCTTCGAGATCTCCTCCTCGGTGACAAAAGCTCCCTGGATTCTGACAGGCTTGGCATAACCCTGCGGATAAAAGAGCATATCTCCCTTACCCAGAAGCTTCTCCGCCCCGACCATGTCCAGAATGGTGCGGGAATCCACGCCGCTGGTAACGGAAAATGCAATTCTGGACGGCATATTGGCCTTGATCAGGCCGGTAATCACGTCCACGCTGGGCCGCTGGGTCGCGATAATCAGGTGTATCCCTGCCGCTCTGGCCAGCTGCGCCAGACGGCAGATGCTCTCCTCCACCTCCCCCGGCGATACCATCATCAGATCGGCCAGCTCGTCCACAATAATGACGATCTGGGGCAGCTTCTTTAACTGCGTGCCGTCCTCCGCGGTCTTTGCGCTCTCTATCTTCGCGTTATAGCCCTTCAGATCGCGCACCCCCATCTGGGCAAATTTCTCATACCGGTCCATCATCTCCGCCACGCCCCAGTGCAGGGCCGCGGCCGCTTTCTTTGGATCTGTCACCACCGGAATCATCAGATGGGGAATTCCATTATAAATATTCAGCTCCACCACCTTGGGATCGATCATGATCATCTGCACTTCCTCAGGTGTGGCCTTGTAAATCAGGCTCAGAATAATCGTATTGATACATACCGATTTGCCGGAGCCTGTGGCGCCCGCGATCAGCACATGGGGCATCTTGGCGATATCTGTCACCACCACCTTGCCGGAGATGTCCTTCCCCACCGCGAAAGCCAGTTTCGAGTGAAAGCCCTGAAACTCTTTGGATTCCAGCAGTTCCCTCAGCGGAACCGGGCTGTTCTCCCGGTTGGGCACCTCGATGCCGATGGCGGCCTTGCCGGGAATCGGCGCTTCAATCCGGATGTCGGTGGCAGCCAGGTTCAGCTTGATATCATCGGAAAGATTGACAATCTTGCTTACCTTTACCCCCTGCTCCGGCTGAATCTCATACCGGGTCACCGCCGGGCCCCTGCTGATATCGGTGATCGTCACCTTCACGCCAAAGGTTTCCAGGCAGCTTTGCAGCCGTCTGGCCGTCTCAGCGAGCTCCCTCGGGGAATCCCCCGTTCCCGGCTTGCCCGGATTTAAAAACTGAAGAGGAGGGAACTGATACTTGGGAGCAGGCAACGGCTTTTCTTCCTTCTCAGCGCTTTTCTCCCCATAGAGAATCTCTCTCGGAATCTCACGCTGCACATACTTTCCCCTGGGCGAATCCGTCTCGTTCTCCGGAAATTCTGATGCCGCGCCAGCAGCAAAAGCGGCCTGTCCCGCCGTACTCCCGGGTCCTGCCCCTGCTTTCACTCCCGATCCTTCCGCCTCTTCCATAGGTTCATACCATGTTGATGGCGGCATATCTTTATCCTGAGCTCCATCCTGAATTTCCGGTGACCTATCCTCATTCTGAGCTTTGCTCCGGATTTGAGGCTGCCCGGCCGCTTCCCGGACTCTGTCAACCTCCGGCTGTCCGGTCCTGTACTGCTCAGATCCGAATTCTCCCCGGCTTGCTACATTCGGCTGTTCTTCCGCTTCCAGGGCTTCCTGCCAGGTCTCCTGCGTATAATATGTATTCCTTCTGGTCAGCTCCCGGATGCCGTCAGAATCCGAGCTGTCATATTCCTCTTCCTCAGGCGCTTCCTCCTCCCGCACGGGCCTGACCGGTATGGGCTCGGGAGACCTTGCGCTTTTGCGGAAGGGAGCCGCCGTCTCCTTTTGAACTTCCGCCCCGGTTTTCTCTCCGGCCTCAGAGATCTGATCCAAATCCTCATACGCCCCGGCGGCCTCTGACTGCAAAGGCGCGGAATGCCTCGCTCCGTTTTTCTCCGCCCTCCCGCTCTTACCTTCATTCAGCAGATGAACCCAGGGGAAAAAGCCGCCCCGTCTCTCCTGAGCGGGCTCCTCCTCCTGATCCTCCCTTTCCAGGGCTTCCTGTTCTCTCCGGGATCTTCTCTCCTGAGCCCTGATTTCAGCCCTCTGCCTGGCGGAGTCCGCACTCTCCCTCGCGGTAGAGCCTGCCGCCAGTCCCACACTCTGCAAAAGCCCCACAAAAGACTTTTCCGTCAGAAGCACCGCGCAGATCACGGCGATGGCAAGCAAAACCAGTACCGCTCCAACTGTAGAAAGATAATGATACAGGCAATATGCCAGAGAGCCGCCCAGCAAGCCGCCTCCGTTCCAGTACTCCACACTGTTCTGATAAAAAGAAGCGGCACTGTACTTACTCATGTCGCCCAGTCTTGAGCCAAACAACTCGCAAAAGGCGCTGACGTCAATCAGCAAAAGAAAGCCAGGGACAATTTTCCTGTAAGCGGTTCCCTGCCCCCGGCACGCCCACCAGTAGATAAGGCCGGCGGCAAGCAACAGGGGCGCCGCGTAGGCTGTCAGGCCAAACAGTCCGAACATAATCCCCTTAAAGAAATTTCCCACCGGCCCGGCAATCCCGAAATTGCACAAAAAAAGAAAGGCAAGGAACACGCAGGCGACGATAAAGCCCGCCTCCCGGTACAGCTCCTGCTGTCGCCTTCTCGCGGCGGCGGACTGTCTTTTCTTCCCGGTTCTGCCTGAGGACGCTTTCCTTCGCCCGGCGGTGCTTTTTGCTGTGCCTGCGCTTCGCGAAGTCCTTCCCGAACCTGTACTGCGGGTACTTTTTCCTGTCCCCGTTCTGCCGCTGTTCGCGGTGCCTGTACTCTTTTTTGTCCCTGTCCTGCTTCCGGAACCAGCCGCCATGGTATCCTCACTTCTCTTTTTCACATATCATTCAGTCAGAAATTTCTCAAACGATTTCATTCTAGCATAGTTTTTTTCATTTGTCATTTCTTTTCTCAATCATCTCATGAAGTTTCCCCATGGCCTGGCTGATACCGCCAACCTCATTGATAATTCCTTCCCTGACGCAGTCCTCCCCCACCAGAATGCTCCCCACATCCTTGGTCAGCATCTCCGTCTCCATCATCAGCTCCACATAGCGTTTCTCGCTGATGCCGCAGTGGGAGGCCACAAACCCGGTGATGCGGTCCTGAATCTGGCGGAAATAATCAAAGGTCTGGCGCACCCCGATCACGGTGCCGTTCATCCGAACCGGGTGAATCACCATGGTTCCCGTGGGTACAATATAGGAATAATCCGTGCTGACCGCGATGGGAACGCCGATGGAATGGGAGCCGCCAAGCACCAACGACACCGTGGGCTTGCTTAAGCTGGCCAGCATCTCCGCGATGGCAAGGCCCGCTTCCACATCCCCGCCCATGGTATTGATCAGCACCAGCACGCCGTCGATTTCCCAGCTGTCCTCAATGGCCGCCAGCTGGGGCAGCACATGCTCATATTTGGTGGTTTTCGCGTTGTTTCCCAGCACGTCATGTCCCTCTACCTCCCCAATGATCGTGACCAGATAAATCTCATTTTTCTGCGAATTTTCATTTAATAAAAGCTGCCCGCTCTCACGGATACTGTCATTTTTTTCCTGCTGTTTTGAATCTGTCTCTTCCAACGCACACCTCCGATAAACAAAAAGAAGAAAATCCTTCGATTTTCTTCTTAGTGTGCCTGTTTCAGGACAAAAATATGTATTCTGCATTACATTCACAGCCGCTGTTTTACCGGTCAAACTCCTCTTCGTCCGGAATCTCAATATCAAATTTCATCTCCGTCTCAGAAAAATCCTTGTCATAATCAATCTTCGCCCTCTTCTTTCTCTTCGGGATTTCCATGGATTTCGGAATAAAAATTTCCGGACGGGCGGAAGCGGCTTCCTTTTCCGGCATACTCTCTTCTATCACCGGCTGAAGCTTTTCTTCCGACATACCCTCCTCTTTCACCGGCTGGGGCTTTTCTTCCGGCATACCCTCTTCTCTCAATGTCTGAAGCTTCTCTTCCGGTATGCTCTCTTCTTCTGCCGGCAGTTCCTTTTCCTCCGCTTCGGCTTCCTCCAGAGGTTCATCCTCCGGCAAAGACAAATCCTCTGTCCCAGTCCACTGGATTTCAGCGTATTCCTCTTCTTCCCCGTTTTCCTCTCCGCCCAGCAAATCCCGCAGCAGTACTCCCAAAAGAAGCGTCATCACAACGCACAGCGCCGCCTGACAGCCCATATCCTCCTGCATTCCCATCAGCTGTGCCGCCAGGACAATCACGGCCATAACCATATAGACAGAAGCCGCTCTTTTTTCTTTTCTGAGAAATAAAAAGAAAATCAGACTCAACAGCCCCGCTAAAAGAGCGGTCTGTCCTCCCACCGCCGATATCCTTTCAGACAAAAGAACTCCCGAAATTCCCGGTGTCTGCTGATAATAGATACAGCCCGCCAGAAGACAGATCAGAAGCAGGAAATCCGGCGCCGCCTCAAAGCCTCTCTTCAGAAACCGGTCAAAGCAAAGGTGAAGAAGCCATCCCAGAGCCACTACTCCTAAAAGCAGCAGCGTTTCCGGGGAACAATACATGGAAAGACGGATCATTTCCGGAAACAGCATCAGCGCTCCCAGACAGATAACAGCGCATAACGCTCCCCAAGTGCGCCTGACAAGAAAATAGAGTAGAAAACAGGTGACCGAAAACAGCGCCAGCTGCATCCCGGCCGCCGCCATGGAAAGATTGCCCACCAGCATAAACAGCTGGTTCAAAAGATAAACATAAGCGTTTGAAAGAAAATCCGCCTGATTCAGGGAAAGCCCCGAGGCCGTCACAAGCGCCGCCTCCACCACCGGATTTCCATCCTGCGAGGACCAGAAAGCAACAAATTCCCGGCCTATTCTGAGATAAATTCCTCCCGCTACCAGGATGACGCAGCAGATCAGCTCCAGCACAAGGGCCGCGCCCTCTCCCAGCCTGAAAAACCCGGGTCTTTTCTCCGCCCACCGGCACAAAAAAGCCCCCAGCAAAAACAAAAGCAGAATCACACAGCCCCATAACAGCAGCGCGACGACATCAACCGCAGCGTAAGAAGAAACCGTTTCAAAATAATAAATGGTGCTGCCAAAGGCCACAGGCACCGTAAATAAAAGCCAGACAAGCGCCTTCAGGACGCCCCCCATTTTTTTCATGCCTTCCCCCGATCACTCCAGAATTTCCTCAATATTATATCTCGGTCTTTCCTTCACTTCCATATAAATCTTGCCCACATACATGCCCACCAGGCCGATGGCGATCAGCTGGAAGCCGCCCAGAAACCAGATGGAGAGCATTAAGGAGGTCCAGCCGGGCACCGTGTTTCCGTTAAAATAGGCGACAAGGGCATAAATGGCGGCCACAAAGCTCAGGCCGAGAATGCCAATCCCAACAACCAGAATCAGGCTGATCGGCTTGATGGAGAAGGAGGTAATCCCGTTCCAGGCAAGGGCCAGCATCTTTTTCAGCGGATACTTGCTCTCCCCGGCCACCCGCTCCTTGCGGCTGTAATAGACGCAGGAAGTATTGTATCCGATGGTGGGCATGATACCCCGCAGAAACAGATTGGACTCCTTAAACTGACTGAAGTATTCCAGCGCCCTTTTGCTCATCAGTCGGAAATCAGCGTGATTATATACCGTTTTGACGCCCATGATCTCCATGAATTTATAAAAGCCCTGGGCGGTCGCCCGCTTGAAAAAGCTGTCGCTGCTGCGGTCATTCCTGACGCCGTACACGATATCGTTGCCCGCGTGAAAGGAATCCACCATCTGCTCGATCACTGTCACATCGTCCTGTAAATCCGCGTCGATGGAAATCGCCATATCACAGCGGTCCCTGGCAGTCACAAGGCCGGCCGTCAGCGCGTACTGGTGCCCCACATTTCCCGCCAGATTAACTCCTCTGACTCTGTCCGGGTATTTCTCATGCTCACTGATGATCAGCGGCCAGGTCCGGTCCCTGCTTCCGTCGTTGACAAACAGAATAAAGCTGTCCGGAGCGATCTTTTCCTTGCCAATCAGATCGTCCAGCACCTCCCGCAGGGCCTGAGAACAGATCTCAACAACCTCTTCTTCCTTATAACAGGGCACTACAATCGCCAGTCTGTCCATCCGCTCACTCCCATATCATGTGTACAATCCGCGCCAAAAACTTCTCTGTACCAGCTTCCTGGCCTGATGTAAAAAATCCGTGAGAAGCATGATTTGGCCCTGCTCATTCCGGTCCGAATATAACCTGCTCTACTCGTCCCAGTTATGATACACCGCCTGCACATCATCATCCTCATCCAGAATATCCAGAATTCTGTTCAGGCATTTGATGTGATTCTCATCCGTCAGCGTCACATAATTCTGCGGAATCATGGTCACCTCCGCGCTGGCCATGGGGATACCCGCCTCCTCCAAAGCCTTCCGCACGCTCTCCAGGTCCTCCGGAGCGGTGATCACCTCGTATGAGTCCTCTTCCTCCGCGAAATCCTCCGCTCCCGCGTCCAGCACGGTCATCATCAGCTCATCCGCGTCCTCAGCCTCATACTCTTCCTTATCAATGATAATCTGTCCCTTCTCGTCAAACATAAAGGACACGCAGCCGGGGGTTCCGATGCTTCCCTGCCCCTTAGTAAAGGCGCTTTTCACACTGGAGGCGGTCCGGTTTTTATTGTCCGTCAGCGTTTTGACAATGATGGCGGTGCCGCCGGGGCCATAGCCCTCATATGTAATATTTTCATAATTGACGCTTCCGAGCTCTCCGCTGGCCTTCTTGATGCCTCTCTCGATAGTATCGTTGGGCATATTGTTGGCCTTGGCCTTCAGAACAACCTGATAAAGCTTTGAGTTGTTGGCCGGGTCAGGTCCGCCCTCTTTTACCGCCACCGCGATCTCGTGGCCGATGATGGTAAAGATTTTACCTCTGGCGGCGTCGTTTTTCTCTTTTTTGGCCTTGATGTTTGAAAATTTTGAATGTCCTGACATTTCCTTATCCTTCCTCCCCGCGTTCTGTTTCCTGTAAAGGCTCCTCCGCCTTTTTTGTCACGAGCACACTCTGTATCCGCATATTTTCCACAGAAAGGACCCTGAAAAGGTATCCCTTGTACTCGCACTCAAATTCCTCCCCCTCCCGGGGGATATGATCCAGCCGGCGGATCAGAAAACCGTTCAATGTGTCAAATTCGGTTTCGTCAAAGGTGATCCCCAGCCTGTCCTCTATGTCCTCTAAGGGCGTCAGCCCCTCCATCACCCAGGCGTCCTCACTCCTGGAATCGATGAATTCCTGCTCATCATCATACTCATCCTGGATATTGCCCACAATCTCTTCCAGAATGTCCTCCATGGTAACCAGCCCCGCCGTCTGCCCGTACTCATCAATGACAATCGCCATCTGTACCTTCGTGGACTGCAGCGTCTTGAAAAGATCGTCGATATTCGTGGTTATCAGGGTAAACTGCGTCTTGCGCAAAAGTCCCTCGATCCGCCCGATGGGACGGTTCTCCTGGGGGTGGGTATTCTGATAGCGCAGGGCATCCTTCAGATACAGGATGCCTGTAATATGATCCAGATTCTCCTCATAAACCGGATATCTGGAATTCTGCCCGGACAAAAGCCGGCTGACCGCCTCCGGAAACGGCGTTTCCCCGTCAAAGGCCTCCATATTGGAGCGATGAGTCATAATATCCTGCGCTTCCTTATCGGAATACGCGAAAATATTGCTGATCATCTCCACCTCGCTGTCCTCGATCACGCCCTGTTCATGGCCTTCATTGACCAGGTCTATAATTTCCTGCTCGGTGTCATCCTCCGCGGACGGAACGTCCCCTCCCCGCAGAAGCTTTTCCACACCTTCCTTCACCATCTTTACAAGCTTCCCCGGCAAAAACACGCCCAGCGCCGTGAAAAGAGCCAGCAAAAGCAGGAAGAAAAGCACCGGCACCAGAATATGTAGCAATGGAATTCCGAACACCTCGATATCCGGAATCCCGGTTTTCGTTAAACTTAAGATCAGGCCCCTACAGGGTCCGTCTCCATCGTCTGACATAAAATAATAACTCCTTTATCCTTTCGTTTTTATCATACTATAGCAAAAGAAAGCCTTTTCGTCAACCTTGAACCCCCGGTTTCCCGGCAGGCGCTTCACGCCCGGCTTATTTTTCAAAAAAAGAATTATCCCCGGACGCCCGGCTCCTTGTCCGGAAAAGAATCACCCCCGGGCGCCGGCCATCCCCGTAAATTTCCCATCCACTGTCGTCCTTTCGCCAGTTCCCGGCTGCTGAGGCAGGGAAAGGGAAACGCTTAAGGCGCTGTCCACCTGTCCCATAATGGCCTCATCCAGGTGGCAGACCTTATCCTTCAGCCGGGTCTTGTCTATGGTGCGAAGCTGCTCCAGCAGAATCACGGAATCCTTTTCCATATGATAGGTACTGGCGGAAATATGGATATGTGTGGGCAGCTTGTTTTTGTCCAGCTTGCTTGTGATGGCGGCGCAGATCACCGTCGGACTGTGGCGGTTGCCCACGTCATTCTGAATAATCAGCACCGGGCGGACGCCGCCCTGCTCGCTTCCTACTACCGGTCTTAAATCCGCGTAATAAATGTCTCCCCTTTTCATACCAAACCATCCTTTCTATGCAGCCTGGGCCAGGATGTCATGGGCGCCGGATACCGGCGCCGTTTCACCTCTTTCTGGTTTATAGTATGGCTGGTTTTGTGAAAAGGTATTCAACTTCGCGGATTTTATTTTACTAAAAAAGTGTTCTCAACAGACAATCAGATGGACAGGCAAGCTTACACAGATATTCCCGTTTTATAACGATAAGGAATGAAGCCGCGGTGAAAACTGATCCATATACGCCGCCGGTTTTCCCTGATAATAAAAAACTCTGGGCAGGCGTTTGCCGAGATCACAGGCGAACTCATAGTTGAAGCGATGGCTCATTTCCCCCAGCTCCTCCATGGAAATACGCTCCTCTCCGTCGCTTCCGATAAGAGTCACCGGATCGCCGCAGGCAGCCCCGGGGATATCCGTCACATCCACCATGAACTGGTCCATGCACACTCTTCCCAATATGGGCGCTCTCCGGCCCCGGATCAGCACATAGCCGCAGTTTGACAGGCTCCTCGGATATCCGTCCCCGTAGCCCAGCGGAATGGTGGCGATTTTCACCGGCTTTTTGATCTGCCAGGTGCCGCCGTAGCTGACGCCGCTGCCCACACGTCCGTCCTTCACATAGACCACATGGCTGTGAAGGGACAGCACCGGCCTTAAATCAATGGCCGCCTGATCCACCTCCCCGGAGGGCCAGAGTCCGTACAGAGTGATACCCGCCCGAACCCAGTCCAGATGGGTTCGCTCCAGCTCCTTTTCGATAATGGCGGCGCTGTTGGCGCAGTGCTTTATGGGAATGGGGTATCCCAAAAGTCGCTCCGCCTCCTCTGCGAAATGATAAAAACTATCGTACTGGGCAAGGGCGTTTTGCTTGTCCCTCTCATCCGCCCGGGCGAAATGGGTGAAAATTCCTTCGATCTCTATTCCAGGAAGGCCAGCCGCCTTTTTGATAAAGGAAAAACCCTCCTCATCGGGATAAATCCCGATTCTACTCATGCCGGTATCCACCTTGATATGGATTTTCGCTGTCTTTCCCGTCCTGAGGGCAACGGAGGATAATTCCTCCAGAGTATCCTCCCTGAAAACCGCGGGCCGGATTTCCAGCTCAAGCATCTCCTCATAGCAGTAAGGAAAGGTATAGCCCAAAATCAGAATCGGTTTGGCTGCTCCGCTCTCCCACAGGGCCTTGGCTTCCTCAAAGGTAGCCACAGCGTAACCTCCCACGCTCTTCTTTGTCTCCCCCAACCGGGCAATGGGGATGGCGCCGTGGCCGTAGCCGTCAGTCTTGATCACCAGAATGAGCCTGCTTTTACGCCCAATATGCTCATACATGGCGTCGATATTATGCTCCAGGGCGTCCAGGTCGATCCTGACAAAACCCCGGTCAAACTGTCTCATATAGTCTTCCATATTTTCCTTAATTCAGGAACTGCCGCGTATCAGCCAATGCGGGACGGGCATAGTATTTCGCGACAGTCTCTCAGAATATGCGCCCTAAGACGGCGCACAAAAAACTTTCAGTATAATCAGGTCGGCTGTGAATTGTATTTTGCCAGATTATAGGAGAGCTTCATCAGACTGTCCGAAAGGTGCACATTCTCCACCTGGATTCCCTCCGGCACATTCAGATCCACATGAGCGAAATTCCAGATGGCCTTGACGCCGTTTTTCACCAGCATGTCGGCCACCTCCACCGCGCTCTCCTTCGGAATGGTCAGCACCGCGATGTCCACCTGATTCTCCAGGATAAAGCTTTCCACCGCCTCCATGGGCTGCACGGTCAGGCTTCTGACCTTCCTGCCGTATAAAGCCGGGTTGCAGTCAAAGATTCCCTTGAAAAGAAAGCCCCGCTTCTCAAAATTCAGATAATTGGCCAGAGCCTGCCCGAGATTCCCCGCGCCGATGATAATCAGGTGGTGCTCCACGTTCAGCCCCAGAATATTGCCGATCTCCTGGTACAGATACTCCACATTATAGCCGTATCCCTGCTGGCCGAAGCCGCCGAAATTATTCAGATCCTGCCTGATCTGGGACGCTGTCACCTTCATCAGGCTGCTCAGCTCCTGCGAGGAAATCCTCTGCACCCCGTTGTCCTTCAGCTCTCCCAGATATCGAAAATATCTTGGCAACCTGCCGATTACCGCCTGAGATATTTCCTTCTCCATTCTATGACCTCCTGCGTCAAAAAACTTCACTTATTATACGTCATTTCCGGGTTGTCCGCAAGATGAATCGATATCTTTTTCACAAACTTCGCTATGAATAGTAAACAACTGCCATGCCCACAAAAAGGGGGAGCCGCCCAGGCTCCCCGCACATATGTCCGCTGTTTTCATCCTTCCCCTTCCATCCACCTTTTTTCCTCCAGGTACATCTCGTAGGCGTCCTTATCCTCCGCAGCCTCCGCCGGATTCCAGGATGGATTAAGCTTCTGAATGACAGAAATCACCTCGTCAATCTTTATCATATCCGCGACATGTTTCAGGGCCTCATTCGCCAGCTGAGGGGACTCTTCCATCAAACCCTTCATAAATTCCATGGTAATCTCCTCAATGTTATCGGAATCCAGATCATCATCGGAGTCGTCATCAGAATCAACATCCCAAGAATCGTCATCCCAGACATCCTCGTCATCAAAATCATCATCCCCGATGTCCTCATCCCCGAAATCATCCCCAAGCTCTGAATCCTCGAGCCATTCCTCAGCCCACGCGTTCAAAATCCTGTTAAATTCCTCCGACAGCCGCACCTCATCCATTTCCTTAAGCTTTTCCTCGTACCCGGCGATCTGTTCTGCCAGCCACATCATCTGATCTTCAAACTGATTGTCCATCTCCCGTATCCTTTCAAAAATATCTGTCCACATAAAATACCATAAAACAACCTTTATCGCAACCCATAAACGCGAAAAGCGCAAAAAAGACACGCTGTCATTTAATAACAACTATGAAAAAGCAGGGGATGGTTGTCAAAAATAATCAAAGATACTCTGCACCGCATCTGTAATATTCATCCTGTCCATAGTCCCAATCTGTCCTGTCTTCTTATATCCGCGGACAGACAGATCCAGAAGCTTCAGCTTCTCACACTGGACATAGCCGCCCATTTCGCCATCTGAGACAAAGATGTGCAGTGGTCCCTCCGTGGACGCGGCAAGCAGCGGGCAGCCGATAATTTCACCGGACTCGTTAAAATAATCTCGACTGACAACAAGAACAGGGACCTGGATATATTCAATTTTAAGAATGTCTCCCTGCCGAGGATAATATCCCATTACCAGACCTCCCGGCCAACGGCCTCACCCCAGTCAAACTCTCCGTCCAGATTCAGCTGTCCATTAAACTCCTGCGCTCTTTCCTCCAGTGTTCTGTGTCTGAACTTCTTCTCCAGCATAATGACTCCCTTCGAAACTCTCATCTCCAGAATCTCGTTGAGATCAATTCCGGCTTCCAGCAGGGCTTCCTTTGGAATCCTCACCCCCTGACTGTTACCCCATTCTTTTACCTGTGTCTGCATTTGGACGCCTCCCCGGATGTATATCCGTAGTATATCCCTATTCTGAGATAACTGCAACCCTCTTTTGAAATTTTGATCTAAAAAATTCGTCATTGCATTCATATCCGGCCTCCTTTACTTTATATAGGCATGAAAAAGCCGATTCGTCACAGACAAAATCATTAAATTTTTATTAACACGGGATGTTATTGACAATATTTTATTCTTCCTATAGAATAGCCTCTGGAAAAATGATGAAAAAAACAAAAGCGGAGGAAAAGAAGAATGAGTAATGAGACAAACGCGCCCGCGGAAAATAAGATGGGCGTCATGCCTGTCAACCGGCTTTTGATCACCATGGCGCTTCCCATGATGCTCTCCATGCTTGTACAGGCGCTTTATAACGTAGTGGACAGTATTTTCGTGGCAAGGCTCAGCGAGGACGCGCTGACCGCGGTTTCCATGGCCTTCCCGGTGCAGAACCTGATGATAGGCGTATCCTCCGGCCTGGCCGTGGGTACCAACGCCCTGCTCTCCAGAGAGCTCGGCAAAAAGAATTTCGCGGCGGCCAACCGGATGGCCATGCACGGTATTTTTCTGGAGGCCATCGGATATCTGATCTTTCTGGTCTTCGGGCTGACGGCTTCCAGACTGGTGTTTGTACTGCAGGGAGCGTCGGAGACAATCGCGCAGTACGGGGAGGACTACCTGACCATCGTCCTGTGCTTCAGCTTCGGAATTTATACGGAAATGATTTTTGAACGACTGCTGCAGTCCACAGGCAGAACGATCTACACCATGTTTACCCAGGGGCTGGGCGCGGTTATCAATATTATCTTTGACCCGCTTCTGATTTTCGGCATCGGTCCCTTCCCCGCCATGGGAATCAGGGGCGCCGCGGCGGCCACCGTTTTAGGACAGATCATGGCCGGTATTCTGGCGCTGTTTTTGAATTTTAAAGTCAACGACGATGTCCGGCTGAGACTGAAGGGCTTTCAACCCAGGCTGCAGATCATCGGCAATATCCTGTACATTGGTGTTCCCTCCATCCTGATGGTAGCCATCGGCTCCATCATGACCTTCTGTATCAATAATATCCTGGTGGTATTCTCCTCCACCGCCGTGGCTGTATTCGGCGTATATTTCAAGCTGCAGAGTTTCGCCTTTATGCCGGTCTTTGGCATGAACAACGGCATTGTTCCCATCGTAGCTTACAACTACGGCGCCAGAAAACCGGACCGTATCACCAGGACAGTCCGGCTGGGGATGCTCTATGCCGTTTGCATCATGTTCTGCGCCTTCCTCGTGATGCAGCTGCTTCCCACACAGCTGCTGCGGCTTTTCAGCGCCTCGGATGACATGCTGGCCATCGGCGTACCGGCGCTGCGCACCATCAGCTACAGCTTCCTGCTGGCGGGCATCTGCGTAGTCTGTACCTCCTTCTTCCAGGCGATGGGCAGCGGCGTCAGCAGTATGCTGATCTCCTTCCTGCGCCAGCTGGTTGTACTGGTGCCTCTGGCGTTTCTGTTATCCCGGACCGGCAACCTGTCGATGGTGTGGTACGCGTGGCCCATCGCTGAGCTGGTCTCTCTGGCCTTCAGTCTGATCTTCTTTGTCAGGCTGGACAGGAAGCTGTTAAAGCCGATACGGGAGGAGCAGAAAGCAGCCGCGAATTAAGTCCTTTTACAGAATATCCCAAAATACTTATCCCGGGACGTCGAAACAGCCCTGAAAGCAAATTTCAAAATTCCGCTTTCAGGGCTGTTTTGTTTTATTTCCCGCTGTTTAATCTTCCTGCCTCTGCTTTCGCACAGGCTCAGGCCCTCGCCCGATTATCCATTTAGCGGGGCGCTTCATCATTATCGATTCGCCAGCTCCGCTGTGATATCCTCCCAGGTAACCCCCTTCTCCGCCATCAGCACCATCACATGATACAGGAAATCGGAAATCTCATATTTGATTTCCTCCGGGTCGGGATTTTTGGCCGCGATAATGATCTCCGTGGCCTCTTCTCCCACCTTCTTTAATATCTTGTCAATACCTTTGTCAAAAAGATAATTGGTGTAGGAACCCTCCTTCGGGTGGATCTTGCGATCCTGGATGACCGCGTATACGTCCTCAAAGACCCGCAGAGGATTTTTCTCCTCATACTGCCTGGGCGTGATTTCATTGAAAAAACAGGAATAGCTGCCGGTGTGACAGGCCGCGCCCACCTGACGCACCGAGGCCAGAATGGTGTCCATGTCGCAGTCCGCGGTCAGACTCCTTACATACTGAAAATGACCCGAGGTCTCCCCCTTAAGCCACTGGGCTTTGCGGGAACGGCTGTAATAATTCATTTTGCCGGTGCGAAGCGTATCCAGATAAGCCTGTTCGTTCATATAGGCTGCCATCAGCACCTGTCCGGTCTTATAGTCCTGCACAATCACAGGCACCAGGCCCTGAGGATCCTTTTTGAAATTCTCCCAGCCAAAGGCCGCCTCCAGCGCGTTATCTTCCGCCTTTCCCTGCTTCACAAGATTGTACGCATCCGCAAATCTCTCCGCGTCAGACAAATCCATCACCTCAGAGGCATACCTGGTGATCTCCTCCAGGGCGGCTCCCTTCGGCATGGAAGGCTCCGCCGAGCGCACAAAAATCTTTTCCCTGCCGAATTTCTGTGAAACCTCCTTCAGCACCGCCATGGAAGCTTCACTGTCCCCGTCCAGCACCACATGCTTACAACCAGCGTAGAGCTGCTTTTTCACATCCTCCATACGGTTCAGGAAATGATACTCCGCCCCGATCACTGGGACCTCGCTGACCCCGCAGATTTCCCTGAGCACCCCAAGATTCAGCTCATGCTCCCCGTCCGTCTCCGCCAGATTCCCGACATAAAGAGCGTGAGCGCCATGCTCCCGCGCCGCCGCCGCCAGATCAACCGGGGACATCTCTATGATTTCCGGATTTTCAGGAGACATTACCGCCTGTCCATCCTTAATATATATTTTCGTGATCAAGCCATTCATGAATTAACCCTTCTTTTTCACAGTAATACCATAAAAATTCCTTTTTAATCAGGCACAAAGGCTTCAAAGCAGAAGCAGCTCATTTACTACAGGCGGAATACAGAGTGCAAAAATATATAAACTGCTGAGCGATTTCTGTGCTATGGAGATGAGACCCAAGTATTGTGGAAGCCCATGCTGACACAATACTCGCTTTCAGGGGCTCATCGCAATGATTAGCACAGCATGAGCGAAGCAGTTTATATATTTTTGCACGACTCCCTGCCTATATAATTACAGGCTCCCCTTCGTGCTCAGCACATCCGTAATCCGCTCATCATACGACACCGCCATATCCAGCGCCTTCGCAAACCCCTTAAAAATCGCCTCAATCATATGATGGCTGTTTCCCGGCGACAACACCTTAATATGCAGATTCATAGCCGCCGAATAAGAAACCGCATAGAAAAACTCCCTGACTAACTCCGTGTCAAACTCCCCGCAGCGCTGCGTCGGAAAGACCGCGTCCATGGAAAAATACGGCCTGCCGCACAAATCCACCGCGCAGAGCACCAGCACCTCATCCATCGGCAGAATAAAATAACCATACCGGCGGATTCCCTTTTTATCCCCGACGGCCTCACGGATGGCCCGCCCCAGCACAAGGCCGCAGTCCTCCACGCTGTGATGCCCATCCACCCTCAGATCGCCGTCAATTTTTACCTTCAGGTCAAACAGGCCGTGTCTGGCGAAGCTGTCCAGCATGTGGTCAAAAAAGCCGATGCCCGTGTCAACCTCCGCCTTTCCGGCGCCGTCCAGACACAGCGCCATGGAAATATCCGTTTCCTTTGTCGTCCTTCTGATTTCCGCGTTTCTCATTGCTGTTGTCTTTCCTTCCTTTTTTGTTTCTATTCGCAGCCGCTACCTCTCCTTCGCAAGACGCCTTACGGTGTACGAGACGCCCTTCGGTGCCTCTACATGCGCAACCCTCGCCCGCTTCGCGTGCTTTCTTGCCCCTTACGGAGCTAAATGGCTTATGCAGGAGGAAGTGACTGATTCTCAGTCATTTTCAAACCTGACGCGAATAGAATTGGCATGAGCCGTCAGCCCCTCACTTACCGTGAAAGCCTCAATATCCTCGTGCACCGCCTTCAGCGCCGGCCGGGAATAGCTAATGATGCTGCTCTTTTTGATGAAATCATCCACGCTTAAGGGCGAGAAAAATCTGGCCGTACCGTTGGTCGGCAGAATATGATTGGGTCCCGCGTAATAATCCCCAAGCGGCTCGGAGGAATACTCCCCAAGGAAAATAGCTCCCGCGTTGTCAATTCTGGTCATGACCTCAAAGGGATTTGCCGTCAAAATCTCCAGGTGCTCGGAGGCAATCTCATTGGCCGCCTCAATGGCGTCGTCCATGGTCCGCGCCAGCAAAATATAGCCGTAATTTTCCAGAGATTTCTCAAGGATGGCTCTTCTTTCCAGCTTCTCTGTAAAAGCGTCAATCTCAGCCTCCACCTGCCGCGCCAGCTTTTCAGAAGTGGTAATCAGGATAGCGCTGGCCAGCTCGTCATGCTCGGCCTGGCTGAGCAGATCAGCGGCCACATAGCGGGGATTGGCAGTTTCGTCCGCCAGCACCAGCACCTCGCTGGGCCCGGCGATGGAATCGATACCCACATACCCGAAAACCTGCTTTTTTGCCAAAGCTACAAATATATTGCCGGGACCTGTAATCTTGTCCACCTTCGGAACGCTCTCAGTGCCGAAGGCCATGGCCGCGATCGCCTGCGCGCCGCCCACCTTATAAATCTCATCCACCCCGGCAATCCTTGCCGCCGCGAGCGTCACCGCCGGAATCTTCCTGTCCTTCCCCGGAGGCGTGGTCAGCACCACCTTCTTTACCCCCGCCACTCTCGCCGGAATCACATTCATCAGAAGGCTGGACGATAAAGCCGCCCTTCCGCCCGGCACATACACCCCGCTCTTCGCGATGGGCGTCACCTTCTGCCCCAGAATACTCCCATCCGGCTTATACTCAAACCAGGAATTCCGCTTCTGTTTCTCATGAAAGGCGCGGATATTGGCCGCCGCCCGCTCCATGACCGCGTACAGCCCAGGGTCAACCGCAGCCACCGCCTCGTCGATTTCCTGAGGAGTCACCCGAATCGTCTCCGCGGTCAGCTCACAGCCGTCAAACCTCTTCGTCAGTTCAAAGAGAGCCTGATCCCCCTTTTCACGCACCTGCGCAATAATATCCTTCACTGTCTCCTCATAGCTGCCATAATTGTTGGGACTGCGCTTTAAAAGCGTATTCAATAAATCTTTACGGCTTTCCTCCGTAAGTATAATTTTCTTCATTTTACCATTCTTCTCCCATTCAGTGCTTCCGACAACTCCCTGATCAGCCCCCGGATTCTCTCCGCCTCCATCTGCATGGACACCTGATTCACAATCAGCCTCGCCGACAGCGGACAGATCTCCTCCAGCACCACCAGCCCGTTCTCCCGAAGCGTTGACCCCGTCTCCACGATATCCACAATCACATCCGACAGTGACACCAGCGGTCCCAACTCCACAGACCCGTTCAGCTTGATCAGATCCACCGTCTGATTCTTTTTATTATGAAAATAATCCCGGGCGATATTCGGATACTTGGTAGCCACCCGAATTCTCTCATGGTTCTGCAAAAGCGTCTGCGCCTCGGGCGGACCGCAGACACACATCCTGCAGGCGCCAAAGCCCAGATCCAGCACCTCGTACACCCTCCTGTTTTCCTCCAGAATAGTGTCCTTTCCTACCACGCCCAGGTCCGCGGCTCCATACTCCACATAGGTGGGCACATCCGGCCCCTTCGCCAGAAAAAATTTCAGCTTCAGCTCCTCATTGACAAAAATCAGCTTCCGGGAGCTTTTATCGTCCATCTCCCGGCAGGTGATCCCGATCTGATTTAACATGGAGAGCGCCTTGTCCGCCAGACGGCCCTTGCCCAGGGCGAATGTCAGATATCTGTCAGAACCCATTTGCCACCTCCCTGGTCAGCACCACTCTTTTCCCCTGGCTCCGAAGCGAAGCCGCTTCAGCCAGAGCCTTCAGATAAGTTTCTTCATTATTATCATATGTCAGCGTCAGCACCTCATCCGCCGCCGGAACCGCCGTCTTCTGATAATCCAGCGCCTCCATCACATCATCCACGACCACGGCAAAACCCACAGCCGCCGCGTCCTTCCCAAAATAATGGAGCAGCTGATCATAGCGCCCGCCCTTCACAATGGCGTCCCCCACGCCATAGGAATACGCCTTGAAAATGATGCCCGTGTAATAATGATATTTGCTCAGAAGGCCCAGATCATAGGAGACATACCGGTCCACGCCGGCGGCCTTCAGAATACGCGAGAGCGTCTCCAGCCTGTCCAGCGCCGCCAGGGAACGGGCATTGTGCGCCAGCTCTCTTGCAAGACCCAGATCGGTCACTGTGCCAAACAAATCTGTGACCTTTAAAAGAGCCCGCTTCACGTCCTCCGAAATATCAAAGGGAGATAAAAGCTCCTCCGCCGCGAAAATATTTTTGGCGGAAATGGCCTCCCGCAGGGCAATCTCCGTCTCCGGATCAAGCCCGGCCTCCTCGCACAGCCCCTTAAAATACTCCATATGCCCCACGGAAACCTGAAAATTCTCAAGTCCGCAGGCCTTCAGCACCGACACCACAAGAATAAGTATCTCCGCGTCCGCCTGTACGGAGCCATCCTGCAAAAGCTCCGCCCCCATCTGTGTCACCTCCTGCAGCTTCCCCTGCAGGCTCTTCGCATTGGTGAAGGTCCTCCCCTCGTAAGACAGGCGCAGTGGCTTTTTGTCCTTCATAAAATAGATGGACGCACACCTTGCAATGGGCGGCGTAAAATCCGGCCTGAGGACCAGAGTATTGCCGTCCTTGTCAAAAAGCTTGTACAGATCCTTGCTGGGCGTAGTGCCCACCTCTCTGGAAAATACGTCAAAAAATTCAAAGGTTGGCGTCTCAATGGGTTCGTAGCCGAAGCTGTCGATTGCCTTACGTACCGCAGTTTCCACCTGGCGCTTGCGGCGCAGCTCCGCCCCGTAAAGATCCCTCACGCCCTCCGGAGTGTGTGATATATTCAAACTCATAATTTACCTTTCCAATCGAACCAGTCCGCTGACGGATCAGGATGAATTGCCGCTGTGCGGCAGGAGAAAGAGTCGCGACCAGCTCGCAATCCGCTCATTTTCTCACTTTAGCGCGTTACAGTGCTAATTCGATAGCACAGTGACGTGCCCTTAAGTAGTATACACATTTCCCGTGAAATGTCAACCTCTGTCATCCAGATCCTTCTGCAGCATGTCCAGCCAGGGCACAAGCACGCCGTTTCCCTTATGCCGCGGCAGCACATATTCCGGATTCAGCTCCTCATAGCGAAAGCTTTTGCGTCCCCCCTGGGCCGCTCTCTCCCAGAACCAGGCGAGCATCTCATAGGGCAGATAATAAAAAATATCCCTGTGCGTATAATAAATCAGAAAAAAAGCCACCCCGCCCTGCTTTTCAAAGGCCTCCATGTACTTCACCTGATGCTCGTGAATATTGGCCAGAGCAAAGGTATCCTGGGCGCATTCCTTGGCGTCAAAGCAGACCGGGATTCCCTGCACCGCCCCAATATAGTCCACTGTGCTCTTCTGGTCGAAATAGGCGAGTGTGATATGCCGGCTCTCCTTGTCGATCTCTATGGGCGTGATGGGCGTAGGCACCTTGGTGATCAGCGCCAGCCCCGCCTGATTGTATTTTTCATTGGTGCGGTTGATCAGCTCCTCCAAAGTGGAGCCTCTCAAGCCTCTTGAATTCCAGGTAGCCACCCGGTACCTCCCAATACTGTAAGAAACTGCCGCGAAAAAATATGCCCATCCTGCACTGGCTAATAAGCGAATCGCGGCCTCCAAAAGCCTTGCCGTAACTCAAATCAGCTAAACCTTATATGTCCTTCTGATTCTGTCAAAAACCTCCGGCTCAGGCGCGTAAAACACCGCCCGGCTCAGACCGGCAAAATCCTCATCCTCAATGAGAGGAAATTCCAGGCGGTAAGCGTGCAGCAGCTGGCTCTCCACCCCGAACGCCCTGCGAAAGGTCTCATTGATCTCCCGCCGACCATATTTGTAATCTCCGATCAGAGGGTGCCCCAGGCCGGACAGATGGGCGCGGATCTGGTGAGGCTTTCCGGTCAAAAGCTCCACCTCCAGATAGCTGATATCCCCGTACACCTTCAAAGGAGTGCATCTCGTCTCGATGAACTCACCGCCCGGCACAGGTTTATCGCTGACACTGACCCTGTTGGTTCTCTCATCCTTGGTCAGATACCCCCTGACATAAAACGGCTCTGTCACCTTTCCCAGAGCGAAAAGGCGATAAAATTTTCTGATATTTCTTCCCTTGATCCACCGGCTTAAGTGCTGACTGCCGGAGAGAGTCTTTCCCAGCAGCATCAGCCCGGAGGTGTTCCTGTCCAGTCGGTTGCAGACAGAAGGCTTAAAGCTGGCCAGAATCTCAGAATCAATCTGCTTTGTCCTCAAAAGATAGCCGATCAGCCATTCATTGACCGACATATCGTTTTCCTTCGCCTTCTGGCTTAACACCCCGGAGGGCTTATTGCAGATGATCACATTGTGATCCTCGTAAATGACAGTAATATCCTTTAACGCCGCGCAGGCCTCCAGATAGGGTCTCAGGGTATTCTCCGCCCTGTAGGCATCCTGTTTGCCCCCGAATTTGTGAAAGGTCTCCTCCGAAAAATAAAACTGGATGCGGTCCTCCAGAGAAACCATCTCGTTTCCCTGCGCCTTCCTTCCGTTCAGAGTGATGTTTTTTTTGCGAAGCATTTTAAATAAAAAACCCCGCTCCGCCCCGGGCAGAAGCTTTTGCAGCAGCTTGTCCAGACGCTGATTGGCCTGATGGGGCGCCACAATGATTTCCTGCATTACACTGTGATTTCCTTTGAATATTTATATTAAGATGAAGCTTCCTTCTATTGATAATTCAGGCTTCTTACGAAAATTCTCTGCTGTTAGAGCGAAATTTCCTTCAGCGATTCCAACAAAAGCGCGGCGTCCTTATATTCCGCCCGCTCCGAGGCCGCCAGCGTATTCAGCCGGTCAGTGTAGCGGCGAAGCTCCGTGAAAATACCGATATTGACCTTACCTACACCGGCTTTCCTCAGCATTTCATGCAGATGCGCCTCCAGCCCCTTCTTATCCACAGTCCTGTCCTGAGTTAAAAGCACCAGCTCATTGCCGATCAGGCAACAGTGATCAGCCACATAATTTACATTCTGGGTGGTAAAAACCAGGTCATACAGTGTGTCCTGGGTCTCATCAAAGGCCGCCACAGCCTGATGTACCTCCCCGGAAGCGCTGTGAAATCTGCAGAACATGATGGCTGAAACCAGGCTTTTGCTGGCCGGAAGACAGCCCAGGATGGCGATTACGGTCAGCAGATTGTTTCTGGTCTCCGTCGCCGCGTACCCGCCCGCGAACAGAGCAAGAGCCACTCCAAATAAAAGAGCGGTACGGATAATCTCATATTTTTTCTGGGTATCAATGTAACAATAGGTGTTTTTGACCTGCGCGGTCCCCAATATTCGGCGAAGCACGATATATTATCCTCTTTTCTTTACAGGCCCATTGGATCAACCCGACGGGCATAAACGACATTATGACGGAAATTCATACCGTAAATATCTCTATTCCGCCATCAGTTCATGATAATCCGCGATAAAAAGCTGCGCCGCCTCTTTAATCTGCGGCCTGTCTGTTTCCGAATGCTCATCCTCCACGGCGCAGACCTCCATCCCGGCGTTTCGTCCCGCCCAGACTCCCGGCAGAATATCCTCAAAGCACAGACAGTCCTCCGGCCGCACCCCCAGCTTCTCAGAAGCCGCCAGATACACGTCTGGAAAAGGCTTGCCCCGCTCCACCTCACAGGCAGTGACGAACACGTCGATGTAGCGCGACAAATTCAGATTGGAGTCCGCGGCCTGCAGAAGCTCCCGGGAATTGCTGGTGCAGATCGCCGTTTTCATCCCGTTTTCCTTGCAGTACCGCAAAAAATCACGGGCCCCGGGCTTAAAAACCACATGATGGGCGTACTCCTCCCCTGCCAGCCGGTTCCATAAATCCCGGATCTCTTCCCCTGTCATGGAGATATGGTATTTCTCCTTTATGTAGACGGCGGTTTCCGTGAAGCTCATGCCGCCGATCTCCTGCTGCAGCGTGGGCGGCACCTCCATACCGAACAGGCCGAAAAAGTGTTCGTCCACCACCTTCCACACGTACATGGAGTCCAGGAGCGTCCCGTCCATGTCAAAGAGGCAGGCTTTTTTATTTTTCAATAGTGAGTGCATTGCGTATTTCCTCTGATGTTAAGATGAAAGCAGTAAAAGGGTATGATGCCATGGATTGCTTCGCAAAAGTCCCCGCAATCCCATGTATTATGTTATTACACAAGAAAGCCGGTACTTCTACCGGCTTTCCCATAAAACCTGTTACAGCTTCTGTTTGCAATCGGATGTACTTTACATGAAAGTCGTCTGATATCCGGCCATCCGCCTGTCTGTTGGCGACGTTTTCACAGCAGATCCAGCGGAATCTCCCCTGTAGAAGATCCGGGCGCCGGCGCCGGCTCCTTTTCCTCCACATGCTCCTCGGCGGGGCGAAGCTCTTCCCGGTTGGCTGTGACCACGTTCAGATACTGATTCAGACTGGTATTCAGATTCTCATACTGGCTCTGGGTGGTCTGGATGGAATGGGACAACAGATTCTCAATATTGGCCAGCAGATCATCCGTGTACTGCACGGCGGCCATCCGCATTTCGTTGGCCTCCATGGCGGCTGCGTCGATCAGCTCCTGCGCCTTCTGGCGGGCCATCAGCTCCACCTCCTGGGCCCTGGCATGGGCCTGCTGCATGATCTCATGCTCGCTGACCAGCTCATTGGTCTGAATCGTGGCCTTGTCCACAAGGGCCTGGGCGCTGGCCCTGGCGTCCTCTAAGATCGCGTCCTTCTGCGCCACAATCCGCTGGTAGCGCTTGATGTCCTCCGGCGTTTTCTTCTTCAGCTCGTCCAGAAGCTCCTCAATATGATTCCTGTCCACAATGATATTGTCCTTGGAAAAGGCCTGCGGCTTGCAGGTATCAATGTAGCTCTCAATCTCCTCAATCAACTGTTCAATTCTTGAAGCCATTTGGTATCCACTCCTTCCATATTTTTATGTATTGAAGTTTAGCACATATTATTTTGCAGCAGTTTCCCGCAGCCGTCCGGGTTCCCGATCAAGCCGCTTCTTCCTTTTCATCGGCTGCAAAAATCAGCATTTATGTCCGTATTTCTCATATAATCTCTGTTCCACGTATTCCGGCACACAGCGGTCCAGATTTCCATGAAACTCCGCGATCTCCTTGACTACGGAGCTGCTCAGATAAGCATACTCCAGGCTGGTGGTCAGAAAGAAGGTGTCAAGCTCCCCTCCGGAAAGCAGGCGGTTGGTCTGCGCGACCTGGAGCTCATACTCAAAATCCGTGACCGCCCTCAGTCCTCTGACAGATACATGGATGTCATGGGACGAGGCGTAATCCACCAGAAGGCCGGAAAAGGAATCCACCTCCACATTGGTGATATCCTTCGTCATCTCCTCAATCATCTTAACACGTTCTTCCACAGAAAACAATGGAGATTTTGCGTTATTATTCAAAACCGCCACTGTCAGTTCGTCAAAAATTCCCGCCGCCCGCTTTATAATATCCAGATGTCCGTAGGTCAGCGGATCAAAGCTGCCCGGATAAACTGCCCTCTTCATTTCTTCCCCTCCTGATAAAGACGTGCTTGTTGGTTTTATATTTCTTTTCCCGGTAAACCTCAAAGCCCAGCGGCGGTACATAGGAAAAGTCCTCGTCCAGAGCCGCCTCCACAATGATAACCGTATCCTCTGTCACAAAGCTTCTGTTCCTGAAAAGAGTGAGCATCTGTCTTTCCAGCCCCTGCCCATAGGGCGGATCCATGAAAATAATATCCACTTCCTTTTCAAAAATATGGTGCAGGGAAGCGGCCGCGTCCATTTTCAGGGTCACTGCCTGCCCGGCAAGCCTGGTGAACGCCAGATTCTCCTGAATGCAGGCCATAGCCTTCGGGGAATGCTCCACAAAATAGGCCTTCCGCGCACCCCGGCTTAAAGCCTCGATGCCGATCCCGCCGCTGCCGCTGAACAGATCCACAAAGACACAGCCGGGGAGATCCGGCATCAGAATATTGAACAGAGTTTCCTTAATTCTGTCCTGTGTGGGTCTTGTGTCAGACCCCGGCACTGTTTTTAAGGGCAGCCTTCTGGCCTTTCCCGCAATAACTCTCATTCATCGTCCCTTCCCGGCATGAATTCCAATAAACGACTTTATAGTGTTCACCGGGAAGCTTCATTCTTTCAGCCGGTTTCTTTTTGTCTCCCATGAAGGATTTCCGCTGTTTTGGGTTACACGCGCACCTTGACGCCCACGGTATCTCTCTTGCCCAGCTTCAATCTGGAAAGATCGATTTGCTTTTCCTTATAGGAAATCACCGTGCTGTCATTATACTTCAAATAATAGACCTCGTCCAGTATATCCGTGGATTTTAATTTCATCACGCGGACGCCAACGGCCGCTTTTTTCTTTTCCGGAAGCTCCTCCATGGAAAAGCGCAGGAAATATCCCTCCTTCGATCGCAGTACGATATGCTTCTGATCCTTATAAATTGCGACGCTGACGACGGAATCTCCTTCCTGGAGCTTCGTGGCCGCCACACTTTTCCTCGCCACGTCAAACTCCCCGCCGTCCACCAGCTTGCCCATGCCCTGAGCCGTGATAAAGCAGAGTCTGTAAAGATTGATCTCCGACTGTCCCGCCGCGTACACAATGGTCTCTTTCTCCGAGGAATAGGCGCTGATATTGTCCACCGGCTGGGCCTTGTCCCGGAACTTTCCGCAGGGGATGTCCTCCGCTTTGACAGTGTACATCTGCCCTTTGTCCGTAAACAGGCATACCCTGCCTGTATTTTTACACCGAAATACGAAACGGTTTTCCGCAAACGCCGTTTCCTTATTTCTCTCAAATGTGGCCTCATCCACCCCGCGGATATAGCCAAAACGGTCGATCATCACATAGATATCGGCCTCCTCCGCTTTTTTCTCCACAAAGACAGCCTCCCGGGCATTCTCGATGGTGGTGCGGCGCTCTCTTTGATAATCCTTTTTGAAGCCCTCCAGCTCCTGAATAATAACCTGGGCCATGGAATCCCGTCTTTCCAGGATATCCTCGTAGCGGTAAATATTGGTCAGGGTCTCCTCATGCTCCTTAATCAAAGCCTCCAGCTCCAGGCCGATCAGCTTATACAGGCGCATCTCCAGAATGGCGTTGGCCTGCTTCTCCGTGAAATTCAGCTGGCTGGCCATCACCGCGGAACCCTTATTTTTAAATTTGATGCCCTTCGTCTCCCCGTTGACCAGGCAGTTTTTGGCCATGTTCCGGTCCCGGGAGCCCCGCAGAATCTCGATAATCAGGTCGATCACATTGCAGGCCCGGATCAGGCCCTCCTGAATTTCCTTTTTTTCCAGCTCTTTATTTAAAAGCGTAGTATATTTGCGCCGGGTGAACTCAAACTGGAAGTCCACGTTGGCGGCGATGATCTGCTTTAAGCTTAAAACCTCCGGCCTGCCGTCCTTGATGGCAAGCATATTGACCCCGAAGGTGTCCTCCAGCCGGGTCTTTTTGTAGAGCATGTTGATGAAATTCTCAGTGTCGGTGTCCCGCCTGACCTCAATGACAATGCGGATGCCGTCCTTGGAGGACTGGTTGGAGATGTCCACAATATCGGCGGTCTTTTTGCTCTCCGAAAGGGCAGCCACATCCTGAAGGAATTTGGCGATGCCGCTGCCGATCATGGTATAGGGAATCTCCGTGACTACGATGTTGATCCGGCCATTTTTTTTCTTTTCCACCTGAACGCGCCCGCGGATTTTGATCTTGCCGGCGCCGGTCTCATAGATATTCAGAAGCTCATCCTTATTGCAGATGATGCCGCCGGTAGGAAAATCCGGACCGGGAATATAGCGCATCAGCTCCTGCACCGTGATATCCGGATTATTCAGGTAGGCCTTTGTGGCGTCCGCCACCTCCGCGAAATTGTGCGGCGGAACGCTGGTGGACATGCCCACCGCGATGCCCTCGGAGCCGTTGATCAGAAGATTGGGAAATCTGGCGGGCAGGATGGAAGGTTCCTTCTCCGTCTCGTCAAAGTTGGGGACAAAATCCACCACGTCCTTGTCCAGATCCGCCAGCAGTCCGTCCTGGGCGATTCGCTCCAGCCTTGCCTCCGTGTAACGCATGGCCGCGGCGCCGTCACCCTCGATGGTGCCGAAGTTGCCGTGGCCGTCCACCAGGGGCAGGCCGCGCTTGAAATCCTGGGCCATCACCACCAGCGCGTCGTAGATGGAACCGTCGCCATGGGGGTGGTATTTGCCCATGGTGTCGCCCACGATACGGGCGCACTTTCTGTAAGGCTTGTCATAGCGGATGCCCAGCTCGTACATGTCATAGAGGGTGCGCCTCTGCACGGGCTTCAGGCCGTCGCGCACGTCCGGCAGGGTGCGGGCGATGATGACGCTCATGGCGTAATCGATGAAGGATTTCTGCATGACCTCCGAATATTCTGATTTCAGGATTCGTTCTTCCATATGTCAACCTCTACACATCCAGCTCCGCATCCGTCGCATGTTCATATATAAACGCCTTTCTTGGCGGCACATCCGTACCCATCAGCACCTCGGTCACCATGCTGGCCCGGCGGCCGTCCTCAATCTCCACCTTTTTCATAACACGGCGCTCGGGGTCCAGCGTAGTCTCCCAGAGCTGGTTGGCGTCCATCTCCCCCAAACCCTTGTAGCGCTGCAGGGTAAAGGGGCCTTTATGCCGTTTGCGGTACCGCTCCAGCGCCTTGTCGTCATAGAGGTACTCCTCCTCCCCTTTGGAGGGAATGGCCTTATACAGCGGCGGAGTGGCGATATAGACGTGCCCCTCGTAGATCAGCTCCGGCATAAACCGGTAAAATAAAGTCAGAAGCAGGGTCGCGATGTGGGCGCCGTCCACATCCGCGTCCGTCATAATCACAATCTTGTCATAGCGGAGCTTTGAAATATCGAAATCGTTGCCGTACCCTTCGGAAAAGCCGCAGCCGAAGGCGTTGATCATGGTCTTGATCTCCGCGTTGGCCAAAACCTTGTCGATGGAGGCCTTCTCCACATTCAGAATTTTGCCGCGGATGGGCAGAATGGCCTGAAACATACGGTTTCTGGCCATCTTGGCGCTGCCGCCCGCGGAATCGCCCTCCACAATGAAAATCTCGCATTTGGAGGCGTCCTTGCTCTCACAGTTGGCAAGCTTTCCGTTGGAATCAAAGGAAAATTTCTGTTTGGTCAGCAGATTGGTCTTGGCCCGCTCCTCGCTTTTGCGGATTTTCGCCGCCTTCTCCGCGCAGGAAATCACATTCTTTAAGGTTTCCAGGTTGCGGTCAAAAAAGCGGGGCAGCTCCTCTCCGGTGATCTTGGCCACCGCTTTTGCGGCGTCCTGATTGTCCAGCTTAGTCTTGGTCTGGCCCTCAAAGCGGGGGTCCGGATGCTTGATGGAAATAACGGCAGTCATGCCGTTTCTGACGTCGGCTCCGGTGAAATTGGCGTCCTTTTCCTTTAAAATATTCAGCTGGCGGGCATAGCTGTTGATGATGGTGGTAAACTGGGTCTTAAAGCCGGTCAGATGGGCGCCGCCCTCGGAATTGTAAATATTGTTGCAAAAGCCCAGCACATTCTCGTGGAACTCATTGACATACTGAAACGCCACCTCACAGGTAATGCCCTCGCTCTCGCCCTTAAAATAGATCGCCTCATGGATGGGCTCAGAGGACTGATTCATATCCCGAATAAAGCCCACAATACCCTCCGGCTCATGGAAGGTCTCCGTCTGCGGCGTCTCCCCCCGCAGATCCTGAAATTCAATGGTCAGCGCCGGATTCAGGTACGCCGTCTCGTGGAGCCTGCTCTTGATCTCATCCTCCTTAAAGCGGGTGGTATCAAAAATCTCCTCATCCGGCAGGAAATTGATGCTGGTACCGGTTTCCTTTGTCTTTCCCAGACAGGGAAGGAGCCCGTCTGCCAGTTCCGTGGTGGGAATTCCCCTCTCATAGGTATCCCTGTAAATTCCGCCATTTACCCGGACCGTGACCGTCATCCGCTCTGAAAGGGCGTTGACCACGGAGGAGCCCACGCCGTGGAGGCCGCCGCTGGTCTTATAGGCGGTATTGTCAAATTTGCCGCCCGCGTGAAGGGTGGTAAAGACCAGACGCTCCGCGCTCATGCCCTTTTCATGCATGCCCACGGGGATACCCCGCCCGTTGTCCGTCACGGTGCAGGAGCCGTCCCGCTCCAGCACCACTGTGATATGGTCGCAGTATCCCGCCAGATGCTCGTCAACAGAATTGTCCACGATCTCGTGCACCAGATGGTTTAAGCCCTTGGAGGATACGCTGCCGATGTACATGCCCGGGCGGCGCCTGACCGCCTCCAGGCCCTCCAAAACTGTGATATTTTCGGCGCCGTAGGTTTCCTTCTTTGCCATGAATCTCCCTCAATACATTATTTTAAGTTTATGATACTATTTATCATAAGATTAAAGCGACTCATCATAATAAGGCAATTTCTTCGTCGCCGTCAGTGCCAGCGCCCCCGGCCCCAGATGGCAGGCGATCACTAATGACAGCTCATCCACATGCACCTCTCCGAACTGTGGGAAAAGCGCCTCCACCTCCGCCTTAAATTCCATGGCGGCCTCCAGGTTATGCGTATGGGCAATGGAAAGAAATACGCCGCCCGGATTGTCAAGGCCGCCAAAGCGGTTCTTAATATCCCGCTTCACCGCGTCGATCATGATCTCCTTGCCCTGCTTGACCGTGCGGGCCTTGGCATAGGTATCCAGCTTTTCTCCCTGAATTTGTAATACCGGCTTTAAACGAAGCAAGGTGCCCAACGCCGCCACCGCGGGGGTGATACGTCCGCCCTTCTTCAGATAATAAAGGGTATCCAGCATGATATAAATGCTGGAGTTGAATTTATCCTCCGTCAGAATATCGCAAATTTCCTTCGCGCCCTTCCCCATGTCCGCCAGCAGCATGGCGTCCAGAACAGACTGCCTCTGGGTGACAGAGACCCGCTGATTGTCGATGACATAAACCCGTCCCTCGTATTTCGGCTCCTGAGAGTAACCGTATGCGCTGGAGCAGGAACCGGATAGCCCGCTGCTTAATGGAATATAAACCAGCTCATCATGATCCTCAAGCGCCCTGTCCCAGAGCCCCATTACCGCTTCCGGGGAAGGCTGGCTGGTGGCCACGTCGATCTTGTCACTGAGCTTCTGGTAAAACTGATCAGTGGTCAGTGACACATCCTCATAATAAGTCTGTCCTTCAATATGGAACGGGGAAGGAAGTACATAAATCCCCATCTCCTTTGCCTGTGCCTGTGTGATAGCAGTGTTAGAATCGCAGACAATCGCTGTTTTTGACATATTTTACCTCGTAATATTCTGATAGTTTAAATTTTGCGTAACCATAAAAAGCCGGAGCACGCACCCAAATGGCGCGCGCTGTTTCCGGCACCAATCTTCTTTATAGTGAACGACAAATTCCTGTCGTCCATTATAATATATCTAAATGGTTCTAAAGTCAAGGCGGTTCCAGGCGCCGGACGAAAAATGGGAGGCCAGACTCCTGTGCTCCTCACGGGTAAGAAGCGGGTCCTCCTTCATCAGCTGATCCACCAGCTCGGAGCAGCGCTTTAACACGGAGGCGTCCTGGTAAATATCCGCCAGCTCAAAGGGGAAATCGCCGCTCTGCTGCAAGCCGAACAGATCCCCCGGCCCCCGCAGACGCAGATCCTCATTGGCGATAAAAAAGCCGTCGTTGGACCGGTTCAGGATGTTCAGGCGCTCCATGGTTTTCTCATCATCTTTTGAGGCCACGAAAATACAGTAGCTCTGCTCCGGTCCCCGGCCCACCCGGCCCCGAAGCTGGTGCAGCGCCGCCAGGCCGAAGCGCTCCGCGTTTTCCACCATGATAACCGTGGCGTTTGGAACATCGATCCCCACCTCGATCACCGTGGTTGAGACCAGAATATCAATTTCATGGGCATAAAAAGCCTCCATGATCTGCTGCTTCTGCGCCGGTCGCATCCTGCCGTGAAGGTACGTAATCCTGATTTCCGGGGGCAGAGCCTCCCGCAGACTCTGGCTGTAGTCCACCACATTTTCCAGCTGGGAGTCCTCCCTCTCCCCGGGCTCCACCATGGGGCAGATCACGTACGCCTGATGGCCCTTGCGCACCTCCTTTTCCAGAAAACGCCAGGACGCCGGCCTGCCTGTAGTGGTAACCACGCAGTTTTTGCGGGGCAGCCTCCCCACCGGAAGCTCATCGATGACAGACAGATTCAGATCCCCATATAAAATAATAGCCAGACTTCTGGGAATGGGTGTCGCGCTCATCACCAGCACATGAGAACAGCCGCCCTTTTGCCCCAGCGCCTCCCTCTGGCGGACGCCAAAACGGTGCTGCTCATCCGTGATCACCAGCGCCAGCTTTTTGTATACCACCTTTTCCTGAATCAAGGCATGGGTGCCGATGATCACATTGGCCTCTCCTTGGGAAATCTGCCGGTAAGCCTCCCTTTTGGACGCGGCAGTCAGGGCTCCGGTCAGCAGAACCGGACGGAAGGGCAGCTGATGCTCCTCTGTCATTTTACAGAAATTTTCCATGTGCTGCTCAGCCAGCACCTCCGTGGGCGCCATCAGGGCTCCCTGGTATCCATTCTCCACACATTTCAATAAGGCCAGCAGGGCGATGATGGTCTTGCCGCTGCCCACGTCCCCCTGAATCAGCCGGTTCATGGTATAGGGGGATTCCAGGTCCGCCAATACCTCCTGAAGGGTGCGCTTCTGCGGCTTTGTCAGCTCATAGGGCAGCTCCCCCATCAGCTTTTTTACCGCGGCTTCCCGGGGCATGGGATAAGAATTGGGAATTTGCTCCGAATATCCCTTCTGACGCCTGACCATATATGTAAATAAAAATAGCTCGTCAAAAACCAGCCGTCTTCTGGCCCGCGCCGCCTCCTCAAAATTCTCCGGAAAATGAATTCCCCGGTAAGCCTCCCGCAGGCCGCAGAGCCCTTCCCCCTTCAGAATATATTCCGGGAGATACTCTTCCTCCGGCTCCGCCTGCTCCAGCGTCTGCCGGACACAGGAAGTGACCATGCGGTTGGTCAGTCCCTTCGTCAGGCCATAAACCGGCTGGATCGCGTCCTGAAGGCCCTCATACTCCTCCCGGGTATAGATCACAGGCTGCTCCATGGAAAGGCCTCTCCCACTCTCCTTCGCAGTGCCGCGAAAATAATAAAAGCTTCCCGGTCTGCACTTCTGCAACAGATACGGCTGATTGAAAAAAAGGATGGTGAGTGACCCTGTCTGATCCCGCACGGAGAGCGTCAGCAGGCTCTTTCCTGTTCTGGTACGGGCCGGCTTCGCGGCCATAATCTGCCCGCGGATCACAGCCCTCCTGTTGCTGACCAGGCTGTCGATGGCGCTGACAGGCTCCAGCACGTCATAATCTCTGGGAAAATCGTGCAGCAGATCCCGAAGCGTCAGGATATTCAGTTTGGCGAAAAGCTTCGCGGTCTTATCTCCCACCCGTTTCAGGGCCTTTACAGAATCCGTAAGCTGCATGAAAAAACCTCCACGAAAATGATTGAAACGTTAGACATGTACCATAGAAATGCCCGGAACAGATTTTTCGTCAGTTCCGGGCAGCTGTTCATATCTCAAAATAATCCCGCAATCCCTTGTATCATTATTTTACTCAGCGGAAACAATATAATAATAAATCGGCTGGCCTCCGCGCTGCATCTCCACGTCGCAGTCGGCGTGAAGCTCACTGATCCTGTCTGACAGCTTCTGAGCGTCCTCAGGACTGACGTCCTCTCCGTAATACAGGCTGATCAGCTCTGTACTCTCATCCACCATGGCGTTGACCATTTCCAGCGTCACCTGCGTCACGTCCGCGCCCACTGAGAGGACGGTCTTTCCGTCAATTCCCATATAATCGCCGCATTTGATCTCTTTGTCATCGATGGTGGTATCACGAACCGCGTAAGTGACCTCGCCGGTTTTCACCGCGCCAATCTCGGAGGTGATGTTCTCCACATTCTCCTCGATGGACATCTCCGGCACAAAGCTGATCATGGCGGTAATTCCCTGCGGAATGGTCTTTGTGGGGATGACGATGATATCCTTATCCTTCACCAGGCTCTTCGCCTGATTGGCCGCCAGAATGATATTGGAATTATTGGGCAGGATAAAAATATGGTCCGCGTTCACCTTATCGACGGCTTTCAGAATATCCTCCGTGGAGGGATTCATGGTCTGTCCGCCGGTGATAATCTGGTCCGCGCCGAGGCTTTCAAAAATCTCATTCAGACCATCGCCCACGGAAACGGCGATGAAACCGACATCCTTGCGGGGCTCTTCAGGTACCTGAACAGCGGCCTTTTCACCTGCTTCCTTCTCCGCTTTCTTAAACAGAGTCTCCTTATGCTCCAGCCGCATATTGTCAATCTTCATATTGGAGAGCTGGCCGTAGGTCAGGGCTCTCTGCAGCGCCATGCCCGGATCGTTGGTGTGCACATGAACCTTCACGATATCATCATCCGCCACCATGACTATGGAATCGCCGATGGATTCCAGGAACTCCTTCAGATCCTTCTCCTGCCGGGAACGGAGCGGCCGTTCCAGCAGAATAATGAACTCCGTGCAATAGCCGAACTTAATATCCACTTCCTCCTGTACCGGCTCCGCTTTCGCCGCAGCCGCAGCAGACTCCTCCAGGGTATAATCAATCTCTACGCCGTTGTACGCGTCGTTCCAGCCTCTCAGGACCTCCACAAAGCCCTGTCCGCCGGAATCCACCACGCCGGCCTGCTTCAACACCGGTAGAAGCTCCGGGGTCTGCTCAAGGACCACCTCAGCCTCCGCCAGAATCGCCGCCAGAAGCTCTGCCATATCCTCACAGCCCGCGTCGGCAAGCTCTCTGGCCTTCACGCTGACTCCCCTGGCTACCGTTAAAATTGTGCCCTCCTTCGGCTTCATCACAGCCTTATAAGCGGTCTCCACCGCCTTTTCCAGCGCCACAGCCATCAGAGGCACATCTATCGCTTCCTTATCCCGGATGGCCTTGGTGAAGCCCCTAAAAAGCTGAGATAAAATCACGCCGGAATTGCCCCTGGCGCCGCGCAGGGAGCCGGAGGAAATGGCCTTGGAAAGATTCTCCAGGTTCGGTTCATCGATGTCCGCGATTTCCCTGGCCGCGGACATAATCGTCATGGTCATATTGGTACCGGTGTCGCCGTCAGGAACAGGGAACACATTCAGCTCGTTGATCCACTCCTTCTTGCTCTCCAAATTCTTCGCGCCCGCCAAAAACATTTTGGCAAAGAGCTGTGCGTCAATCGTATTCATTCGTCGCACATCCTCCTTAATCAATCACTTTAACGCCTTCGACAAAGACGTTGATTTTATCTACCTGCATGCCCGTAAACTGTTCCAACTGATATCTGACCGTCTCAATCAGGACGTCGGAAACAGCCACGATATTGACGCCGTAGCTCACGATAATGTGGAAATCCAGGTTCAGCTTATTATTCTGCACGGAGACGCTGATGCCCCTGGTCATGGATTCCTTTTTAAGTAAATGGACAAGGCCGTCCTTCATATTGACGCTGGCCATTCCAACGATACCGAAGCACTCCATCGCGATAGCGCCGGCATACTGCGCCAGCACATCCTTGTCGATCCGGATGGTGCCCATATGTGTATCGATCGAAGAATTTTTCATCTGATACCTCCCTGATTGCATAGATATGGGCTTATTATAACCGCTTTTACCGGAAATGAAAACTGTTTTTTTCATTTTTGTATTGCTTTTTTGAAAAAAAAGAGATAAAATCATTCAGGCGCGGGTGGAAATATGCGGAATTTCCGCTTGCATTTTACCGACATATCTATTATAATACTAACGTTGTAAATTCAGCGGCGGCAAGGAGGTGTTCAAGATGGCTAAGTGTGATATCTGCGGCAAGGGAGTTCATTTCGGTTTAAAGGTGAGCCATTCTAATAGAAAGTCCAACAAAATGTGGAAATCCAATGTGAAGACTGTCAGATGTAACGTAAACGGTACTCCTAAGAAATTACATGTTTGCACAAGATGCTTGAGAAACGGTTCTGTTGAAAGAGCGTAGGTAAACTGTCATTTGAGCCTGTCCTATGGACAGGCTTCTTTGTTGTATTACAAAGTTACTGTGAATAATATGTCAGGAGGCTGCCATGGTAGAAACCTGGTATGTGGACATTCCGGAATTCAGGGAGGAACAGACCAGGAAGGTCTATGTCTATCTTCCGGAATCCTATTTTCAACAAAAAAATAAGCGCTACCCCGTCCTCTACATGTTCGACGGACACAATGTCTTTTTTGACTCCGACGCCACCTACGGCAAGTCCTGGGGCATGGAGGAATATCTGGACTTTACCGAAAGCCAGGTGATTGTGGCCGCGGTGGAATGCAACCACAGCCCGGACTACGGGCGTCTGAAGGAGTACTCCCCCTTCGATTTTGACGATCCCCAGTTCGGCCATATCGAGGGGCTGGGCGAGACCACCATGGACTGGTACAGCACCGTTTTCAAACAGATGATCGACGATAAGTACCGCACCCTCCGGAGCAGGAAGCACACCATGATCGCCGGCAGCTCCATGGGCGGGCTGATGAGCCTGTACGCGGTGACGGTTTATAATCAGGTCTACTCCCGGGCAGCCGCCCTCTCTCCCTCCCTGTGGACTGATTCTATGTCTCTTGACCACATGGTAAGGCAGTCCAGGATCGCCAGGGATACGATAGTCTATATGGATTACGGTTCCAGGGAGCTCGGGAACCACTCCCGCATGAAGTGCTCGTTCCAGGACATGGCGCTGGCGCTGATGGACAAAAATATCCACCTGACCACGCGCATTGTTCCCGGCGGCACCCACTGCGAGGCCAGCTGGGAGCGGCAGTTGCCCTTTTTCATGAATACTCTTTTGTACGGACTGGAGGACTGACAAGTTGCGGACAGAATATTTCAAGGCATACTCAAGCTTTTTAAACCGGGATATGGAGATCAAGGTCTACGGCCACGCCGGCTTACCCTTTCTGTTCATTCCCTGCCAGGACGGCAGATTTTATGATTTTGAGAATTATCACATGACCGACGTCTGGGCTCCCTTTATCGAGTCGGGACAGGTCATGGTTTTCGCTGTGGACACCACGGACAAGGAAACCTGGTCGGACGGCTACGGGGACGCGGGGCACAGAAGCTGGCTCTACGAGCAGTGGATCAATTACCTGTGCGAGGAGGTAGTTCCCTTCGCCAGGGCCATGAGCCGGGAATTCAACCAGTGGGACGAGCTGCCCATGGTTGGCGTGTTCGGGGCAAGTCTGGGCGCCACCCACGCGGTCAATCTGTATTTCAAGCGCCCCGACCTGTTCGACAGGCTGCTGGCCCTGAGCGGCGTCTACTCCTCCGAATACGGCTTCGGCGGATACATGGACGACCGGCTTTATTTCAATTCTCCCGTCCACTATCTGTCCAATCTGCCCGAGGATCATCCCTTCATCGACCAGTACAATCAGAAAAAGGCCGTCATCTGCGTAGGGCAGGGTCCCTGGGAGGTCCCCCAGTTTACCAGACAGCTGGATGAGATCCTGCGGCGCAAGGGCATCCACGTGTGGGTGGATTACTGGGGCTATGACTGCTCCCACGACTGGCCCTGGTGGTATAAGCAGGTGTCCTATTTTCTGCCCTATCTGCTGGAGGACGACCAGGACTGAGACGAACATCACAATATACATAAAAGGTGTCTGACAGCCATACTCTCAGCCATGCGCACCCGTAGGGCGTACCCTGTGTAAGCGCGGCGTGAATCTGGCTATTGACAACACTTTTACAGAATTTATAAAAAAGGAAGAAAAATCAACCATGAAGAACTTTATTTTCATCTCTCCCAACTTTCCCTTAAACTACTGGAAATTCTGCCGGGAACTGAAAAACAACGGTCTGAACGTGCTGGGGATCGGCGACCAGCCCTACGATGAGCTGGACTACAACTTAAAGGAGAGCCTGAACGAATATTACAAGGTCGGCTCTCTGGAAAATTACGATGAGGTTTACCGGGCGGTGGCATTTTTTGCCTTCAAGTACGGCCCCATCGACTGGCTGGAATCCAACAACGAATACTGGCTGGAGCAGGACGCAAGACTGCGCACCGCTTTCCACATCACCACCGGTTTTCAGGAAAGCGATATGTACAAGATCAAAAATAAATCCCAGATGAAGGCTTTTTATGAGAGGGCCGGCATTCCTGTGGCCCGCTACTATCTGGTAAAGGATCTGAAGGGCGCGAAAAGGTTTATTTCCAAAGTCGGTTATCCGATCATCGCCAAGCCGGACAACGGCGTGGGAGCCTCCCATACATACAAAATCTCCGATGAGGCGGAGCTGAAGGCTTTCTTTGATACCCAGGAGCATTACGATCAGTTTATCATGGAGGAATTCATCGACGGCGAGGTCAACTCCTTTGACGCCATCATCAATTCCAAAGGGGAGCCAATCTTTGCCATCGGCAACGTCAGTCCTATTTCCATCATGGATATTGTCAATGATCAGGACAACAGCGTCTTTTATATTGTAAATAAGCTGGCGGAGGACACGAAGGCGGCGGGGCTCGCCACCCTGAAGAGCTTCGGCGTGAAGAGCCGTTTTATCCATTTTGAGTTCTTCCGCCTACTCTCCGACCACGAGGGCCTGGGCAAAAAAGGAGATGTGATAGCTCTGGAGGTCAATATGCGCCCCAGCGGCGGCATCAGCCCGGACATGATGAACTACTCTCAGTCCACCGACGTATACAAAATCTGGGCCGATATGATCGCCTTTGACCGCACGGATGTGAAAATCGGCGAGACCAATTACTGCGGCTTCGTGGGCCGCCGCGACGGCAAGAATTTCGTCATGACACCGGAGGATATCCTCTCCAAATACGGTCCGTACATCCGCCAGGCCGGCCGGGTAGCTGACGCCCTCTCCGACGCCATGGGCAACGAAATGTACCTGGCCACCTTCCCCACCGAGGAGGAGCTGTGGGCGTTTTATAAGGATGTGCTGGCGGAGAAAACCAGTAAATAAAACCCGCTCTTTCAATATTTTTCTTTAATGAAAAGACAGCTTCCCTATCCAGAGGATCACATAAAAACACCCTGAATCAAAATCAAGTCAATCCAGGGTGTTTTTCTTATGCTTGCCGCACTGCGGTTTTACTTCGGATTTCTGCTTCCGCCATGCCCAATATTGCAAAAATAAGAGGCGTGGATATCGTCTGCTGAAAACTGAACACGCCATTAATCATATATCCGCCTAAGGCCAAAAGCGCCGCCAGAAGTATACCATTCGCCGCCCTGTTCTTCCATATTCTCCGAAAGGCGCATACAAAAATAGCCGCGTATGATACCGCACCAAATATTCCCTCGTTGATCAGCATATTCAGCCATTCATTGTGAGCGTTGGCATAAATAGTTTCTCCCAGCCCCGCCCAAGCCATAAAATCAGCCACGTCAAAACGACTGTATAAAAAGACAGCAAAGCAGTCCGGGCCCACGCCAAAAACTTTCTCCTTCCACCCGCTTTCAAGCCAGCCAAGGATTGACAGATACCACAGACCCCCGTGATAGCTTCCCCAGCTTCTGCTAAAGCGAAGCAGCTCACTTCCGCCAAGCATTATCCAGAATTTATCAGAAATCTGACAGAGCACCAGCAGAACCATACCGCAGGCCATCAGACAAATCAATACGCAGAATACCGCTTTACGCAATGGTTTTTCCCGGATATAATCTCTTTTGCCCCTTCTTTCCCTGATGCCCTCCACGATCCGGAAAACCGCCATCAGAATCAGAATAACTCCCCATCCCCGAAAAAGGATAAAGCTTTCCAGGGTACTGTCACTATTCATCTGAAGCCCTGCAGTACTCATCAGATCATATATCTCCAGCAGCACACAGGACAAAGGGAGAAGAAGAAGCACATTCAAAAAACCGAGAAACTGCTCTCTTTTATCCAGTGACACAATTAACAAAAGCAGAAATAGAATGAAAATAATAAAATATGCGGCTTCGCTTCCCTGCGTTAATAGGGTCATAAAAGTAATCAGTGAAGCAGTAAGCCCAATCACTCTCTTCCATCCACTCTGAGAATACCCATAATACAGACAGATTCCCGAGGCCACACTGGCATATCCGCAATACCAGTTCTCATTGCCAATCGTGGAAAGCATATGTTCATATATCCAATTTCCGTCATCAATCACAGCATAGATGCCAATTCCGCCAATTCCCTCATAAATTTTCAAAGGATCATATCCCAGTCTGTTCAAAATTCCCAAAGTGAAAACCACAACCGCGCCAACTCCGGCAGTCTCCCAGATATATTTCTCTCCCTCATATCCTCTGGACACCGCGAAATAAATCCACACAAACAGCAGCTGTGACAACAGGCCCATATACCAGTCGTCATACCCCCAAAAGGCAGTTCTTTTATCATCGCTCAGGCAAAAGGACAGGATACTTGCCGCCGCAAAGGACAGAACGGCAATATCCACCTCAGACCATCTCCAGTCCCGGGATTTCAGGCAAAAGACTGCACAGATACTGACCAAAAGCACAAAAAGAATAGTCCTATCCCGAAAAAAATAATACTTCACATCCCCGATCAGCACAAATCCGTTTTCCATATACAGAGGCAGTACAACAAGAAGCAGCAACAGATAAATATTGATGAGCAGCCCCGTCGTCTTCTCAGCTATTCGTCGTATTGGCATTGAAATCCACCCTCATAAAAAAGCGGAGAAAAGAAATACCTTTTCTCCGCTTTTTGTTCTTTCATTCAAAGAAATTAGTTTAATCCTGCGGCCTCCTTGTCAGCCTCAGTTCCATAATGATCAATCAGATACAACGGGCCATACCACGGAGTATCGTCATCAATTGCCTCGCCCGCGGGAATGGTGATCACATAGCTGACTTCATCATATGTATAGTTCATCACCAGATCCACATTGTCATACTTCACCAGCAGCTGCATAATGCTGTTGGGAAGGGAAAAATACTCATTGTAGCCGGAATACATCGCAACCACAGCAGCCTCATCCGTGCCGGACTCCGTTGCAGTAGCCGCAGCCTCTTCAATTTCATCCTCTACCGCTCTCAGATGCTCCTTATACTGCTCTACCACATCTACTTCCTCCGATGCTACTACCACTGTGTTAGAGGTCGCAGTAACGGTGTCGTTAGAGGAAGCTGAGGCAGTAATCACTCCCTTTACTCCAACAGGAGCAAGAGCAAGAACAGCCGCAACCGCAAGAGTTACCAAAACTTTCTTTTGCATAATTTTCTTAATCTCCTTTTCTGATGTTTTTCACATCTTTTTGAACATTTAGTATTGTACCCCCCCCCGCTGGTTATTGTCAATACCCTTTTATTTTCTTACAGGAAATCTTACCTACTTTTTTCATCTGTGTTTCTATATATATTGTAACAAGTCCAGAATAATAACCAGATTTTGTGTTTTCAAACATTATGAAATATTTCCCCGCCGGA
>JAJQBK010000039.1:0-3342 GCA_021203305.1 Lachnospiraceae bacterium
GGAGCAGGAGATGCGCTCACTGGAACGTATTGTGTCTGCGTATCTGGATCTGGCAGAGGACCGAGCAGAACGACATATACCAATGACGATGGAGGATTGGTCAAAACGTCTGGATTTATTCTTAAAGGCGGATGACAGAGAACTTCTGCAGGATGCAGGGAAAATCACGGCTGAGATTGCCAAGGCTAAAGCAGAGACAGAGTTTGAGAAGTACAGAATCGTTCAGGACAGATTATTTATGTCGGATTTTGATAAGTATATTCTGGAATTAGAGGAAAACGTAAAGAAATAATGAGAAATACAGCAAATGGAAGAAAAAATAACCTTGTGCGGAGACAACTGCATAGAGTGCCCACGATACAACGACACACTGGGGTCTGACCCAATGTGACCCGCGATTACACGTTTCCGCATCCCGGATTAGCTGGGCGCTGGATGACGGCATCGGAACGATGCTGCCTGTTATGCAGAGCGATATCATGCTTTCCTGCCAGAACACGGTGCTGATTATAGATGCCAAGTATTACTCCCGCACTACGCAGGAGCAGTATGGTGTGCACACCCTGCACTCGAATAATATGTATCAGATTTTCACTTACGTGAAAAACAAAGATACGGAGTTCGCGGACAAGCCGCATACTGTTTCGGGTATGCTGTTGTACGCCCGCACAGACGAAACCATACAGCCGGATCAGTCCTATCAGATGAGCGGGAACCGAATTGATGTAAAGACTCTGGATTTAAATCAGGAGTTCGCGGTTATTGCTGAGCAGCTAAATCAGATAACGGAGGACTTCTTTGGGGCGGAATTAAGATAGGGGACACATTTTGGCGACAGCTAAACCTTTTAGTGACAGCCTGTACTTTTTGGCAATAGCTCATTTTTATGGAAAGGTGGGGGACAAAACCGATGTTGGCAGCAGCATATGATTATAATCTAACCGGAGCTGATGGAACCAAAACAGAAATGCCCTGTTTCAAGAACGGTGATGTCTTTGTGGGGGATGATGATTTGACAGAATTTATCCGTGCCAGAGTACCGACTGACGGTCCGGCTGTATTTGGCGGAGGTTCGGAAAAAGAGGATTTTTATGAAGATAGCGACATGGAACGTTGAACGTTTGGAACACAAAAGCAAATTGAACTCCATCATTTCTGTCTGTCAGCGCGAGGATGCGGATATTCTTGTGCTGACGGAAGCGGATGAGCGTATACAGCTGTCGGGATATCCTTTCCGCTATTCCACCATGCCGCCGCTGGATCATGAATTGCCACCATATCCGGCGCCAGTGCATTATGCGCCCACGGAGCGACGGGTGATAATTTATTCAAAATATCCCTGCGTCCGGCAGCATGGCACTTATGATGAGACTACTGCCATCTGCGTGGAGCTGGAAACCGGGTATGGCAATTTGCTGGTGTACGGTTCCATCATTGGCATACTCGGACACAGGAAGCCTTTTTTCACAGATGAGCTATGCGGTCAAATGGCTGATTTAAGGAGACTGGCTGCCAAGGGACACCAGATATGTTTCCTGGGTGATTATAATTGCAGCTTCTCCGATAATTACTATCCGAGCGAAACCGGCAAAATCGCAATATTAGAGTGCTTTGCCGAAACTGGCATGAGCTTACTCACAGCAGACAGACCTGAATGCATCGACCACATCGCCGCCTCCAAAAGCTTTTTGGGCGATGCGGCGGTTTCCATCACGGAATGGAATCTCGATAAAAGTCTGTCCGACCACAAAGGTATTTCTGTGACATTTTGATTTTGGCAGACGATTTCAGGAGGCTCCATATGGACAAGAGGTATTGTTATTTGACAGCAGCTGTTGGCCTGACAGACGGCAGCTTCGAGCCGACTGGTTATGATTCCACAAATGGTAGGAAAATTCGCGTGAATGGAAAATTTTACGATTATGTATGAGAATGGTCAGATGTTTTCTGACCAATTGACAGACTCGACAATATTCTGCACAGGGAGGCAGCGATGGAACTTGAGATTAATATTGAGGATCTCCTGAACAAAAGAAGAATTGAATCTGATCGGATTGAGTTTAAAGCCTCGTGGAATCCGGACGACATCTACCACACGATCTGTGCGTTTGCCAATGATTATGATAACCTTGGCGGAGGCTATATTTTGATTGGCGTAGAGGAATCCAATGGCATTGCTGTACGCCCGGTGAAAGGGATTGAGGAATACGAGATTGACGCAATCAAGAAGGAAATGATTGGGTATAATAATACTGTGGTTCCGGCTTATTTCCCGAAAATCATTGATGAAGAAGTGGATGGGAAGTGTATTCTGGTATTGTGGGTAACGACAGGCACAGGAAGACCCTATAAAGCGCCGGAACATGTAACCGTGAAGAAGGGTAAGAAGCTGTATTATTACATTCGTTATGCTTCCAGCTCTGTACGAGCGAACGCGGAACAGGAAAAGGAATTACTGAGTATGACGGATTATATGCCGTTTGACATGAAGCCCAATTACAAGGCAACGGAGGATGATATTTCGGTTCCGCTGTTGATTGAACATCTGAAAAAGACGAAGAGCAGGCTGTCGAGACAGGTGTTGAAGCGTGGCGTGATGGATGTTCTTGGTGATATGCAGCTTCTGGTTGGACCACCGGAGCAGCAGTATATTACGAATGTTGCTCTGATGATGTTCTGCGACCATCTGGATCAGTTTTTTCCATATACACAGGTGGAAATCACGAAGTTCCCGGAGGGAAGTATTCGAAATCCGAATAATTTTATTGAAGTTCCGGTAATTAAAGGCTCTGTACCCGAAATGATTAATCGGACGATGCAGAAATTGCAGGATATGGTTATTCTTGAAAAAGTGACAAAGGTGAATTACCAGATGGAGGCAATCCGGCGATTTAACTACCCATATCAGGCGCTGGAAGAGGCTGTGGTGAACGCATTTTATCACCGGGATTACTTGTCGTATCAGTCGATTATTATCGAGATTGAGCCGGAGATGATCCGGATTATCAGCTATCCGGGGCTTGACCGTTCCATTCCGATGAGGGACATTGAAAAGGGAGAACGATTCTCTACGAGATATTATCGTAACAAGAGACTTGGCGAATTTTTAAAGGAACTGGATTTGTCTGAGGGAAAGTGTACGGGCATCCCGACAATACAGGAGGAACTGCGCAATAACGGTTCCCCGGCAGCCAGGTTTTATACGGATGAAGACCGGCGTGCTGTGACGGTTGAGATACCGATACACCCGGACTTTTTAGGGGTGGATGATGCAATGATTGTTTCAAAAGAAAAAATGACTGTTTCAGATGGGAACCTGCCCGTTGAAAGCGAAAAACCCGC
>JAJQBK010000039.1:3442-34801 GCA_021203305.1 Lachnospiraceae bacterium
GCCCGTTGAAAGCGAAAAACCCGCCCATTCGGATGGAAACCTGCCCGTTGAAGACAGAAAATCCGCTCATTCCGGAAAAAAACAATGTAATAGTAAAACGATGCCTTTTGAAATTAAAAAGTGTGTTGTTTCAAGTGAGGAGCGGTTTTTGGAGGAAAAGCTACAGGATACACAATATAAAGAAAATACCAGAAAAAATATCATCCTTTTGCATAAGGCATTTATGAACGATTTTTTTGGCAGAGCTGATATTGTTACAATTCTTAGAATTCCAGAATCAACGGCTCGAGATTTGATAAAAAAAATGAAAGACCATAGCTTGATAGTCCCCGTCTCCGGTCACGGCAAGGGCAAATACAGATTTATCACGGGGGAGGATGAGACAGAATGAAGCTTCAATTCAGGAAATCAAAGGAGGAGTGATTTGTGCTGTTAGCAGGAATGAAAGCCCCGGATTTTTCCCTTCCGGATCAGAACGGAACCATACACACTCTGAATGAATTCAAAGAATTGTCAAACAGAAAGGCGTACACCATGAATTATTGTAATATCAAAAAAACCGACATCGCCGACGGCCCCGGCGTCCGTGTCTCCCTCTTTGTCTCTGGCTGCACCCACCACTGCAAGGGCTGTTTCCAGCCGGAGACATGGAGCTTTGATTACGGGGACCCTTTCACGGAGGATACGCAGCGGGAGCTTCTGGAAGCCCTCTCGCCGGATTATATCGCCGGGCTGACTCTGCTTGGGGGAGAACCCTTTGAGCCGGACAATCAGCGGGCGCTTCTGCCTCTTTTGAGGGAGGCGCGAAGGAGCCTTCCGGGCAAGACCATCTGGGCCTACAGCGGTTATGAGCTGGAGGAGCTGGCCGGTTGGGTTCCGGGGCTAGGCCGGGCGCGGTGCGGGTCGACGGATGAGATGCTCTCTTTGATTGACGTGCTGGTGGACGGGGAGTTTATGCAGGAAAAGAAAAATATCTCGCTGCTTTTCCGCGGCTCTGAGAATCAGAGGCTGATTTCTGTGAAAAAGTCGCTGGAGCAGGGGAATGCTGTACTGTGCGATGAGTGAGAAAATTATGGTTCATGTAGGATTGCGGGACACTGGACATCCGAGGGATGTCCGTTTCCACAAGAGACGCCTTTGGTTGCAGCGCCGACCGCAGCGACGCGTAGCATGGAGCAATCCGTGAACCGCTTTTGACACCTTAATTAATGATACAGGAGTGATTGACACATGGACTTAATAAAAATACTTGCGCAGGAACTGGAAATTGGCCCGGCACAGGCCGAGGCCGCGGTGAAACTGATCGATGAGGGCAACACCGTCCCCTTTATCGCCAGATACCGCAAGGAGGCTACAGGCTCGTTGAACGACGAGGTGCTTCGCAGGCTGCTGGAGCGGTTAAATTACCTGCGCAATCTGGAGGAAAAAAAGCAGCAGGTTCTTTCTGCCATCGGGGAGCAGGGGAAGCTGACGGCGGAGCTTAAAAAGCAGATTGAGGAGGCGCAGACTCTGGTGACGGTGGAGGATCTGTACCGCCCTTACCGGCCAAAGCGCCGCACCCGGGCAACAGTCGCGAAGGAGAAGGGGCTGGAGCCGCTGGCCAATGTGATCTGGCTGCAGCGGACGAACCGGCCTCTGGAAAAGGAAGCGGAGGGATATCTTTCGGAGGAAAAGGAAGTACATACCGTGGAGCAGGCCATTGCGGGGGCCTGTGATATTCTGGCGGAGAGAATTTCCGACGAGGCGGATTACCGCACCCGAATCCGGGAAATGACGTTTCGGGAGGGGCAGATTGTCAGCGAGGCAAAGGACGAAAAAGCCGGGTCCGTCTATGAAATGTACTATCATTTCACGGAGCCGGTCTCCAAAATCGCCGGGCATCGGGTTCTGGCTCTGAACCGGGGAGAAAAGGAGAAGGTCTTAAACGTCACCATCGAGGCCCCGGAGGAGCGGATTCTGCAATATCTGGAGCGAAAAATCATTGTCCGCGACAATCCTTACACCACTCCTGTGCTGAAGGAGACGGTGCGGGACGCCTATCATCGTCTGATCGGCCCGGCCATTGAGCGGGAGGTCAGAAACGGGCTGACTGAAAAAGCGGAGGACGGGGCCATATCTGTCTTTGGCAAAAACCTGGAGCAGCTTCTGATGCAGCCGCCCATTGCCGGACAGGTGGTCTTAGGCTGGGACCCGGCTTTCCGCACCGGCTGCAAGCTGGCGGTGGTGGACGCCACCGGCAAGGTGCTGGATACGGCCGTGGTTTATCCCACCGCACCCACCAATGAGACCAAAATCCGGGCGGCGAAGGATACGGTAAAAAAGCTGATACAAAAATACGGCGTCACCCTGATTTCCGTGGGGAACGGCACTGCCAGCCGGGAGTCCGAGCAGGTCATTGTGGAGATTTTGAAGGAAATTCCGCAGAAGGTTTCCTATATAATCACCAACGAGGCGGGGGCGTCGGTGTATTCTGCCAGCCAGCTGGCCACTGAGGAATTTCCCAATTTTGATGTGGGACAGCGTAGCGCCGCTTCCATCGCCCGCCGGGTGCAGGACCCGCTGGCGGAGCTGGTCAAAATCGACCCAAAATCCATCGGCGTGGGCCAGTATCAGCATGATATGAACCAGAAAAAGCTGGGGGAGGCTCTGGACGGCGTTGTGGAGGACTGCGTCAACCGGGTGGGCGTTGATCTGAACACGGCCTCCGCGCCCCTGATGGAGCATATTTCCGGCATCACAAAGACTATTGCCAGAAACATTGTGGCCTATCGGGAGGCGAACGGACGCTTCCGGAATCGCGGGGAACTGTTAAAGGTGCCCAAGCTCGGTCCCAAAGCCTACGAGCAGTGCGCTGGCTTTATGCGCATCAGCGGCGGCACGGAGCCGCTGGACTCCACCAGCATCCATCCGGAGAGCTATGAGGCGGCGGAAAAGCTGCTGAGATCCCTGGGAATGACGAAGGAGGGTCTTGTGAGCCGGGGAGGAAAACAGATTCGGATACTGGATTACAAAAAGACCGCGGAACAGCTTGGAATCGGCGAACCTACCCTGCGGGATATGGTGAAGGAATTGAACCGCCCGGGCAGAGACCCAAGAGAGGAAATGCCAAAGCCGATTCTGCGCACCGACGTGCTGGAAATGAAGGACTTGCAGGAAGGCATGATTCTCAAGGGAACCGTCCGCAATGTCATCGATTTCGGCGCCTTTGTGGATATCGGCGTCCATCAGGACGGCCTGGTGCATATTTCCCAGCTCACTGACAAAAAATTTGTGAAGCATCCGCTGGAGGTGGTGAGTGTTGGCGACATTGTGGATGTGAAAGTGCTCAGCGTGGATTTACAGAAAAAGCGGATCAGCCTGACCATGAAGCTGTAGTCCGGGGGATGGAAGGCCCAAGAACGGCCTGAGCCATCGGGAAAACAGGACGACAGAAATGTCCGATATCAGGATGACGCGGAATGGAAGGATCAAAAACGGATATTGGCATTCTGATCAGTACATGAAATTCTGAAATAAAAAAGAAAGAGAGGTTATCATTTTATGGCACTACTGGAAGTCAATTTTGTATCGAAAACTTTATTCAGGGCAGTGACCTTTAAGGTAATTCTGCCGGTGGACAAGCTGATGCCGCCCGGGGCGGAGAAGACGGAGGAGCCCAAAAGCTTTAAAACCCTTTATCTGCTTCACGGCCTTTTAGGCAATCAGGAGGACTGGGTTTCCGGCACCAGGATTCAGCGCTGGGCGGAGGAAAAGGATCTGGCGGTGATCATGCCCGCCGGGGAAAATGAGTTTTATGTGGATCAGCCTGGATTTGGCAGAAGCTATGGAGCCTTCGTGGGGCAGGAGCTTGTGGAGATGACGAGGAAGATGTTTCCCCTGTCTGACAAAAGGGAGGATACCTTCATCGGCGGCCTTTCCATGGGCGGCTTCGGAGCGCTCAGAAACGGCCTGAAATACGCGGATACCTTCAGTCACATCATTTCATTGTCCGGCGCGCTGCATATTCTGGAGAATCCACAGGAGAAGGGCGCGGGCGGTCTGGGAATAGAAGAGGGCTGTTTTGGAAATCTTGCGGAAGCGGCAAAGAGCGACAAAAACCCGAGGTACCTTGTGGAGGAAATGAAAAAAGAAGGGCGGACGGATCTGCCGAGGATTTTTTTAAGCTGCGGAAAGTCGGACAGTCTTCTGAAGGTCAATCAGACGTACCGGGATTTCCTGACGGAGAGCGGCTTTGATGTGACGTATTCGGAGGAGCCCGGCGGCCATGAGTGGGATTTCTGGGACAGAAAAATAAAAGAAGCTCTCGACTGGCTGCCTTTGACCGGGAATGCCCAGGGCATCAACAGCGGGAATGTGGGAGTGTAGCGGGGCTTTTACAGGCTTCGGAAAATGTGGAAAATGACGCATAGAGATTGCGGATGCGGGAACGGAACCTGTGAACAGTAACTACGGCGAGGCTTTTAGAGGCTGCAATTCGCGTATTAGCCAGTGCAAGATGGACATATTATTTCGTGGAAGTTCCTTACTGTAGCAGCCGATATTTTTTGTGTATATAAGGAAATTGCGGCATTGCAAGACCGGAAAGATTATGATACAATCTTTGTAGTTTTGAGGGTTGCGCGATGAATCGGTCCAATTATCAGAAGCAAATGGAAGGGATCCTTACAGATCTTGACAGAAAGGCATTAGAAGGCGCGGCAACACCACGCCTTTTTTTGCATGGCTGCTGCGCGCCCTGCTCTTCCGCGGTGCTGGAGCGGCTGCGGGAGCATTTTCGGATTACGGTTTTTTATTTTAACCCCAATATTTCCTCCTCGGAGGAGTATCAGAAGCGGTTGGGCGAGGAAATCCGGCTGATCGGCTGGTTCAATGAGAAAAGGGACGGCGCTTATCCCATCGACTACATCGCGGGAGACTATGACCCTCAGCGCTTTTATCAGGCGGTACGGGGGCTGGAGCGGGAGCCGGAGGGCGGCGCCCGGTGCCGGAAATGCTTTGAGTTGCGGCTGGGCGAGAGCGTATCGAAGGCTGAAGCGCTGGGGTATGACTATGTGACCACCACGCTGACCATCAGTCCACTGAAGGACGCGGCGCTGCTGAATGAGATCGGGAGCGGCTTTTGTGAGGGTAAGAATGTGAAGTGGCTGCCCTCTGATTTTAAGAAAAAGGACGGCTATAAGCGCAGCATCGAGCTGTCCCGGGAGTGCGGCCTGTATCGGCAGAATTATTGCGGGTGCGTGTTTTCGCAACAGAGGATTGAGAAAGCAGGAGCCGAAGTGCGGAAAAGGGAAGGCGTGGATGAACAGTAAATCCGGGTCCTGCCTGTGTGGGATACCGGTACGAAATAGGAATATGAGGGGTTGACAGGCAGAGAGGGGAATAGCTTATTATGAAAAAATTACTGGATATGATTTCGGACGAGGTCTCACAGGCCTTTGCCGCCGCGGGCTACGATGGGGCGCTGGGCAGGGTGACGGTATCCAACCGCCCGGATTTATGTGAATATCAGTGCAACGGCGCCATGGCCGGGGCAAAGCGGTATCACTGCGCGCCCATTCAGATTGCGGAGAATGTGGCGGAGCAGCTCAAGGGCAGTTCTGTATTTTCGGAGGCGGGGGCTGTGAAGCCGGGCTTCTTAAATCTGAAGCTGAGCCCTGCTTTTGCGGCGGAGTATATGAATCAGATGGTGGCGTCAGACAAATTCGGGGTGGAGACGCCCGAAAAGCCCCATACGATTATTCTGGATTACGGCGGAGCCAACGCGGCCAAGCCTCTGCATGTGGGTCATCTGCGCAGCGCCATCATCGGTGAGAGTGTGAAGAGAATCTGCCGTTTCGCGGGACATACCGTCATCGGTGACGTCCATCTGGGGGATTGGGGCCTGCAGATGGGCCTGATTATCACGGAATTGCGGGAGCGCAGGCCGGATCTGGTTTATTTTGATGAGAATTTTACGGGGGACTACCCTGAGGAGCCTCCCTTCACTATTTCAGAGCTGGAGGAAATTTATCCCACCGCCAGCAAAAAATCCAGGGATGACGGCCGTCACGAGGAGGAAACCGAAGAGGAATATCAGGCCCGCGTTCAGGCCGCGGCGGAGTATAAGTCGAGAGCTTTGGAGGCGACGGCGGACCTGCAGAAGGGCCGGCGGGGCTACCGGGCGCTGTGGCGCCACATCATGAAGGTGTCCGTGGCTGATTTAAAGAAAAATTATGACAGCCTGAACGTGTCCTTCGATCTGTGGAAGGGGGAGTCCGATGTGCAGGACATCATTCCCGACCTGGCGCGGAAGCTGAAGGAGGAGGGCTACGCCTATGAGAGCGATGGGGCTCTGGTGGTGGACATAGCCCGGGAGGACGACACGAAGGAGATGCCGCCCTGCATGATTTTAAAAAGCGACGGCGCCGCCCTGTACACCACCACTGACATTGCCACCATTGTGGAGCGGGTGGAGTTCTATCATCCGGATGAGATTATTTATTTCGCGGATAAGCGCCAGGAGCTGCATTTTGAGCAGGTGTTCCGCTGTGTGAAGAAGACCGGTCTGGCTCCGGATGAGATGAAGCTTCAGTTCATCGGTTTCGGCACCATGAACGGAAAGGACGGCAGGCCCTTCAAAACCCGCGACGGCGGCGTGCTGCGCCTGGAGACGCTGATCAATGATGTCAACGAGGAGATGTACCGCAAAATCGCTGCCGGCAGGGAGGTCAGCGATGAGAAGGCCCGTGAGATCGCCCAAACCGTCAGCCTGGCGGCCATCAAGTACGGCGATCTGTCTAACCAGGCCGGCAAGGATTATATTTTCGATATCGACCGCTTTACCTCCTTCGAGGGAGATACCGGCCCCTATATTTTATATACCATCGTTCGGATTAAGTCTATTTTACGAAAATATCAGGAAAAGGGCGGCTTGCTGACGGAGCTGTCAGTTCTGCACGCGGAGAATGAGGCGGAGAAGGCGCTGATGCTGGAAACCGCGAAATTCAACGCGGCCATGGAGAGTGCCTGTGAGGAGAAAGCGCCCCACAGGATCTGCACCTACATTTATGACCTGTGCAACGCCTTCAATCATTTTTACCACGAGACCAGAATTCTGGCCGAGGAGAATGAGGAGAAGCAGAAGGGGTACATCGCCCTGCTTTTGCTGGTGAAGGGCGTGCTGGAGGCGTCTGTCGACGTTCTGGGATTTGAGGCGCCTGAGGAAATGTGATTTTAGTGCTGCTGTTCGCAGATGGTTCTGTATGGAGAGGAAAGAGACTGCGAATAAACTTTTGCCAAATAAAAAACTGGAGGGTTATACCATGAGAAATCCGATGATTGAGAAGTATCTGGACGAGCTGATTGAGCGGTCCACCCTGGATGTTCCGGCCTGGAATATTGAGAAGGCGAAGGCGGGAGCCACAAAAAGCGGCTGGAATTACATTGACGGCTGTATGATTCTGGCAATGCTGGAAACCTACGCCACCACCGGCGAACAGAAGTATCTGGATTTTGCTGACGCTTTCATTGACCACAGGGTGCAGGAGGACGGCACCATCGATGGTTATGATCCGGAGGAGTACAATATCGACAATGTGAACGCCGGCAAGACTCTGTTCGCGCTTTACGATATTAACGGGAAGGAGAAGTACCGGAAGGCCATCGACCTGATTTACGGCCAGATTCAGAACCAGCCCCGCACGCAGGAGGGCAATTTCTGGCACAAAAAGATTTACCCCAACCAGGTCTGGCTGGACGGCATGTACATGGGCCAGCCCTTCTACATGGAGTATGAAACCCGTTTCAATCATAAGAAAAATTATGACGATATTTTCCATCAGTTTTCCAACGTGGTGAAACACGTCAGAGACCCGAAGACCGGCCTGTATTACCATGCTTACGATGCTTCCAGAGCCTCATTCTGGTGTGATAAGGAGACCGGCTTAAGCCAGAATTTCTGGCTGAGGGCCCTGGGGTGGTTTTCCATGGCTCTGCTGGACACCCTGAGCAAGTGCGACAGGGACGCGGCTCCTGAAAAATATGACGAGCTGAAGGACGTGTTCGTGGACTACATGGATTCCATGCTGAAATATCAGGATGAGAGCGGCATGTGGTATCAGCTGCCCGCCAGAGGCGGAGAGCCGGGCAATTATCTGGAAACCTCCGGCAGCGCCATCATGGCCTACAGTCTGTTAAAGGCCGTCCGACTGGGCTTTCTGCCTGAGAGCTACACAGAACCCGCCATCCGCGACTTCAACGCCATCTGTGATAAATATCTGACGGTCAATGAAGACGGAGAGCTGCATCTGGGCGGCATCTGTCTGGTAGCAGGGCTGGGTCCGGAGAATAATCCCCGCCGGGACGGCTCCTACGAGTATTACATGTCCGAGCCCATCGTGGCTGACGACGCCAAGGGCGTGGGACCGTTCTTGCTGGCGTACACGGAGCTGCGCAGGCTGGGGGAGTGAATTTCCGGAAAAATAATTTTTGTCTTGCAAAACAAATTAATCTGGTATATAATGCACTTAACAAGGGAGCCGACACGATAGCGCTACCTATCCGTTTCCGGCGAAATTGAATGCTACAGAAATAGCACCTGACGCTGTGGAGCGGAGGTGCTATTTTCTATGTGTGTAATTTAAGATAGATACAATCAATCCTGCAACAGCAATGATAATCATAAATTCTTCATATGTACTCATAGGAAAAGCCCCCTTTCTGTCAAGGTCTCAGAAACGAGGTGTTTACACCCTGTCAGCTCCTTTATGAAATGCATTATTGATTTGTCAGTGCGCAAAGGTATAAAAAAATAAAAATGAGCTTCGATTTTCTTTCAATAAGACATAAAGTAGATCGAAGCTCATTTTTCTTTTGTATTTCTCAGTATTGACTGTCAACCGGATTGAAAATCAGTCTATCATGATGTGTGAAATTTGTCAATGTAGTAACCTGAAAATAAAATATTTCTAAAATATATATTGACAGAAACATTATTTGGTCATATAATGACAACATCACTTATAAAACCTATCAAACTTATAGGAAATAAGAGAATAAGGCTGCCAGGGAAACAAATCTTTTTTTCAATGGAGGGAAAAATTATGTCTGAAGTTAAGGAAAGCGCATTGGAGCTTGTAGGAAACACACCAGCGTTAAAGCTGAACCGTTACAGCAGGGCGGCGGGCATTGAGGGCGTCACCGTGATCGCCAAGCTGGAGTATCTGAACCCGGCCGGTTCGGTGAAGGACAGGATCGCCCTTGCCATGATCGAGGACGCGGAGCAGAAGGGAATCTTAAAGCCCGGCGCCACCATCATCGAGCCTACCAGCGGCAACACCGGCATCGGTCTGGCGGCTGTGGCGGCGGCTAAGGGATATAAGGCCATCTTTACCCTGCCGGAGACCATGAGTGTGGAGAGAAGGAATCTGCTGAAGGCTTACGGCGCCGAGCTGGTGCTTACGGAGGGAGCCAGGGGCATGAAGGGCGCCATCGCGAAGGCCGATGAGCTGGTGAAGGAAATTGACGGCGCCGTGATTCTGGGACAGTTTGTCAATCCGGCCAATCCGGCTGTCCACAAGGCCACCACGGGCCCGGAGATCTGGAAACAGACCGACGGCAGGGTGGATATTTTTGTGGCGGGTATCGGCACCGGCGGCACCATTACCGGCGCGGGCGAATACTTAAAGGAGCAGAATCCTGACATCCAGGTGGTTGGCGTGGAGCCGGCATCCAGCCCGGTGCTGACCAAGGGCGTGAGCGGCGCTCACAAGATTCAGGGAATCGGAGCGGGCTTTGTGCCGGAGGTGCTGAATACCAGGGTGTATGATGAGGTCCTGGCCATTGAGAATGAGGACGCTTTTGCCGAGGGCAGGCGCTTTGCGGTGTCTGAGGGCGTGCTGGTGGGCATTTCCTCCGGCGCGGCGCTGAAGGCGGCGGGCATTCTGGCGGCAAGGCCGGAGAACCAGGGCAAGACCATTGTGGTCATCCTGCCGGATTCCGGCGACAGATATCTTTCCACGCCGCTGTTTGCAAACTGAAAGTGCTGTGAATGAGTATAGAGGATTTCATATGATTTATCTGGACTACGCGGCAAATCATCCCTCCGAGGAGGCGGTATTACGGCGTTTCTGCGAGGCGGAGCGAAGCTTTTGCGGAAACGCCAACTCCTCCCATCCGGCGGGGGAGGCCGCCAGAGCGGAGATGGAAAAAATCACCCTGTCGATTGCCTCTCTTCTGGACGCCGGGGGCGCGGAGATTATCTATACCTCCGGCGCGACAGAGTCCAACAATACGGCAATCAAGGGCATTGCCAGAGCCGGACGCCATCTGGGAAAGCATATCATCTCCACGCCATTAGAGCATGCTTCCGTCAGCGGGAGTCTGACGTATTTACAGGAGCAAGGCTATGAGATTGATTTGCTGGACATTGGCCGTGACGGCAAAATTGACCTGGATCAGTTAAAAGAACTGCTGCGTCCGGATACGGTGCTTGTGGCGGTCACCGCGGTGGACAGTGAGCTTGGTACGATCCAGCCTGTGGAAGAAATAAAAAGCGTTCTCACCTCCTTCCCGAACTGTGCCCTTCATGTGGACGCCACCCAGGCCATCGGCAGACTGCCGGTGGCTTTTTCGGGTTTGGACACCATGAGCCTTGCGCCTCATAAGTTCGGAGGCCTTAACGGCAGCGGCCTTCTGATCAAAAAAAGCAGGCTGGTCATGGAGCCGCTGTTGAACGGCGGCGTCAGTACCAGTCTCTACAGGGGAGGGACGCCGGCCCTGTCCCTGGCGGCATCTATGGAGACGGCTCTGCGGCTGGCGGTGGAGAACAGGGAGGCCAATGTCCGGAAGGTGACGGAGCTTTCCGGTGAACTGAGGAAGGCCCTGTCCGCATACCCGAAGGTGCGAATCAACAGCCCGGCGGACGCGGTTCCCCATATTGTCAACCTGAGCGTAGAGGGCGTGAAGGGCACCAGATTCCAGAGGGCGTTATCCGAAAGGGGCGTCTGCGTTTCAGTAAAAAGCGCTTGTTCCTCGGATGGAACCCCCTCCAGAGCGGTGTTAGCCGTCAGCCGCGACCGCAGAAACGCCCTGTCCTCCTGGAGAATCAGCCTAAGCTATCGGACAACGGAGCAGGAAGTGCAGGAATTCATGCATATTTTTGATGACTGTTATCAGGAATTGACTGGGAAACGGTCATTTTCATGACTGCATGGAGTGTATAGATATTGATTTTGCTGTTTTTGGCGGGTGGTTGTGCAGTTTCTATTGGCATCAGAAGGAATTCAGCCCAAAAACGTGAGCAGATCATTTTGCTGATTGTCGGGCTTCTTGTACTTTGCCTGGTTTCTTTTGCCTGGTTTTGTAATTCACGTGGCTTGCTTTTATTTCCCGGATGTAGTAAAATCATTGGAGTTTATTGGCAGAAGATAAGGGAAGAAAATTCATGTCCCGTGAACTTGACTATACGCAGCGTGTAGAACGCAGCCTGACCAAAAAATTTCATAAGGAAATCTGGGCGCCCTTTACCCGGGCGGTCAAGACCTACGAGCTGATCAAGGAGGGGGACAAAATCGCCGTCTGTATCTCCGGCGGCAAGGATTCCATGCTGATGGCCAAGCTGATGCAGATGCTGCAGCGCCACAGCGACTGTCCCTTTGAGCTGGTGTATCTGGTGATGGACCCGGGCTACAGTGAGCCAAATCGCCGGAAGATCGAGAGAAATGCCGAGCTTCTGCAGATTCCCATCACCATTTTTGAGACCAATATTTTTAAGGTGGCCAACAGCGCGGACAAAAATCCCTGTTACCTCTGCGCCAGAATGCGCCGGGGCTATCTTTACAGTAAGGCCAGGGAGCTGGGGTGCAATAAAATCGCTCTGGGCCATCATTTCAGCGACGTTATTGAGACTACGGTCATGGGCATGTTTTACGGCTCCCAGCTGCAGGCCATGCTGCCCAAGCTTCACAGCACCAATTTTGAGGGGATGGAGTTGATCCGGCCTCTGTACTGCGTCCATGAGGACGATATTCTTGCCTGGAAGCGGTACAATGAGCTGGAATTTATTCAGTGTGCCTGCCGCTTTACGGAGAACTGTACCAGCTGTGACAATGGGGGCGGCGGCTCCAAGCGCCAGGAGATCAAGACCCTGATCAGGAGGCTGAAGAGGGACAATCCCAACATAGAAAAGAGCATTTTTAACAGCATTCATTCCGTCAGCCTGGACACCATGGTGGGGTATAAATATAAGGGAGAGAGGCACTCCTTCCTTGACGACTATGATGAGGGAGGGTGACTATGACAGATCGATTTTTCGGAACGGAGTTGTTAGTCGGTAAAGAGGGAATGGAACGGTTGAAAAATGCTGCTGTTGCCGTTTCTGGCATCGGCGGCGCGGGCCGCTGTGCGGCGGAAAGACGAGAAATTGAAAGGGGAGAATCATCAAAATGGAAAAGGATAAAATGCTGAAGCAGGATGTGGATCAGGTCGAAGAAAAGATCACCTTTGAGGAATTATTTCCTCAGATAAAGGAAAAGCTGGAGCAGCAGGACGCGGTGACGGTGCCCGGCAGAGTGGCATTTGAGTTTCACATCACTGACCTGAAAGGGGTCTTTTATGTGGAAGCAGACAATGGGAAGGTGGATGTGGAACCCTATGATTATTATGATAAAAACGGCGTGTTCACAGCCAGCGCGGCGACATATAAAGCGCTCTGTGACGGCAGTCTGACTCCGGTGACCGCCTTTGCGGCCGGGCGGCTGAAGGTGAATGGAGAGGTGGATTTGGTGAGGACGCTGGAAGCTCTTTTTTCCGGGAAACAAAAGCAATACCATTTACGGTAATTCAGGCTTCCCGGCTTTGAAAAATCAAAAACAGGCTCCCGCGGCTTCGGTTTATGACCGGGCTGCCGGGAGCCTGTTTTTCTTTTACAGGAAGGCTCTCCCTGTAAAAATTTCGCATTATTTTTTTGCTTTTGTATAAAGGAAGCTTTATTCCTTCTCAAGATAACTGTAAACCACAGCCGCCAGTGCGCCGCCAACGAGCGGGCCGACGATGAAAATCCACACCTGGGACAGGGCTGTGCCGCCCGCGAAGATGGCCGGCATTAAGCTTCTTGCCGGATTGACTGAGGTGCCGGTCAGGGCGATGCCGAGGATATGTACCAGAGTCAGGGTCAGGCCGATGACCAGGCCGGATACGGCGGTATTCTCCACCTTGCTGGTGACGCCGATGATTGCCAGCACAAAGACGAAGGTCAGGATGATCTCCACGATCATCGCGCCGCCCACAGTACCGTTTTCCCAGCCGGCCTGAATCTGATTGGCGCCAAAGCCGCAGTCAAAGCCGAACACGATGCCGAGCACCACGCAGCCCAAGGCGGAGCCGATCAGCTGAGATACCACATAGCCCGCAAAATCAACGGGCGTCAGCTGTTTGCGGATCAGCATGGCGATGGAGACCGCCGGATTGATGTGGCAGCCGGAAATGTTGCCGATGCTGTAGGCCATGGCTACAATGACCAGCCCGAAGGCGAGAGCCGTCAGCAGATAGCCGCTGCCGGATGCGCTGTCACAGCCCACCGCCACCGCGGTGCCGCAGCCAAATGTGACCAGAACGAATGTGCCGATGACCTCGGCAATGTACTTTTTGATGCTTTTCATGTAAAACCCTCCTGTTTACAGATGAAAACAATTGATGGAACTGCCGTTTTGAAGCAATTTCAGGGTACCACGTTCAGTATACGGCAGGGAAATAATTTTTACCAGAGAAATCTGAAAAAATGTCCATTTTGTGAGAATTTTCTAAGTTTCAAAAATGGAAAGGAATGGAAGCTGACGGAAAATTTTAAAAAGGACGATGTATCGACTACATTCAGTGGTGCATTGTGCTATAGTACTCAGTAAGTCAGAAAAATTCTTCAAAAAGCGAATTAACCTTTAAGGTAAAATCTTTATTGACAGAGGATGGACTTTATGATAATATGAATTTACCTCAAAGGTAAATTAGAAAGAGGCGGCGTTTGGAAATCACCTATAAAACAAGAAAGATTGAAAAGATTTGTACAAATGCTAATACTGCTGAGAAGATATACGGAACAATGATGGCTGAGAAAATACATCAGCGTGTGGATGAAATTTATGCGGCTGAGAATGTAGAGATGATGATACAGTTTCATATTGGACGATGTCATCTGCTGAAACAGGATAGAAAAGGGCAGTACGCTGTAGACCTGGTGCATCCATACAGACTGGTATTTGAAAAGCATGGAGGAGAAATCCAGATAGCAAACATTCTGGAAATAGTGGATTATCACTGAAAATAGGAGGTAGCGCTATGATGAGAAGCCGCAGTTATATTGCAACGCCGCCTGGGGCGACGATTAAGGAGCAGCTGAATGACAGAGGCATGAGTCAGAAGGAGTTTGCGGCCAGAATGAATATGTCCGAGAAGCATATCAGCAGGCTGATTAATGGTGAGGTGCAGCTGACTCCTGACGTTGCCGTCAGGCTGGAAACGGTTCTTGGCGTTCCGGCTCGCTTCTGGAGCAATCTTGAATCTGTTTACAGAGAGAAGATCGTGAAGGTTGAGGCAGAGAACTCCATGGACGCGGATATAGAGCTGGCAAAACAGTTTCCGTACAGTGAGATGGCGAAGCTTGGCTGGGTTCCGGAGACCAGATCTTCCAGGGAGAAGGTTGTCAATTTAAGAAAGTATTTTGAGGTAGTTGAGCTGACGTTGCTTGGCAATACACAGATTACCCGGATCGCGTGCAGAAGACTGGCAATCACGGAGAAAAGCGATCTGGCGCTTATGGCATGGGCGCAGGAAGCCAGGATTTCGGCTCGTGGTATTGAAACATCTTCGGTGAATATCAAAGGATTAACGGCAGTCATACCTGAAATCCGGAGAATGACTGTTATGAAGGTTGATGAGTTTTTTCCGCAGATAAGGGAAAAGCTGGCTGAGTACGGCGTCGCGCTGGTCTTTTTGCCTCACCTGAAAGGGTCATTTTTGCAGGGGGCAACTTTTCGGGATGGAAATAAAATTGTTGTCGGACTCACTGCGAGAGGAAAGGACGCGGATAAATTCTGGTTCAGCCTTTTTCATGAACTTGCGCATATTATCTGCGGTCATCTGGATCAGCCGGATGGAACGTCAAAAGAGGACGAGGATGCCGCGGATCGGTGGTCCGGCGACACTTTAATTCCTTCAGAAGAATTCCATGCCTTTGTAACAGGCGGTGACTATTCGGAACAGAATATATGCAGATTTGCGTCAGAGCAGGGGATTGCGCCGGGGATCGTTGTGGGCAGAATGCAGCGCGAGGGTGTGATCGGGTACAATATGCTGAACGGGTTAAAGGAGCATTACGAAATAGCCATATAATACAGGCGTTTAAAAATGGAAGTTCTGTGGAAATATAAATTCACAGAACTTCCATTTCAGCTTGCGGATCAGTTTCATGCTGAAAAGCGCATGATGATTACAGATTTGCTTTAATCTTCCCGATCATTTCCTCATATTCAGCATCAGTCAGGAACTTCTCCCCCGGATTCATGGCGAACACACCGCCCCACTCGTAGCCGTCCTTATATTTCGGCACCAGATGCATGTGCAGATGGCAGCCCGTGTCACCGTAAGCGCCATAGTTGAGCTTGTCCGGATGAAAGGCCGCGTGGATGGCTTTCGCCGCCCGGTTCACATCCGCGAAAAACGCGTCTCGCTCCTCATCGGAGATGTCCACGATCTCGCTGACGTGATCCTTGTAGGCCACGATGCATCTGCCCGGATGGGACTGCTCCTTGAACAGGATCAGGGTGCTGACGCTCAGCTCGCAGATTTCGATACCGAAGGCCGCCAGAAGCTCGCCCTTTTGACAATAACCACAGTTTTCCATAAAAATACCTCTTTTCTGTCCGAAGACGAATTTTGTTATGTCAGCAGCGGGAAAGTGCTGCTTCTTTAAAATTAAGGTAAGCGACTTTATATCGTTCACTATATATAGTAAATGTCAAAAATAGTTTCTCTTTCGGCGCGTACTGTGTTGACTTCAAAAAGAAATTTATAATGTCGTTCGCTATATAGTTCAAATTTATATGTATTACCATGACTTATATGTAATACTCGGAAACAACCCTGGGATCGTCAAGGATGCTTTGCAGTGTGATTCCTTCCAGATATTCGTTGATCACTTTGGAAAGCCCCTCATAGATGGGCAGGGTCAGACACTCGCTGCGGCGGTCGCACAAATTGGGCGAGGTGTCCATGCAGCTGACGGGCATCAGGCTTCCCTCTGCGCTCTCTAAGATTTCACGCACTGTGATTTCCATGGGGTGTCTGGCCAGCTGGTAGCCGCCCATGTGGCCCCGGTTGGTCAAAAGCAGATTATTCCGGTTGAGAAAGGGGATGATCTGCTCCAGATATTTTTTGGAAATATCCTGTCTTTCTGAGATATCCTTCAGGGCAATATAGCCCTCGTTGTAATGCTGTGCCAGATCGATCATCATTCTGAGGGAATAGCGCCCTCTTGTTGAAATCCTCAATGCAAATTCCTCCTGAAAACTGCCAACCGCACAGGCGGAAAAATTCCCGGTATCCCGTGGCTGTCCTGTTCGATTTGCCCGTGAAAGCCTTCCTGAACATTATGCAGTATCGCATGAATTTTCCGGGCTAATCAATTTACTTGCCCGTGAAAGCTTTCCGGCTGCTTTTTCTGTAGCAAGTATACCATAGGTTTAGTAGGTTTTCAAATATTTTATAAATGAAGTTCTTTATTTTGATTGACAGGAGGATGACGGGGGAATATAATGGTAATGCCTAGGAAAATCGTAGGCATTGTGAGAGTGGCTTTTGAATGAAAGCTCATGAAAGCATCCGAGGAAAGCAAAAGCGCGGCGGCCATAGCGGCTGCAGAAAGCAAAAACGCGGCAACCATAGCGGCCGCAGAAAGCAAAAGCATAATAGCCATAGCGGCCGCAGAAAGCAAAAACATAACAGCCATGTTGGCCGCGGACAGCGATATGGCGGAGCCTTGCTTGACAGAAAGGATAAATGTGCTTATAATTCCTTTGGAATGGGTGCGACAAGCAATTTATGAAAGAGGAAGAAACGGTATGTCAGACAAACTTTTACAGATAAAAAACCTGGACGTCAGGGTGGAGGAGAAGGATATCCTGCACCGGGTTGACATGGACATTCAGAGAGGAGAGACCCATGTCCTGATGGGACCCAACGGCGCGGGAAAGTCCACCCTTGGCTTCGCGTTGATGGGAAATCCAAAGTATCAGATTACATCCGGTCAGATTTTGCTGGACGGAGAGGATATCACTGACGCGGCGGTGGACGCGCGGGCGAAGGCGGGACTTTTTTTATCCTTCCAGGAGCCACTGGAGGTGCCGGGCCTGACGCTGGAGAGCTTTCTTCGCAGCGCCGTGCAGCAACGCACGGGCAAGCGGCTTCGCCTCTGGGATTTCAAGAAAAAGCTGGAGAAGGCCATGGAGCTTCTGCAGATCGACAAAAGCTATGCCTCCCGCGACTTGAACGTGGGCTTTTCCGGCGGAGAGAAAAAGAAAATAGAAATTTTGCAGCTTCTGATGTTTGAGCCAAAGCTGGCCATCTTGGACGAGACGGATTCCGGCTTGGATGTGGACGCGGTGCGGGTGGTTTCCGAGGGAATCCGTATTTTCCAGAAGGAGCAGGACGGGGCGCTTCTGGTCATCACCCACAGCACAAAGATTCTGGAGTCGCTGAAGGTGGATCACACTCACGTGATGGTGGACGGACATATTGTGGCTGTCGGCGACGGGAATCTGGTGGACCAGATCAATTCAGACGGATATGAGTCCTTTATGGAAACGGCGGGGCAGTGATCCGCAAGAAACCCGTTAGGGAATTCTGGTTTGGTCTGGTAATCCCCAAAAACCCGTGCGGGAATTCTGGTCTGGTCCGGTAATCCGCGGAAACCTGTGCGGGAATTCTGGTCCTAGTTCGGTGATCCGCAGAAAACCCGTGTGTGAATTCCGGTCTGGTTCGGTAATTTACGGAGCGTTTCCCGGAAGAGCATGACAGCGCGATTGTGAAAGAGGCGGAAATGAGAGAGAAAAGTCAGGTTGATGATATCAACCGCAGCATGTACGATTTTAAAAATGAGGACGAGGACTCCTATAAGCTTCAGGCCGGTCTGACGCCGGAAATCGTAGACAAAATTTCAAAGGAAAAAAACGACCCGGCGTGGATGAATCAGCTCCGTCTGCACTCCCTGCAGATTTACAATTCCCTGCAGGTACCTGACTGGGGACCCAGCATCGACGGCCTGGACATGGATCATATTGTGACCTATGTCCGCCCCAATACAAAGATGAGCGCCAAGTGGTCCGATGTGCCGGAGGATATCAAGGATACCTTTGAGCGTCTGGGTATCCCTCAGGCGGAGCGCAAGTCCCTGGCGGGAGTGGGCGCCCAGTATGACTCGGAGTTAGTTTATCATAATGTGCGCGAGGAAGTGGCGGCCATGGGCGTGGTCTACACGGACTTGGAGAGCGCCATGCACGGGAAATACGCGGACATGATTCAAAAGCATTTCATGAAGCTGGTGCCGCCCCAGGATCACAAATTCGCGGCGCTCCATGGGGCGGTCTGGTCCGGCGGCTCCTTTGTGTATGTGCCGCCGGGCGTGACGGTGGAGATTCCCTTACAGTCCTATTTCCGCTTAAACGCGCCGGGAGCGGGGCAGTTTGAGCATACCCTGATTATCGTGGACGAGGGCGCCAATCTTCATTTCATTGAGGGGTGCTCCGCGCCGAAATATAATGTGGCCAACCTTCACGCCGGCTGTGTGGAGCTGTATGTGGGCAAAAACGCCCGCCTCCGCTATTCCACCATTGAGAACTGGTCCAAAAACATGTACAACCTGAACACCAAACGGGCTGTGGTGGAGGAGGGCGGCACCATGGAGTGGGTGTCCGGCTCCTTCGGCTCCCATGTGTCCTACCTGTACCCCATGACCATTTTAAAGGGCAATAATTCCCGCATGGAATTCACAGGCATTACCTTCGCCGGACAGGGGCAGAACCTGGATACCGGCGCCAAGGTGGTGCATGTGGGCGAGGGAACCTCTTCCTATATTAATACCAAGTCCATTTCCAAGGACGGTGGCGTCAGCACCTTCAGAAGCGCTGTCACCATTCAGGAGAAGGCGAAGCACAGCAAGGCCGCGGTTTCCTGCCAGTCCCTGATGCTGGACGATATTTCTCAGTCTGACACCATTCCGGCCATGGATATCCGCTGCGGCGACGCGGATGTGGGCCACGAGGCCAAAATCGGGCGCATCAGCGACGAGGCGGTATTTTACCTGATGTCCAGAGGCATCAGCGAGGAGAACGCCCGGGCCATGATCGTGGGCGGCTTCGCGGACAATGTGTCCAAGGAGCTTCCGCTGGAGTACGCGGTGGAGATGAACAACCTGATCCGCCTGGAGATGAAGGGCAGCATCGGCTGAGGGAGGTTTTATTTATGGAAAATCAATACAATATGAAAATTAATCCTCTCCCGGCCCTGACCTGGAACCGGCTGAAAATGAATGAAGGCGCGGTGGAGGTAGCGAAAGCGCAGACCGGAGCTGAGATTACGGTGAGCGAGTTGCCGGAAGGGGTTGGTCTGACAGGAGAGTGTGGTGGCAGCTGGCAGCAGATCGAGTCCGGCATGGGCGCGGATTTCGACCGCTATATGGCTGACAGTCACCTGACTTTGCTGGAAACATCAGCCAATTCCAATATAGAGAAACCCATTGTCATCACATTAGATTATAAAGAAGATATGCCCGCGGCTGACCGGATTTTCCTTCATGCCGCCCCAAAAAGCAGTTTATCCGTCATTTTCATGCTGAAAAGCGCGCAAAAAGTGCAGGCTTGTCTGCAAATCAGAACCATCGCGGAGTCAGAGGCCCAGGTGTCCCTTTATGTGGTCCAGCTGACCGGCGGGGAGTCCACAGTTCTGACGGATGTGAGCAGCCTCTGTGAGGAAAAGGCGGAGGTAACCCTGACAAAGCTGGAGCTGGGCGGGGGCGTCCAGTATGCGGGCGTCTGCACCACCCTGAAGGGTAATAAGAGCCGGTTCCACGCGGAGGCCGGTTACCGGGTGCGCAAAGGCCAGCGCCTGGATATGAATTATCTGGTGCGCCATGTGGGCAGAAAAACAGTCAGTGAAATGAACGCCTCCGGAGTGCTGGAGGAGGACTCCTTCAAGCTTTTCCGCGGCACCATTGACTTCCCAAGGGGTTGCGCGGGCGCGAAGGGAAATGAGAAGGAGGACATCCTGCTGCTGGGTGAGCGGCAGATCAACCAGACCATTCCTCTGATCCTCTGTAAGGAGGAGGATGTGGAGGGCAACCATGGCGCTACCATCGGGAGGCTGCCGGAGCAGGTGTTGTTTTATCTGGGAAGCCGGGGAATTCCGGAAGGCGCGGCGGAGGATCTGATCGCGACGGCGAAGCTGGAGGCGGTGTGCGCCCGGATTCCGGATGAGAAGGTGCAGCAGACGGTGAGGGCTTTTCTGTGCGCCATGTCGAGAGAGAGGATTTGTGGCTGAGGAGGCTTTAAGGCAATTGGCAAAAGGGTCGTGAAAGAATGCATATACTGTTTTGCTCATGCTTTGCGGGGCATTCCTTCACTTTGGTTTGGCTGTTCAACTGAGCTGAGTATGTGGTATGACATATATTACTATGGAGAACAATAGCATAATGAGGAATTATAAAGAGGATTTCCCCCTTCTTAAAAATACGGATATAGCTTATCTGGACAACGCCGCCACGGCCCAGCGCCCCGCGGTGGTGCTGGACGCGGTGAGGGATTTTTATGTCAGGTCCAACGCCAACCCCCTTCGCGGCCTGTATGACCTGGCGGTGGACGCCACGGAACGCTATGAGGCGGCAAGGGAACGGGTGCGGGGCTTTATCAACGCAAAGAAGGCTGAGGAAGTTATTTTCACCAGAAATACCACCGAGAGCATCAATCTGGCGGCATACAGCTATGGCTTGACGAACTTAAAGCCCGGGGACGAGATTTTGATCACCATCGCGGAGCACCACAGCAACATGCTTCCCTGGCAGATGGTGGCAAGGCAAACCGGCGCCGTGTTAAAATATCTGGACTGTGAGCCGGACGGAAGCTATCCGGCGCAACGCATTGCGGAAGCAATTACACCGAATACGAAGCTGGCGGCCATCGGTCATATTTCCAATGTCCTGGGATGCATCAACCCGGTGGAAGAGGTCATTTCCCGGGTTCATGCGAACGGTGGTGTGGTGCTGGTGGACGCGGCCCAGAGCGCACCTCACATGCCGGTGGACGTGCTGGCGCTGGACACGGATTTTCTGGCCTTCTCCGGCCATAAGCTGTTCGGCCCCATGGGCATTGGCGTGTTGTACGGAAAAGAGAAGCTGCTTGACGGCATGCCGCCCTTTATGAGCGGCGGAGAGATGATCTCCTATGTGAAGCGGGACGGTGCGGTCTACGCGGAGCTTCCCCACAAATTTGAGGCCGGCACGGTCAACGCCGCGGACGCGGTGGGGCTGTCGGCAGCCATAGATTATATAGAAGAGATTGGCTGGCCTGAGATTCAGAAGCGGGAGGAGGCGCTGACGAAATATGCCTTTGAGGGTATGATGGCGGTGCCGGGAGTGCACATTCTGGGAAGTGATGATTACAGACAGCATCACGGGATTTTAAGTTTCACTCTTGACGGCGTCCACCCCCATGATATCGCGGCCATTCTGGCGGACGATCAGGTGGCGGTTCGTGCCGGGCATCACTGCGCCCAGCCGTTGCTTGCCCATCTGGGCGTTCGGTCGAGCGCCAGAGTGAGCCTTGCTTTCTATAATACGGAGGAGGACATCGACAGACTGTTAAGCAGCCTGAAAACCATAAGGAGGAAAATGGGCCTTGGCGAATAACACCTTTTATAATGAAATTCTGACGGATCACAACCTGCATCCTTACCATAAGGAGCGCCTGTCGGACGCCAATCTGGTGCTGGAGGGCATCAATCCCTCCTGCGGCGACGACATTATTTTACAGCTGAAGGTGGAGGACGGCATCATTGTGGACGGCACCTTCGAGGGCGACGGCTGCGCCATCTCCCAGGCCTCTGTGGACATCATGCTGGACATGGTGGTGGGCCGCACGAAGGAGGAAGCGCTGCGTATCGCGGAGCTTTTTCACAAAATGATCGAGGGCAGTGCCAGCGAGGAGGAGATCGAGGAGTTGGAGGAGGCGGGAGCCCTGCGGGACATCTCCCACATGCCCGCCCGGGTCAAGTGCGCCGTGCTGGGCTGGAACACCATGAAGGAGATGCTGGAGAAGATGTGAGAGACGCCCATCCCGGCCAATCTGGTATGAAAATAAAGAGCGGGCTGTTTTTGTACGAAGCAGTCTGTTCTTTTTTTGTTTAAAACAGTGAGCAAAATGTTGCTGCGCAAGCAGACACAAAAGTGCGACAGCGCGAATTTTGAGAATGGATCCATGGGATGGGTGCCTTTGGAGCGAGCAACCCCACAGGCGGAAATATTTCAGAATAAGGATTGGAAGAGCAAAAACATCTGAATGCTTTAAAAAATTGAAGGTTAAATTTTTGGCATCGTGACATTCAGAAATTCCTGTGTATTTTTAAATCCGGATATGCTATGATGGACATATCATAAGAAACCTTCGGAGACCAATTATGAAAAAATATGACGAAAAGAACATACGGGAAGAGTATGCATCTTTAACGCGTACCCTGATCCAAAAGGGCTTAACAATCACGTCAATGGAAAGCGCGACGTCGGGGCAGATTGCTTCTTTAATTACCGACACAGAAGGATCGTCAGCGGTGCTGAAGGGGGCTTATATCACCTACAGTAATGAAGTTAAAATCAAGATGGGTGTTCCCGCGGAAATCATTGAAAAGTATACGGTTTATTCCAAAGAGACGGCGGCAGCCATGTCGGAAGTGTGTCGGAAGGCGTTTAACGCTGATATTGGGATAGGCGTGACGGGAACAATGGGCAACATTGACCCGGCCAATGAAGCGGCGTCCGAGCCTGGAAGAATATATTTTGCCATTAGCACGCAATATGGCACGGAAAGCTGCGCCATCGAAATTCCGCCGCAGCCGTCAAGGCTGATGTATAAGCTGGCAGTGGCCGATGAAATCTATGCCGAGTTGGTTGAAAATGTGCTGGCGCAAATCACCAGCTGAATTTGTGGCTGCTGACCTGAAGATACTGCACTTTAAAAGGAACCCGTCAGAGTGCATCCGCATAAGATAGACCAAAAGAATTTTCGGGAAATCATTATGATATCTTTGAAAAAAACAGCGGCTGGCGCCCTGGCGGTGCTTTTGTGCGCGGCGGCGCTTATGGGCTGCGCTCAGAAAGGCAGCGGCGGTTCCGGCTCCTCGCAGGCGTTGGAGAAGGTGACCCTCAATGAAGTAGCTCATTCCATTTTTTACGCGCCTATGTATGTGGCCATTGAGGAAGGGTACTTTGAGGAGGAGGGCATTGAACTGGAGCTGGTAACCGGCTTTGGCGCGGATAAGACAATGACGGCGGTGCTCACCGGGGAGGCGGACATTGGTTTTATGGGCAGCGAGAGCAGTATCTACACCTATGTGCAGGGCATTGACGATCCGGTGGTCAATTTCGCGCAGCTGACACAGAGGGCGGGAAACTTTGTGGTGGCTAGGGAGCCCATTGAGGATTTTGACTGGAGTATGCTGATCGGTGAGGATGTGCTGGGAGGCCGGGCGGCTGGTATGCCGGAGATGGTATTTGAGTATGTTTTGAAAAAGAACGGCATCGACCCGGAGGAGGTCAATATCGACAAGAGCATTGATTTCGGCTCCACCGCGGCGGCCTTCTCCGGCGGAAAAGGGGAGTACAGCATTGAATTCGAGCCCTACGCTACCTCCCTTGAGGTGAAGGGCGACGGCTATATCGTGGCTTCCGTCGGGGAGGCCTCCGGGTATGTGCCCTATACGGCCTTTAGTGCCACATCCTCTTATCTGGAGGAGCACGCGGACACAGTACAGGGCTTTGTGAATGCCCTGCAAAAGGGGCTGGATTATGTGAACAGCCACACAGCAGAGGAAATTGGGGCGGTGATCGCGCCTCAGTTCGAGGAGACGGCGGAGGAAAACCTGATTTTAATCGTAGAAAGATATGCCTCGCAGGACACATGGCCGGAGACGCTTATATTTTCACAGGACAGCTTTGAGCTGCTGGAGCAGATTTTGATCGAGGCCGGGGAACTGGAGGAGATGGTCAGCTACGAGGAGCTGGTGGATACGGCCTTTGCGGAGACAGCGGCGGAGTGAGCGCCGGATAACAGAAGAATCTTAAAAAGAGCCGGACGGCACGCGGGAAAGCTTCCTGCTTGACGGCCGGCTTTTTGATTTGGCCCCGTCTGTTTTGATTTACCGGATGAAGCTGGACGCGGGCAATGTTTCATTTTAATTTCGGGCGGAGTGAAGATTGCATAATTCAGAGTCTTTTAAAAATGCGAAAATTGTAGTACAATACACCCATGTGTGTGAATGTCAGGCATGATAATTTCGCAATGTTTCCACCTGTGCGGCCGGATACGGAGATGAGCGCGGGTGGCAATGGTTTGGAGGAAATATGGGAAGAGTATTCAGATTTCATAAGGACGTGGATACGGATCAGATTATCGCGTCCCAGTATTTATTGTATCCCAGCATCAATGAAATGAAGGTACATGCCTTTGAGTCGCTGGATGAAACCTTTTCCAGCCGGGTAAAACCGGGGGATTTTGTGGTGGCGGATGAGAATTTTGGCTGCGGCTCTTCCAGGGAGCAGGCGCCCAGCGTGCTGAAGGCGTTGGGGGTGAAGGCAGTGGCGGCCAAATCCTTCGCCCGGATTTTTTACAGGAATGCTATCAATATCGGTCTGCCGGTGATTGTGTGCAGGGACCTGTATGACCATGTGAAGGACGGGGATGAGATGGAGCTGGACATGTCTGCTGGTGTGGCAGTGGTGAACGGTGTGGAGTATAGCTGCACAAAGCTGCCGGAGTATATGCAGGGCATTCTGGATCAGGGCGGCCTGATCGCTTCCCTGAACGTGGAGGGCGCTGATGGACAGGAGGGGGCGGAATGAGAGGAGAGACTCTGACGGGGATGACAGGTATCACTGACATGGCTGTCGGCGGCAGAAAAGGATATATGACAGCGGTGAAGACTGCGAACGATAAGCGAAAGGAGGGCGCGAGATGACAGGACCCATGACAATGGCGGAGAAGATTATTGCCGCCGCGGCCGGTGTGAATGAGGTGCGCCCCGGCGACATCCACACGGTGGAGGTGGATCAGCTGATGAGCAACGACGGCACCACCCACCTGACCATCGATATGTATCAGAAGCAATTAAAAAATCCCCGCATCGCGGACGTCTCCAGGCTGGTCTGGATTGTGGACCATAACGTGCCCTGTGACAGTCCCAAAACCGCCGCAAGTCATAAAAAGATGCGGGATTTCGCCAAAGAGCACGGGATTACCTTCTACGAAGGGCAGGGCGTGTGCCATCAGATCATGATGGAGAATCATGTGCGGCCGGGCGAATTGGTCTTTGGCGCAGATTCCCACACCTGCGCCTATGGGGCGTTGGGGGCCTTCGGTACCGGTGTGGGCTGCACGGATTATCTCTATGCCATGGTGACCGGCAAATCCTGGGTGCTGGTGCCGGAAACCCTGAGATTCAACCTGACAGGGAAGCTTAAGGAGGGCGTGTACGCCAGAGATTTGATTTTGACCATCATCGGACAGATCGGCGCCAACGGAGCCAACTATAAGGCCATGGAATTTGGCGGCGAGGGGCTGAAAACTCTGAATATGTCCGACCGGATCTGCATCTGCAACCTGTGCGTGGAGGCGGGAGCCAAGACCGCGCTGATGGAGGCGGATGAGGTGGCTCTTGCATATTTAAAAGAGCATGGCAGGGAGCCGAAGCATGTGTTTCACAGCGATGAGGGCGCGCAGTACGCGCGGGTCTATGACATTGACCTGGGCGGCATTGAGCCCATTGTGGCGAAGCCTCACTTTGTGGACAATGTGGTTCCGGCGAAGGAGTGCCTGGGTGTGAAGATTGACGAGGCCTTTGCGGGCTCCTGCAATAACGGCAGGATTGAGGATCTGCGGGCAGTGGCTGACATTCTGAAAGGAAGAAAGGTTCATCCACTGGTCCGCTTCCTGATTGTGCCCGCCAGCAATACGGTATATCAGCAGGCTCTTCAGGAAGGCCTGATGGATATTTTCATGGAGGCCGGAGCCATTGTTATGAACGCCAACTGCAGCGTCTGCTGGGGCAGCTGCCAGGGTGTCATCGGGGAGAAGGAGGTGCTGATCAGTACCGGCACCCGGAATTTCAAGGGCCGGGCAGGACACCCGGACAGCTTCGTGTATCTGGCAAGCGCCGCCACAGTGGCAGCCAGCGCGGTGGCGGGAAGTATCACGACGGCGGACAGGCTGTAGGAGAACTGGAGAAAAAACGAAATGGATCAATTCACAGGAACCGTGTGGGTGCTCGGAGACGACATCGACACAGACATCATCATACCAACGGAATATCTGGCCTTAAAAACCGTGGAGGACATGAAACCCTACGGCTTTTATCCGCTGCGCCCTGAGCTGCCCGGCCTGATCAGGCCCGGCGACATCATTGTGGCGGGTAAAAACTTTGGCTGCGGCTCCTCCAGGGAGCAGGCGCCGGAGATCATCAAGGCGCTGGGCGTTTCCTGCGTCATCGCGAAAAGCTTTGCCCGGATTTTTTTCAGAAATTCCATCAACAACGGCCTGCTCCTGATTGAGAATTCTCATATTCAGGAGGCGGTGAAGGAGGGCGACCGCCTGACAGTACATACCAATCAGTATCTGGAGCATGAGGGCAGAAAATATCCCATCGAGGCGCTGCCGGATAATCTGCTGGACATTTTAAACGCCGGCGGCCTGGTGAAGGCTATGAGAAAGCTGAACGGGCTGGACTGACGGCAAACCGGTCAGGCCGTGAGAAGGCCGAAACGGCGGAACTGACTGTGGACTGATCAGGCCATGAGCGGGTCGAAACGGGCTGGACTGACAGCATACCGGTCAGGCAGTGAGAGGGTCGAAACGGCGGAACTGACAGGATACCATGCGGCACCATATATACATGAAAAAGTTGGAAAAGGAACCTGCCAAAACGGCTGAAACAGGAAGGAGACCGTACCGGCACAGGAGAAATTTATGGCACAGACATTTATAGAAAAACTGATTGCCCGCAATATTGGCGCGGACAGCGTGAGGGCGGGCAATATCGTGACACTGAATGTGGACAGGGTCATGATTCATGATATTTTTATTCCCTTTGTGGCTTCCAAATTTGAGGAGATGGGGTTTTCAAAGCTCTGGGACCCGGATAAGGTGGTGCTGATTTACGACCATCTGGTCCCGGCCAGCCAGACGGATGATACAAGGCATTTTCAGGTTGGCAACGCCTTTGTGGAAAAATACGGCATGAAAAATATCCACAGAAGCGATGGAATCTGCCACCAGCTGATGACGGAGGCCGGTTATGTGAAGCCCGGCGATGTGGTGTTCGGCACGGACAGCCACACTACCACCTACGGCTCTGTGGGCGCGTTTTCCACAGGCATAGGTTATACAGAGATGGCCAGTATTCTGGGAACAGGAAAGCTTTGGGTGAAGGTGCCGGAAACCATCCGGGTGAAAATCACGGGAAAGCTGGCTTCCAACGTGACCAGCAAGGACATCATTCTGACCCTGATCGGCGACCTGGGTGCGGACGGGGCTACCTATAAGGCGCTGGAATTTGTGGGGGATACGGTGGAGGACATGACTGTCGCCAGCCGCATGACCATCGCTAATATGGCCATTGAGGCGGGGGCCAAGTGCGCCCTGTTTCGGGCTGATGAAAAGACCGCGGAGTACTGCCAGATTCCATTGACGGAAAAAGAGACAGGCCTGTATGGGGATGAGGACGCGGATTATTTCCAGATGATAGAATATCGGGCTGAGGACTTTGTGCCGGTGCTGGCCTGTCCGTCCCAGGTGGACAAAATCAGGCCCGCCCGGGAATTGAAGGATATCGCCATCGACCAGGTCTTTATCGGCTCCTGCACCAACGGCAGGCTGGAGGACTTAGTGGCGGCGGCGGAGATTCTGAAGGGAAAAAAGGTAGCTCCCTTCGTGAAGCTGATCGTTACTCCGGCCAGCCGCAAAATTTATCAGCAGGCGGCGGCCAACGGAACCTTGCAGATTCTCGCTGAAGCGGGAGCCATGATCACGCACCCTGCCTGCGGCTTATGTTGCGGTCGGGCGGGCGGTATTCTGACGGACGGCGAGAGGATTGTGGCCACAAACAACCGTAATTTCCTGGGCCGCATGGGCACCAATAAGGTGGAGATCTATCTGGCCTCGCCTAAGACCGCGGCCGCCAGCGCCGTGGCCGGGAAAATCGTGCCGGCATGAGCGGCGGAAAGAGCAGCCAGGCGAAAATCAGGGCTTTTTGGCAGTTTATGAAATTCTGCCTGGTGGGAGTTTCCAACGTTGTGGTTTGTGAGGGCATCTACGTGGTGCTGCTTTTTTGCGGAGTCCACTACCTGGCCGCCAATATTCTGGGGAATCTGATCAGTATTTTAAACGCTTATTTCTGGAGCAATCGTTTTGTTTTCCGGGCGGAGGAGGGGGAAAGAAGAGTCTGGTGGAAGGTGCTGGCCAAAACCTACGCAAGCTATGGCTTTTCCATGGCTCTCAGCGCCGGGCTTCTGGTGCTCTGGCTGGAGATTGTGAGGCTGTCCCGGTATGTGGGGCCAATGCTGGAGCTGCTTGCTGCCGCCGGTATTTTGCCGTGGCTTACGGACAGGGGGCTTGTCATAGACGTCTCCCGTATGGCGGAGCTTCTGGCGGAGGCTGTCAATCTGGTAATTACTATTCCCATTAATTTCTGCGTCAATAAGTTCTGGACCTACAGAAAACAGAAATAAAAAAGCTCCCGGAAACCGCGTGAGGTCCGGGAGCCTTGCCGGTTATGCGGAAGAAAATATAAGCGGAGATACCAAAGATGGCAAAAGGACATCTGTTTTTTCAGCTGAAAATGATACGAAAAGGATCGAAACCGCCCATCTGGAGGCGGGGAATTGTACCGGCGAATATTACCTTCGCGCAGCTGGCGCTGGTTCTGGAGGAGATGCTGGAGCTTCCGAAACTGGAAAGCTATGAGTTTGAGTTCTATCAGAAAAAGGACAGACTTCTGGAGTGGCATGTTGGCGCTGCATGGAGCGATTTTTATTATGATTACCGCAACGCGCCGGATCAGTTTATCAATGAGTGGATGAAGAAGGAAAAGTGGTTTTATTTCCGGATTCTGGAAACGGAAGATCGATTGCCGGAGTATCGGATTGAGATCGAAAAGGAAATGAGAGGCCCCACGCTCTCCAGTGATAATTCTCTGGTGGAATGTCCTCTGATGATATACAACAAAATGCCGGAGGATGATCCGTTCTGGAAGCACACCGACCAGATCAATGATTATTTTCGGCAGTTTTATCATCTGGAAAAGAGAGCGGCGGAGTACCTTCCCTTAAAGGAGCTTCTGGAGGAAATTTTTGAACAGCGTAAAGGGCTTGGTTACTGTACCAGAATGGTCAATCGTGATGATCATACAAAGGAGTCGTCTCATCACGCGTTGCAGAATGCTGCAAAGGCGTTCAATTCATTCAGTAAAGCCCGCAGATCCGCGGAGCAAATGCAGGATATGGATGAAGAAGGTGAGGACGAGTACGCGCAGTGGCTGATTAATTTCCTCCTGGGAGAGAAGGAGCATCGCGCGCAGGGTGAGAAAACAGGCCAGGAAGGCAATGGAGGTCTGGCCGGATCATCACGGGATGGCATTGCAGATTCTGATGGTACCAAACAGGAAGGAAATGCTGGCTCCGACGGGCCAGGGCAGAAGGACAACGCACCTGTCTGCCGGGAAGAAAAGATGTCATGGTCCGGCATGCCCCGACAAAGATCCACAGTGGAGAAAGCGCTCCTGGCCTATACATTTAAGGAGCTTCAGGAACAGGCGGAAAGTCTGAATTTGCATGTTACGGGCAGAACGAAGGCGAAAGTCGCCTTTGAAATCGCCAGATACCTGCTGGAGCCTGATCACATGCGAAAGGAGCTGCTGAATTTCAGCGAAGAGGAACTGGACGCTTTTGAGAGACTGATAGAGAATCCGTTCAGCAGGCCGTCAGATGAGGACGAAATGAATCTGAAGGGGCTTTGGGATCTGGGCTATGTGATGGTATATATCGATGGCACCTATGAGGTGCCGGAGGATGCGGAGACCATCTATAATATCATTAAACGGAACGGTTACCGGGACTATCACCGGAAAGCGGTCTGGCTGCTGGACTGCCTGACTGCGTTCATTCTGTTATACATGGTCGCACCGGCGAAGATATTGTATCAGCTGTATGAAAGGGAGGAATCCCTGAAGGTGCCATACACGGAATTTGTGCAGCTGTTTGAAAAATTGCCGGATGATCGGAACCTGTGCTGCATGATGGACGGGAAGGTTCTGGTAAAAGAGTTCCTGGAAGACGATTTATACAAAAAAATTGAGGGAAGATGTCTGGAGGGCATGGAGTTTTACATTCTCACGAAGGAAGAAATCAACTGTCTGGCCAGATATGGCTATCCATCCTCGACAAAAGAATATCAGCTGCTGTGTCAGTTCTTTCAAAATAACCTGGGAATGGATGAAAAGACCAGCATTAGCATGCGCCGGGAAGCTAATACTTTTTTTACGTCGGGAGTAGAGCCTTCCCAATATATAGAACAATTGAAAAAAAGGAGGCCTGATCTTCTGGATGGAGAAGATGCCGGAGATTTTCAGGATTTGCTTTGTCAGGTCGAGGATCATACCCGTATGGTTTATTTCAGAGGGCATACGCCCATGGAAGTACTGGAGGATACGCAGAAGCTGGCCGGAGAGACGCAAGCGTTGAAGGAAGAGATACAAAAGCTGGAAGAGGAGATCCGGAGGCTGACGGAAGTGAATCAGAAGAAGGCTGAGGAGCTGCGGAGCCTGAGGGAAGAGAATCAAAATGCTGCAGGACTGTTTGGGACGCAGGCAGGGGCGCTGCCGTCCGCTTCCGCGAATAAACAGCCTCTGAAAAAACCTGAGCCCGCAAAGAAAATATACCCCAACGATCCCTGTCCCTGCGGCAGCGGGAAAAAGTATAAAAAATGTTGCGGAAGAAGGTAAGGTAGTCTTCTGGCGAAAGCCAATAACCTAAATCCGTGAAACCTACGATTTTTTATATCCAGCCTGTTTCCGGGCTGGTGA
>JAJQBK010000014.1 GCA_021203305.1 Lachnospiraceae bacterium
ATGGTAGAGCATTGTTATCAATGCACACCGAAGAACTTGAGGGAACAACACAATAGTCCTCAATAGCTCAATGGTAGAGCATTGTTATCAATGCACACCGAAGAACTTGAGGGAACAACACAATAGTCCTCAATAGCTCAATGGTAGAGCACTCGGCTGTTAACCGAGTTGTTGTAGGTTCGAGCCCTACTTGGGGAGCTGAACAGGCCGATAGACTTCATTGTTTATCGGCTTTTTTCATGTCCCCGAATTTTTTCTGTCATGTAATGACAGATGTAACTTATTAACCAAAGCAGGATGCGCTAGGAGTGCGTGTTGCAGACTTTCCATATAACTGAATACATAAAATCAGAGCGTATATCGTTCCAATCTATCGGAAAAGGTATGCGCTCTTTTTTTATGCCGAAATTTAGGAATGAGAGGTGAAGGTTCATGAACAGAAATATTGAGGAAGGTGGTGGTGCCGTTGTTCTGATGATATCCGCTCATAAATTTTAGAGAGATTGGAGGTAGAGAATGTCAAAACGAGCAACGGTGACAGCCGTTGTCAATCAGAAAGGCGGGGTGGGAAAAACCACCACCTGCGAAAGTCTGGGAGTTGGACTTGCCAATGAGGAAAAAAAGGTTCTGCTGGTGGATGTGGACCCGCAGGCCAGTTTGACCGTCGCATTGGGGTATCCGCATCCGGATGAGCTGCCGGATACGTTATCGGATCTGATGGCGAAGGTGCTGCGGGATGAAAAGATCTTGCCGGGAGAAGGAATATTACACCATGAGGAAGGCGTTGATTTTGTCCCGGCAAACATCGAGCTGGCAGGGATAGAGGTATCGCTGGTGAATGCCATGAGCAGGGAGACGACGCTGCGGCAGTACCTGGATACAGTACGCTATCAGTATGACCATATTCTGCTGGACTGTATGCCCAGCTTGGGAATGCTGACGGTGAATGCACTGGCGGCTGCGGACAACGTGTTAATACCTGTGCAGGCGCAGTATCTTCCGGCGAAAGGGCTTGAGCAGCTTTTGCAGACGATCAGTAAGGTGCGAAGGCAGATCAATCCGAAGCTGAAGGTTGAAGGAATTCTGCTGACAATGGTGGATGGCAGGACAAATTTCAGTAAGGAGATTTCTGCCCTGATCCGGGACACCTATGGCGGCAAGATTAAAATATTTCAGACGGAGATCCCGCGTTCTGTCCGTGCCGCGGAGATCAGTGCGGAGGCGAAAAGTATCTTTAAACACGATCCCGGAGGGAAGGTAGCCGCAGCCTATAAGGAACTGACAAAGGAGGTGCTGGACAATGCCGAGAAAAGGCGCAAACATCAGCTTGAGCAGCTACGATGATATCTTCTCCACAGAGGAAAGCCGGGAAGCCGCGTCAAAGGAGCAGGTGCAGCAGATTCCGATTTCAGAACTGCACCCTTTTGAGGGACATCCTTTCCGGGTGGTAGATGATGAGGCGATGATGAGGACGATGGAGAGTATTTCGCAGTTTGGGGTGATCGCGCCGCTCTTGGCACGGCCGGATCCGGACGGAGGGTATGAGATTATTTCCGGGCACAGGAGATGTCATGCGGCGGAGCTGGTAGGACTTGAGATGCTGCCGGTGATAGTACGGGAGATGGATGAAGATGAAGCCATTATAACTATGGTCGATTCGAATCTTCAGAGGGAGACTATCTTACCGAGTGAGCGGGCGTGGGCGTATAAGTTGAAGCTGGACGCGATGAAACATCAGGGAGCGAGGTCGGATTTAACTTCGCCGCAAGTTGCGGCGAAGTTCAGAAGTGACGATTTAATTGCGAAAGATGTGGGAGTAAGCGGAGACACTGTGCGACGTTATATCCGCCTGACCAATCTCACTCCCGAACTGATGGACATGGTAGACGAGAAAAAACTGGCATTCAATCCCGCAGTGGAGCTCTCGTATCTAACCCCAAAAGAGCAGGTACAGCTCCTGGAAGCAATGGATAATGCCCAGTCCACCCCATCGCTCTCCCAGGCGCAGCGCATGAAAAAGCAGAGTCAGGAAGGAACTCTCTCTCTTGACTCCATGTGCGAGATTATGAATGAAACGAAAAAGGACGATGTCGAACGCGTGACGTTCAAGGCAAATGATCTGCGGAAGTATTTTCCAAAATCCTATACGCCCCTGCAGATGGAAAACACAATCATTAAGCTGCTGGAACAGTGGCAGAAAAAGAGACAGCGTGATCAGACCCGTTGATGGGTTAGGTTCGCTGTCTTTTTTCATTTCAAAAAACAATTTAAAGGAGAAATTTTAATGGATTTAAACATTGAAGGAGATCTGAATATCAATGTCATTTTAGTGGCGGACGGTTCCGTCGTGGATTGTGACATGGATCCTGCGGATATGATCGTGGAGATGTTGGTACCTGGGAAGGGTGCGAAGGTAATGAAGTTTGCGGAAGCGGACGCGCTCATGCCCGGTTTTATGGACATCTGTGTACCGGTCGATTTTGGAAACAATGGTCTGACCATTTATTATCCGGAGAATAAGGTGATCAGGCTGGGGAAAGAGGTTTTTCTGTTCGGGGGAGCGGTGATCTGTTCCGAAAATGAGGATGGCGATCTGAGGTCATTGTCCGGCGAGGATATTTATGACATCAATCAGTATGTGGAGGAAAACACGGTTACGCTCTGTGCGGATGGCCGGAATTTCCAGGCAATCCGTGTCTGACAAAAACGGAAGGAAGGCGAAGCATGGATTATAACGAATTTGTTTTAAAGGCACAGGAAGACCTGGCGACGTTTCTGCCGGGGAAGGTGATCACGCGGGAGAGTATCGATAAGCCCCAGGGCGTATCCTATGAAGGACTTGTTGCCAGGCCGAAAGACAGCAATGTTGGCGTTATACTGAATATGGACATCTTGTACGAAGACATGAACAAAGATGGCGATTACGATCAGATGTTATCTGACATGATCAATTTTGTCAAAGAGAGCTCTCAGAATGTCAGTCAAGAGGAAATCATTGCCCTTTTTGATTATAGTCAGATGAAAGACACTCTGATGGTGGAATTGATCGGGCGGGAGCAGAACAGCGAGATTCTTGAAAATATTCCGCATTATGATATGGAAGACCTGTCCCTGATATACCGCTTCAATGTAAGTGACCTGTTAGTTGAAGAAGGAATTTATGGGACCGTTCTGGTTAAGAATGAGCATTTGAAGATTTATGGTATCACGCAGGAACAGCTGCACCATGACGCAATGGAGAATGCGGTCAGTCGGGAACCGTATGTGATCAGGAGTATTAGTTCGGTCCTGGCGGAAGCGGGTGGGATACCCATGGCAGAGCCGGAGGAATCACCTTCTGTCGTGGTTGCTACCAATACCTCACAGATATACGGTGCGGCAGTCATCACATATCCGGATTTTATGGAGAATGCCGCGGAACAGTTTCGGGGGGATTTTTATATTCTTCCATCGTCCATCCATGACGTTGTGCTGTTAAAAGATGACGGGCAAAAGGATTACCGGGTATTGGATGCTATGGTTTCTGAAGTAAATGAAGAGGCGGTTATCCCGCAGGAAAGGCTTTCCAACCGGGCATACCATTATGACAGTAAGCAGAAAATCTTTGAGCTGGCGGAAACATTCGAGAACAGGACACGGGGACGTGAGGAGAAAAGGCATTCTGTCCTGGATGATTTAAAATCGTTCGGGGAGAAGGCAGAACAGCAAAGGCCGGAAAAAGTAAGGCCGGCACCGGCAAGAGGGATGGCATTATAAGAGAGCTTTCAGGCGGCAGGTGCAGAAAGGAGAGAGAATTGGAAAAACTGAATCAGCAGGTAGCAGGACATGTGGAGCGTGAACCGGCTGCTGACAGGAAGCAGAGCCTCAGAAGATTGGAGGCTTATTTTTATGCTGTGAAACAGGAAGGCGGAAAAGTGCATGAAGGAGTATGACGTTACGATTTCAGAGACTCTGGAAAAAACGGTCGCCGTGACAGCAAAGTCGAAGGAGGCGGCCGAAGAAAAGGTCCGGCAGGGCTATTACAATTCCGAGTATGTGCTGGATGCGGATAATTTCACACAGGTTGATTTTAAGGCCGGGGAAGGACGTGAAGTCGCCATTGAGGACAATCAGATTGATGTCCTGCTGGTAAAACCTGGTGAGTTCCCGCAGCCGTGGAAGGTCGGGACGGAACTGGAGGACCTGCAGGCCGCGGTGGGCGGACGCATTGAGGTTGTGTATCCGTTTGTAGATCAGGCCAGCATTGTATGCAATGAAGATGGGAAGATGAATGGTCTTCCTTTAAACCGGGCACTCAGGGATGAGAACGGGAAGATGTATGACATTGTAGCCGGGGATTTTCTGGTTGCGGGCCTGACAGAGGATGGTTTTGGTTCCCTGACGCCGGAGCAGATGACAAAATTTGAAAAAATGTTTCATGCACCGGAAGCTTTTCTGAAAATGGGTCGCGGCGTGATTGCACTGCGCATGGAGGATGAAACAGTCAAAAACGCGGGGAAAGATCATGCAAAGGAAACTGTGAAGCGGGAGGTGCCTGGCCGTGAATCACTGTGATGGATGGAAATGAAGGGAGGTGATGCCTATTGCAGGAGGAAGTAACCAACAGGTCAATCAATTTTGCAATCAGCACCAGTAAGCTGACGGGCCGTGTAGTTATGAAGGGAATTCGGACGTATCTGAACCACCGTGCAAAAGTGAAGGCACGAAAAGCTTCAGAAATCCCGCACGGGAAGCAGACGGTGCAGGAACTGATCGGACAGAATCAGGGAGTAACCAGCATTCCGATTGCCGACACGGAGTTAAAAGGCTTTGAGTGTGTGGCAAAGAAGTATGGAGTCGATTTTGCAATCCGGAAGGATGCGTCAGTGGAACCGCCCAGATATACGGTGTTTTTCAAGGCTCGTGATGAGGCCGCTCTTACTGCTGCATATAAGGAATATTCCGCGCAGGCATTCAGTAATAAGGAACGTCCGAGTGTCCGCAAAATGCTGGATAAACTGGTGAGCCTGACTGCCGCAACGCCGAAGAAGACAAGGGAGAAGCACCAGGAGCGTGACAGATGAGCAGAGACATGAAGAAACTTCTGATTAAGTGGCTCCCATATGTGTTGATCGGGCTGGTCGCAACAAACTTAGGGGAAGCATGGAGGCTGGCTGGCGACGGAACTTTGGGCGAAAAAATCATCGGGCTGATGTACGCCATTCCGCAGGCCCTGGGCAACCCGTTTCCGAGCTTCCACCCCTTTGATCTGCTGGTCGGACTGATTTCAGGAGCTGCCCTTCGGTTGGCCGTGTACCTTAAAGGGAAGAATGCGAAGAAGTACCGGCACGGAATGGAGTACGGATCCGCCCGGTGGGGGACGGCAGCTGACATTGAGCCTTTTGTCGATCCGAAGTTTGAGAACAATGTAATCCTGACGCGGACGGAGAGGCTGATGATGTCAAACCGACCGAAAAATCCGGCAAACGCGCGGAATAAGAACGTGCTGATCGTCGGCGGTTCCGGAAGCGGCAAGACGAGGTTCTGGCTGAAACCGAACCTCTTGCAGATGCACAGCTCATACGTTGTCACTGACCCGAAAGGCAGCATCGTGATCGAATGCGGGAACGCACTTTTGAAGCACGGCTACCGTATCAAAATATTTAACACGATCAATTTCAGAAAATCCATGCATTATAATCCCTTCGCGTATATTCACTCTGAAAAGGATATTCTGAAGCTGGTCACCACATTGATCACCAACACCAAAGGTGAAGGCAAGGGCGGTGACGATTTCTGGGTGAAAGCAGAGACCCTGCTTTACACGGCGCTGATCGGATATATTCATTATGAAGCGCCCATCGAGGAGCAGAATTTTGCCACCCTGATCGAGTTTATCAATGCGATGGAAGTGCGGGAGGACGATGAGGATTTTGAAAATCCAGTGGACCTGATGTTCAAGGAATTGAAGAAAAAGAAGCCGGATCACTTTGCCGTCCGCCAGTACGCTAAGTACAAGCTTGCTGCCGGAAAAACAGCAAAATCGATTAATATTTCCGCAGGAGCTCGTCTGGCACCCTTCGACATTGAAGAACTTCGCGAGATCACTTCCTACGATGAGCTGGAACTGGATACCCTGGGCGACCGAAAGACAGCGCTGTTTCTGATTATGTCGGATACGGACGGCACGTTCAACTTCCTGATTTCCATGATCTACTCCCAGCTCTTCAACCTGCTTTGTGAGAAGGCAGATGATGTGTATGGTGGCAGGCTGCCGGTTCATGTGCGCTGCCTGATTGATGAGGCGGCAAACATCGGACAGATCCCGAACCTGGAAAAGCTGATGGCGACCATCCGGAGCCGTGAGATATCCGCCTGTCTGGTGCTGCAGGCCAAGAGCCAGCTGAAGGCCATTTATAAGGATAATGCCGACACCATCATAGGGAATTGTGATTCTCAGATTTTCCTGGGCGGTTCAGAACCGACGACGTTAAAAGAACTGAATACTGCTCTCGGTAAGGAAACAATCGATATGTACAACACATCAGATACCCGCGGCAACAGCCCCAGCTATGGGACGAACTACCAGAAAACCGGGCATGACCTGGCGAGTGTCGATGAGCTTGCCGTTCTGGACGGCGGGAAGTGTATTTTACAGCTGCGCGGTGTCCGTCCGTTCATGTCGGATAAATATGACCTGACCCAGCACCCCAACTATAAATACACGTCCGACTATAACCCGAAGAATGCTTTTGATATAGAAAAGTTTCTTCACCACAAGATGAAGCTGCGGCCGACAGATGAATTTGACGTCATTGATATGGACGCTGCCGAGGAAGCTGAAAACGCTTCCCATAAATAAACAGGGCGATTGCCCGGAAAGGAGTTTCTCATGGCAGAGAACAATTATGGGGCTGGGATGGATGTAATCAGGGAAGACCGGCCAAGAGTATCTATTAAATTTGGAAAGAGGCTTGTCGGAAAGCCTTTTACCTCAAAGAACGGTAAGGAACTGGTGGAGGTTAAAATCCCCAACCAGGATCCGGCTGACAAAAGATCCTGGGAAACATTCGTTGTTTCACCGGCTATGCTGCATGAAAACGCAAATGGAAAAAGCGTATGGATGTCGCTGCCGGAAGACGGCACGACCAAAGTCTCCCGATCTGTCCGGCAGGGGCAGGATGAGAACGGAAAGACTATCTGGAATAATGAAAGCCGGATGGTTTCCAACACCGAGCTGAAATCCATGGTGGAAGCCTACAAGGAGAAGGACAGGGATTCTGTTCTTACTGATCTTTCCGCCAAAAAGACTGACGCGGCAAAGACAGAACACGCTGCGCCGAAAAGGGCAGCCAGGCCCAGAGAAGCCGCCCTTTGAGTAACTGAAAAAATAAAGCATGAATGACCTCCCCGCCCGTGGATGAACGGGACTGACCGGTGAGGTCTTTTTTGTGCCCAAAATAAGCGTTTTGCAGGAAGGAGGTTTTTATGAAGCAGATCCGCAGCCCCACTGAAATGTGTTATTTCCTGTAACTGTCAACCTTAATTCAAACCCGAAAGAACAAACAAAAAATATCAAAATAAAGGAAGGAGATACCCGGACCGCAGTCCGACAGGCCGTGAGGAGAATACGGCCTTTTTCTTTTGGGTTTTGTTTAAAAATGAAAAACTGGCAAAACCAGCCGGTTCTGCGGTTTGGGTTCAAAAATTTAATATGGATTTTTTCAATAGTGCGATTGATGTATTACAGACCCTCGTTGTTGCCCTGGGTGCCGGACTCGGCGTATGGGGTGCCATCAACCTTCTGGAGGGATATGGCAATGACAATCCCGGTGCTAAGAGCCAGGGAATGAAGCAGCTGATGGCCGGCGGAGGTGTCGCCCTGATCGGTATCTCTTTAATTCCGCTGCTTTCCGGCCTGTTTTGAGCAGCCGGTTTTTTCGTAACGGCAGTTGTGGGCGCTTTATGCGCCCCCCCCGTTCCCAGAAAGGAGGTAATCCTGATTGAATACCATTCTTGAACAGATCAACGACTGGCTGAAGGAGATGCTGGTTGAGGCTGTCATGGATAACCTGACTGGAATGTTTGATCTGGTAAATATGCGTGTCGGCTCGATTGCTTCGGAGGTGGGGACAAGCCCGGCGGATTTCTCGCCGGGTGTATTCTCCCTGATCAGGAATGTATCGGAGACGGTAATCATGCCGATTGCCGGTATTATCCTCACATTCATCTGTACCTGGGAGCTGATCCAGCTTCTGATCGAGCATAACAACCTGGCAAATTTCGATACCTGGCTGATTTTCAAATGGATTTTCAAGACTTTTGTCGCGGTCATGTTGATTACGAACTGCTTTGATATCACAATGGCAGTTTTCGATGTAGCGCAGAGGGTCATCAATTCCAGCGGAGGTGTAATTGCGGGGAATACCGCTGTCAGCGATACCATGCTGGAGACGCTGGAAAGCACAGTGTCGGCAATGAACCTGGGGCCACTGTTAGGCCTTTATATGCAGTCCTTCATTATCCGGATCACCATGTTCGCCCTTTCCACAACCATTTTTGTGATCGTTTACGGCCGTATGGTGGAGATATACCTGATGACCAGCTTAGCCCCGATCCCCTTTGCCACATTCGGCAACCGGGAGCAGTCCCAGATCGGGCAGAATTACCTGCGCTCCCTGATTGCACTGGGGTTCCAGGGGTTCCTGATTCTGATCTGTGTGGGTATCTATGCGGTGCTGATCCAGTCCGTGTCCATTTCCAGTGATGTCGTCACGTCTTTGTGGATTATTGTCGGCTATACGGTATTGTTGGTGTTTACCCTGTTTAAGACAGGCAGTCTTGCAAAATCGGTGCTCAATGCGCACTGATAGGGAAGAGGGAAAATTTGGCTGCTTATGTATCGGTACCCCGTGACCTGACACGGGTGAAAAGCAAGGTCATGTTCAACTTAACCAAACGGCAGCTTGTCTGTTTTGGCGCGGCGGTGCTCATCGGGCTGCCGTCTTTTTTTGCCCTGAAAAGCATGGGCAACGCCAGCCTGGCCACGATGGGCATGATCATTATCATGCTGCCGCTGTTCTTACTCGCAATGTATGAGAAGGACGGCCAGCCGCTGGAGGTGATTGCTTATCATTTTATTCAGGCAAAGTTTATCCGCCCGAAGGTCCGACCCTATCAGACGGACTGTTATTATGCCGCGCTGATGAGGCAGTACGAGGTTTATAAGGAGGTAGATGCGATTGTTTGTAAAGAAGAAAGCGCCGGAAGGCGCAAAAATGCCCGCAAACCTGTCGAAGAAAGAACAGAAGCAGATCAGGGCAGTGATTGAAAGAAACCGGATGGCCGGGGATGTCCCGCACAGCGCGCAGCAGTCCATCCCGTTTGAAAGGATGTTTCCGGACGGGATCTGCCGGGTGCATGGGAATTATTACACGAAGACGATCCAGTTCAATGATATCAACTATCAGCTGGCGCAGCAGGAAGACCAGAGCGCGATTTTCGAGGAGTGGTGCTCGTTCCTCAACTTTTTTGACAGCTCCATCCATTTTGAGTTGTCTTTCATGAACATGAGCGCCGATATGGAAAGCTTTGAGAGGTCTGTGCGGATTCCGCTGGCCAATGATAAGTTTGACATGGTCCGCGCGGAATACAGCGAAATGCTGAAAGCACAGATGGAGAAGGGAAATAACGGCCTGGTGAAAACCAAGTACCTGACTTTCGGCATTGAGGCGGCCTCCATGCGGCAGGCGAAGCCCCGCCTTTCCCATGTGGAGACGGATCTGATTAACAACTTCCACAGGTTAGGTGTCGCGGCCAGAGTGCTGGATGGGAAGGAGCGTCTGGCACTGATGCATGATATGTTCCACATGGGAGACCAGGATAAGTTTTATTTCGACTGGAAGTGGCTGACAGAGTCCGGCCTGTCGGTGAAGGACTTTATTGCGCCGACATCGTTTTCATTCAAATCCAGGACATTCACGATGGGGAACCTGTACGGGGCGATGTCCTACCTGTCAATCACCGCTTCCGACATCAGTGACCGGCTGTTAAAAGATTTCCTTGACACGGACTCAAGCCAGGTAGTGACGATGCACATCCAGTCGGTTGACCAGAATAAGGCGATCAAGACGGTGAAGCGGACCATCACGGAGCTGGACAGAAGCAAGATTGAGGAGCAGAAAAAGGCGGTCAGGTCCGGTTATGACATGGACATCATTCCCTCGGACCTTGCTACCTACGGCAAAGATGCCAAGGCGCTGTTAAAAGAATTGCAGAGCCAGAATGAGCGGATGTTCCTGCTGACTTTTTTGGTTCTCTCTACCGGCCGTACTGAGCAGGAACTGGAGACCAATGTGTTCCGCGTCTCTTCCCTGGCGCAGAAGCACAACTGCAACCTGCGCCGCCTGGATTTTCAACAGGAGTAGGGGCTGATGAGCTGCCTGCCGCTTGCGGATAACCAGATCAATATCCAGAGGGGGCTGACCACCTCCAGCACGGCGATATTCATCCCGTTCACCACACAGGAGCTGTTCCAGGAAGGGGCGGGCGCACTGTACTACGGCCTGAATGCCCTTTCCAACAACCTGATCATGGTGGACCGGCTGAGGCTGAAAAACCCGAACGGCCTGATCCTCGGCACGCCGGGTTCCGGCAAGTCCTTCGCGGCTAAGCGGGAGATTGCCAATGCGTTCCTTGTGACGAATGATGACATTATTGTCTGCGATCCGGAGGCAGAGTATGCCGCGCTGGTGGAGCGGCTAGACGGGCAGGTCATCAAGATCAGCCCTGCGAGTAAGCAGTATATCAACCCGATGGACATCAATGCGAATTACTCGGAGGAGGACAATCCCATCGCGCTCAAGAGTGATTTTATTTTGTCACTCTGCGAGCTGATTGTTGGTGGGAAGGATGGTTTGCAGCCGATTGAAAAGACCGTGATCGACCGCTGTGTCCACCAGATTTACCAGAAATATTTTGAAAATCCGCGGCCGAAGAACATGCCGCTTCTGGAAGACCTGTATAACGCCCTTATGGAACAGGAGGAAAAGGAAGCTCGCCATGTGGCGACTGCCCTAGAAATCTATGTTAAAGGTTCACTGAATCTTTTTAACCACCGCACTAATGTGGATATCCAGAACCGCTTCGTCTGTTACGACATTAAGGAGTTGGGAAAGCAGTTAAAGAAAATCGGAATGCTCGTGGTGCAGGACCAGGTCTGGGGCCGTGTCACAGCCAATCGCAGCGCAGGAAAGACCACCCGTTATTATATGGATGAATTCCACCTGCTTTTGAAAGAGGAACAGACGGCAGCCTACAGTGTGGAGATCTGGAAGCGTTTCCGGAAATGGGGCGGTGTTCCGACAGGAATTACACAGAACGTGAAAGATCTGCTGTCTTCCCGCGAAGTGGAAAATATATTTGAGAATTCCGACTTCATTATCATGTTAAATCAGGCTTCCGGAGACCGGCAGATTCTGGCAAAGCAGCTGGGAATCTCACCGCACCAGCTCTCTTATGTCACGCAGTCGGGTGAGGGAGAAGGATTATTGTTTTATGGCAACGTCATTCTGCCGTTTGTCGATCATTTCCCGCATGATACGGAGCTATATCGCATTATGACCACGAAGCTTTCCGAGGTGTCAGCGGATAGCGGGGAGGAGGTGTAAATGGCGAAAAAACCGGTGCGCCTTCACTTTAAGGAGGATGAGCTGGCGGATCAGAAGGTGGCAAAAGCAGCCGGAAAAGCAGGAAAGGCTGCGGATAAGGCAGAGAAAGCAGATGAAAAACTCCCGGTGAAGCATAAGCTGCGCCGGGAGTCGTCTGCTTCAGCAAATGCGAAAAAGAAGCTGCGTTTCGGGAAGCTGGAGATTGAAACGGTGGAGGCACCCAAACCGGTGAGGTCGAGGCGGGCTGCTGCCCAAGCCCCGCTTCAGACAGTATCCGGCACTGCCCATAAAGAAATCAGCCGCTATGAGGATGACAACACCGGCGTACAGGCTGCGCACCAGACAGAAGAAGCTGCAGAGGGTGCTGCCCATGCAACGGAGGATGCGCTTTATTCCCACAAGCTGAAGAAATATGAGAAGGCGGAAAAGCTAATCCGGAAGTCGGACAATGCCAACGTGGAAGCCATCTGGCAGAAGCATTTAGCGGAGGACCCGGAAGCGGCGTCCAATCCGTTATCGCGGTGGATGCAGAAACGGGAGATTAAGAAGGAGTATGCGGCGGCGCGGGCGGCCGGCCGGAGTATTGGGAGCGCGGCGGAGTATGGTTCGGCAGCGAAAGGTACGGCAAAAGCCGCAAAAGAGTCTAAAGACGTTGTGACAGTTATCGGGGAAACCATTTCCGAACACAGCAAAGGGCTTCTCGTGATTTTAATCTGCGCGGGGATGCTGGTTGCGGTGGTGGGTTCTTCATTTTCCTTTCCGCTACTGCTGCAGGGGTCGATAAACGGCGTTTTGGGGACCACCTACACGGCGGAGGACAAGGACATTCTGGATGTGGAAGCAGCCTATACAGCGATGGAAACGGATTTGCGAAACCAGATCAACAATATCGAGTCCGATTATCCCGGCTACGATGAATATGTCTATAACGAGGATGAGATCGGCCATAACCCGTATGAGCTGGCTTCCTATCTGACTGTCCTGTTTGAAGACTACACGTTGGCAGAGGTACAGGCGGAGCTCACGAGACTCTTTAACGCCCAGTATGACCTGGGGATTGAGGAAACAGTTGAGACCAGGACCAGGGTGGAAACGGTTACGACAACCAGGATAGTCCTGTCGATTGACACGGAGACCGGTGAGCTGCTGCAGGAAGAAGAGGAGTACGAATACGAGATTGAGGTCGAGTACGAGTATTATATCCTGAATGTCACTCTTGTGAATCACGGGCTGGCCTCGGTGACTGCAGCCGGGATGGATGAAGAAGAGGCTTCCCGCTATTCAGTCCTGATGACGACTTATGGCAATAAACAGTACCTGTTTGAGGACAGCATTTATTCCATTTATTCTGTATCTTCCGAATATGCGGACTATGCGGTATCGACGGAGGCTTTGTCGGATGAGAGGTTTGCCAACATGATTGAGGAAGCAGAGAAATATCTCGGTTATGCGTATGTCTGGGGCGGCTCCAGTCCAAGCACCGGCTTTGACTGTTCCGGGTATGTTTCCTGGGTGATCAACAACTGCAACAACGGCTGGTCAGTCGGCAGGCAGACGGCCAATGGACTGCTGAACCTGTGTACGGTTGTCTCGGCAAGTGAGGCGCAGTCAGGGGATCTGGTCTTTTTTGAGGGAACCTATGATACCAGTGGCGCGAGCCATGTCGGAATCTATGTCGGTGACGGGATGATGATCCATTGCGGCAACCCGATCCAGTATACGTCCATTGAAACGTCATACTGGCAGGAGCACCTCTTATGTTTCAGCAGGCTGCCGTAGACAAACTCAGCAGAAAGGAGATTTATGAGCGCGAAACTGGATAAAATCGGCGCGGACCTGGAAAAGGCCCGCGCCAAGTGGGAAGAGTGGGAAGCCAAAACAAAAGAATTGGAAGCCCGCTACAAAGAGCAGGAAAACGCGGAGATCTGTGATGTCACGCGTTCTTACAACCTGACGCCTGACCAGCTGGCACAGTTGCTGAAAATGATGCAGACTACGCTGCCGGAGTCGGCAAAGGCGCAGGAAATGACAAATTCATTTAAGATGGAGGAAGAGAATACGGATGAAGAATAGAATTATTTCAATTCTGATGGCCCTGGCGCTTTGCCTGGGGTCTTGCCCGGTCACGGCGTTTGCCTATACGGGTACGGAGGAAGAAACGGTGACAGTGGAGGAGAGTGCTGAGGACACAGAGAGCGATGAGAGCGCGGAAGTGTCGGTGCCTGTAACTACAGAGGTAGAAAACAACGAAGCAACAGAGGAAAATGGCGACAGAGTTACGGATGAGGAAGTAGTTGACGGGAGTGCGGAGGATACAATAGAATCGTTTGTTTCTGAGGACGGCACCTTTACTTTTTCTTTCAGTGACTGGGTATGGGAAACCGGGGATGAGGATGTTTCTGACGAGGAAGATTCAAGCGCAATCGCCACCGGAAAGGTGGTGAACGTGAATTCCTGGCTGAACCTCCGCGCTGGTGCCGGCACGAGTTATGACATCATTGGAAAGATTTCCAACGGAACGGAGGTCGAGATCCTCAGCGAAGAAAACGGCTGGTATCTGGTGACGGTTCCCGAACAGACGGGGTATGTCTATGGTGGTTATCTGGAAATCCTGGAGGAGGCCGCAGAGGACAGTGACATGGAAGGGGTTGACGAGCTTTTCATGCTGATGCTGCTCAGTATGATGCTGCAGGGGAATGAAACCGCCAATACGGCTGACACGGATACCTCCATGGCGCTGACGCCGGACGGCAACCTGACTCTGGTGGATGACATTAATACCGCAACGGAGGAGGACGCCGGAAAACAGTTCATTACGGTGGAAACGAAGAATGGCAACTATTTTTATATCATTATCGACCGCGATGATGAGGGAGAGGAGACTGTCCACTTCCTGAACCAGGTGGATGAGGCTGACCTGCTTGCACTGATGGATGAGGAAGACGTGGAAGAATATGAAGCTTCCAAAGCTGTCACCGATACGGATGAAACAGAGAGTGAAGCAGTTGAGACTGCGGCTTCCAGTGATACTGAGGAAGAGGCGGAAACTGTCGAGACGACGGAGACAGAAAATGACAGCGTCAATCTCCTGCCTGCCGTTCTGTTGGTGGTTGTCCTTGCTGCCGGCGGCGGGTTCTATGCCTACACGAAGGTGAAGGGCAAGAAGAAGGAGGAAACCAAACCGGACCCGGATGCGGACTATGAGGACGAGGACGATGGAACAGACTATGAACTTCCTGATATGTATGGGGAGGATGAAGACATGGACTATTCCGACGGGGATGACAGCGGATTCGAGGATGATGATTTGGTGTAAGCCAGTGTAAACAGGAAATGCGCCTGGGACAGCCTTCGGGCTGTCTTACATAGGAAAAGGAGAGATTGCGGCTTGTTTGGGGCGGAATATGCTGATATAATGAAACATAAATTGAGACGAAAATAGGAATGAAGGAGGTGTTGAAATTGATATATACGGACGCTGAACTACGAGATAAAATATATGAAATGTTGAAGGACTTTGAAACGGAGGTTGTAGAGTTCAAGGAAGCAAATAACAGCTTTTCGTTTAAAGATATCGGAAAATATTTTTCTGCGCTTGGGAATGAAGCAAATATCAGGGGAAAGGCCGAAGGATGGCTTATATTTGGAATAACGAATAAAGGTGAATTTAAAGGAACTGATTATCGAAAAAGTGGTAATCTTCAGTCTCTTAAGCGGGAAATTACAACTGGCACTAATGAAAGATTAACATTTCTTGATATCTATGATTTGACAATGGAGAAGTGTAGGATTGTTGTGTTTCAAATTCCGCCTGCCATGCCGGGAATACCTACTACATGGAATGGTGCAGCTTGGGCAAGAGAACATGAATCTTTATCGCCGCTTCCGATGAATAAGATGGATCTTATCCGAAGTCAGGTTGGAATGGACTGGTCGAAAGAAATCGTGAAAGATGCTACTATAGAAGACCTTGATCCTGAAGCAGTAGCATATGCGAGAAAAATGTTTTCACAGAAACAAGAAAATCGTAAACAGACAAAAGAGATTCTGTCTGGCCTTTCTGATATTGAAGTTTTAAATAAAGCAGGTATTTGCTTTAAGGGGCAGATTACAAAAACGGCGCTCCTTCTTCTTGGAAAGAAAGAGTCAGCATTTTACTTTGATGGTTTTACACCTAGAATTACATGGACACTTTATAATGCTGATAAGACTGTGAAAGCATACGAACACTTTGATATGCCACTTCTGTTAGCGGTGGACAAGGTATATGCAAAAATCAGAAATGAAAAATACAGGTATATTACAGCGCAGCAGACGTTGTTTCCGGATGAGGTACAACAATATGATGCAGACTTGGTAAAAGAGGTCATCAACAACTGTATAGCTCATTCTGACTACAGACGTCGTGGAAAAATCAATGTTGAAGAATTTGAGGATCATCTTGTTTTTATCAACGAAGGTGCATTTATACCGGAGACTATAGAAAAAGCATTGGAGCCAGGATATAAACCTCCATACTATAGGAACGCCTTTTTGTGCAATGCTATGGTGAATATGTATATGATTGATACGAATTCTATGGGGATTCCTATGATTTACAATATTCAAAAGGCCAGATGTTTTCCTCTTCCCTCATATGATCTGGATGTGTTGAATCGTGTGAAAGTTACCATTTATGGAAAGGTTCTTGATAAAAATTATACACAGCTTTTGCATTCTAAGGGTGATCTGGATCTTAAAACGGTATTTCTTCTTGATCAGGTTCAGAAAAGGAAGACTATATCTAAAGAGGATTATAAGTCCTTGAAAAAAAGCGGGTTAGTAGAAGGTCGATATCCTGCGATATATGTATCATATAAGATTGCAGAGGCTGTCGGAGATAAGGCGGGATATGTTAGAAATAAAGGACTTGATGAAAAGATACTGAAAGAATTGATTGTTTCTGCTCTACAGAATGGAGCTTTAAAGAAGGCTGATATATATGAAGCTGTAAGGCACGCATTTCCAGAAATTCTTACTGAGGAAAAACAATATAAAAAACTCTCAAATCTGCTGCAAAAGATGAAAAAAGAAGGAATAGTAGACGTGAGAGGCATTGCTGGTCATGCAGAATGGTTTCTTGTTAGAGCTAAATAAGTCAAGGAATGGGAGGTTTAGTCAAGAAATTAGTCAAAGAAAGATATGATGATAAGTTAACAAAGACTCTGGAAAGGCCATATTTTCGGGATTTTTGTTGACTAAATTGAAGATTATATTTTTTGCAGTTAGTTAAATGAAATGAAGATACATAGCTCACATGATTTTTATGAATCGTGTGGGCTTATTTTTATGATCGGAGGTGATGAAAGAAGTGGAGCGAGGCTCACGGTATGGGCTGCCGGTGGAGCGCAAACCGGATGGAACGCTGTATGAGATGACACCTGACCAGCAGAGGGAGGTAGCAAAACTCATCCAGCAAAACTGTTGTAACTATGAGAAAGGGAACTGCATTATGCTGGAAGATGAGGATGAGCGTGTCTGTCCGCAGCGGATATCCTATTCGGTTGGGTGCAGGTGGTTCCGGAATGCAGTGCTGCCGTTATCCCCTCAGCTGGAAGCGGATATCTTTAAAGGTATTTTGCTGAAGCAGTGTGTGAAGTGCGGCACCAGGTTTGTCCCCAGGTCAAACCGCAGCATGTACTGCCCGGCCTGCGCGGCAGAAACAAGAAAGGAGAAGGACCGGGAACGGAAGCGAAACCAGAAGTACACTTTCCGCATTTAGGGCTCAAAAAAGCCTTATTTTAAAGGGCAAAAAAAGGGCGAATCGGGCATTCGTGGACATTTTATCCAGAATGCCCATTTTTGGGGTTCTAAATGCGGAAAAAAAGAAATTTTAACGAAGAATTGGAGGTTACAGAATGAAAATGAATCAAGTAAAAACATTGCTGACGGCAGTCGCCATTTTTGACATGGCATATGTAGGCCTTGTTAGTGCGGAGGATATTCTTTACCGTATCAAAAAGTGGAGGAAGAAGAAAAAGAAGTCCAACGCGTCTGTACTGGATGAGGAGGAAGACTTTGATCTGGATTGGGATGAGGAAGAGGATTTCGACCTGGACTGGCTGGATGATGAGGTCTTTGACTTGGATGGGCTTGATGAAGAGGATGATGAGGATGAGGAAGGCAATGCAGACGATGAAGATGAGGCAGATGGAGAGCCGACTGTGCTGACAAAGGACATCATAAAAAGGGTCGCGCATACCATCCCTGTGAGGCGGATTGTAGAGGTGATATATGAACAGCCGGAGATCAGGCCGTTCTTACGCTGCCTGAAATATGAGGAAAGGGCGGCGGCGGAAAGTCTTCTGTCCGCTTATATCGGTTATCTGGCAGATGAGGCACCGGAAGCGGATCAGACCTTCCCTGAGCTGAGGGAACTTTTGAATATGACGAATACGAATCCGGGATCAGATCATATGGGCATGGCAGAGCAGATTCTGGAGGAAAGTGCAGAGGGCACCGGCAGTGTACCGTCATACCTCGTGGATTACAGGGTTTATCGGGCCACCTTAAGACAGTTTGACTTTGTGGATAAGCGCAGGGTGGTGGAGGCCTGCCGGCTGATCATCGGGATTGTGATGGTCAGGCTGGGGATTGCCTTTGATCCGTATGATAAAGCGGGGGTGGCGTGATATGCAGCTTGTGATTGCGGAGAAGCCGTCCGTTGCGCAGAGTATCGCCAGGGTTCTGGGTGCGAGAAAGCGGGAAGACGGATATGTTGAAGGAAACGGCTATCTGGTGAGCTGGTGTGTCGGCCACCTGGTCGAGCTGGCGGCACCCGATGATTATGACCCGCGATATAAAAAGTGGTCGAAAGAAGACCTGCCGATCCTGCCCGCAGAATGGAAATACCAGGTCTCGACGCCTACAAAAAAACAGTTTGATATCCTGAAACAGCTGATGAACCGGAAAGATGTCTCGGAAATTATCTGTGCGACAGACGCCGGGCACGAGGGCGAACTGATCTTCCGGCTGGTGTATCATCAGTGCGGATGTAAAAAGCCTTTCCTCCGGCTCTGGATTTCCAGCATGGAGGACAGTGCCATCCGGGACGGTTTTGCCAACCTGAAACCGGGAAGTGAATATGACAGCTTATATGAAGCGGCCCTTTGCCGGGAGCGTGCCGACTGGATTGTCGGAATGAACGCGACCCGGCTTTTTTCTGTTCTTTATGGAAGGACGCTTCATGTGGGGCGTGTGGTTTCGCCTACGCTGGCGATGGTGGTGCTGCGGGAGGCGGAGATTGACGCCTTTGTGCCGGAGCCTTTTTATACCGTGAATCTTGCACTGCCGGAGACGAGTGCGGCGAGCGGCCGTATCAAAGAGAAAGCGGCGGCGGAAGCCCTTGCTCAATCGTGTCAGGGAGAAACTGCGGTTGTCACGAAATGTGAGCGCAAGGAGAAAAGCGAGAAGGCACCGGCGCTGTATGACCTGACAACCTTGCAGCGGGAAGCAAACCGGCAGCTTGGATATACAGCGCAGCATACGCTGGATTATACACAGGCCCTTTATGAAAAGAAAATGGTCACTTATCCGAGGACGGACAGCCGTTACCTGACGGATGATATGGCTGAAAAAATCCCTGATCTGGTAAATGCGTCTGCGAAGCTGTTTGCGCAGACTGCCCCGGAAGAGATTTCCGTGAAGCCGATCATCAACAGTAAAAAGGTGAGTGACCATCATGCGATTATTCCCACCATGAGTGTGAAAAAGGAAGTCATCATGGGACTCCCGGCGGGGGAGAGGGAAATCCTCCGCCTGATTGTCAAACGGCTGCTTGCTTCTGTTGCGCAGCCTTACCGTTATGCGGAGACGGTCGCGGAATTTCAGTGCGGTGAGGAAGTGTTCACAGTCAAAGGGAAAACAGTGCTGGATATGGGCTGGAAAGCGATTGAAAAGCCTGAAAAAACGGATAAAGCAGATAAAGCGGAGGTTCCATTTCCGGAACTGAAGGTGGGTGACAGCTTTCCGGTGTTGTCCTCGGATGTAAAAGAGGGCAAAACGAAGCCGAAAGCGCATTATACGGAAGATACCCTTCTTTCGGCGATGGAGCGGGCTGGAAGTGATGAGATGCCGGATGAGGTGGAACGCAAGGGGATCGGTACACCTGCCACCCGTGCCGGCATTATTGAACGGCTGGTGACAAGGGGTTTCCTGGAAAGAAAAGGAGATAAAAAGGTCAGAAACCTGATCCCCACGGAAAAGGGCGCGGCACTGATTACAGTTCTTCCGGAGCAGCTCCAGTCAGCGTCCATGACTGCGGACTGGGAAGAAAAGCTTTTGCAGATTGAGCGCGGCGAGTATGCGCCGGATGCGTTCATGAGCGAAATAGAAACGATGATTTCTGATCTGGTTAACACTTATCAGGTCGCAAAGGATGCTGCTGTGATTATGCCGGACACTCGCAAATCTCTGGGCATGTGCCCGGTCTGCGGGGCAAATGTGGTGGAGCGGCCGAAGTCTTATTCCTGCTCTAACCGGGACTGTCAGTTTGCGCTCTGGAAAGATAACCGGTATTTTGAAGCGATTGGCAAGCACATGAATGAGTGTATTGCAAAGAAGCTTTTGAAAAATGGGGAAGTGCGTTTAAAGGGTTGTTATTCTAAGAGGCTGGATAAGGAGTTTGACGTCACGGTTTTCATGGGGATCGATGAGAAAGGAAGGCCACAGTTTCAGATGGAGAGGGGATATGCTGGATGAATATACAGGCATGGGATGAAGTACACGGATCAAAAAATCAGGAGAATTTGCAGGCTTTTCTGGATAGCCGGACGGACAGCTATGCGATCCTGCAGTTAAGGCAGACGGATGAGACGGTGCAGGACCGGTTTATGAAATATGCCTGGCTGGAAAAACATGGGAAGGAGCCGGAGGTTGACCACTATGATGTGATTTATACGGGCAGCCTGCCCGCAGGGGTTGATCTTGAGGATATTTACAGGAAGTTCAATATCGATCATCCTGCGGATTATACCGGTCACTCCCTCTCAGTCAGCGACATCGTGGCGCTGAAACAGGCTGGTGTAGTAACCTGTCATTATGTGGACAGCTTTGGTTTCCGGGAGCTGCCTCATTTTCATCCGGAGAATTATCTGAAAAATGCGGAGGTAGCGCTTGAGGATGATTATGGCATGATTGACGGTATCCTGAACAATGGGGTAAGAGAATTTGCCGGTGAAGAGAGGCCTTCTGTCCTGGAAAAGCTGAAAAATATGCCGGAACCGGAGCCACCCATAAAGCTGGCAAAACACAGAGAGGAAAGAGGTCTGGAATGAATTTCACAGGGAAGGAACTGATGCTGATGATGATCTACAGCCCCGGCACACGGCCGGGGCTGATCGAGGCATTGAAAAATATGCGCGGGGAACTGACAAAATCAGAGCGCAGCCTGCGCGCCCTCACTGATTCTGTGCTGGGTAAACTGGAAAAAATGACAGATAAGGAATTCGAGGAGCTTCCCTTATATCCTGATATAGACCCGTAAGGAAGGAGACTGAAATGCTTACAAAACTTGAGTATTATAGTGCGATGGCCGAAGATACCACTGTTGGTCTGACTAAGAGTCGGGAGCAGTGGACAGCATTCCTGCGGACTGCCGGGCGGATGAGCAAGTATTCATTTGAGGATCAGGCCATGATCTTTGCCCAGCGCCCGGACGCCACGGCATGTGCTGAGTACGATTTGTGGAATAATACAATGCGCCGCTATGTGAAGCGCGGCTCCACAGGTATCGCCCTGATTGACAACAGCGGAGATTATCCGAAGCTGCACTATGTATTTGATGTTGCTGATACCGGGACGCGGAAGAATTCACGGGATGTTAATCTCTGGCGGATGGAAGATGAACATGTGAGGCCGGTGCAGGAGGCACTTTCGGCGGTGTTTGACGTCTCTTCCGCGGATTCGCTGGATGTGCAGGTTGAAAATATTGCAAACTGGCTGGCGATTGAATACTGGCAGGATCATGAAAATGAGTTTGCCGACAACATTGCAGACAGTTATCTGGAGGAGTATGATGAAGACAACAGAAGGATGTCATTTCTCAACGCGGCGACGCCCAGTATCAAGTATGAAATTTTAAGCCGTTGCGTGGGAAACCCTGAAGATTACTTTGAACCGGATGATTTCGCGGCGGTCTTCGATTTCAATACCAGAAAATCTATCAATGCCCTGGGAACAGCAGTCAACGAAGTGTCCGGGCAGATATTCAGGGAGATCGAAATTACGATCCGCAGTTATGAGCGCAGGAAGCGCATGGAAAGGAGTGCAGACTATGGAACTGACTTACACGCAGAACGGGGATTATCTGATCCCGAACATCACATTGAAGGAAACCAGCCGGGAGCCGCTCGGCAAATACGGCAGGATGAGGCGGACATTCTTAAAGGAACATCGCCCGATCCTGTACAGCGACCTGTCCATGACAGAGCAGCTGTTCCCGCACCTGAGGGAGATCGACGAGACGGCGCACCGGAGGGTGGAGCAACTGATGGAGGAGCTACTGGAAAAGAACCCGGCACCGGACAAAATGATCCGACAGATGGACTGGGTAGCGCATATGAACGGGTTGAAAGCACAGGCGGAGGAGATCGTGCTGACGGAGCTGGTTTACAGCTGACGGAGGAACCGGAAGGCGAATCAAAGGCAGCGGAGGTACCATCTGAGCCGCAAGGGGCTGTTGAGAAAGCAACAGACGCTTCACTGAAATCTGGAGCAGTCGGGATTTCAGAAGGACCTGCGTCGGAACCGGTATATGAGCAGATGACCCTGTTCTTTCCCTCGGAAGCAGAACAAATTGAATCGATTGACAAGGAAGCGGAGAGCGAAGAGCTCTCCACTTTTGCGCTTCCGCAGGACGTTATCGACACAGTGCTGCGGTTGGGCGGCAGAAATGAGCACAGCCGCCAGATGGTCGCCGCCGAATTTATGCAGGGAGGATCACCGGAAGAGATCGTGGATGTCCTGAAGACAGAGTATAGAGGCGGTCATGGACTTCTGACAGACGAGATCAGGATGTCCGCATGGTTCAACGATGATGGTATCCGCCTTGCAAAGGGCGGTGGGGTACGAAACGCCATCCAGCAACAGCTTCTTCCGTGGGAGGATGCAGCCGTCCGTATTGGAGAACTGTTGGAAACCGGAGAATATGCAACAAATGTGGAACTGGCTGAAGCTGCGGGTTATTACCGGTCTGAGCTTGCGCTGGCAATCCTGTATTTGAGACATGATTTTGCAGATCCGGATGATGGTGTGGTATTGTTCCCTTCCATGGAAACATACCGAGGCGGTGGGTATCCGCAGGAAACCGCCCGCCTGGCGGCTGCCCTGGCAGATCCGGTTGCTCTGGCGGCAGTGACGCGGGATATGGAGCGTTTTTTACAGGTTTATGAAGAGGAACGGGGTATTCTCCGTTTTCATTACCACCATGTTCCGAGAATGATAGACGGGCTCCATGCCCTGGCAAAGCCCTGGAGAGAATACACGTCAGATATGACGAAGGTACCGGATGTCGGTCATTTCGTCATTGAAGAGGAACTTGATGAAGCGTTGGTCAGCGGCAGCCATATGGCCGGTGGAAAAAACAGGATTAATGCCTTCTTTTCCGAACCTCATTCCACGAAAGAACAGGCGGATTTCCTGCGTGCCGAATACGGCACCGGCGGTTTCAGCGGAGCTTCTTCCAACAGCTTCGCGGATTACGACGGGAAAGGCTTCCGGCTTAGTAAAGAAGGTGCTCCTGCGGTTCATCTTTCGTGGACGCAGGCTGCAAAACGGGTGGATACGCTGGTAAAGGAAGACCGGTATCTTACGGAAAAAGAAAAAGCGCAGATGGAGCAGGCACAGACAGAGACCAGAGAGGAAAGCACGTCTTCGTCTATTGAAAAATTATATGAGCATTACCTGCCTGTTGTGCGGGAGGCTGTCCTCACAGATACTGCATATCGGAATGCTTGTATGAATTCTGATAAGGAAAATGCCATGATAGAAGGTGAAGGGGCTGTCAATCGTGCGATACTCACCCTGCATGATACCCGGCTTTATGGCCTTTATTATGATAATTCTGACTTCCATGACCGATTAACACTGGAAGTTCTTGAAGAAACTTATTCTCAGCTCACTGCGAAAACTCTGGAACAAGAAGCGTCACACAAGTCAGAACCGGTGCGGAAAGAGTCAGGGCAGGAAGAAGATGCGTTTGCTGATATTGACCCGGAACGGGTTCGGGAGCGGTTAGCTGAGCATGGGATTGTCAACGGCGAGCTGGTGGATCCGGACAAACTGGAGCAAAGTCCCTTTATCCAGATGGTGGAGGCTGATGTAGAACGGATTGCCTCAGAGGAGAATGTGGAACCCCCGGCTGTTGAGGCGTCAGGGGAACTTGTTCAGGATGATACTAGGACAAATGTTGTGGAAGATACAGGGGCAGAAACTCAGAGCGAAACAGAGAGAATTGCCACGGAAGCCCCCGAAGAAAACACTATCCGTGATACTCTTTCCTCGGAAGACCGCTTTCATGTAATTGATGTGGACTGGTACCTCGGACGGCAGGCGTATTCTATCTGGGATGATATGACCGGCGGTTATTATGTTGACCGTGACGGTGTCACAGTCGATTTCACAAGCCGGTGGAATGCCGAGGAATACCGCAGCGAGTTGATTGAAAAAGCCCGTGAAGAGGCGGCGCGTTCACCGCTGGATCGTGCAAAAGACCTGATTGACCAGTACTGCATGGAAGAATTCAGCACATCCGCGGATTTTGACGACATGACCAAAATCCCGATTGGTTATACGACTGTCTCGGATGAGGAACTCCCGATTGAAGCAAGCGTGGACTTGATTAATTTTAAGATTGAACGCTACCTGAATGACCGGCTGTTTGATACGAGGCAGTATGACTCTCTGGAGGCATTGATTTTCGGAGAACTGGAGAACCTGGACTTCAATGAGCTGATGGACGCAACGGATGACGAGATCGCTGCGGCGCTTGCGGAGGAGCCAGAGCTTTTAGAAGAATCGGAAGTGTCTGTGCCAGAGTCCCGCACGCAGGAGATAACTTCGGACGAAGATCACGAAGAAAATGAAACTGTTTCGGAAGCAGAAATCCCTGCCCAGAACTTCCGTATCACTGACGATCACCTAGGCGAGGGCGGGCCGAAGCAGAAATATGGAATGAATGTGGCTGCAATCCGCACCCTGCAGACGCTGGAAGCGGAAAACCGCAGCGCCACACCGGGGGAGCAGGAAACCCTTTCTAAGTATGTCGGCTGGGGAAGTCTGGCTGACGCCTTTGACCCGGATAAAACTGCGTGGTTGCAGGAATACCAGGAATTAAAAGGGCTGCTTACGGAGGATGAATATGCCGCCGCCCGCGCCAGTACGTTAAACGCTCATTACACGAGTCCTACCGTGATCCGGGCGATCTATGACGCGGTAGAGCAGATGGGGTTTACCACCGGAAATATCCTCGAGCCGTCTATGGGCGTCGGCAACTTTTTCGGCCTTCTCCCGGACAGTATGCAGGGAAGCCGTCTGTATGGTGTGGAGCTGGATTCGATTACCGGACGCATTGCCCAGAAACTCTATCCTGACGTGGAGATTAAAGTGGCCGGTTTTGAGACCACTGACCGGCGTGATTTTTATGACCTTGCAGTCGGCAACGTGCCGTTCGGGGATTATAAAGTCAATGACAGGCCCTATAATAAGCTGGGTTTTTCCATCCACAACTATTTCTTTGCCAAAGCGCTCGATCAGGTGCGTCCCGGTGGCGTGGTGGCCTTTGTGACCAGTCGGTATACCATGGACGCCAAATCTCCGGAGGTACGAAAGTACTTGGCACAGAGAGCTGAATTGCTGGGTGCTATCCGGCTTCCGAACAACGCATTCAAAGCCAATGCGGGAACAGAAGTTGTTTCTGATATTATTTTCCTGCAGAAACGAGATACACCGATTGATTTAGAGCCGGACTGGGTGCACTTAGGACAGACGCCTGATGGTTTGGCGGCCAACAGCTATTTCATAGACCACCCGGAAATGGTGATGGGGACACTGGCTTCAGAAAGCACACAGTATGGCCGTGAGGAATGTACTGTCCTTCCCATTCCCGGTGCTGATCTGGCGGAACAGTTAAGGGAAGCCGTCAGCCATATCCACGGCAGTTATCATGCAGTAGAACTGACCATGGACGAAGGCCAGACACAGGAGGCAAGCACGGATGTCATTCCGGCTGCCCCATCGGTCAAGAATTTCTCTTTTACAGCAGTGGACGGTGAGATTTATTTCCGGGAAGACTCTGTCATGCGCCATGTAAACCTGAATGATATGGCGAAGCAGCGCGCCCTGGGGACGATCTCTCTTCGCCAGACGGTAAATGAACTGATTGAGTATCAGCTGCAGGACTATCCGGATGAAATGATAACCATGAAGCAGAAAGAGCTGGAAAGGGCCTATGATCAATTCACGGCAGACAATGGCCTTATCAATTCCCGTGCAAATGCAAAGGTGTTCGGAGACGACTCTTCCTACTATCTGCTCTGCTCATTGGAAAACGTGGACGAGGACGGAAACCTGATCGGAAAGGCGGACATGTTCACGAAGCGTACAATCCGGCCGGACCGCAGTGTGACGAGTGTGGATACACCGGTGGAGGCGCTTGCCGTTTCGATTGGAGAACAGGGAGGCGTTGACCTGCCTTTTATGGCTGAACTGCTTGGCACGCCGGGCGAGTATGGCCACATCATCGAGGAATTGTCCGGCGTCATCTTCCGTGACCCGTTTGAGGCTTCTGATGAAGATGTGACGACAGGGTGGCATACCGCAGATGATTATCTGTCCGGTGATGTCCGGGCGAAGCTGCAGGCAGCAAGGCTTGCCGCGGATAAAGACCCGGCCTATGCAGTCAATGTGTCGGCGCTGGAGAAGGCGCAGCCCAAAGACCTGGACGCTTCGGAGATTGATGTTCGTCTTGGCGCAACCTGGATTGACAAAAAGTATATCCAGCAGTTTATGGAACAGACCTTTGAGACGCCGTTTTATGACCGAAGGAATATCCGGGTGAAGTTTTCCCCTGTGACGGCAGAATGGCAGATCACCGGTAAGACAATTCCAAGCCGCCATGATGTGGCCGCGTATGTAACTTACGGGACAGACCGGGCGAATGCCTACAGGATTTTGGAGGAGGCGCTCAACCTGAAGGATATCCGAATCTTCGATACGGAGGAAGATTGGGAGGGTAACCAGAGACGGATTTTGAATAAGAAAGAGACGACCCTTGCCCAGCAGAAGCAGCAGGCAATCAAGGACGCTTTCCAAGACTGGATCTGGAAAGACCCGCACCGCAGGGAGGAGCTGTGCAAAAAATACAATGAGCTGTTCAATTCCACGAGACCTCGCGAGTATGACGGCTCTCATATCCGCTTTGTGGGCATGAACCCGGAAATCACCCTCCGGGAGCACCAGAAAAACGCAATAGCCCATGTCCTCTATGGAGGGAATACCCTGCTTGCGCATGAGGTCGGCGCGGGCAAGACATTTGAAATGGCTGCGGCTGCGATGGAATCGAAGCGCCTCGGCCTTTGCCAGAAGTCGCTTTTCGTGGTGCCAAACCACCTGACCATGCAGTGGGCCAATGAGTTTTTACGGCTTTACCCCAGCGCCAAACTTCTGGTGGCAACCCGCAAGGATTTTGAGACCGCGCGGAGAAAGAAGTTCTGCGCCAGAATTGCTACCGGTGACTATGACGCGGTCATCATCGGGCACAGCCAATTCGAGAAAATTCCCATCTCTGCGGAACGTCAGGAGAGACAACTGCGTGAGCAGATCGAGGATATCCAGGAAGCCATCAAATCCCTGAAATATGAGCGTGGTGAAAATTTCACTGTCAAACAGATGGAAAAGTCTCGCCGTTCCCTTGAGGCAAAACTGGAAAAGCTGACCAGCACTGAGAGGAAGGATGATGTAGTGACCTTTGAGCAGCTGGGCGTGGACAGGCTTTTTGTGGACGAATCACATTCGTACAAAAATCTGTTCCTTTACACCAAAATGCGAAACGTGGCAGGATTGTCTACCTCTGAGGCACAGAAGTCCTCCGATATGTATATGGAATGTCGGTATATGGATGAAATCACCGGCGGTCGAGGCGTAGTGTTTGCCACCGGTACGCCGGTCAGTAATTCCATGACGGAGCTTTATACAGTTATGCGGTATCTCCAATATGGTACCCTGCAGAAGAAAGGGCTGACCCACTTCGATTCGTGGGCGTCGACATTTTCTGAATCCCAGACCGCCATAGAATTGGCCCCTGAAGGCACAGGATATCGGGCGCGGACGAGGTTTGCGCACTTCTTCAATCTGCCGGAGCTAATGAACATGTTTAAAGAGGTGGCAGACATCAAAACCAGTGACCAGCTCAACCTCCCGGTGCCGGACGCGAAGTACGAGACTGTAGTGGTGCAGCCTTCGGAATACCAGAAGAAGATGGTGCAGGATTTGTCGGAACGCGCCGCGAAGATTCATGCCGGCCTGGTTGACTCTTCGGAGGATAACATGCTCTGCATTACCTCTGACGGCCGCAAGATCGGTCTTGACCAGCGGCTCATGAACCCGCTCTTACCGGACGATCCAAACAGTAAGCTGAATACTTGTGTGGAAAATGTATTCCGAATCTGGCAGGACGGGACGGCGGACAAGCTGACGCAGCTGCTTTTCTGCGATATGTCTACGCCGAAAAGTGACGGCACTTTCAATGTTTACGATGACATCCGTACCAAGCTGGAAGCCAGGGATGTCCCGCATGAGGAGATTGCTTTTATCCACGATGCTGACACGGAAGCAAAGAAGAAAGAACTTTTTGCCAAAGTACGGAACGGCCAGGTGAGGGTGCTTCTCGGCTCTACGCAGAAAATGGGAGCCGGTACCAACGTGCAGGACAGGCTGATTGCGGTTCATCATCTGGACGTAGGCTGGCGGCCTGCGGACCTGACCCAGCGCAATGGACGTATTATCCGTCAGGGCAATATGAATAAGGAAGTGCAAATCTACAACTACGTCACCCAGGGTACGTTTGACGCGTACCTTTGGCAGACCCTGGAAAATAAGCAGAAATTTATTTCACAGGTGATGACCAGCAAATCGCCGGTGCGTGCCTGCGATGATGTGGACGAGCAGACGCTCTCTTATGCGGAGGTGAAAGCCCTCTGTGCCGGGGACAGCCGAATCAAGGAGAAGATGGACCTCGACATCGATGTGGCAAGGTTAAAAGTTCTGAAAGCTGATTTTCGCAGCAAGCAGTACCGCCTGGAAGATCAGCTTTTAAAATATTTCCCCAGGGAGATTGAACAGCAGCACAGCAACATCGAAGGTTTTCAGAAAGATGCGGAGACGGTCGCGGCACACCAGCACCCAAAGGACGGCTTTGCCGGTATGACCGTCGCAGGGATAACTTATACAGAGAAGTTGGACGCTGGTGAGGCGATTCTTGCGGTCTGCAAAATGGCGAATGTTGTTGAAGGATATCCTATGGGCAGCTACCGGGGCTTCCAGATGGAACTGTCATTTGACAGCTTTTCAAAGGAATTCAATATCGCGTTGAAAGGCAGTATGACGCACCGCGTTCTCCTCGGCAGTGACGCCAGAGGCAACCTGACCCGTCTGGATAATGCCTTGAATAATATCCCGGCAAAGATCGAACAGGCTCAGACCAGATTGGAAGAACTGGAAAAGCAGCAGGAGGCGGCGAGGGAGGAAGTTGGAAAGCCCTTCCCGCAGGAGAAGGAACTGGCGGAGAAATCCGCACGGCTGGCGAAACTGGACGCCGCTCTCAATCTGGAAGATGGCCCATCTACTGACCGTAAAACTGCCAGGACAGAACAAGTTCATGAAGACCGGGAAGGTGAAATCTCGTATGACCTGGAGGCGGGTGCGGAGAGCAGAAGTTCCGTCCTGGCAGACTTAAAACAGAAGGCCGGACAGGTGCCGCCTCGCCGCGAGAATAACTGGAGAGGGGAGGAGGTGCTGTAACCACGAAAGAAACAGAGAACCGGGACATCATGCTGCACTTTCGTGTCAGTCCGACGGAGCTGGAGTGCATTCAGAAAAAGATGGAGGACAGCGGCATTCGCAGCATGAGCGCATACCTTCGGAAGATGGCTCTGAATGGATATTGTATCAACTATAATTATGATTATCCGCGTCAGATCAGTACCCTCCTTCGACGCTGCAGCAACAACCTCAATCAGTACGCCAGAAAAGCAAACGAGGGAGGAAGCATTTACGCCGCGGACATCCGTGACCTGCAGGCGAGACTGGATGAGATCTGGGAAAAGCAGAAAGAATCTCTGCAGGTTCTGGCGAAACTTCCGTGAAAGACAACTAAGGCATGGAGAGAAAGCTCCATGCCGGTACATAACTGAAAGGCTATGAGTTAACGATATTTGGATTAAACGGCGGTATCCTTGCGGATACTGATAACTTTTGCTAATCTATGATCAGACAGAATGATTGGAGGTGCCTGTATATGATGAGGTTGATAAAAATGCCATTTAAAATTTTGGCAGTCGTGGTCATGTTCCTTTTAAGTTTCCTGATTATGCTTGGGAGACTGTTCAGCAATGTGTCGTCCTGGGCATTTGGATTGCTACTTCTTGTGGCCGTTGGTTCTGCCATTTACTGTGTTACACAGGCAAGGTGGCAGGATGTCGCAATTTTGACGGTAATCGCGCTGATGGCATTTCTGGTTATGGTATTGATTGAACTGGGGCTGTTCACGGCAGAGCGGTTACGTGATTCACTGGGAGATTTCATTCATTCCTGAAAAGCGATTGAACAATACTTTAAAAAAACAGAATTATGTATGAGAGCTGCCTTCGGGGAGCTCTTTTTATTAAGAAATTGAGCAGATAAATGAACCGGGGAGGTGATACACATCGCGACAACAAGATTGATTCCAATGCATATCAACAAAGGAAAGACGGCTGCAAAGTCATTGAAAGACCGGACGGACTATGGTAAAAATCCGGAGAAGACGCGAAATGGGGAGCTTGTTTCTGCCTATGCATGTGACCCGGTTACCGCAGCGGAGGACTTCTTGCTGACCCGGCGTCAATATGAGCAGAGTACAGGACGGCGTCAGGAGCATGATGTGATTGCCTATCAGATACGGCAGTCATTTAAGCCGGGAGAAGTCACAGCAGAGGAAGCAAACCAGATCGGTTATGAGACAGTGATGCGTTTTACCAAAGGAAATCATGCCTTTTTTGTTGCCACGCATATAGATAAGGCGCATATCCACAATCATATTTATTTTAATTCTACTACGCTGGATGGGAGCCGGAAGTTTCGGAATTTTTATTTATCTTATAAAGCTGTCCAGCAGATCAGTGACCGGATTTGTGTGCAGCATGGCCTGTCCATTGTAGAACCGAGGCCATACAGGGAGCGTGAAAAACGCACGGATTACCCGGAGAAACCTTCCTTTCGGGACGGTATTTGTGAGGCAATCGACGCAGCACTTCAGAAGAAACCGGCAGATTTTGAAGCACTTTTACAACTGCTGCAGGCAGACGGCTATGAGATTAAGCGAGGGAAGAATATCGCTCTAAAAGGAAAGGGACAAAAAAACTTTATCCGGATGCGTTCGCTGGGGAAAGGATATTCAGAAGAGGAAATCAAAGCGGTCCTTGCAGGCAAGAGGGAGCACCAGCGGAAAAGACAGAAAAGGGAAAAGCAGTTTTCTACTGCGCCGACGAAGCTTCAGTTGTTGATTGATATCGAGGCAAAATGTGCTGAAGGAAAGAGCGATGGTTACGCCCGTTGGGCAAAGTCTTTCAATTTAAAACAGATGGCCGAGGCGGTCTGCTTTGTCAAGGAGCAGGGCATTGGCACGTTGGAAGAGCTGACAGAAAGGACGGAATCCATCACGGCCCGCTTCAATGAACTATCGACTTCCATCAAATCATCGGAGGAAAGACTGGCGGAGATTGCTGTACTGAAAAAGCATATCTTCAATTATTCCAAGTCAAAGGGAACCTATGCGGCTTACAGAAAATCAGGTTACAGCAAACAGTTCCTGGAAGAGCACCGGGAGGAGATCACACTGCATAAGGCGGCGAAGGAAGCGTTTGATCTGCTGAATGCCTCTGGTAACAGCGCTGCGGGCAACCGATCTGGAGGCAAGCTCCCGACGATTCAGCAGTTAAACCAGGAGTATGCCGAAGTGCTGAAAAATAAAAAGGCAGCATACGCGGAATACCGGACGGTCCGAAAAGAGATGCAGGATTTTCTGATCGCACAGAAAAATGTGGAAACCATTCTGGGATTGAATCAGGAGCAGGAAGAACAGAAAAAAGAACTGCAGAATAAGGAACAGCAAAAAGATCAGAACAGGTAAGAATTTAAAATGAGAAAAAGCAGGAGAGCCCTGGGCGCATTAAGAGTGTCCAGGGCTTTTGCACTTTGGGGAGGAGAATGCGTTGAATGTTTTTGAAGCAGTCAGAAATTCGGTGACCGCGCGGAAGGCAGCAGAAAGTTACGGGATTAAAGTCAATAGAAATGGGATGGCGTGCTGTCCATTTCATAATGACAAGCACCCTAGTATGAAATTGGATCGGCGATTTCATTGCTTTTCATGTCAGGCGGACGGCGACGCGATCAGTTTCGTCTCTAGATACTTTAATTTAAAACCGATTGAAGCTGCGAAGAAACTGGCAGATGATTTTGGGATTGCTTATGATGAAAAAGATTGGAACCCATCAGTAGCGAGGCCGAAGCCGAGAGTATCCTCGGAACTGGAGGAGAAGAAAAAAGAAGTAAAGTGCTTTCAGGTCTTCTGTGATTACTTGCGATTGGTGGAGCAGTGGCAGGAAGAATTCAAGCCGGAAGTGATCGACGATGAGTGTCATCCGTTATTTGTGGAGGCCATGCAGAATAAAAATCTTGTGGAGTATGTGCTGGATGATATTTTCCTGAACGGAAGTGCGGAAGAGAAAAAGGCATTTATCAGTCAGCATGAAAAAGAAATCACTGCCCTGGAGCGGCGCCTTCAGAAATTTGATGTTGGAAAAAATAAGAAGACAGAGAAATCCCTGTGCAACATTGCAATTTAATTGCGGTGCTGCACAGGGCCTTTTTTGCTTATGAGAAATTAAGCATTCCGAAGGAATGCGCAGCCCATCACCGGAGGTGATGTTCAAAGGGGATTGGGGATGTGCCCCAACGAGCAAGCAAAAGTGCATTTGTAGCACAAATGCATTGCTCGCCAAAATTATGCCGAATTCGCTATAAAACTGGTTATACCGAAAATGATATTATGCCGAATCCCTAACGAAAAGGGTGCTCTGGGACTTTCTCTTTCTGTATATTTAATCAATGACAGTATACAGGTTAATCCAGAAACACGCAAGCTGGTCAATATATGGTTATTTTAAGAGGTCAACAACATCATATTTGTAGTGTTAGGGTCGGGCTGAATCAGCCACCCACAGTCGCTTAGTAATAACCATTTCGGGTCGGGAACAAATAACCATTATTAGTCGGAAAGAATTGACCAAATGTCATAATCTGATCATCAGGTATTTCATGTATTTACATTAGGGGCGGTCATGCTAGGCAGGCACAACGTGCCAACAGGCTTAGTACCGGGGCGATTTTGCTCCGGTGCCAAGCCTGTTCTCAAGCCTGTGTAAGCATGGTAAGCGGGTTCCTGATGTCAATACTTTATTTCGCCTGACTCCAACAGCAGTTTACAAATTTTAGATAATTTTCTTTTTACTAGATGTAATCGATTACAGATAATTTTAAGATAAGGAGAGAATAAAAATGGCAGTAACAGTTAGATATGTTTCAGATGTAGAAGGATTAAATGTTAGAAGTACAGCATCCACATCTGGAAGTTTAATTACAACGTTGTGGTATGGCGATTTAATGTATGTCATATCTTCTTCTTCTGTAACCAATGGCTCTTATGAATGGATTAAGGTTCATTATTATCATGTTAATGATGACAAAACTACTTCGGAAGGAGAAGGATGGGTTGCGTTAGCTTTCACTACTAGGGTAACTACAACGTCTCCCTCAAAATCAAGTATTTATTGTTCTAGTGATTACTTGAATCAAATCCAAAGCCTTACTAATGCCAGATATATTTATAAATATCTGAATTCTCAGGGATGGAGTAATATGGCAATTTTTGCAACTCTTGGTAATATGGAAGGTGAAAGCACGATTAATCCAGGACTAACAGAAGGCACATCTGGTGCATACGGATTAACACAGTGGGATCCAAAAACAAAACTGACAAATTGGATTGCTTCAACTTACGGAAGCAGTGCTGATACAAGTGATATTGATTATCAGTTGGCACGTATCTTATATGAAGTTCCTAGAGAAGGAGAACAGTGGATGTCCAGTAGAATGAATAATACGCTAACATTTGAAGAGTATACAACATCGACTTTAACTTGTGCTGAATTAACAAAATATTTTTTATATTGTTATGAATATCCAAGTAATATAGAAAGCCGTTTGTCAGAGCGTTTGGCGTTTACTCAGAAATGGAATACGCTTATAGGTTGTCTTATTTAGAAAATGTTGTAAGTAATTTATGATATTGATCTTAATGTGAGAGAATAAAGTTGCCCTCGATAATCGTTATAAATGTGCTCTCGAGGGCAGCTTTTTATTCATAATAATTCCATCCGTAATATGTATTGATAAGTTTTAAAATTCGTCTGACGATAATATTACCAAATTCGATATATATATCAGAATTTTGAACTTCGTCAATATTATTTACTGAATAATTACTTAATTTTTGGCTCAGTTGACTTTTCATTTCATTTAGCCAAGTTTGCTGTTCATATTCGAATACTACATATTCTTCAGATGATATATTT
>JAJQBK010000034.1:0-22102 GCA_021203305.1 Lachnospiraceae bacterium
CTCAAGTTCTTCGGTGTGCATTGATAACAATGCTCTACCATTGAGCTATTGAGGATTATTCAGTTTTGTCCCCGATTCTCCAGTGTGCGATTACATCTGCTCACTACCCTTGAAGTATCGGAACTGCCTGACAAAGGGCATTATAGCAAATTCATCCGCGAAATGCAAGCGCACAGGACGGATTTCTTTATATTTTTCCCTGATTTTTATACAATTATCTGACAGAATTTCTGAAAAACTCCGGGGTCAACGAGTAAAAAGGTCGGCACAGGTAAATCACATGGTGATACTTGCCCACAGATTATCCACCAGCGCCCCGATGATATTATACTGGTAGAGGGAGTAAAGCACGGCATTCTCCCTGATCATTTCCCTCAGATAGCTGCCCGCCATGCCCATATCCAGATTGACCAGCGCGTAGCACAAAATCCAGTAAATCACAATGGCTTCCAGAAAGCCGAATGCCAGGCCGCAAAGCTGGTTGACAGTACTGATTACCGGCAGGGATGACACCACCTTTGCTGAAAAGAATACAAGCTTCAGCACACTGTGTACAACAGCCACAATCGCGATCAGCACCACGCACACAATCACCTCAAAAAAATTGCTCTGCGCGTAGCCCTGCAGCGCGTTGACCGCCAGGAAGCCGACAATGGCCGCAAAAATCAGGCCAACCATGGAAATCAGCTCCTTCACCATACCGCGCCTGAAGCCCACCACTGTTCTCCATACCGCCACTATGATCACAACTACCAGTAAAGCGTTCATAAATTACTCCAATTCCACTACTTTAAATTCATCTTCCAACAGTACATTGTATCGGTATTTCCTTGATGTGGGGGACATAAAAAGCACCGTTCCTCCCAGATTGCCGCTATATCGCTCCTTGCCGTCGGTGGTCAGCACCAGGCAGTCCGCGTCGTTATATATGGTGATAACGCCGGAATCAATCTGAATATCCGAGTATTCCAGATCAAAAGATGTCTCCAGGATTTTGGATCCGCCCGTATTATACAGCCTCAGCAGATATTTCCCATCGCTGCCGGCGCTGTCAAAGACCAGGCCCACACAGTCGTCCCCCCAGTAAACAGCGCTGATATCCTCATTTACCAGATTCATCTGAGTGACCTGCGGCTTCTCGCTTCCCTCGTAAAAAATGATGCTGCCGTCGGACACGGCCACCGCCACAGAATTACTTAAGAATTCAATGCGGGCGACAATCTCATCGTAATTATAGCCGCTGACATATTTGTCCGCGTAATTCTGTCCTACCTCGCCCAGATTGTAGAAGGCAACCGTGCTGCTGACCGTTCCCACATCCAGATACAGGTAGGAAATCGCCAGGAGCTTTCCGTTAGGCGACAGCGCCAGGTCGATGGGATATCCGCTCTGCTCCATGGTCGTGCGGGCGTGGGCAATCTCTGTGCCGTCCACCGAATATATGTACACCCAATAGACGTCTCCATCGTCCAGCACCGCCCCCACCGTGCCCTGCTGAGAGACGCAGAGGGTGCGGAGCTCATAGCCTGTCGTGATCTCTCCCTGCAGCCCTTCCTCGTTGACCACATAAATGGTGCTCTCCCCATAATCCGCTATGGCGGCGTAGCTGCCTGACACGTCAATACAGGCCTGCTGTATCTGAAAAGAAATGTCCCAGACCGTCTTACCGCCGGAATTCATGCAGCGCATTCCATCGGAACTGTAAATAATGACGCTGTCTCCCAGGCGCATGGCCTGAGAATTTTCCGTCAGCACCACGTCCGCGGACCTGACGTCCCTGTAGCCGCTGTATTTGCGGTTGGCCTGCTGATAGAGGACAATCACGGCCAGAATAACCAGAAAGAGCACCAGAATAATCACTGACCGCGGCTGAAATGCAGTTTTTACTTCCTCTTCCTCTGTCCGGTTATCCTTTCCCACACCTGCTCTCCTGAAATCATGCCCATAAAATGATGAAAGCGACAAAAGGGCATGATACGCAAAAAAACGTAGCTACGCATAAGTTCGATTACGAAAATCACAGATTTTCTCCTGAAGGACGCCTTCGGTGTATCTCACTTATCCCGCAATTCCTTGTATCATAAAATAAGCTATACTGTCTTACAGAAAACAGTATAGCATATTTTTTTTAGAAGTAAATGCAGCCTGCCGGACTTTACTTCCTGTTTTTTACAGGGTATCCCGGCAGTATTGCCCCATATCCTACGGCAACACAATCGTCTGCCCCACCTGAATATTGTCCGCGTCCTCAATCTGATTGACCTCGCACACCTCCTGGAGCATACTGTCATCTCCGTAGTGATTGCGCAGAATCGTCAGCAGATTGTCTCCTCTCTGAATCAGGTAAGTTTCCGATGTATCAGAGGATGCCGCTGAAGCTGTCTGTGTTTCCTCAGTTCCGCCGCCTGACTCCGTATCCGTGCTCTCTGTCGCGGAGGTATTCGCCGCGTCCTCCTCAGTCACAGCGCCCTCCGTCTCCGCTCCGGCCCCTGCCGGCACATCCTCTGCTTCCTCCTGCTCTTCCTCGGCCACGCTCTCCAGATCAGGGATTTCCACCACATCCATATCCGTGATCGTAATAAACGCGTCCTCCGCTGCCAGCTCTCCGGTCTCATCCGCCTCCTCTGCAGCGGCGGAATCTGTTTCCGTTGTCTGGGCGTTCACCTCCTGCGTTCCTTCCTCCTCCGTTCCCAGAATACTGTTCCTGGTAAATAATTCCGTTATGTAAGCTCCCACATCCGGCGCCTGAAATTCCTGAGGCAGATATGTCCTGACTCCATACACCGCACCGATGGCCAAAAGCAATGCCGCGGCTGCTGTCGGAAATCTGCTCTTCCCTCGCCGTTCCGCGGGCGCCAGGCCCCTCGCCGCCTCCGCGCCCCTCCGATTCTTCGGTGCTTTCGCCTGCTTCTGCAGCTGTTTGCGGTATTTGCCGTCCGTCTGCGCCGTCTCCGGTTTCCTGCGCGTTTTTTCCTTTTCCCGCAGACGTTCCTTCTCCTTCTCCGCTTCCTCCGCGGCGGCCTGCTTTTTTAAATCCATATCCGCCTTTTTGGCAATGACCGGATCCACGTCAGGCTCACGTTCCTCCTGCTCCCGCTGCATCATAAACGCCAGCATGGCTTCGTTCCGGTCATAAAAAATAAAATATCCGTTCTGGGCAATCGCTTTGCTCCCATACCCCAGCCAATACAGATTCTGGCTCACGGTATCCGTTCCCACGATCAGCCCCACCAGCTTATAATCCGGGAACGAAGCCTGTCTTATTTTTTCCGCCTCCTCCCTCTGAATCAGGGACAGCGAATCTGTCCGCGCCTTGCCCAGCCCCAGCAGGGCCGCCCCGAATACCAGCGCGTATTCCACTGTCTTTTCCTTCTGTATGCAGCCATACAGAGCAATCTGCTTTTTCTCCTGCGGATAATCCTTGTCCAGCTGCCGGAGATAAGAAATGCAGTAGTCCTCCAGGTACATTTTCTTATGGGCAGACACGGTACCTACCTGCGTCGTATGTTTTGGTATTTCCATGGCAATGTCCTCCTTTTTTGGAGTCACTATACCACGCCCAACTAAAAAAATATGTCAAAAGCAATGCGGATATCCCTTGTTTTGGTCGACAAAAATCGCTCCATGCCTCTGCGGCACGAAGCGACATAATATCGATCACTGTGAAGCTTAAAAGACTGCATTGATTTTTCTCTCTGCTGCGGCCCTTTTCCCTTCATGGATATATTCCTTCAGAATCTGACGTGAAATCCCTCCTCGTTTATGACATCCATGTCGCTTTCCTCCACGTGCTCAATTTTCATCCACACGCTGGAAAGCTGAACCCTCCGGATATAGGTGTCCACCAGCTCCTTTGGTCCCTGCACCTCCATCTCCACCGTCTCATCGTGATTATTGCGCACCCAGCCGGTCAGCCCATACTTTTCGGCCACCCGGGCCGCGGTATAGCGAAAGCCCACGCCCTGGACCCTGCCCGACACCAGAAAATGCTTTCGTATGGTCATAATTCCATCCTGCCCTCCAGCGCACGCAAAAGTGTGACTTCGTCAATATTTTCCAGATCTCCTCCCACCGGCACGCCGCTGGCAATTCTTGTCACCTTAATGCCGGTTGGCTTCACCAGCTTGCTGATATACATGGCAGTGGTTTCCCCCTCCAGGCTGGAATTGGTGGCGATAATCAGCTCGTCCACATCCCCCTGCAGCCGCTGCAGAAGCTCCTTTAAACGGATATCCGAAGGGCCGATACCCAGCATGGGAGAGATGGCGCCGTGCAGCACATGGTAAACGCCCTCATATTTGCCCGTCTTTTCGTAAGCGCTTAAGTCTCTCGGGTTCTCCACCACCATGATGGTCTTATGGTCCCGCTTTTTGTTGGCGCAGATGGGGCAGAGCTCCTGATCCGTCAGAGTAAAGCATTCCTTACAGTACTGTACATGCTCCCGGGCCTCGGTTATAGACCTGGACAGACTCTCCGCCCGCTCCTTCGGCATATACATGATATGAAAAGCCAGCCGCTGGGCGGTCTTATTTCCGATGCCCGGCAGGGCGGACAGCTCTTCTATTAACTTGTCCATGTAGCCGCTGAACACGTCCATTTAAAAACCGTATCCTCCCATGCCGCCGGTCATTTTACCCATCAGGGCCTCGCTGTCCTCATCCACCTTCTTCATGGCCTCATTGACAGCCGCCAGAATCAGGTCCTGCAGCATTTCCACGTCCTCCGGGTCCACCGCCTCCTCCGCGATTTTCAGGGCTGTCAGCTCCTTTTTGCCGGTGACGGTTACCTCCACCGCTCCGCCGCCGCTGGTCGCCGTATAGGTCTTGGATTCCAGCTCCTTTTGAGCCTCCTCCATCTGCCGCTGCATGCGCTGCGCCTGCTTCATCAGATTATTCATATTGCCGGGCATGCCCATGCCGCCCGAATAGCCTCCGCGTTTTGCCATTTTCTCTTCCTTCCTGTTAAACCAGCCTCACCACGGGCTTTTATCCGCCCGTCCGCTGCTGCTCCGCTTCATTTCAGATCTTTTACTCTCTTTCCATTGTCAGACGGTCCTGCGTCTGCTGCTGTTCTCTTCCGGTTGAGCGTCGGCCGCGCCATTACTCCTCTTCCGTCACGTCCATCCGGATAAACTCTGAAATATCCGGATAATTCCGCTCAAATTCCATCTCATTCCCAACCGGAACCACCGCGACCCGGATATGCCTTCCCACGGCCCGCTCCAGAATATCCTCCAATGCCGCCACATGCTCCGGATATTTCACAAAATAATCGCTGTCATACCCGTCCGGAATACCGACAACAAGCTCTCCTGCCTCCGACACCGACAGCTGGGCGGATTTCAGGCTGGTTTTCATCAGCCCCTCCGTATTTTGCCGGATAGCGGGAAACCGCCGGATAACCTCCTTTATCTCCTGTGGCGTGGCCGCCGGAATGGGAGGCTTTTCCACCTTCTGCTGCCTCTCTGACCCGCTTTCCCCGCCAAAGGCCGCTCCCGGATTCTCTCCGGAGCCTGACATCACAATCCCCCTCTCCAGCTTTTCCTCCACCGTGCGCACCCGGTCCGAGAGCGCCTCCGTGTCAATTTCCATCTGCGGTTTGCACAGCTTAATCAGCGCAATCTCTACCAGCACCCGCTTATTGCCGGAATAGCGAAGCTGTCCTGTCAGCTCAGACAGAATACGGATGTATCTCAGCAGCCGGTCCACATCCAGCGCCTGAGCTTCCTCGCGAAGTCTGGCCAGATTATCACCGGACACCTCCATAATGTCTTCCATGGCCCGTATCTCAGCTTCATCCCCATCGGACAGAGAGGTCTTCAACAGCAAAAGGTTGCGCAGGTACCAAGTCAGGTCCAGCACAAACTGGGAAAGATCCCGTCCCTGCACCACCACGTCCTCCAAAAGCTCGATGGCCCGCACCACGCTGCCTGAAAGGATGGCCCGCACCAGCTCTGAAAATACGCCCGTATCCACCGCTCCCAGCACATCCAGCACCTTGTCAAAGGTCAGCTCCTCGTCCATGTGAAAAGCGATGCATTGGTCCAGCAGGCTTAACCCGTCCCGCATGGAACCGTCCGCGCTCTTTGCCAGATAACGCAGCGCCTTCTCCTCGATGGCCACGCCCTCCGCATCCGTGACCTCCTTCAGCCGCCCGGCCAGAGTGTCAATGGAGAGCCTGCGGAAATCATAGCGCTGGCACCGGGACAAAATGGTGATCGGAATCTTATGCACCTCTGTGGTCGCCAGAATAAAAATCGCGTAGGAGGGCGGTTCCTCCAGTGTCTTCAGCAGAGCGTTGAACGCGCCCGGCGAAAGCATGTGTACCTCGTCAATGATATAGACCTTATACTTTCCCTCCGCGGGAGAATAGCTCACCTCATCGATAATCTCACGAATATTATCCACGCCGTTGTTGGAGGCGGCGTCGATCTCCACCACATTCATGCTGGTGCCGGCCCCGATGGATTTACAGGCCGCGCAGACGCCGCAGGGGCTGCCGTTCACCGGGGTCTCGCAGTTCACCGCTTTCGCAAAAATTTTGGCCACAGAGGTCTTGCCCGTGCCCCTCGTCCCCGTGAAAAGATAGGCATGGCCGATTCTGTCCGCTTTGATCTGATTTCGCAGGGTTGTCACAATATGCTCCTGCCCCCGGACCTCCCCGAAGGTGGCCGGGCGGAATTTTCGATACAGTGCCGTATATGCCATGCTCTCCCTTTCTGACAAGGCCTTCCCGGCCACACGCAGAGGCAGAAAGTTTTGTGCCTCTCTCAGTCATAATACAATCCAAACAGGCAGCCGGACTGCAAAGATTTTACATCTCTCTCATGGCAACCGCCGGGCTATTGACCCGGCGGTCCTGCAGTCTTTTTGCCTTGGATGCCGCTGTTTCTCTTACATCCTGAGGCCGGAATCCTCTGTCAGTCTCCGAAGGAAATCCCCAGCATCTTCGCTTCCTGAATGATGGTAGCGTCCGGGGACAGATACTTCAGCTTGCCGGCCACATCCTCCAGGGATACGCGGACAATCTCTCTGTCCTTATAACCCACCATAAAGCCAAACTGCCTGTCCAGAATCAGCTTGCCCGCTTCCGCGCCCAGACGGCTGGCAAACACACGGTCATAGGGGCAGGGGCTTCCGCCGCGCTGCACATGGCCGGGAACAGTCACTCTCACCTCGCGGCCGGTCTTTTCCTGAATCTTCGCCGCTACTTCATAGGAAACGGAAGGATAGGGATAATTCTCCATCTTCTTCTTCATTTCCTTCTTGGACAGCTTGGCGTCCTCCTTGGAGATGGTGCCCTCAGCCACCGCGATGATGGTAAAGCGACTGCCGTTCTTGTCCCTCTCCTCGATCTTTTTGCAGACCTTATTGATATCGTAGGGAATCTCGGGAAGCAGAATGATGTCCGCGCCGCCGGCCATTCCGGCGTTCAGCGTCAGCCACCCTACCTTGTGGCCCATGACCTCCACGATGAATACGCGGCCATGGGAAGCGGCTGTGGTATGGATGCAGTCAATGGCGTTGGTGGCAATGTCCACCGCGGACTGGAAACCAAAGGTCATGTCCGTGCCCCACAGATCGTTGTCTATGGTCTTGGGAAGGGTGATGATATTCAGTCCCTTCTCCCTCAGCAGATTGGCGGTCTTATGAGTGCCGTTGCCGCCCAGGACGACCAGACAGTCCAGCTGAAGCTTGTAATAATTCTGCAGCATGGCGTCCACCTTATTCAATCCGTTGGCGTCCGGCTTCTCGATCTCCTTAAACGGCGTCCTGGAGGTGCCCAGCATGGTGCCGCCCTCCGTCAGAATACCGGAAAAGTCCTTACCGGTCAGCATCTTAAACCGGCTGTAAATCAGTCCCTGGTAGCCGTCCAGGAACCCGTAAATCTCCAGCGGTTCATCGCTCATGTTCAGAAGCGTCTTTACTACACCTCTCATCGCCGCGTTCAGCGCCTGGCAGTCGCCGCCGCTCGTCAGCATGCCTACTCTCAGCATAACTCTACCTCCCAGAATAAATTTCTCAGCCCCTTTACCGGTTCTGCCGGTTTTTGTAATTACACATGCCGAACGCTGTAACCCCGCGGCATGCCGGATACCAGCGGCCGGATTGCCGGTATCCCTCGTGCTGTTTTTAATCTAGCACATTTTTTTCTTATTTACAATGACTTCTTTCCAACCCGAAAATACATTTTACTATTATTCGTTACTATTCACAGCCATCGGAAAATACAAGCAAGCTCGACGTGCTTACACAAGGTACACCCTACGGGTGCGCCCACATGCGCAAAAGCACCCCCTGTCTTCGCTTCGCTTATTTTCCGGCAAACCAAAAATTCCTTGCATTTACAGTCTCTTTCTGCTACATTTTTTTCAGAGTGAAATAATCTTGCACCAACGATCTGCCTCACTGGCCCCGCAATCCATAATATACTGAAGCGACTGAAATCGTTTCCTGTTTGATTAAATCAGAAAGCTGCCATATAATGCGCAATACCACCCTGACCCCCGATGAACAATTCATGACGGAAGCCCTCCGGCAGGCCCGGAAAGCCGCCGCTCTGGACGAGGTTCCCATTGGCTGCGTCATCACGCTGGGGGGAAAAATCATCGCCAGAGGCTACAACCGCCGCAATACCGACAAAAGCGTCCTCGCCCATGCGGAGATTGCCGCCATCAGAAAAGCCGCCCGGATTGTGGGCGACTGGAGGCTGGAGGAATGCACCTTATATGTGACCCTGGAACCCTGCCAGATGTGCGCGGGAGCCATCGTCCAGGCCCGGATTCCAAGAGTGGTCATCGGCGCCATGAACGCCAAAGCGGGCTGCGCGGGTTCCGTCTATAATTTGCTGCAGGAGCCCCGTTTTAATCATCAGGCTGAGATCACTTACGGAGTTTTGCAGACGCAGTGCAGCGAAATGCTGACGAAATTTTTTATCGAACTGAGACAAAAGAAAAAACAGCAAAATACGGATACCTTTTTCCAGGGCTCTGAGGCATAAAATGCAGTGATATGCCGGTACCTTTTTCCATTTTTCAATCAGGGAGGTCTCTATGACAAAAATTTATTGGGCGGGTGATTCCACCGTACAGTACAATGACATCACCACCTATCCCTACGCGGGCATCGGACAGGCCATGCACCTGTTCTTAAAGCCCGGCGTGGAGGTCATCAACCGGGCCAGAAACGGCAGAAGCACCAAAAGCTTCATGGATGAGGGGCGGCTCGCCCTTATCGATGCCGTGATCTCAGAGGGAGATTTCTTTTTCATTCAGTTCGGCCACAACGATGAAAAAATCAAGGATCCCGCCCGCTATACAGAGCCTTATTCCACTTTTAAGGAAAATCTGAAAATCTACATTGACGTGTCCCGCAATAAAGGCGCGTACCCGGTTCTGATCACGCCGCTGGAGCGCCGTTTTTTCACGGAGGACGGGAAGCTGACGAAGGGGGAGCACGGCGATTATGTGGCGGGCATGAAGCAGACCGCCGGGGAAGAAAACGTGCCACTGATCGACCTGAATGCCATGAGCCGTGCGGAAATGGAAAAAGCCGGGCCGGAATGGACAAAGAGATGGTTTATGCATGTACCTGCCAGGATCTATCCCTCCTGCCCCGAGGGCAAGGCGGACAACAGCCATCTGCAATACAACGGAGCCGTGATGTTCGCCGGCTGCATCGCCAGAGGGCTGAAGGCTTTGGGCGGCGTCTACGCTGATCTGCTGCTGGACTGGGGAGATGATGCTTCACGCGGGCTTGACGCGGAGGCCGCGTTTTTGAATGACAGCAACCATTGAGTGCGGAGTCGTGTTGGCTGTCAAGTCAGCTGAGAATCAGTCACTTCCCCCATATAAGCCAAAAGATAAGCTGTGCTTTTGCGCATATGAAGTGGAATCGGCTGCGAATAGTAACGCTGAGATAGCTGATAGAGATAGCCGAGAGGCAAACTTTTCATTGACAAGCAAAAGAATTTTGTATAAGATAAATAAGCGCATCGATTGGGGCGGAGGCTCCTGCAGCCGGCCATTTCGTGCAGTGATGAAGTTTGGGTCTTACGCAAAGCGAACCTGCGAACCGTGTCAGGTCGGGAACGAAGCAGCACTAAGCAGAATTTCCTTGTGACGTAAGGTAGCCTGGCGGAGCTGTGCGGGTGGTAACGTGCAGGAGTTTCTCCCCCAGTCGATGCGTTTTCATTTTTCTTCAGAAATATTCTTTCATTGCGTTTATTCTGTGTGGTGTGCGGCATGCCGCGCTTATAACGCCCCGCCCATGACTTTTCCGGAAAGGAGTCCCATGTCTGAGCTGTGTGCCCTCTGTCCCAGGAACTGCGAAGCTGACAGATCTGCCGAAAATGTCGGATTCTGCGGTGTACCCAATGAAATTTATGTTGCCAGAGCCTCCCTTCACATGTGGGAGGAGCCCTGTCTCAGCGGTTCAAACGGCTCCGGCACTGTCTTTTTCATGGGCTGCAATCTGAAATGCGTCTACTGCCAAAACCATACAATTGCGCTGGGATCCGCAGGAAGCGCGCAAAATACGAAAACTACCGTCCAGCAATCATCCGATGCCTCCAGCCGTCCCGGTTGCAATTTCCCGCTGCGTGGGAAAAAACTCACGCCCTCTGACCTTGCTCAGGTCTTTTTACGCCTCCAACAGGCCGGCGCCCACAACATCAATCTGGTCACTCCCAGCCATTATGTGCCCCAAATTCGACAGGCTCTCCTTCTGGCAAAGGTGGACGGCCTGACCCTGCCCATTGTCTACAACAGCAGCGGCTACGAGCTGCCGGACACCCTGAAGCTTCTGGACGGCCTGGTGGACATCTACATGCCGGATTTCAAATATATGTCTCCCACACTGGCCGCCAGGTACTCCAACGCCCCGGACTATCCCGAAATTGCAAAGGCCGCCCTGGCTGAAATGTACCGACAAACGGGGAAGCCGGTATTTGCCAAGGCACCTGACAGTCCTCACGGCTCCGGCGAAAAGCAGGTCAAAACCGCCGGGCGGAATGACGTCTGCGCCGCCGAACCCCTGATGACCCGCGGCGTCTTAGTCCGTTATCTCCTTCTGCCCGGCTACCTGAAGGACGGAAAGGCCGTGTTGGAATATCTCCACACGGCCTACGGCGACAATATTTACATTTCCATCATGAATCAGTATACGCCCCAGCCCGCTCAGCTTGCCGGCTGTCCGGAGCTCAACCGCCGTGTCACCACCTATGAATACAATTCCCTGGTAAATTATGCCCTCACACTGGGAATAGAAAATGCCTATATTCAGGAAGGCAAAACCGCCGAGGAGAGCTTTATCCCGGATTTTGAGGACGCTGGTTTTCTTACATTTCTATAAAGTTTCTGATAATTTCATAAATTTCATTAAACTTTCGGACACACCTTGACTTCCTTTTTTCCGGGTGTAAAATTAACTTAATCTAATGCATTTCCAGACCATACCATTCCTCTCTCGACCGCTTCTGCTCACACAGGAAGGCGCTCTCACGAAACAGCGTAATCCAACGCATCCGATGATATGATCGCGCTGTTTCGCGACAGCCCCTGAGTGGTCGTATATTATGCCCTTCACTGGCAGCCGTCACCCGGAATTGTCATCATCAACTCATGACAGTTCCCAAACATCTCGTCAACAGCAAAGAAAGCAGGAACATCAGATGGACAGCTTTACGCAAAATGACAACTACTATCAGGAAAAAGAGCATTTATGCGTCGAAAATGACACCATCAGCCGCGGCCTCTATCATGAGCTGGACGTTAAGGCCGGACTTCGCGACTTAAACGGCAAGGGCGTCCTGACCGGGCTGACCAACATTTCTCAAATCAAGGCCTTCGCCAATGTTGACGGAGTAAAAACTCCGTGCGATGGGGAGCTGCGCTACCGGGGATATGACGTCAAGGATCTGATCCGCGGCAGCGCAAATCAGAAATTCGCCTACGAAGAAACCGCCTATCTGCTGATCTTCGGACAGCTTCCGACGCAGGCCGAGCTGGAGCAATTCTGCCAGAATCTGGGAGAAAAGAGAACCATGCCCTCCAATTTTACCCGGGACGTGATCATGAAAGCGCCCAGCCACGATATCATGAATTCCATGACTCGCAGCGTGCTGACGCTGGCCTCCTACGATGACAACGCCTCCGATTTAAGCATCTGCAACGTGCTGCGCCAGTGTGTCCAGCTGGTCAGTATTTTCCCCATGCTGGCGGTTTACGGTTATCACGCCTACAATCATTATGAAAATGATGAGAGTATGTATATCCACCGCCCGGACGCCGGTTTGTCTACCGCGGAGAATTTTCTGCGGCTGCTCCGTCCGGATATGAACTACACACCGCTGGAGGCCAGGGTTCTGGATGTGGCGCTCTTACTGCACGCGGAACACGGCGGCGGCAATAACTCCTCCTTCACCACCCGCGTGGTCACCTCCTCCGGCTCGGACACCTATTCCGCCATCGCTGCGGCACTCTGTTCCTTAAAAGGTCCCCGCCACGGCGGCGCCAACCTGATGGTTATGCAGATGATGGATGACATTAAAGCTCACGTGAGGGACTATGAGGACGAGGAGGAAATCTACGCCTATCTGGCCAAAATTCTGGCCGGGGAGGCTTTCGACCACAAAGGCCTGATTTACGGCATGGGACATGCGGTGTATTCTCTGTCTGACCCAAGAGAAGTGATTTTTAAAGGTTTTGTGGAAAGTCTGGCCGCCGAGAAAGGCATGGAAAAGGAGATGGTCCTTTACAACAATATTGAAAAGACCGCTCCAAGGCTGATCGCCGAGAAACGCAAAATCTACAAGGGCGTCAGCCCCAATGTGGACTTTTACAGCGGCTTCGTATATCAGATGCTGGGCATTCCGAAGGAGCTTTACACTCCCTTATTCGCGGTGGCAAGGATCGCCGGCTGGAGCGCCCACCGGATCGAGGAGCTGGTCAGCGCCAACAAGATCATCCGCCCGGCCTACCAGAGCCTGGTGGTGGAGAAGCCCTATATTGACAGGGATAAGAGAGAGGATATAAACAAGTGAATATTCAGATAAAAGAAATTGCAACCCCAAATACCGCTGATTCATCTGTAAACTCATCGAGTAACGACTCCGTTCAGAGAGCAACAGAGCCAGAACACTTTGATACGGTTCCGGAGACAGCAGAGCCGGAACACTTTGATCCGATTCCGGGAACAGCGGAGCCGGAGCATTTCAACGCCGTCCCGGAAACCAGCAGACCTCAAACCCCGCTGGAATCCGCCGCTCCCACCGCGGAATCCTTTTTCCTGAACAGCTTTAACGTGGACAGGTTGTTTCGCGGGATTGAACGCAGCGATTATATTTTCCTGTACTACATACAGATGTGCATAGAAGCACACCCGCAGCAGGAGAAGGTTTATCTGGCGGAGCTGGCTGAGGCCATGAACCTGGATATCTCAGAAATTTCCAGGGCCACGGAGCGTCTGCAGGACAAGGGCTACGTGATCTGGAAAACAGATACCTCGCTGGGGAAAACCTATGTGGTGTTCTCCTCCAAAGCTGTGGAATTGATGGCCGATGAGAAAAGGCGAATCATCAAATGCTATGAAGCGGTGGTGCAGGAAATCGGCATGGGCGAGCTGGCGGGAGTCGTCACGACCCTGAAAAAAATCCGCGACATTATCAATCAGACGAACGCGGAGATGGAATAATTTTTTCAGCAAAAGATGGTTAATTCAAGAAGTCAGCAACAAAAAGAACTCCGGTGTCTTCAAAATCCGCCGGAGTCTTTTATTGAGAAAATTATATTGGAAAGTGCGTTTACCTCTTCTTTTTCGCCTCCCCTTCCGGGAAAATCATTTTATTCACAAAGAAGAAAATAATCATGGAAACACCGCCCTCTCTGATCCATTTCGCGGCTGAGGGATATTTGACGGCGAAGCCGCCCCATACTCTGTTAAATGCGTTAATCATTCGTCCGCCTCCTTTCCTGATCCCGGAAATTCCTTTTCTGATCTCGGAGGCTGTCCGTCTGCAGTAAGCGTAAGCTTCTGTGCCTCCCCTCTGTCTTTTCCGGAAGGTACCGCTGCCCCCTGCGCCTGTTTCAGAAGAGTATCCGCCAGCGCCTTGTTGGCAATCCGGTTGTGAACCAGCGACGCGAGTGCCCGAAGCAGACCGATGATCCAGAAGCCTCTCGTCTCCATGACCAGGCCGTCCACCACGGCCATATCCATCAGGTCCACATATTTCGCAATCCCGCGCAGCGGAATATTGTAAATAAATTCCACATTCAGATCCGGCGTTCCCTTCTCAGTCCTCTTTTTTTCCATCGAGGAAAGCACACCGCACGCAAGCCATCCAAGCGGTGCCCTGCCGTGCTTTAAGTCACGGATCGCGCTGTTTCGATGCATGCCTTTCGGCGGTTTCGGGATGGAGTGTCCCAGCAGGGTCTCAAAGTCCCGGTCACTGACGGTCTGCACTTTCCCCGTCCGGTAACAGGCCGGAAACATGACATTCACGTAAGGATTCGGTGCGCCGCTTCCCTTTACCTCGACCCCAGTCCTCAGCTTCCGCTCAGCGGCGGACGCGGCAACCGTGATCACATAAATGCCGCCCTCGACTTCCCATTTCCCGGTCTTCACATTAAAATACCGAAATGCCTTGTCGTCCAGCGGGATGCCTACCCGTCTGCTCTCCCCGGGCTGTAAAGACACTTTTGCAAAGCCCTTCAGCTCCTTTACCGGGCGGAAGATCTCAGAATCCGGTTTGGAAATGTAAAGCTGCGCAATCTCGCTACCCGCGCGGCTGCCTGTGTTGGTCAGCGTGAAGGTAACAGCCATGCCTGCCGGACTCATTACGTCCTTCTTTCCATCCGGATTTTCCTGATCTGTCGATCTGTCGCCGCCACAGGCTTCTGACGCATTCGTCATATCGTCTGCGTTTATTGTGCTGCTTTGCTTTTCTGTAGCAGATGTTCCTCTTTTTTCTATTTTAATATCTGAGTACGCGAAGATCGTATAGCTCAGTCCGTATCCGAACGGAAACCTCACAGGCACGCCCGCTGTATCATAATAGCGATAGCCTACATACAGGCCCTCTTTGTAGCAGGAGTTCCAGTCCTGCGCCGGATAGTCCTGATACCCCGGCACATCCTCATAGGCCATGGGCAGCGTTTCCGCAAGCTTTCCGCAGGGATTCACCTTCCCGGTGATCGCCTCCGCCATCGCCGCCGCGCCCGCTTCTCCACCCAGATATCCGTGCAAAAGCGCTTTCGCGTTGCCAAGCCACGGCATCTCCACCGGACTTCCCGCGCTTAAAATGACCACCACATTCGGGTTGACCTCTGCCACCGCCTTCAGCGCCCGAATCTGATTTTCATGTATCCGCATATGATCGCGGTCCCGGCCCTCGGACTCGGAGACCTCATCCAGCCCCATGTAAAAGAGCACAACCCCGGCCTTTTGCGCCACGGCCACAGCCTCCTGTAAAAGTGCTGCGTCATCGGCTCCGTTTCGCAGGAAAGCGTTACTTTTCGCCGCAATCTGAAGGCCCTCCCGTTTCAGCCCCGCAAAAGTGTCCTCCACTGTTCTGGCGTTAACTACGGAGCTGCCGGCGCCCTGAAAGCGGGGCTTTTGCGCGAAGTCGCCCAGAACAGCGACCTGTGTGCCCTTTGCCAGCGGAAGCAGATTGTCGTCATTCTTTAAAAGTACAATTGATTCCGCGGCCACCTTCCGCGCGATGGCGTGATGCGCGGCGTACATACCTGTCGCGTCACTTTCCTCCATACCGCTTCCTGCAGCGGCACTGTCTTCAGGTTCCCTGTCTCCTGTTTCCTCAGACCTATTTTCTTCTTCGATAGACGAAGCGCTCACCAGCAATTTCGATGCCGACTCTGATTTTTCATAAATACTGAAAATCAGCCCCAGCAGCTCGTCCACCCGCTCATCAATCTGCTCTTCGGTGATTTTCCCGTCTTTCACGCCCTTTAAAAGCTCTCTGGCGCTGCCCAGTCCGGCGCCCGGCATCTCCAGGTTGGAGCCGTTCTTCGTGCCTTCCACGACATCATTCCCGCCGCCCCAGTCCGTAATCACTGCGCCGTCAAAGCCCCACTCGTCCCTTAAAATTTCTTTTAAGAGGTGCTCATTTTCATTGGCGTAAATCCCGTTTACCTGATTATAGGAGCTCATGATGGCTTTCGGCTGCCCTTCCTTCACCGCAATCTCAAAACCGGTCAGGTAAAGCTCCCTGAGCGTCCTCTCGTCCACCACGGAGTTTCCGGCCATGCGCCGCGTCTCCTGGGAATTCACCGCGAAATGCTTCGGGCAGGCGCTGCCGCCCTTCTCCTGTATTCCGCGCACATATGCCGCCGCCATCTTGCCGGACAGATAAGGGTCCTCCGAAAAATACTCAAAATTCCGCCCGCACAACGGGTTTCTTTTGATATTGAGCCCCGGCCCCAGCAGGACATGAGTACCCTGCGCCGCCGCTTCCTCGCCCAGCGCCCTGCCAACCTCCTCTGCCAGCTCCTCATCCCAGGAATTGGCTACCATCGCCAACGTCGGAAAACAGGTGGCCGCCTGGGACTCGTTCAGTCCCAGGTGGTCCGCCGCCCCCAGCTGCTTGCGCAGACCGTTCGGCCCATCGGACAGCCAGATGGAGGGGATATGATGGTGAGGAAAGTCTTTCGTCTCCCAGGTGGTTTTTCCGGAAAGGAGAGCACATTTTTCTTCAATTGTCATCATGGAAATGATATCCGTGTACTGCATCATGTAACCATGTCCTCATTCTGCCGCCTGATTTCCCGACTTTTTCCATTGCTTTTTATATCGAAGGTCCTTCACAATCCCCAGGACTGCCAATACCATGAGCAATGCCGCCAGACAGTTCACAGCCAGTCTGACTGCATCAGCCAGGCTGTTGGTAATTCCGGTCGATGCAAGTACCCCGTCAGAGTGCGTCTCCACATAGTCCTTATTTACGGCCAACGCATTGGCATGCATATATAAAATATTTTTGGAAGCTCTGCGCAGTGCCTGCTGATAACTGTTCGAGGATGTTTCCATACCGGCTGAACCGGGAATAACCCCGCCCATCCACAGGTCGCCGCCTGCGCGAAGCATTTGATCCCCGTTCATATATTCATGATGATCTGAATAGTCTGTGATCACAGCCCCCTCAAATCCCCACTCATCTCTGAGAATGCCAGTCAGCAGCGCCTCACTTCCGCCTGCCCACACCGCGCCGATCCGGTTATAGGAAGACATGATACCTGTGGCATCATAATCCTCCACTAGAATACGGAAGGGTTCTAAATATATTTCACGAAGAGCCTGTTCCGTCATCCACGTATATACCGAATCCCGATAGATATAGGCCTCTCCGTCATTACAGACAAAATGCTTTACGAAGCAGTAGACTCCCATGTCCTTCGCTCCGGCTGCCACATTTCCGCAGGCGGTTCCGGAGAGATAGGCGTCCTCCGAGTAATATTCATAATTCCTTCCGCCGAACGGGCTTCTGTGAATATTCACCGCGGGAGCATACCATCCATTCATCCCCTGTGTCTGGCATTCTTTTCCCTGCGCCTTTCCGATCCTGTACATCAGATCCTGATCCCAGCTGCACGCCAGCGTGCTGGAGCTGGGGAAGCCGGTGGTCGAAGCATTCCCATAAAATCCTCCGGCCTGAGACGGCCCATCCTGCTCCACGGTCATGTTTTTTCCCACACTGTCAGCCGCGTTTGTATGTGCATAGCCATAATACACCAGATTCTCCATTTCTTCCACAGTCATCTGGTCAAGGAGTGCCTCCCACTGCTCATTTTCATAATCTTTGCCAAGCGTATAACCAAGCTCTGTCAGGACTCCGTTTTCTGTCAGCTTCAGTCCGTTATTTTCGCCGACACGAATTTCTTCGTCAGTCTCATCGATCCAGTCCTGAGCCATTTCTTCGGTATACAGGTTTAACGCCGCCACCGCGTCCGGCATCTCACGGGAGGAAACGCTTTCCGCCGGAAACGTGCCCGCAAAATCCGCCCGGCTCAGATAAACAATCCCCTGTTCACCCCCGTCCAGGCTGTATCCGTCAACCGCGTCCTCTCCTGTAAACTTGTTGGAAACCTCATTTCCGGTATCCGTGTCAACGGGTAATGTAATCCCTTCCTCCACCGTACAGACGATCTCGGCATTTTCACAGTCCTTTAACGTATGCGCGTCCGTGCGCAGCGAGAATATATACTCTCCCGCGTCCAGCTCATAACCCACAAACCCATTATTATTCGCGTCATACGCGTCATAGGAAGCTATGTCCGCCACATCAAATGTCAGGACAATCTCTTCACTCTCTCCGACAGCAAGTACAGACGTTTTTTCATACGCAATCAGGTTCACGGAAGCTTTTTCAATCTCCCCTTTATAGTAAGGGGGTGTCGCGTACAATTCTACTACGTCCCGACCCTCATAATCCCCTGTGTTCGTAACCTTCACGGTGATACTGACCGTATCGGCATCCGTGATTGTTGTCCCATCCACAGGCGCGTCCACCACTTCCCAGTCAAACGAAGTATAGCTCAGCCCATAGCCGAACGGATATTGTACTACTCCCTCATACCCCTCTCCATACTCGTTGGAAACATTGTTCCAGAAGCCTTCCGCGTCCGCGGTTTCATACCACTTATACCCCACATAGATTCCTTCCGCATAGTCAACATAAGAGACCTGAGTGTACTCCACAGAAGCTCCCACATTCCCATTGTTGGTACCGTTTGCCGGGTATAGTCCTTCCGCGTTGGTATAACTGCCCACTCCGATCGATCCGGAATTCGCGTAACTGGCCGCGGTGGAAAAATCATAGGCCCAGGTATCCGCCGTTTTCCCGGAAAATGACTCTTCTCCCCAGAGGAGTTTCGGAATGGCCTCAGCTCCGTATGTTCCTGTAAGACCTGTCAACACACAGGCGTCCACGCCGTCGATGGTCTCGATCTGTTCCAATGTCATGACATTTCCCGTGTTCAGAAGCACGATTACATTTTCATAATTTGCCGCCACATATGCCAGCAGTTCTTCCTCTTCCGTGGAGAGATCCAGCTGCGTGCGTTCACTGTCCACGATGATTTCCCCATCCTTCCTGGTCTGTTTATACTGCTGCATGGAAGCATCATTGCTTTCCCCATTCCAACGGCCAAACACAACGAGGGCAGTGTCAGAGTAAGCGAGCGCGTTCTCCAGAAGTTCCTTAGAATAATAATCCTCATCGTTGATCGACGGCTCATATAGCTCACCGGACTGTTCAGGATAGCTGCTCAGGGTATCATATTCCCTTTCCCCGTGAAAATCCTGATACATTGCGGTCAGTTCCTCATTATAGGAAATGCCATATTCTTCCAGTGCGGTCAGCAGATCCGTCTGAACCCACGCCACGCCGCCGGAGCCGGAGCCGCCTCCCAGCCACTGTGTGGATGCCCAGCCAAATACATTGACCTTTGTGATGCTGTCGTCAAGCGGCAGAGTATTGTCCTCGTTCTGAAGCAGCACAGCGCTGTCAGCCATCGCTTCAATCGACAACGCAGCGGAATCCTCAAAAATCGCCTCGGCGTCCTCACTGGAAATGGTGGAGGAATTTCCCAGAAATACGTCCAGGAAATATCCCGCCATACTCAGCGCCGCATTCAACAAAATGGTTAATATCAGAAATAAACTGCTTAATACCATGACAACCCTATGTCTTGTCTGATGCGGCGCTTTCATTTTTCTCTTTCTGCTCATAACACAAAATACCTCCATACGTTTCGGATGCCTGCATTATATCAATTTTTGGGGTTTTCTCAATGTATTCTGCATAAACTGCACCTTTTTTAGCACAAACAACTTCTATGTCTGGCAAAATCTTACAATAATAAATTGTGCCCTTTTAACAATTCTTTAGATTCTTTTAATAACTTTCAAGAATGTTGCGGTTGCCGTAAAGACAGGACAGGTGTTACTCTGTATATAATATCAATTCATATTCCGGTTGACTTAAATGCGCATAATGAGTATAATGGAATGGTGAAGAAAGGAACCTGATGCGTGCTAAAGATATTGAACGAATCCTTTTAAAGGACGGATGGTATGTGAAGAACCAGAAAGGTTCTCACCGGCAATATATCCATCCAGTCAAGCCCGGTAAAATTACTGTTCCTTTTCATAATGGCGATCTTGATATCAAAACCGTGACTTCCATACTCAGGCAGGCAGGATTAAAATGAGTTCCACTGACAGCAAAATAAACAGAGGTGTTTTCATGAAGCTAGTATATCCCGCAATTTTTACACCATGTGAAAAACTGACCGGTTACACGGTTGAAGTTCCGGATCTTCCCGGTTGCGTTACTGAAGGAAGAGATCTGGCGGAGGCAATCGAGATGGGGGCAGACGCCGCCAGCGGTTGGATTCTGGACGAAATGGAGGACGGCAACTCCTATCCCGCTCCCAGCACACTGAAGGATATTTTCTGTCCTCCTGGGAGCTTTTTAAGCCTTCTGGTTCTGGACATGGAGTCCTACGCAGAAAAGTACGGCACCAAAGCCGTCCATAAAAACATCACCATTCCCGCATGGTTAAATACCTACGGAGAAAAGAACCACATTAACTTTTCCAGAATTCTTCAGGATGCATTGATTTCATCGGCGGAAAAATCATAATGCAGAAAGCAGGGTTTTCAACGCTGATTTTTCTCAACGGTTTACTTCTCCTGCGCCGGTATCAGCACCCGCAGGTCAAACCAGTTCTTCTCCGGAGAAATGCTGACCGTGCCGCCGTACTTTTCCGCAGAATAACGAATGCTCTTCACTCCATAACCGTGGAAACTGTCATCGCCCTTTGTACTTAAAAGCGTACCGCCGTCATACTTCAGCTCTCCTTCATAATAATTCTCCACATGAATCAGCACAAAGCCCTTCTGGGCGGTCACCGTCAGGTGAATCAGGCGCTTTTCCTTGTCCTTAATCTCCAGCGCTGCCACCTTCCTGCTGCCCTCTCTGGTGGAAATAACCAGGAAATACTGTTCCTTCTTTTTCATCCTGCCAATGGCTCTGTCCAGGCGCTGGAAGAACGCAAAATAATTCACCGGTTTGAGCACATAGTCCAGCGCATCCACCGCGTAGCCCCGGATGGCGTACTGAGCCATGTTGGTAATAAAAATAATCACCAAATCCTGGTCCTGCTCCCGAATCTTTTCCGCCGCGGTCATCCCATCCATCAGCCGCATCTGAATATCCATCGGAATGATATCGTACACTGCCCTGTAATTATTCAGGATATGCTCTCCATCCCGGAATACGGAGATATTGAGCCGATTGCCGCTCTCCTGTTCATACCTGCGCAGATATTCCGTGAACTGCGTCACATAAGCCTGTTCATCCTCCACGATGGCGATGTGAATCATGGATTTCTCCTTCCGTTACGTCTGGTCTTTTTGTTCTGTCAGCGTACTTTGTCCCCATTATGTAAAAATTATCCCGGGCTGTCAAGAATTTTAAACCCGGCCCCTGCCAGGAAACAACATTTTTCGAGTTTTACGAATTCCCACAACAGCCATTTATAAAATTTCATATCTGCACCCTCTTCATATAATATCCAAAGCTTCCCTCCGCTGCCGGTACCCTTGCGCTCTCAAACCCCTCAAAGCCATAAAATAAGGCCGCGGCGCGCTCCTTCTCATACAAAACCCCGGGAACTCCCAGATAATAGTTCATTCCCCGCTCGCCTCTCTGTCTGCCCAGAAGCAGATGGCGGTACTGATAGAAACCGTGGAGCAGAAAGCTGTTCTGTACCATCGCCTGACAGCGTTCCTGGAGAATGACAAAATCCCTCGGCTCTATGGAGAGATACCCGCGGGCGTCGCCAAAGGGATGCACAATGGGGTAAATAGCACAGAGCTGCTGCCATTTATCCGGGTAAAGGTGCACCGGCTGTTTTACTTCCTTCGGTTTCCACTCCATATCTTCACCCGATTTGTCCATCTCCTTCTCCGGCTTCATCCCCTCAGCTCTTCCATCTTCTGAGCCTGTGAACCTGCTCTTTCCAACTTCTTCTTCCATGAAAGCCGAAGTCTTATCCGTTTCGGTCTCCCCTCCCGTTAAGCCA
>JAJQBK010000034.1:22202-33075 GCA_021203305.1 Lachnospiraceae bacterium
TTGTCTGCTTCCTTCTCTTCATTCATTAAACCAGCAGCCTTATCCGCTTCATTCCCTCCTCTCGCCGCCCCTGCCCTGAGCTGCTCTATATTTTTCTCCGTATCATTCTCCCGCCTCCGGTATGGCATAATATCACTGATCAGGCTGTCTGGCTTTTCCTCCCTCGCCTTTGTCTTTGACTGATACGGCTGAACAGGCAGCCACTTCTGCTCCAGATAGCCATGCTCCCTCAAATCAATATGGACCCCCGTCAGTTTCCCGTATGGCACCTGTGCGTGCCCTATCCCGTCAGCCTCACAGCGCACGGAAAGCGCACCCCTTCCCCGGTTCAGGCGCAGCATCCCCAGCAGAGATTCCACCGGGCCTGACAGCATATAACAAGGGAACTCCCCATCCACCCTGCCGCAGTTTGTCACAGCGATCTCTATTCTGCATACGTTTTCCACCACCGTCATCTGGGCGCTTCCCACGCTCCGGGCCTGTCCGTCCTCCCGGTACCACACAAAATACATTGTTTTCCGATCGAAAAAATACACACCGCCACCTCCTATAGCATTACTACTATATGAGGCGGCGGTGCGCTTCATGCATGATTTCTATATGATCAGAATTTCCTCGTGTTCCGGCCTGTCATTCAGCTGACAATACCGGTTACCGTCAGCATCCGCTCTCAGCTCAGTTATCCTGCTCCTCCTGGTACTTCATGTAGCTCACCACCATCAGAGCGATCTTGAGCGTCATCGCGTCGTCAAACTTCCGGATATCCAGTCCGGTATTCTTCTGCAGCTTCTCAATCCGGTATACCAGCGTATTCCTGTGCATGAAAAGCTGCCGGGAGGTCTCGGACACATTCAGGTTATTTTCAAAGAATTTATTGATGGTTTCCAGCGTTTCATCATCAATCTGGTCCAGATAGCCGTTGCCGAAAATCTCATCAATAAACATCCTGCACAGATTCACCGGCAGCTGATAAATCAGGCGGCCGATGCCCAGCGTAGAATAGGCCACCGCGTTCTGGCCCTCATAAAAGATTTTACCCACATCCAGCGCCATCTTGGCTTCCTTGTAGGACTTGGATACATCCTTCAATTCCTGTACAACCGTGCCGATAGCCACCTTCACGTTGATCATCAGCTCCGTGTTAACCATATCCAGAATCGTATCCGCCACATGCATCAGATCCTCGTTCGTGCTGCGTGGTTCCACCGCTTTGATCAGAATAATATTGGTCTCATCCACCCGCGTGATATAATCACCCGCCTGCGTGGAAAAGATATTCTTCAGAAACTCCAGAACCGCCGCATCCTTTTCCGGGTCCGCCTCAATCAGATAAACCGCCCTTGGAGCATTGACCTCAATGCGGAGCTTCTGCGCCCGGTTATACACATCCACCAGCAGGAAATTATCAAGCAGCAGATTCTGGAAAAAGCTGTTGCGGTCAAACCGGTCCTTGTAGGCCACCGTCAGCTTTTCCAGCTGCGCCACCGCCAGTTTCCCGATCACATAGGTATCCTCACCAAAGCCCATGGCTACCAGCACATACTCCAGCTCATCCTCATCCCGCACCTTCAGCAGATGATAATTCCCAACCATCTGGCTGTCCGCGGGAGAATCCACAAAGGATGTGATCATATTCGCGTCCGGCGCCACCATATTCGCCGTGGAGACGATCTCGTCCCCGTTAAGATCGCAGATACACATATCCACTCTCGCGATCGCCTTTATATCATCTATACTTGCCTGCAAAATCTGTGATGAAATCATATATACTCCTTATGGGCTTGCGTTTAACTACATGGACGGTAAGTTATCCATGACTGGACTTTTACCAGCCAGAACTGTGCCATGCCCGTCACACTAAAGAAAGGGGGATGCGCCGGCGCATCCCCCTGACAGTTCTGAATTAGTCGCAGATTGTAACCTCTGTCTCCTTGTCAAACACATGGATCTTCTCGGTATCAAACAGCACCTTAACCTTGTCGCCAACTCTTGCTCTGGTGGCGGAAGGAACTCTCGCGGTCACGTTCTTGCCATCAATATCGAAATACAGGTACACTTCTGCGCCAAGCAGCTCATATACTCTGATATCTACATTCAGGCAATGATTCTCATCATAATTCTCCAGATTCTCTGCGTCATGGATATCCTCAGGACGAAGGCCGATGGTCACTTCCTTGCCGCCGTATCCGCCGTCAATCACAGCCTTGGACTTGGCCGGAGGCAGCTCAACCTCAACGCCATCCACGTTCACATAAGCCTTGTCACCCTTCACGGTGCACTTGCAGTCGAAGAAGTTCATCTGCGGAGAGCCGATGAATCCGGCAACAAACTTATTGCCCGGCTTGTCATACAGATTCTGAGGAGTATCTACCTGCTGTATAACGCCGTCCTTCATAACAACGATTCTGGTACCAAGGGTCATAGCCTCGGTCTGGTCATGGGTAACGTAGATGATGGTGGTGCCCAGTCTCTGATGCAGCTTCGCGATCTCAGTTCTCATCTGTACACGCAGCTTCGCGTCCAGGTTGGAAAGAGGCTCGTCCATCAGGAACACCTTCGGGTTACGAACGATTGCACGGCCCATGGCAACACGCTGTCTCTGACCACCGGAAAGAGCCTTCGGCCTACGGTCAAGGAGCTTCTCCAGATCCAGGATCTTGGCGGCTTCCTTCACCATCTTGTCGATCTCAGCCTTCGGAACCTTGCGCAGCTTCAGGCCAAACGCCATGTTATCATAAACGGTCATGTGGGGATACAGAGCGTAGTTCTGGAATACCATTGCGATATCTCTGTCCTTCGGCTCCACATCGTTCATCATCTTGTCACCGATCCACAGCTCACCGGAAGAAATATCCTCCAGACCGGCGATCATACGCAGGGTTGTGGACTTACCACAGCCGGACGGTCCGACGAAAATGATAAACTCTTTGTCAGCGATGTCAAGATTGAAATCTTTTACAGCGACAAATCCGTTGGGATACACCTTGCAAACGTTGTTTAACTTTACACTTGCCATTATAAAACACCCTCCAATATATTATGTATTACACGAACTGTATTACTTTAGCAAGTATACTTTTTTCCCCGTTATTTTGCCATATCACTAATCAACAAACTTTATTTTTATCCTTGTGGGAAATTTCCACTTGACAGGACAACCTCGTTCCTGTTTTGACATCCTGCACAAAATTAACGTTCATTCTCCGTCGAAATGCCGGACAGTAATTTTTTCTCACTCTGCGGACTCATTAACTTCCGGCTTCTGCGCTGTTATGTCAGCCTGATTGCCCACAGTCAATGCTTCCGACAACGCCTGTTCTTCCTTTACATCAGTAAAATCACTGCCCGCTGACCCTGACGCATCAGTCTCTTTCCCGTCAGGGTTCTCCTCCAGCACCCAGTCGTCTGGATTCTCTTTCCCTGTCTCAGGATTCTCAATCTTGTCAAAAATCCTGCTGTAAAGAATAGCCTGCACATACGCCGGCACGGAGAAGCCCAGCAGGAAACAGACCGGAACCGCCCAGCTGAACAGCAGAAGCAGTACCACCGGAGAGAGAAACAGAATGATCATCATCAGGGAATACATCACATGGGTCATGCTGACGACAATCGTATTTCTCATCGTGTACTTGATCGGGTTCTCGTATCGGGACTGAAGCACAAACAGCCAGGAAAGGCTGAACAGATATACAACCAATGCTACGTATACAATGATTCTGACAATGTTGCCCAGATCCACCAAGCCCCTGTAGAAGAGCCATATGTCTCCGCACAGCACCAGGCCGAGGACCAGGTAAATCAGCCACATCAGGGTAGACTGCTTAAAATTGGATTTAAACGCCTTAAAAAACTCCCTGGTGATGTATCCCTCCTCATTTTTGTACAGCTTGTACACCACCGTGTGCATCGCCGTAAAGCTGGCCCCGATGGTAAAAATCGGGATGCAGCAGACCAGTGTCAGGATATTAACCCACATCAGATCCGCCAGCTTGGATAACGCCCTCATAAATTTGCTGTCCAGATTAAAAATTCCGCCCATATCTTCCTTTCAGCCCGGACTGCCCGGTAATGACAACATTTTCACAGCAGTTAACAGATTTCCGCCCCGGCCGGCATCTCCTTCTCCGGGGAAACCAGCGCCAGATTGCCGTCCTGATCCTCGGCGCACAGAAGCATCCCCTCGGATACCACGCCCGCCAGCGTCGCCGGCTTTAAATTCACCAGCACCATCACCTTTTTGCCCACCATCTCCTCAGGTGTATAATACGCCTTGATGCCGGAAACGATCTGCTTCACCTGAGAGCCGATCTTCACCTGGGAGCAGAGCAGCTTCCTGGATTTCTTTACCGCCTCGCAGGAAATAATCTCGCCCACCTGGAACTGGAGCTTCGCGAAATCATCATAGGTGATCTCCGGCTTCACCCCCACATCTGTCACAGCGGGATTTTCTTCCAGAGGAGCCCCTTCCTTTGCCGGAGCATTTTCCGCCCCGGAAGCGGTTCCCTCGCCTGAAGTCTCCGCTGCGGTCTTTTGGGCCGGTTCCTCCGCCTTTTTCTGGCTCTCCATCAGCTTCCCCGCGTCCTCGAGCACATCCTCCAGCTTTAACCGGGTGAACAGCATGGCCGGCGTCTGCGTCAGCTGGTGCTCCGCCGGGAAGGTGCCTGCCGCTCTGCAGTCCTCAAAGCTCCTCATCGGACAGTTCAGCTGCTCCGCGATTTTCGCCGCGGTGCCGGGCATAAAGGGCTCCAGAAGGCCCGCCGCGGTCATAATGCTGTCGCACAGATTATAGAGCACCTCGTTTAAGCGCGGGAAATCCTCCTCGTTTTTGCCCAGCTTCCAGGGCTCCGTCTCATCGATATATTTATTGCAGCGCTTCAGCGCATTGAAAATCTCCGTCAGTGCGTCCGCCACCCGCAGATTTTCCATCTTGTCTTCCACCGCGTCCGCCACAGCGGTGACAACGCCCTTTAAATCCTCATCTACCTCAGCGGTGACGCCGGTGCGCACAATTCTGCCGCCAAAATATTTATTGGCCATGGTCAGGGTGCGGTACACCAGATTGCCCAGGGTGTTGACCAAGTCAGAATTGTACCTCTCCACCATTAGCTCCCAGGTGATCACACCGTCGTTTTCAAAGGGCATCTCATGCAACACAAAATAGCGCACCGGATCCACCCCGAAAATCTTCACCAGATCGTCCGCGTATATCACGTTGCCCCTGGACTTGCTCATCTTGCCGTCCCCCTGCAGAAGCCAGGGATGGCCGAACACCTGCTTCGGCAGCGGCTCCCCTAACGCCATCAGGAAAATCGGCCAGTAAATGGTATGGAAGCGGATAATATCCTTGCCGATCAGATGCAGGTCGGCGGGCCAGAGCTTTTTGTACTGCTCCGTGGAATTGCCATCCGCGTCATAGCCAATGCCTGTGATATAGTTGGTCAGCGCGTCCAGCCAGACATAGACCACATGCTTATCGTCGAAATCCACAGGAATGCCCCACTTAAAGGAGGTTCTCGACACGCACAGATCCTGCAGTCCCGGCAGAAGGAAATTATTCATCATCTCATTCTTGCGGGAGACGGGCTGAATAAACTCCGGATGAGCGTTGATGTGCTCGATCAGACGATCCGCATACTTGCTCATCTTAAAGAAATACGCTTCCTCCTTTGCGGGCTTCACCTCTCTGCCGCAGTCCGGGCACTTGCCGTCCACTAACTGGGACTGCGTCCAGAAGGACTCACAGGGAGTACAATACAGCCCCTCGTAAGAGCCCTTGTAGATATCTCCCTGGTCATACAGCTTCCTGAAAATCTTCTGCACCTGCTTCTCGTGATCCTTGTCAGTCGTCCGGATAAACTTATCATAGGAGGTCTCCATCAGATCCCACAGGTCTTTAATCACGCCGGATACCTGGTCCACATACTCCTTGGGCGTCACGCCAGCTTCCTCAGCCTTCAGCTCAATCTTCTGCCCATGCTCATCGGTACCGGTCTGGAAAAAAACGTCATAGCCGTCCTTTCTCTTATATCTGGCGATGCTGTCCGCCAGCACAATCTCATAGCTGTTGCCGATATGGGGTTTCCCCGACGTATAGGCAATGGCTGTGGTAATATAATATTTTCCTTTGCTCATCCTCTTTCTTCCTCCCGAATTTCCCAGCAGTTCTATTACAGGCCTTTATCAGCAGTCAGGCATTCCCGCCTCCCGCAGCGCTCTCACGTTGGCCACGATATTTCCGCCGCTGAACGCGGCATTGCCGGCCACAATCACATCCGCGCCCGCCTTCAGCACTGTCTTCAGCGTGGAAGCGTTGACGCCGCCGTCCACCTCCAGATAGGTGGAAAGCCCCTTCTTTGTCAGGTACTGTCTTGCCCTTTCAATCTTGGCGGTACAGTGCTCCAGATAGGTCTGTGCCCCAAACCCGGGCTGCACGCTCATGATCAGCAGAAGCTCCACCTGATCCGCGTACTTTAAGATCTCCTCCACGTCTGTATCCGGACTGCACACTACGCCCGCCTTACAGCCCAAAGAGTGTATTTTGTCAATCGTCTCCCTCACCCGGTCGGTCGCCTCCACATGGAAGCTGATCAGGTTGGCTCCCGCTTCCACAAACTGCTTTACAAAGCGGATGGGCTCCACAATCATCAGATGTACGTCAAAAAACAAATCCGTTTTCTTTCGTATTGATTTGATGACAGGCGCTCCGAACGAAATATTTTCTACAAACTGTCCATCCATCACGTCAAGATGCACCCACTTAACGTCTGCCTCCTTCAGCTGCTGCAGCTCCTCCTCTATATCCGAGAAGTCACAGGCTAGCAGGGACGGGGACAAAATATATTCCATAGCTTTCCCCCTGGTATCACAGGTCTTATCCGCCTGCTTTTCAACGCAACAGGGCAGGGGAGCCTCCTCCCTGCCCTCATGCTTTCCTGTAAAATCGAATCCCGTACGTGTACCATACTATATCATCCGCCCTTCAATTGTCAATGAAAAAATAGCCATTTCCCCGGCAGATGAGGAGGATTCACAATCATTACAGCGGAAAATTCTCCACCGCGGCCCTCTCAATGGCCAGCCCTCTGACATAATCCGCGATAAAGGCGTCAAAGCCCTGTACGTCCTCCTGATCCGGCTCCATCACAGAGCCCTCCGTTCCCGCGAATACCTGTGTTTCCAGATAATCCGCCAGCGGCATCTGGCTGCCCTTCACCATATAGGCCGCCAGCAGAGCCATGCCCCAGGGGCCGCCCTCTCCGGCAGTCTCCATCACCGCCACCGGAGCGCCCACAGCCGCCGCCATAAACCTCTGCGCCACGCCCTCGGTTTTAAACAGGCCGCCATGCCCCAGCATGGAGTCCACCTTCACGCCCTCTTCCTTCAGCAGGATGTCCAGTCCCACCTTCAGGGTGGCCGCCGCGGAATACAGATTGGCCCGCATGAAATTGGCAAGCGTAAATTTGCTGTCCGGCCGGCGCACCAGCAGGGGCCGTCCCTCGTCAAAGGCGGTCACGCCCTCCCCGGAATAATAATTATAGGCCAGAACGCCGCCGCAGTCCGGATCTCCCTCCAGCGCTTTCCGGTAAAGAGTGCCGTAAAGCGTATTCATGTCCACGTCAACGCCCAGGCTCTCCGCGAACTGCCTGAAAATACCGACCCAGGCATTCAGATCCGAGGTACAGTTATTGCAGTGCACCATGGCCACCAGCTTTCCATCCGGCGTGGTCACCAGATCCAGCTCCCTGTGTACCTTCTTAAGCTCCTTCTCCAGCACAACCATGGCAAAGATGGATGTCCCTGCGGAAATATTGCCGGTGCGCACCTTCACGCTGTTGGTGGCCGCCATGCCGGTGCCAGCATCGCCCTCCGGCGGACACACCGGAATTCCCGCCTGTAAGCTCCCACTCGGGTCTAAGAACCTCGCGCCCTCCTCCATCAGCACACCGCCGCTCTCACCGGCGCACAGCACCTTCGGGAAAATATCCTGAAGTGTCCAGGGCATGTCCCGGGACGCCGCGATCTGATTAAAGGCGGATACCATTTTGGCATCGAACTGCTTTGTCTTCGTATCAATGGGGAACATGCCGGAGGCCTCGCCCACGCCCAGCACCTTTTCCCCGGTCAACAGCCAGTGAATATAGCCAGCCAGCGTGGTCTGAAAGCAGATATCCTTCACATGGGGCTCCCTGTTCAGCATCGCCTGATATAAATGGGCGATGCTCCAGCGCTGGGGGATATTATACTGAAATAACTCCGTCAGCTTCCCGGCCGCCTCCTCGGTGATGGTGTTGCGCCAGGTCCTGAACGGCACCAGAAGCTCATCCTTTTTGTCAAAAACAAGATAGCCGTGCATCATGGCGCTGACGCCCATGGCCGCCATCCGGGTCAGCTCCACTCCATATTTCTCCAGCACGTCCCTTTTCAGGTCAGCGTACGCGTCCTGCACGCCGGAGCGCACCGCCTCCAGGGAATAGGTCCATATCCCGTCCACCAGCTGATTTTCCCATTCGTGCTCTCCCTGAGCGATGGGGGCATGATCCGGCCCGATTAACACCGCCTTAATCCTGGTAGAGCCCAGCTCCATCCCCAGAATTGCCTGTCCGTCGGCTATCACTCTTCCAATTTCCTCCCGCGTTAATTTCATGGCTGCTCCTTTCGTTTCACGCATTTTCCTCATTATAGCACATACCCGTGAAATATCGATATAAATTTTCCATGGAAATTTCAATCCATGGATGTAAAAAGCAGCAATCCATGCCCATTATTGAGAGCGGTTATTGAAAGCATTAAAAACGGTCCGCATAAAAAGCGCATTCAATGCATTTAATGCGGTTCATTTAATGCGGTTCGCGATTTCGTCTTGCGTGAACGGACATTTACAGATATAATAATTGGAATTTATCAATGAAAAACAGGTGAAAAATGATACCGGAAATCTCCATTCTTCTCGTCACTGCCGCCATCCTCGCCCTGTGCGGCCTTATTTTCATCATATATAAAAAAAGAAAGCGCCGCCCCAGTCCGCTGGACGAAATGGAAGGACATGAATTTGAAGACTACTGCGCCCAGCTCTTGCGCGCAAAGGGCTTTCATGAGGTGCGCGTGACAAAGGGCAGCCGGGACTTCGGGCTGGACATTCTGGCGGAGAAGGACGGCGTCAGCTACGGCATTCAGTGCAAGCACTATGCCTCCCCTGTCGGCGTAAAGGCCGTCCAGGAAACCTACGCGGGAAGAGATTTTTACGACTGCATGGTGGGCGTTGTCATGACCAACCAGTATTTCACACAGCCCGCGGTGGAGGCAGCCAGGAAATTAAAGATTCTTCTCTGGGACCGAGGTTATCTGGAGGAAATGCTGGAGGAAGCGGAGGGCGGCTGAATGCGGCCATTCTCATATCAGACCCTGTAAAAGCGCTCTCCCATACACCGCGAATGTGCCCAGGCCGCAAACCCGGGCCTGTCAGAAGTCCTGCTCCAGTCTCTCTCTCAGGGAGGCAAAATCCGCCGGCCCAGTGGACAACAGCCACTGGCGGAATTCCATCTCCGTGAGCGCCGCCCCACCTTCAAGGGCAAGCTCCTTTAACTCCAGAATTTCCAGATATCCCACATAATATTTTGGATAATTCGCGGGCGCGTTACAGATGGCCTCATAAACCGCGCTGATGTTGCCGCTGCCAAAGCCCAGGCTCTGTAACAGCTTCTGCGCCTGCGCCAGCGTTGCCCCGTCATAATGAATGAAAATATCCAGAATGGAGCAAAGGCACAGCTGCAGCTCCCGGTTCAGCTGCGCCGCCCGGACCGTATCCTCATAGCCCTCCCCGCAGGCCTCCGCCATCAGCTCCGCCGCATACTGACAGGCGCAGGATTCCGCGTAAAGCCCCCAGCCCTCGGTATATCCCCCAAAATACAGAATCTGGCGGATGAAAGGCGCCTCCCTCTGCGTCAGCGCGTTCTGACTGTATACCGTCTGGTAAAGATGGCCGGGGAAGCCCTCGTGGGCCAGCGTCGTGTACAGACTCAGGCCCTCATATCCATTGCTCTGGTTAATGTAAATCGTATGCTCCTGATTCTGATCCACCGGCGGAGTCAGATAAAAGGCCGGAGCCATCATTTCCTCCAGACCGGGATCCACAGGCTTGAGTGTAACAGCCTGTGAGCTGTCAGCCTCCGCAGCATCTCCGGCCCCGGATTCTGAGAGCGCGGGAAAATCCTCCCCCATACGCCGGTACAGATCCTCCAGCATATCCGCCTCCCTCTCAATCGGAAAATCATATTCTGAAATGACATTCCCGTCAGTGATCAGCTCCTTATACTCCGCATACAGCTCCTCAAATCTTTCATAAAGCAGCTCCTTGATTTCCCCCACCGACCGGTCTGAGCCGGTGGCATCCTCCAGCAAAAGCGCGTAATAATCCGCTCCGCCCGGATATCCGGAAAGACCCGTCAGCTCATCCGCCCCGGGAATTTCCCGCAGACCCTCCGCGAGCTTTTGATACGCCAGCGCCAGTTCCGCCAGCAACTCTTCATTTCTCGCCGTCAGTTCCTCTATGTCTTCGTCTGTCAGCTCCGTTTCTCCATCCGGTTTTTCCGCCCCATTCCGATCCGTCGGTTCCGTCTTCTCCTCGTCTTCAGCTTCTCCGCTCTCCAGCAAATTCTCCAGTCTGTCCGCGAAGGTAGTCTGTAAAAAATGGGAACCCGCGGCCAGCTGCTCCTCATTCAGGACGCTTTCGCACTGGTCCGCCGCCGTCTTCAGATTTTCCTCATACTGCAAAATCCCGTGCTCCGCCTGAAGCTCTGTATAAGTCAGAAGTCCCAGAAAATTATCGGCGAAAAAATGTTATCGGCAATCTTAAATCAAAATTCAGTAAAAATAA
>JAJQBK010000057.1:0-1190 GCA_021203305.1 Lachnospiraceae bacterium
ACATAAAGGAGTATAATAGTAATGGTTACTAAAATAATGTGGGGGGGGGTATTCTAATAGTCTAAATTCCTCTCAACAACAGAATACCCGACTCTATTGGCTCGACATCCTTAAGGGAATCGGAATCATCCTGGTGGCAATGGGCCACATCTATCAGAACCCTATATTCTACAATTTCGTCTACGCATTTCACATGCCACTCTTTTTCATAGCAGCAGGATGGCTATATAAAACGAAATCAGTAAAAGCCTATACTATTCATCGCTTCTTCACAGTAATGATTCCGTATTTCTCATTCGGATTGCTCACATTACTTTACTGGCAACTGATAGAGCGGCACTTCCGGGTTTCTGATATGACCTTCCTTCAATCTTTGATTGGTTTGATACGAGGCGAGTACGATTTCCTGGATTTTAACGTCCACCTGTGGTTCCTGCCTTGTTTCTACATGACAGTCGTTATCTACAACGGATTGCGGAACACTGTAGGCAGAAGTGTAACTTATATAATTGCAGTGGTACTTTCGACTGTGTATGTGTTCAGCGTTTACTGGGTGGCGTTACCGTCATTGCCTTGGGGACTGAATCGAGTTTGTCAGTATATAGGGTTTTATGCGATTGGAAACTGGATGAGTGAAATGCGGGTCAATGAGAAAGTGGAGCTGAAGCCTGTCTGGGCTGTGATAGCCACAGCTTTATTGGCTGTTGTGCTTATTCTCTCACTGCTGAACCTCACCTCTGGCATCTTCTGGTTCATCACAGGCACAATAGGAACTGTGGCTGTTGGAATTTATTCGATACTGTTGAGCGGAACATTTAACTTCAAAAATTTAATATCATTCCTTGGACGCATCTCCCTGGTTGTCCTGTGTGTACACGGTCCTGTATATAGAGTGGTCAGTAAAATCTTATCTGTGGTGATTGGCGTAGTTATGCATGTGGAGATGGACACAGACACAGTAAGAAGTAATTTCTTTTTTGCGCTAATTATTGTGGCTATCACACTGGTGATATGCGAGTTAGCCTACATGGTGATTAACAGGGTGCTTCCGTGGATGATTGGCGAATCAAAGAGAAGCAGGAAGGCGATTTTGATGTAAAGAGAGCCAGACAGTGAAGTAATTAGGAAATCAACCAAAATGATCACCTTATCGGGAATATATACATGCCAGGGGGGGGTAAAGAGTACAG
>JAJQBK010000057.1:1200-7509 GCA_021203305.1 Lachnospiraceae bacterium
GGCATTCTCACCGCCCCTCCCCCGCTCCCCCCCCAAAAACCAAACCCCACCCCCCGCCCCCCCTGCCCGCCACCCCCCCCCGCCCCGGGGGGGGGCCAAGAGTACAGAGGGCGGGCTTTAGAATTGGTATCAGAGGATAAATAGCAGGATTGTATCGCCTGAGAGAGAGGAGAAAGAATAGATTGTGTTGAACGTACTTTATATAGGATAAGGAATGAAGAACATGAGTGGTCAAAATGCTTTAAGCGGACAACTGATCAATTTCAACAGTGATAATATGTTTTGTTTCATGTACGACAGAAGATCCGGCGGAACAAAATTCAAGTAGTGTTCATCCTCTCGTACCTTATATATTCACAGGCCAACTATAGCTCCTCATGTCAAAACTTCTTATATAACTCGCCCTTGCGACCGTGCAGCTGTTAAAGTTGCTCCGTACAACTGGCATTTCTATTCTTATATCCCGAACGTGTTTCAAATCAAAGCGGAGAAGATGCGGAAGGTGTATGGGAGGGAGGATTTTAGTGAGAACGCCGAGAAGAGAAACTGTGAAAGAAGGAAACGTAGCCGGGGAACGAGGTGTGTATTGATGGATACCGTTTTCCCGGAGTTTATGTTTTTTGAAGATAATCATGGTGAGGTGGAAGGTGCCAATTTATCAGTGGTGCAGCTCTCGCAAGAAACATCTGAATTCCTAAAAAAATTAGTGGAAATAGTCACATCATGCATATGTCTCGCGGTATTTGTGAAGAATGGTAAGGCTCACGTCACAGAAGGACCGCTGGTCAGTTACGATGAGCGGATTGTTAAGGTAGATAGACATAAGAGAATTTGCTGGGTGAAGATGGACGAGAAAGTGGATATGAGAACAAATCTGCTGATGGTTGGGCTGGAGATTTATGCGAAGGATTGATGCGCGGCTATTGTGGCTGCTGTAACGGTTGAAGAGCAGAAAAATGAGTTTTTGGCAAAAAGACCTCTGTGGGAAGTCTGCGAGATCTGTATCGCTGTTTTTCACAGGGGTCTACTTTTTGAACAGAGGTTAGTGGCAACTAACTGTTACCGTATTTTTTAATTTCAGTAAGTGTTGTCGCTTAATGGCATTGTGCCAGTTTCTAAGAAGTTGGGCATATTTGGAGTTTGGATTGTCTTACCTTTGTATGGTATTGATAGGAACAGGTATCATCAGCCCTCCACCTATGAAATGGTAGAGAGCTGATAGCGAAAATTGAAATTACATTTTAGTAAGCGGCGGCATCTTGGAGGCGACCAGCGCTGCATTACAGGTGTCGATGGATGCCATGTACATATTCCGGAGAATAATCTTATACATGGTATGTTCCGGTGTGCTGCGGAGACGGTATCCTGCTTTGTCAACCATATCCTCGCTCAGTTCCGGGTCTAGGCTCATCCCGACGCACAGAGCAATCACTGACTGTAAGGTTGCCTGAAATCCTTCCTTGCTGCGGATGCGTTGGATAGTCGAGACAGATACATTGGACAGTTCCTCAAGCTTTTCTTTGGTGATCCCCAATCGCTTCATGTGGTACACCAACGTTGCTCCGAGACTTGCGGGCAGTTCACGCATGATGGCAGAGATACGGTTGGCAGCATCCAGAGGGGACTCCTGGGGCGCGGCTGCTTCGATTTCATTTTTTCCCGGATAGAAGATAACACAGCCGGTGCCGGGTGTTGTTTCCCGCTTCATGGTGCCGCTGCGGTAGGTATACTCATTTGGAGCATTACCGATGTCGAAGACAAGGCAGCATTCACTCATGTGTGTTCGTGCATAATCGGTCAGGCGCAGGCCGGCCTTTGTATCCGGTTCAACGAATTTCGGGCTGTTCAGGCAGAAGTGGGATTCTACATAAACATACTTCCCGGAGTCCACGAAGGCTCGGAAATGAATGTTGCGTGTATATTCTTCTGAGACGGCGTTCAAGTTGACGGTATAGGTCTGCCCTGGCATCAGGCTGTCTGGTTCAACTAGATAATTGGGCACATAGGCACCGTTACAGAAATTTAGTACACCCTGTGCTTCTGGAAATCCAAGCTCTACCATGCGCTGCCTTGCGGATTGTTTTGAAACGCAGTAAAACTCAGCGAGGTCATGGATAACGGATTCGATGATGAAAAGCCGGTCTTTATAATGGCTGCTCTGTTCTTTCTGTGAAATCAGCTCCGCTATTTTTGTCCTTGTCGGCTCCACTGGCATAGCAAGCCTGCGGATCATCTGGTTTGCCTGCCATTCTGTCCAGTAAATCGGGGAGTCTTTGGAGACAGTCAGCTCCACAGGGCAGGAAAAACACTGGATTTCCGACTGGTAAATCTTCTGCATCCGATAAAACATCCGGTGCAGGAGAAAATGGACACACTCGTGCAGGATGGTCGGGTTGACGCGCCCGCCGTTTGCTTCCCTGGCGGCATCTGCGTCGATCAGGATGGTATTCGCGCCGACAGATAACTTTATGGGCTGGCCGTTCTTATCGTAGACGGTGATGGCTGCATCCTCAAAGAAAAGCTGCCCAAGGATAGAGCCGTCTTTTGTGATTCGTGCGTACTGGACTTTCAATCCCAGCTTTTTTGTAAAAAGATTTACATTCAAACAGATGGGCTTTTGCAGCGCTTCGGGATAATAGCGGCGTAAAATCTGTTCTGCTTCGATGTCCAGTTCGTCACGGGAAAGAATGGGAACCAGATAGTCGGAGAGCGGGCGGTACATGGTCTGATCCCAGGATTCATAGATTCCTGCCTGGTCAGTCAGGCTGTACTCATATCCATCTTCATAAATGGCCAGACTGCCGTTGACCTTGTAAAACTGCTCGGTGGTATCGGAATAGAGCGAATCGCCCAGCAGGACAGACAGATAGATACTTGTGCGCAGCAATGCCTCTACATGGATGTGTTCATTGCTCATCGCGGTAAAGTGGATGGCAGCAATCTCCGCATCCGTTACATTGATCGTGTCAGGCTCCGGTACATTCCGGCTGATGCGGCCAAGCGGAAGCTCCCGCGAGGCCAGCTTTTCCTTTAAGAAAACGGTGTAATCATGAGTGAAATGGTTCCGGTAGTAGTCTTTCATGGAGCCGATATGGGGGCAGTCCTGAAAATAAGGTTTTCTGTTTTCGATATATGCCGGAGCTGGAGCTGCCGATGGAATGGGGCAGATGGAATCCATTTCAGGCTCCGGGTCATGGGTTAAGTAGTTCATTGCAAATCTCCTCACGTTTTTGATGTTTAAGTAATTAAAATGCCATCACTCAACAGGTAAAGGGAAATGAAAACCGTTGAGGAGCTTTGGTCGGGCTGGCCGTTCCGAAGCATCTGAAAATGCTGCCTGCCCTGTGTGTGCTGATCATTTCATTCATTTTTCCATGTCTGTGTTATGGCGGCGCTGAGCAGGATTACTGCAGCCGCTTGATCACATGGACGGCTACGCCCTGTATGGACAGGGAAGCCGGGTAAATATCTTTAAAATCGGGGTTCTCCGGGTGGAGATATGGCCGATTTCTCTTGCTGTCAAATAAATATCTCTTCAAAGTATTCTCATTGTCTATCAAAGCAATCACCAGGTCTCCGTAATTCGCATCCGTCTGTTTGCGGACGATCACCAGGTCATTATCATCAATGCCGGCTCCGGTCATGGAGTCCCCGTTTGCGTGTACAACATAAAATTCTCCTTTTCCGATCAGGCTTGCCGGGAGGGTGATGTATTCCTCTATATTTTCCTCTTCCAGCTGCGGCAGGCCGCAGGAGACGGAGCCGACAAGTGCCGCTGCACTCTGATCGAATATCAGGTTGCGGGTCTTTTGTAAGCGCAAAATAAATCGACGGAGTGACAAGACCTTATTTACATCTTATAATCAATGCTAGAAATGCAAGCCTTTTACTCTACTTCAAATATTGACTCTCGCTAAAAGCAAGCATTTCAATACATTCAAAGGAGATGTTCATATGCGAGCCAAGCCTACTTCAACAGACGAACAATACCGCCTGGTACTTGAATGCAGAGCCAGCGGCCTGTCTGACTATCAATGGTGTATGGAACACGGCATCAAGCCGGGAACGTTTTATAACTGGATAAAACGTCTCCGCCAAAAAGAGTGTAAAGATATTCCAATGGCAAACAGAGGCAAAGGCGGGAACCCGGTAAAGCAGGAAGTCGTGAAAATTGACTTTCCGGTAACTTCAGCAACAAAAGAGCCAGAGGAATCCTTCGTTATTCCTGCAGAATATTTATCGGCTGATCATCCGGTACTTCAGAACACGGTTCCGAACCAACCCGTCATCGAGGTTGCCTTATTTGGCACAACCATACGAATACCGCAAGGAGCAGACAGTGATTTCATGGAGCGGGTGTTCCGCACGGTAAAGGCGGTAACATGTTAGGCGACATCACAGTCGCGGACGAAATTTACATCGTGTGCGGCTATACCGATATGAGGAGGGCAATCGATGGCCTTTGTGCGATTGTCCAGGACAAACTCCACATGGATCCCAGACGCAGCGCGCTCTATCTGTTCTGCGGAAAAAGATGCGATAGGATAAAGGCGCTGCTTTGGGAAGGAGATGGTTTTTTTCTCCTTTACAAGCGCATGGAAGCGCAGGGACGGTTCCGTTGGCCGCGGAATTCTGACGAAGTAAAAACCCTGACCTGGCAGCAGTTTGACTGGTTGATGTCCGGTCTTGAGATCGAACAGCCAAAAGCTTTTAAACCAGTCGATGGATCACCTGACCCACCCCAAAACCAACGGATTGCGTAGTCTGAGATCTGCTGCGAAAAAGTCCGAAAAAGCCCGGAAATAAGCCATTTTTCCTTCCTTTCTGACCCTGCCTGTGGTATAATAAAAACAGGTTTTGAAGGAGAAAAACAGATGGCAAAATCCGCAGCGGACTCCAGAATCAGGGAGCAGAAAGACACGATCACTCAACTGAATAAAGTTATCAGCGATCAGAGTAACATGATCGCGTCCCTGCAGGGCACTGTCGAGGAGTGCAACCATACAATCGAGTCCCTGCGTGAACAGATCAATTATCTGGCCCAGAAACTCTTTGGAAAATCCAGCGAGAAGTCCAGATCTAAAGAGTACCCGGGGCAGATGAGTCTGTTTGACGGAGTTGAACAGGAAGCCTCCCCGGAGGTAGAGGTAGAGCCAGAACCGGAAGAAGAAGTTATCGTCAGGGAACATACGCGGAAAGCAAAGCGCACTGCTGCTGACACTTTTAAGGGAATCCCATCACGCGAGGTTGTTGTGCCGCTTTCTGAAGACCAGCGTTACTGCGCGGACTGTGGTTCTGAGATGGAAGTCATCGGGAAAGAGTATGTCCGCACGGAGTTCCGCTACACACCGGCCTCAGGGGAAGTTATCTATTACTACCGGGAGACAGCCAAATGTCCGAAATGTTCTACTAAGTCAGCAATGGCCAAAAACATCGAGTTTGTAAAGGCAAATGTCCCGGAAGCCCTGATCCCGCATAGTTATGCATCCGCATCCGTTGTTGCGTGGGTGATGTATCAGAAGTATGCGAACTCGATGCCGCTTTACCGGCAGGAACAGGACTGGAAGCAATTCGGTGCCGAACTGTCGAGGGCAACACTCGCCAACTGGATCATATACTGTGCAGGGAATTATTTCGGCCCGTTTTATGATTACCTTCATCGGGAGCTCCTGAAGCGCCAGTTCCTGATGGCGGATGAAACCCGGATACAGGTCCTGAAAGAACCCGGGAGGAATGCGGAGACCGATTCTTTCATGTGGCTGTTCCGCAGTGGTGAAGATGGATTACCTCAGATCATTCTGTATAAATATACAGAGACACGGGCCAAGTTCAACGCAGTGGCGTTTCTGGGTGATTTCCATGGGTATCTTGAGACAGACTGTTATCAGGGATATAACAATCTTCCCGGAATTAAGCGCTACTGTTGCTGGGCACACCTACGGAGGTACTTTTTGGATGCCGTCCCAAAAGGGAAGAAGCTGGACCTCAATAATCCGGCAGCGCAGGGAGTCCAATACTGCGACCGGCTGTTTGAATATGAGCGGCGGTCAAAGCAGATGGGGCAAAGCTTTGAGCAGCGCAAGGAATACCGTCTCAAGAAAGAGAAGCCAGTGCTGGACGCATTCTGGGAATGGCTGTCAAAACAGCATCCAGCGAAAGGCACCCGCTTTGCAAAGGCGGTGAACTATGCCCAAACGCACAAAGAACTCTTTATGACCTATCTGGAAGATGGCCGGTGCAGTTTCTCAAACAATCTGAGCTTATCCGAAGCATATGCTTATCCGCATCTTATTGAAAAAAACTCAGTAT
>JAJQBK010000063.1 GCA_021203305.1 Lachnospiraceae bacterium
CGGTAAAAACGATGCTTTTTTAGGATTGCGCAAAGTTCAGTTTCACGGATTCAGGCAATAAGATAAGCATCTGGCGGAGGCCAATAAGGGAAGGACTAGAAGAGCATGGCGCAAAGAACAGTCTGTCTGTGCGATGGAAAATACATAGGCATAGAGACCATATATACCGTCGTTGACGGCCGGCAGATCAATATTCCGGAGAAGCTGCGCGAGCTTCGGATCAGGAGCCGGAATAACGAGCTGTTCTGTCCCTGCGGCTGCGGCTCTAACCTGATTTTGGTGGCCGGGGATAAAAATCTGCGGGAGCAGCATTTCCGCTTAAAGGATGGACAGTCTAATGCCGCCTGCACTGCGGTCACGGAGAGCAGGACCTCGCTGAATTCCAAGATTGTGCTGAAATGCTGGCTGGATGAAAAACTGAAGGCGAAGGATATTGAAACCCGGGTTCCCATTCACGCTGTTGACAGTGTGGAGAGGAGGTACGAGTTTTCCTTTCTTTCCAGGGAAAAGAAAATCGCGCTGAGCTATTGCCGTGACAGGGCCAATCTGTCGGATGAGAAATTTGATATTCTGGAGAGCAACAGCCGCGGAATTTCCGTTATTTATGTGGTGGACAGGCATAATGGAGGCGGCAGCGGGCAGTATCCGGAAGGACTGATGAAGATTCAGAGCCGGCAGGGGTATTGTCTGCTTCTGGATATTATGGGGAAGGAGAGCGATCCTTCCCAGGGTGGCGGCTTTGGGCAGGAGAAAGCCCGGCGGGAGAAAAATGGGTGGAAACTGGAGAATTCCTATGAGAGAGCGTCTCTGGAAGCAGTTTTTTACGCTCAGGACATCGATGGTCTGTGGCAGGAGATTTCCATCGCGTCAGGGAAGCCCGGCGAATTTGATATTGACGAAACCGGGGAGGTTTTATTTTCAGGGAAAAAGCTGCGCCTGTTAAAGGAAGGAGCGCTTTATCAGCTTCAGCGCGGAATGGAGGCGGAGAAAAAACGCCGCCAGGCCGAACAGGAGAGACAGGCCGCTTATCTGAGGGAGCTTCAGGAGGAAGAGAGAAAAAGGCAGGAGCAGGAAGAGAAGAGGCGTGAGGAGCTGCAGCGGGAACTGGAGGAGCAGCAAAGGCTGCGGAAGGAGGCCGAAGAGCAGCGAAGGAAGCTATATGAGGAAGAACGCCGCCGCAGAGAGGAAGAAGAAGCAAAACGTCTGACACAGGCCAGACAAAGAGAAGAGGATTTTCGCCTGAATATGGAATCCGGCTTTGCCCAGCAGGAGAGGCAGATCCGGGATTCAGAAGGAAACCGCTGGATCAAGTGTGAGCTTTGCGGCAAAATCGCAAAGGAAAATGAGTTCGCAACTTACGGCGGGCCGGGACGGATTAATCTTGGAACTTGTAAGGAATGCGCCGGGCGGCAGCGGGGGCCGCGGCAGACAGAGCAAGCGGCGCCAGAACTGGCACAGACAGAACGGGCGAATATTTGCGAGGATCAGGCCGGAATGCGGAAAACCCGGGAAGCCAAAAAGAAAAATCCGGGAAGGACTGAGTTTAATATTTGCCCGCAATGCGGCGGAAGGCTTGTAGAACGAAGCGGAAAGTATGGTAAATTTATGGGGTGCAGCAATTATCCGGATTGCAGATACAGCAGGAAGCTGACAGGACAATCATCGGAATGATTTGATGATGATCGTCGGAAAAATCTACCGCCAATCGAAAAATCGCCGCCAATCCATGAATGGACGTTTGGCGGCATTTTAATGTCATTGAGAAAATTGTGCATAGTGTTATTCAATTTCCTCCACAATCAGTAAGTTTTAAGTTGAAAGAAACGTGAACAGTGTACCATATCCGGCTGAAAACAGGAAGGAGTTCAGATTAAGAAAAAAATTGAAAAAGTTTGTGACGAATTGGCGTTCCCGTGCCTATATATAGTGAAGGGCCTTTACAAAAAACAGTCGAATTGATGAGTCAGCTGGCGAATCATAGTACTTTGAATGTTTGTACTTGAATATTTGGCAAAATGGTGATAGACTGTAGTCGGGATGAAATCCTGACACCGGGCGCTTCAGAAGGAGGAATGCCATGGGTGTACAGGACACGTCTACAAAAGATTACTTAAGTGATGCGGACATTTTCACGGATGCGGTGAATTACTATCTGTACGGTGGGGAGAAGGTGGTAAAGCCAAATTCCCTGAAGCCTCTGAATTCTGATTTGCTTTTACATGTTTTCGGGCATGATGATGAAGCAAAAAGGCGCAAAGGGAAAGATAAAGAGGTGGAGCGGTACCGCGATGTCGTGCGGCAGTGGAATGTAATGGAGGATGACACCTGCTCTTACGCGATCTTCGGCATCGAGGCGCAGACAAAGACGCATTATGGAATGCCGGTTCGCAGTAACCTTTATGACGCGCTGCAGTACGCGTTACAGGCTGAGGCGCTGCGCGCACTTCACAGGAGCGAGGGAGGGAAGGAGAGTTCAGAGGAGTTTCTGTCAGGCATGCACAGGACGGATCGGCTGGTTCCTGTGATTACCCTCTGTATTCACTTTGGTCCGGAACCCTGGGACGGGGCTTTGAGCCTGAGGGAGCTTATTGATCTGCCGGATGAGCGGCTATCGCCTTATATTCAGGACTACAAAGTGCTGCTGATTGAGCCTTCCCGGATGTGCGAAGAGGATTTTCAGAAGTTTTCCACAAGCCTGGGAGATGTGCTGAGGTTCATGAAGGCGGCGCCGGACAAAAGGAAGCTGAAGGAATTGCTGAATGGGAATGAGGCGTATCAAAAGCTGGATCGCAAGGCGGCGCGGGTGATACGGGACTGCGCGAATATCAAAATCAATATTGAAACAACGGAGGTGGTAAACGTGTGTAAAGGCTGGGAAGATGCGATCGAGGACGCGAGACAGGAAGAGCGCGAAGCGGCACAGGAGCGGGAGAGAAAGCTTTGCAAAGGCTGGGAAGACGCGATCGAGGACGCAAAAGAAGAGGGAAGACAGGAAGAGCGCGAAGCGGCACAGGAGCGGGAGAAGAATACTATTATCAATAATACAATTGGCATTTACCGCGAGATGGTTCTTCCGGAGATGGATATCCGGCAGCGCATTATGCAGAAATACGCATTGACGGAGCAGGAAGCTGACAGCTATATGATGTCTCAAAGCGCATAAATCGTGACATGGAATTTTAGAATGGGCACTGTCAAAAAGCTCGCACGGGAGCTTTTTCGCAGGGTATAGCATAAGTCCCGTCAGATGTACAGGCAAATTAATGATAGAAAAGTCAGGGGGTCTGTGTTATACTGGGAAAAATGAGATAAAAGCATGAAATGGGAGGTTTTTTCATGTCTGACTACATCATGGATTTACGCAAAATCGTAGGCCATCGTCCGCTCCTGCAGGTCGGCGCCAGTGTGATTCTGGAGGATGAGCGGGGGCGGATCCTGCTGGAGCTGAGGACGGACAATCACTGCTGGGGCTATCCTGGCGGCTCAGTGGATTTAGATGAAGTCGTGGAGGACGCAGCCAGAAGAGAGTTGTTTGAGGAGACCGGTCTTGTGGCCGATTCCCTGGAGCTGTTTGGTGTATTTTCAGGGAAAGATTTGCATTATGTATACCCGAATGGGGACGAAGTTTCTAATGTAGACGTTGTATTTTTGTGCAAAAGCTACAGCGGGTCGATGAAATGCCAGGAGGAAGAGGTGGAGAGGCTGGAATTTTTTGCGCCGGAGGATGTTCCGGAGAACCTCTCGCCGCCGATCAGAAAGCCGGTGCTTGAGTGGACCCGGAGGAAGCTGGCTCAATCGAAGTAAAGAGGATGTGAGAAATGCCGGAAAACACATATGATTATGCAGGTGATGCCGACAGAAATTCAGAATACTTTCAGATAAAGGAGACCCTCCCCCATGCTTTTTGATATTATCCCCGGCAATTTTTTCTCTCCCCTGTCCTCTCCGGGCAGGGTAGTATACTGGGAATGTCTCTGCCGCCTGTTTGCTGTGACAAACCGTCAGCTTTCCTTTGGTGTGGAGCGGGATGTTCTGGTGGACGAGCTGCAGTTTTATTTTGATTCTTCCATGGCGGCGCAGATGTCCGGGGAGGAGTGGGAGAACGCAGAGCCGGGGAGTATGACCAGCAGAGACAAGGCCAATTTCATCCTGCGGCGTCTGGAGGGATACGGCTGGATTTCGGTGGAGACGGACTACAGCTATGTGCAGCGGGTGAATTTCCGAGATTACGCGGTGCAGGTCATGAAAACCCTGCTCAACCTATCCGATGAAAAGAAAACCGAATATCAGGGATATATCTATACCATTTACAGTCTGGCCCGGTCCGGAGGCGAAAGCCCCGGTCTCGGGCTTTTGCAGATTGTGGAGAATACAGACGCTCTGCTGACCGGCCTGAAAAGTTTAAATGCCAATATCCGACGATACATTGACGATCTGACAAAGCACAGCACCGTGGCTGAGATACTGGACGCTTTGCTGAATGATTATTACAGCAATGTGGTGGACAAGGCCTATCACAGACTTTTAACCTCTGACAATGTGTCTAAATTCCGGCCGGAAATTTTAGAGCGGCTGGAGGCCAATGCCAGAAGCGAGGCCTATCTGAAAAAAGCTTCCGCAGAGATTGCCGTGCTTCATGGAATCACGGAGGAGGAGGCCAGGGAGGAGACTCTCTCCATGCTGCATGAGGTCATCGACGCTTTCCGGCGGATGGACGACATCCTGAGCGAGATCAATCAGAAAAACACCAGGTATCAGCGGTCTGCGATCAACCGTGCCAGGTTTCTTCTCTCCTCCGGGGAGGATATCCGGGGGCAGCTGAAGGGAATTCTGACCACACTGGGGGAGCAGATTACGGAGAGAAGGCTGGACTATAACGCAGTCTATGAGCTGGAGGAAATGGATCGCATGATCCGCATTTTTTCCTGGGAATACCTGGACATGGATTCTCTGTATGCGCCGGTGGAGGGCAAAAAGGAATTTGTGCCAAAGCCTGTGGAAGCGCATATTCCTGACCGTCAGAAACGGGAGGAAAAACGCAGGCAGATGCAGGAAAAGCTGCAAAAAGTGCTCAGCCCGCAGAAAATTGACGAATATGTGACGCAGATGCTGGCGGGCAGGCAGCAGATGAAGGCATCAGACCTGCCGCTGAACGAGGAGGATACCTTTATCCGGGTGATTTATATCCGGCTGTATGGGCAGAGAAATACCATGAGCTATGAGCTGGAGCCGGGAAGCGAAGTGTTAAAGGACGGCTTCCGGTTTCGCGACTTTATGATTCATAAGAAGGGGTAACCAATGGATTTATTTGAGGGAATGCTGCAGAAGGATAAGGATGAATTCCGCCGGGTCTGCAATAAGCTGATGAGCGTCTGCTTTATTGTGAGGCGCAATGAGACCTCGAAGACGGATTACTATTTTATTCTGCGTCACCGGAATGTGTTTGAACGCTATCTGGACGTGCTGGGCTATGCCCTGGAAATCAACGAGGATTACGGCGTTATTCAGCTGGTGAACCGGGAGAATTACAATCATCTGAATTTGAGGCTCAATGACTCCATTATTCTGCTGATTTTACGAATTCTGTATGATGAAAAAAAACGGGAGCTGTCTCTGACGGACGTGGTGGTGAACCTGGGGGATATCCAGGAAAAATACCTTTCCCTGAAAATCAGGGAAAAGCAGATCGACAAGACCACCATGGGGAATGCCCTGCGCATCTTCAGAAGGTATAACCTGATTGAAATTCTGGACAGGGAGCTGAATCAGGAGGATTCGCGGATTATTATTTACGATTCTATTCTGATGGCTGTCAGGGTAGAGGATATCCGCCGGGTTTATGAGTTGTTGGAAAAGTACCGGGAACGAAGGAAGGAAGGCGGCCCGGCGGGGGTGTCTGTCAAAGTGATGGATCAGAATCGCGGATTTCTATTCGGCAGCCGGGAGGAGGAAAACGAGGATGAAGAAGCTTCAGAGAATCCGGCTGATTAACTGGCACCGCTTCTCTAATGAGACCATAGAGCTGGCGGATTCTGTCCTTTTGTCAGGGGAAAACGGCACCGGCAAGTCCACTCTGCTGGACGCCATCCAGTTTGTGATCACCTGCTCCAAGAATCATTTTAACGTGGCCGCCCACGACAAGGGAAAGAGAAATCTGAACAGCTACATGCGCTGCAAAACCGGCAGGGAGGATCGTCCCTATGAGCGAGCAGGGGAGATCACCAGCCATATTGCCCTGGAATTTTATGATGAGGCCAGAAAACAGCCCTTTATTGTGGGCACGGTTCTGGATTCTGCCTCCGAAGAGAAGGAGCCCAACGCGGTCTGGTATCTGATGGAAAATCAGACCATCGAGGATGGACTTTTTCTGCGGGGAAATCAGATCAAGTCCATCGCGGTATTCCACGCCACCAATAAAATCAAAATCTTTGCCAATACCCAGACGGAAGCGAAAAAATGATGAAGAACCGCTTCGGCCGTCTGGATGATAAATTCTTTTCCCTTATACCCAAGGCGCTGGCCTTTAAGCCCATTCACGACATCAAGGATTTTGTGTATTCCTACGTGCTGGACGAAAAGGAAGTTAATATCGATGCGCTGAAGGAAAATGTGCGCAGCTACCAGGATCTGGAGCGGATGCTGCAGGATGTGATGACCCGCATCGGAGAGCTGGAGAAGATCAACGAAAGAGAAGCGGAAATCGAAAAATATCAGCGCATCGACCGCAATCAGGAGTATTACCTTGCCCGGGTGGATATGGATCTGGTGCAGGAGGCTCAAAAGGAAGCCGAAGAGAAAAGAGAATACGCAATTTTTCGTGAGGAGGAGCTCAAAAAGAAGCAGCGTGACCTGGTCAGGCAGCAGGGAGAATGTCAGGATACCATCACCGGCTTAAGCGTGGAGCTGGAGTCCAATGAGGATTACCGGGCGCTGCATGAGTTGGAGCGCAGGCGGGATGAGCTTGCCGTGGTTCTGAGACAGGATAAAGAGGAGGTCAGAAAGCTGCAGGAGGCCGCAAAGAGGGCGTTTGCGGCGGCGGAAAAGCTTCTTCAGGTGAAGGACGTGGACGGCTGTGTGAAGGAATATGCCGCTTATCTTCGGAAGCTGGAGGAGTGCGAACAGCTCACGGCTGTGAGGGCCTGCCTGGAGAAGGTTATTTCCTATAAGAAGGAAATGTATGAAAAAATTCAGGAAAAGTTGGCGGAGAAGCGGGTGGAGCTGCGGGCAAAACAGGAGGAAATGACTGAACTTCAGACCCAGATCCGTCTCCTGGAAAAAAAGCAGCTGACATACCCTGAGAATGTGACCTTTCTGGTTTCACAGATTCGGGAACAGTTCAGAAAGGCAGGGCGCCCCGGCGAGGTGAGAATTCTCTGCGAACTGCTGGAGGTCACGGATCTGTCCTGGCAGAATGCGGTGGAGGGCTATCTGAATAATCAACGCTTTTACCTGCTGGTGGAGCCGGAGGACTTTGATCTGGCACTGAGTGTTTATGACCGCACAAGAGAAAAAAAGAAGGCTTACGGCGTGGGGCTGATCAATACCGGGAAGCTGGAGGAATATGACGAGGCGCCGGAAGGGTCCCTGGCAGAGAAGGTGACATCAAAGAGCCTCTGGGCAAGACGATATGTCAACATGATTCTTGGCCGGGTGCATTGCTGTAAGAGCTCTCAGGAGCTGAAACAGTATCCCATCGCCATCACCAGGCAGTGTATGCGCTATCAGAATCATGTGGTCAGCGCCATCCGGCCGGAGGTGTTTCAGACCCCGTATATTGGCAAGGAGGCCTATCTGCGCCAGCTGGAGCAGTGCAGGGAGAAGGAGAAAGCGCTGGAAGAACAGATCCGGAGTATACGGGAGCAGACGGAGAATCTGAATTTTGTGGCTCAGCCACTGGATTCCACGGCGGATATTGATGTGAAATACCGCCTGTCCGCTCTGGAGGAAAAGCGCGGTCACGAGATGCAGCTCGATCAGTGCAGGGAGCAGATCAGAAAGCTGAAGGAGAATCAGACCCTGATTCAGAAGGCGATTCATCTGGAAGAGCTGAAAAAACAGCATCAGGAACTGCAGGAGAAAATTTCCGGCGCTGATATTCAGACAGGGCGGTGCCGTCAGGAGATTGAGCAGCTGGAGCAAAGAATGGCGGAGCTGACCGGGCAGATGGCCGAAAGGCAGGCTGCCCTCGCTGCGCTGGTGGAACGGCTGGGGCCGGAGGCGGCGGGATGTGAGAAGGAGTATATCCGGCAGAAGGAGGCCAGGTTAAAGGAAGGCAGGAATCTGGCCCGGTTTAAGGAAAATTTCGAACAGGCCAGAGAGGGGTACGCTACCCGCCGCAGAAACGCAGAGAAGGATATGATCGATCTCATGCGAAAATATAAAATCGCCCATAATTTCGGCGCGGCGGAGTCTCTTTCCGGATATCCGGAGTTCTGGGCGGAGTATGACAAGCTGAAAAACTCTCAGCTTCTGACCTATGAGGAGAAGGTACAAAAAGCCAGACAGTCCGCGGAGGAGGAATTCAGAGAGCAGTTTCTTTCCAGACTTCAGGAGAATATTAAGCAGGCACAGAGCGAGTTTAAGGAGCTGAACAAATCCCTGAAGGATATTCATTTCAGCAAAGAGCGGTATGAGTTTTTGCAGGAGCCCAACAGGAAGCTGAAAAAGTATTACCAGATGATCATGGACGACTTTAATGTACTGCAGGGGGAATCTCTTTTCAGCGGGATTTTCCGGGAAAATCACAGGGAGGTTATTGAGGAATTATTTGAGAAGCTGACTGCCGATGACGACAACAGCACGAAAGTGCTGGAGGAGTATACGGACTACCGCACCTATATGGATTATGATATCAAAATTCAGCATGACGACGGCAGCTATATGCTTTACTCTAAGGTCAGCCGGGAGAAGAGCGGCGGCGAAACCCAGACACCCTTCTATATCACGGTGGCGGCCTCCTTTATGCAGCTTTACCGCAACAGCATCGGCGGCGACGCCATAGGGCTGGTGATGTTTGACGAGGCCTTCAATAATATGGACGACGGGCGGATCGGCGGCATGCTGGAATTTCTGACTCACGCCAACCTGCAGCTGATGATTTCCGCTCCGCCGGAGAAGATTCAGTATATCGGACCGTGGGTGAAGCGGGTGCTTTTGGTACTGCAGGACGGGGAAGAGAGCTATGTGGAGGAGTTTGGGAGAGGGTAGGAAGCAGCAAAGGGCTGCGTGAAACGGTTTTGTGCTTCACACCCGGTTTGCACTGCTCGCGAAGGAATGAATCGGGAATGATGGCAGCCTGTGGTTTTACAGCTTTGGATGCAGTATGAATGGTGAAATGGCGATGGCAGTTCGCAGGTATGACGAGGAAATTTTGAATAAACTGTTGGATAAGTATGAGAACAGCCTTCTGTATACCGGGGAGAATCGGAGGCGGCAGAATATTGGCGTTTCTGTGACCAGGGAACTGTTGCCGGAGTATTTTGATGAGGCATCGGGATGGTATGAGGTGATTCACGCGCAGCTGATGGAGGCGGAGGAAAAGGGTTTTCTCAGGCTTGCGTGGAAAAACAGAAGGGTGGGGCATATTCTGGAGAGATGTGTGCTGTGCCCTGAGAAGGCGGATGAAATCTATGTATTCCTGCATCGACACCCGAAAATGGAAAAGGAAAACACGATCATACATATATGCGATGATTTTGCCGGACGACATCCTGTCATCGACAGCTTTCTGGACTGGGTCAGGGACAGGCTGGGGGAGAAAAAGAGCGTCAGGCAGTATCTGGATATGGATCATCCGGAGGAGTTTCGCGAGCGGATCAGGCTGATGGAGGCGATTCTGACCAATACGGAGGAGGTGTTCTGGCGGGAATTTTCCGTCCGCTTCCGGAAGGATTCCAAGGCGGCAGAGAAGGAGATTATCACTGCGGCCGGTATCATTGCCAGATTTTCAGAGGATGAGGGATTAAGGGAGCTGGAGCCGGAGCAGGTGCTGGAGGAATTTGGCATTTATAAAAATCCCTCCTGGGTGATGATGAAGGGGTGCGGAAGATTCCGGATGAGGAAGGGAGAAGCCGAAAGCTGGCTTCCTTTGGAGAGCTTTCCAGGCGGGATCGGCCTGTCCAGCGAGGACATTGCCGATGTGAACTGGGATAAGACGCATTTGCCAAAGCAGGTGGTTACCATCGAAAATCTTACCTCTTTTCACCGTTTTTCGGCCCAGGAGACGCTCGCGATTTACCTGGGCGGATATCACAATAAGGTGAAGCGCAGTTTCCTGATACAGCTGTATGAAAGCTGTAAGAATGAGAATGTGACCTTCATCCACTTCGGAGATATTGACTGCGGCGGTTTTCAGATCTGGAGAGATTTAAGGGAAAAGACTCAGATTCCCTTTCAGACGGGCTGGATGGATATGGAAACTTATCTTTCCCACCTGCAGTACGGAAAAGCCCTGACTGCAGGCGACAGAGAAAGGCTGAAACGCATGGCGCAGGATCCGTATTTTGCTAAGCAGTGGGAACTGTTTTGGATGATGCTGGAGAAGGGTGTCAAGATTGAGCAGGAGTGCGTGAGGCATGCGGCTTATAAAATTTGGGAAATTCCCGCCCCTGTTTCTTGACATCCAAACGGGTCTATGCTAACATGATAAAAGATTGTGGGGGACAGCGTTTCCCACAAAAGATATGCGGAAATCTGTTGAGGACAGGACAACAGGAAATCTGAGGAACCGGCTCAAAACAGGAACTACAGGTGTTATGCGGGTCTCATCCGGGGCAGAATTTTACGTAAAAAGAAAGGAAGGAATATTGTTATGGACTACATGGAAATTGTAGACGTAATCGGCAGAGAGATTTTGGATTCCAGAGGAAATCCGACAGTAGAGGCTGAGGTGACCTTAGCGGACGGCACCGTAGGCAGAGGCACGGCACCCAGCGGCGCTTCCACCGGCGAGTTTGAGGCCCTGGAGCTTCGTGACGGCGACAAGAGCAGATATCTGGGCAAGGGCGTGACCAAGGCGGTTGAGAATATCAACACCACCATCAGAGACGCGGTTCTTGGCCTGGACGCTTCCGACACCTACGCGGTGGACAAGGCCATGATCGATGCGGACGGCACCAAGGACAAGTCCAATCTGGGCGCAAACGCTATCCTGGCCGTTTCCATCGCGGCAGCAAGAGCGGCAGCTCTTTCCCTGGACATTCCGCTGTATCGTTTCCTGGGCGGCGCAAACGCAAACCGTCTCCCGGTTCCGATGATGAATATCTTAAACGGCGGCGCACACGCCACCAACACCGTGGATACTCAGGAATTCATGATCATGCCTGTGGGTGCTCCCAGCTTTAAGGAAGCGCTTCGCTGGTGCGCGGAGGTCTTCCATGCCCTGGCTTCTATCTTAAAGTCCAAGGGTCTTGCCACCTCCGTTGGCGATGAGGGCGGCTTCGCTCCCAACCTGTCCAGCGATGAGGAGACCATCGAGACCATCCTTGAGGCAGTGAAGAAGGCCGGCTATGAGCCCGGCAAGGACTTCATGATCGCCATGGACGCCGCTTCCAGCGAGTGGAAGGGTGAGAAGAAGGGTGAGTATATCCTGCCGAAGGCCGGCACTCACTACACCTCCGATGAGCTGATCGCTCACTGGAAGAGCCTGGTGGACAAGTACCCGATCATCTCCATCGAGGATGCTCTGGATGAAGAGGACTGGGAAGGCTGGCAGAAGCTGACCGCCGAGCTGGGCGACAGAGTTCAGCTGGTAGGCGACGACCTGTTCGTGACCAACACTGAGAGACTGAGCAAGGGCATCAGCTTAGGCTGCGGCAACGCTATCCTGATCAAGCTCAATCAGATCGGTTCCGTGTCCGAGACCCTGGAGGCCATCAAGATGGCTCACAAGGCCGGCTACACCGCCGTTACCTCTCATCGCTCCGGTGAGACCGAGGACACCACCATTGCTGACCTGGCGGTTGCTCTGAACACCTGCCAGATCAAGACCGGCGCTCCCAGCAGGAGTGAGCGTGTTGCCAAGTACAATCAGTTACTCCGTATCGAGGAGCAGCTGGGCGCAGCAGCCGTATATCCGGGCAAGGCAGCTTTCAATGTAAAATAAGAAGTTTCAGCCCCGTAAGGGGTGGAGACGCACGCGAAGCTGTTGCGAGGAGTAATGCTGTTTTTACAGATAAAATGAAAATGCAATCAAAAGGGAGCGGGAAAAATCCTGCTCCTTTTTGGTGTGCGAAAAATTCTGTGAATTACTTTCAGAAGGATTGTTAGAAGTGCGCTGATTATGATAAGATAGAACAGAAGTTCGCAAAAAGGCACAGACAAAAAGGGACAGCCATGGCTTTCCTGATTTTTTTACTGTTGCGAAGAAACTGTTGTGAAATGATAAAATGAGAGGCTTCTATGAGAGAGATTCATACATCTGTCCGCAATATGGTGGAATTCATCTTCCGATCGGGCGATCTGGACAACCGGGGCCGGGGCAGCGCCGAACAGGCTATGCAGGAGGGCGGACGACTTCACCGTATGCTGCAGGCGAAGGAAGGAACTGCATATCAGGCGGAGGTCGGATTTAAATACATATATAGCGCGGGAAGGTATGACATATATCTGGAGGGCCGCGCGGACGGAACTATTACCAACTATGTGCCGAAGGAATGGCAGAGTGATTTTGAGCAGTTTCCTCTGCTCTCCCCCGAGTACGGCATTATGAAGGAGCCGGAGCCGTTGACCTATGTGGATGAGATCAAGAGCACATACCGGAACGTGGCGCATATCCGTGAGCCGGAGAGAGTGCATCTGGCGCAGGCCATGTGTTACGCTTACATGATAACCGAGAGGAATGAGCTGGAGCGTGTGGGCGTGCGTATGACATATATTCAGCGCGGCTCCAGGGAGGCCAGATATTTTCATCGGACCTTCAGCCGTTCGGAGATTACAGAGTGGTTCATGGATACCATGAAGGAGTATCAGCGGTGGACGGACTATATGTATGACTGGGAAGAGCTCAAGCTTCCCTCTATCCGGGCAGTGCCCTTCCCTTACGACTACAGAGAGGGGCAGAAGGAGCTGGCGTCCGGTGTATATCGGACAATTTTTCATGAAAAAAAGCTCTTTCTGGAGGCGTCTACCGGCACAGGAAAGACTCTGGCGGTGCTCTATCCTTCCGTGAAAGCGGTAGGACAGGGGCTGGCGAATATGATTTTTTATGTCACGGGTAAAACGGTCACGGCAGCTGTTGCGGCGGATACTCTGGAATTATTGCGCGGAGGTGGACTGCAGTTCAAGGATGTGATGCTGACCGCCAGGGAAAAGATCTGCCTTAACGAGGTCTGCGACTGTAACCCGGCGGCCTGTCCATACGCGAAAGGGCATTTTGACCGGGTTAATGCCTGTCTGTATGACATGATTACCCACGAGGAATATTTTCACAGAGATTGCATTCAGGAGTATGCCCGGCGCTATCAGGTATGTCCTCATGAGCTGAGCCTGGATTTGACGGATTTTGCCGACGCGGTGATCGGGGATTACAATTATGCGTTCGACCCTCATGTATATTTACAGAGATTTTTTGGGGCTGCCGCGGGAAGGGGAAAGTATATTCTGCTGGTGGATGAGGCCCACAATCTGCTGGATCGGGCCAGGGATATGTACAGCGCGGTGCTGGTGAAGGAGAGGGTACTCACGGCCAGACGGCTGGTGAGAGAAAATATATCATATACAGTGGAGAGCCTGGAAAAGCATCTGAATCGATTGAATAAGGCTCTGCTTGCATTGAAAAAACAATGTAACAGCGCCGGCCTGACTGTGCTTGAAGAGCCGGAGGAAGTCTATCAGGCAGTGGAAAAGGTGACAGAGGATCTGGACAGCTGGCTGGCTGAGAGGGACAGGCATCCCATGCCGCGGGAGCTGCTGGATTTTTACTTCGAGCTGAGCCATTTTGAGCTGATTTACCGTCTGTTAAATGAGAAATATGTTGTGTACGGGGAAAACCGGGAGAATGGGGAATTCTGGTTAAAGCTGTTCAATGTGGACCCTTCAGCCAACCTGAGAGAGTGTATGGACCGCTGCCGCAGCAGTATTTTGTTCTCCGCCACCTTTCTGCCGATTCAGTATTACAAGGAGCTTTTAGGGGGAACGAAGGAGGATTACGAGGTCTACGCCGAGAGCTGTTTTTCAAGGGAGAAGCGGGTGCTGCTTGTGGCGAAGGATGTGACCAGCAAATATACCCGGCGCAACCGCGGGGAGTATGAGAAGATTGCCTGCTACATTCACCGGACTGTGCTGGCCAGACAGGGAAATTATATGATTTTCTGCCCGTCTTATGCCTATATGCAGGAAATATTTCATGTGTATGGGGAGCTTTTCGGAGAGGATGAAGAGATTTCATGCATTGTACAGAGTGAGCGCATGAGCGAGGAGGAGCGGAGAGAATTTCTGGACAGATTCCGGGGAAATGGGGCCGGACAGACAGACGCGCCGGACCAGTTATGCGAAAATGGAGTGATACAGGAAGTGACAGGGGTGAAGGGATCCCTTCTGGGCTTCTGTGTGCAGGGCGGCATTTTTTCTGAGGGAATCGATCTTGCGGGGGACAGTCTGATCGGAGCCATCATTATTGGCACCGGTCTGCCCCAGGTTGGGCAGGAAAAGGAGCTGCTGCGCCGTTATTTTGATGAAAAGGGAGAAAGCGGCTTTGACTATGCTTATCGGTTTCCGGGCATGAATAAGGTTATGCAGGCTGCCGGACGAGTGATCCGCACCAGAGATGATGTGGGAGTGATAGTGCTGCTGGATGAGCGCTTTCTGCAGGGGCAGTACCGGAATCTTTTCCCGCGGGAGTGGGATAATTATCAGGCGGTGGATCTGAATACTGTTCAGGGGAAGCTGGAGGAGTTCTGGGACGGCTTCTGAAATCTACAGAAGAAGAGAGGCACCGCTGTGCTACGGGAAGAACATTCCGTGGCAAGGGCGCCTCATACACGGTCTGAAATAAAGTGAACGGCTAATTATTTTTGTCGTTCACTTTTATACCTCCGCAATCAGTTCGACCTCGCAGAGAACATTCTTAGGAAGCGTTTTCACCGCCACGCAGGAGCGGGCCGGTTTTTCGGTGAAATATCTGCCGTATACTTCGTTGAAGGTGTTGAAATCACCCATATCTGCCAGGAAACAGGTTGTCTTGACAGTCTGGCCGTAGGAGCTTCCAGCGGCGGAGAGGAGCGCGCCCAGATTCTTCATTACCTGCTCAGTCTGCTCCTCAATGGTGGAGCCAACTACAGCACCGGTGGCAGGATCAAGGGCGATCTGGCCGGAAGTGAACAGCAGGCCGCCGGAAATGTAAGCCTGGGAATAGGGACCGATGGCGGTAGGCGCGTTGGGAGTGGAAATTTTTTTCATGTTTTGATACCTCATTCTTTCATAATGTAGATCGCTTTATTATAGCCCGTTTTTGGAGATACGGCAACCGGAAAATTGTTTTGCGAATGTCGACAGGATTGGGTGCTCCCGGAGCATCCAACCACATCGGGGGGATTTAGGTATAAATTCATGAATTCTCCAGATTTGACACAGGCGTCATCGCAAAGCGACGCAAAAGTTTTCAGAAAATGATGTGGATAACTTTGTGGACAGTGTGGAAAAATTCATTTGCGTCTTTCCTGTCTGACACCAAAAATGTGAATAAAATCAGATGTTATCCACATGACAGTGGCGTCATAAGAGAAATTTAAGGGAAAATCTATTGACCTGAACGAAAAGCGGCATTATAGTAAAAAGAGTGAATTGTTTGAATTTTCGGTATTCTTTGTAAAAAGATAGAAAGCGGTCAAAAACCAGTGCCCCGGATGGATGGAGGAAATATCCCGGGTAAATCCGTGCGGGGAAAGTATAGAGAGAGGATATGGGAAAGGTATTGAAATTTCTGCTGGCGGCGGCACTCTGCGCCGCGGGCATTTTCCTGGGGCGGGAGTTTCTCTCCGGTTCGGATGTGGAGATCCCGGTGATCAGCGATCTGATGGACAGCATCCATATTGATTCGGAGAATTTTAAAATCGATATTGGCCTGGAGCCCTTTTATACGATAGAGGATGATACAGCTCTGTTTACTGAAAATGGGACGGTTGTGGAGGATCAGGCGATCAGCGCCGGATACAGCGGGGAGAGCTTTCAGAGCGTGGAGCTGAAAACGTCACAGGTGAATCTGACGGTGGGCATGTCATCGGAGAATACTCTGTATGTGGAATCGGAGAAGGTTCAGAGATATCAGGCCTATGTGGAGGATCAGGTCCTTTATATTATAATAGAAGGAACGCTGTCAGCCTCCAGCGCCGTGGAGGGAGATGGGATTATGCCTTCTGTGCAGCTGCTCCTGCCCTCTGACTTTGCTCAGAACGGAGGCGCCTTTGGATTGGAGGTTCTGGCTTCAAATGTGACTGTGGAGGCGCTGCAGACAGACGCCACGAAGCTGAGGGTCAGCGCGGGAGTGGTGGAGCTTGATTCCCTGGTGAGCAGAGAGCTTGCGGTCACTATGTCGGCGGGCAGTGTGACAGGGCAAAATATGAATATCACGGAGAGCTCAGACCTGGAAATGTCGGCGGGGAGCATGTCGCTTGCCGGAAATCTGTCAGGGACGATAACGGCACAGGTGACCGCGGGCGACATGGCGCTTAAGCTGGAGCAGCCCTTCGAGGCATATGACTGTCAGATTGTGTGTGCCGCCGGGAAGGTGACGGTGGCTGGAGAGAGCTACAGCGGGCTGACAGCCGCGGAGACAATCAGCCATGGGAGCGCAAGTCTCCTGGATATCTACTGCTCCGTGGGCGTGATCAATGTGGAGTTTGAGTAATTTTGAATGTTTTTGGATTTCGGGAGGCGCTGGATGTACGGGGGACATCCGCTTCCACCAGGGACGCCTGCGGTGCAGCGCGGACCGTAGCGAAGCGAAGACCAAAGCGTGAAGAAATCCGGGGGTATCTTTTGAATAATATGGAGAAAAGGAAGACGCGGGCCGGTGAAAAAATAACCGACCCGCCTTTTATAAGGGAAAGTATCTGAATGAGGAATATTCATTCAGTGGAAATAGCGGAGATTTCGCGGCAGTTCCTAAGGAAAGTCACTTAATCTGAAAGAAAAATCCGGCCTTTTTTAGTACAGGCCGCAGCGCGTTGTACACCACAACCACGACCACAGTGCCCACCACGGCGTTGATGGCGGTGGCGCCGGCAGACCAGGTGGCGAAGATTTTGGCCACCTCGCTGGGAACGCCCAGAATATAATTTTTATAAAAATATCCCACGACAGGGTCGGCGATTACGTTGAAGCCCAGGGAGACCACGCTGGCGATCAGGCTCCATTTCATCACATAGTTTCTGGGATGATCCTCAGTGATGTGGGCGACCCTGTGGGCGATGAAGCCGGCGATCAGGCCGATGCAGAACTTCAGAATGAAGGTCTTGGGAGCGCTGGTGACATAGGTGGGGTCCATCAGGTCGGCGATGGTCATGCCGAGGGAGCCCGCCAGCCCGCCGTAGACGCCGCCCAGCAGCAGGGCTGCCAGCACGCAGAAGGCATTTCCGATATGTAAGGCGGTGGTGCCGCCGGGCACAGGGATCGGAATTTTGATATAGGTAAACGCCACGTAGCAGAGGGCGGCCATCAGGCCGGTGATGACGACTTTGGTAATTGCGTTGTCTTTCATAATCATTCTCCTTGATAGTCTTAACTCATTTCAACTCCGGTGATCAGCCTTTGAAAAAGTCTCTGAAAAGAGCTGGCCCGGAATTCGCTGTTGTCTTTGTTCAGTGCACTCTACACAAAGTATATTCAAAACTGGCATTTTAAAAAGTACCAAAAACAGTTATTTTGATAATACCAGTTATAAACTGGCAGGAAGAGTGGAACATGCCGGTTTTTTTAGGAAATGGAGATTTGCAGAAAAAGAAAAATACCGCGAATGAACCTTCATAAAAAAGCACATACTATGTTCGGGAGCGTTATTTATGGAAAAACAAATCTACATCCAGTGCAGGCAGCACAGCGCGGTAAAGGAGGGGAAGGTTCGTCTGAAGGACCTGGGAGAGGTCTTTTCCGCTCAGCCGGAGTGGGCCGCGAAGGCGAAGGCCATGGCGGTGTGCACTCTGCAAAAGCCCGGAGACCGGGCGGTCATAAGCAGCCTGTATCTCATAGAAAAAATCAAGGCGTTGATCCCGGAGTGCGAGGTGGTAAATCTGGGGGAGGCGGATGTGATTGCGGAGTGGGAGCCGGAGCGGAAGCAGAATCTGTGGAAGCTGGCCTTTATCTGCCTGATTGTGTTTTTCGGCACGGCTTTTACTATCATGGCCTTTCACAATGATGTGGACATCCGGGGAATTTTTGACCATGTCTATCAGCTGAGCGGCGCAGTCGCGCCGGAAGGCTTGGGAGTGCTGGAGGTATCCTACTGTATCGGGCTTTTTGTCGGTATTACCGTTTTTTTCAATCATTTTGGAAAAAGAAAAAAGAGGAACGATCCCACGCCGGTACAGGTATCTATGTATACCTATGAGCAGAATATAAATCAGTCCATTATGAATGCCGCAGACAGGGAAGGGGAGGAAAAAAATGGGTGAGCTTTTCTTTTGCGGCCTGCTGGGTCTGTGCGCCGGGATTCTGACCAGCGGCGGCGTAACCTCTGTGCTGATGGCGGTGGGACTGACTCCCAGGTTTATCGGCCGGGTTCACGAGGCCAGGCACATTTATCTTCTGGAGTCCATGATCATCTGGGGCAGCGCGGCGGGAGGCGTGCTGGGCGTTTTTTATGATTCTCTGGTGGGAATCCTGCGGCCTTCTCTGGGGCTGGTAATACAGATATGCTGCGGCTTTTTTGCAGGGGTTTTCGTGGGAAGCCTGGCCATCGCCATCGCAGAGATGCTGGAGGTTTTTCCGGTCTTCACCCGCCGCCTGCGTCTGGAGCAGGGGCTGCCCTGGGTGCTTCTGGCCGCGGCCCTGGGCAAGAGCGCGGGGGCATTCGCGTATTTTTATTTTCGGTTTTAAGAGACTTTGCGCAAAAAGAGCCGCGAAATAGGCGGCGGAAGGCAGTATATCGGGCAGATTATGAAAAAAGGCTTCAAAAGTGCTTCGGCAGAAGGGAGTTATTATTATGGAAGAAAAAGAAAAGCAGGACTATCAGGAGTATATCAATCAGATTACGCCCAAACACAACTTCTGGCTGCAGCTGGGCAACGCCTTTGTGTGCGGGGGTATCATCTGTACCATCGGGCAGTTTATCACCAATGTTGCCATGAATATGGGGCAGGATCAGGACACCGCGGGCACCATATGCAGTGTGATTCTGATTTTGTGCAGCGCGCTTCTGACCGGGTTCAACCTGTATCCGTCCATCGTGAAGTGGGGAGGCGCCGGGGCGCTGGTGCCCATCACCGGCTTCGCCAATTCCGTGGCGGCTCCGGCCATAGAAAATCAGGTTCAGGGGCAGGTGTTCGGCATCGGGGCCACCATTTTTACCATCGCGGGGCCGGTGATTCTGTACGGTGTGTTTTCCAGCTGGGTTCTGGGGCTGATCTACTGGCTGACGCTGCTGTGAGTCATTCCTGTTACTATTCACAGACGCTTCCTTCCGCATGAGCAATCCCGCCCGCCTCGCAGCGTCCGTGAACAGCAACTTTATGCCGTCCGAGAACAGTAACTTTGTATGCGCTTTGTATGCCGCCTGTAGACAGCAACTTAGTGCCGTCCGAGAACAGCAACTTTGTGTTGCCAAAGTGTATAAAATGTGATATAAGAGAGAAAGCAGTGCTCTTTTTTATATGAAAATCTACCTGACACAATTCCGTACGATAAAAAAATTCCGCTGCAAAATTCCACTCCCGAAGGTAAAAAATGAAAAAAACAAAAGATCTGGTGTACGAATTTATACAGAAAGAGACCTTTTCGCAGAAGGAGCGCAGCCCGGGCTTTCAGACCTCGGAAATCGCTGACGCTCTGGGAATGCAGCGCACCAACGTGAGCGCGATTTTAAATATGCTGGTCAAGGAGGGGCTTCTGACCAAGACGAAGACAAGGCCGGTGTGCTATGCTCTGGAAAGGGAGGAGAGAGTACCGGCCGCGCCGCTGGCCTTTGAGAGTCTGGTGGGACATGACGGGAGCCTGCGCAAGGCCATTCAGCTGGCCCGGGCGGCCATCCTTTATCCCGGCGGCAGCCTGAGCATCCATATTATCGCCCGGCCAGGCGCGGGTATCAGCTATTTCGCAGAGCAGATTCATCAGTTCGCCGTAGAGCGGCGGATTGTGAAGGAGGACGCGCCCTACATTAAGGTAAACTGTCGTTATTATACCAAGAATATCAGCGTCCTGGACGACGTGCTCTTCGGAGACAGCGCGGGAATTGAGAACAGCAGCTTTGCCAAAGCCCAGGGAGGCATTTTTTTCATTGATAATGTGGATCTGATGAACGCGCGGCAGCAGGGACGGCTTTTCCGTTTCCTGGAGACCGGCGAGATCGAGGACGCGGGCGGCGCTGTCAGCGTGGATCTGCACAACCTGATCTTTGTCTTCGCTCAGGCGGATACGGGCGATGAGCGGCTGGAATGGAAAAATCAGATCACCATCGAGCTGCCGACCTTAGAGGAGCGCCCACTGTCCGAAAAGATGGACCTGATCAATCTGTTTTTCAGCGATGAGGCGGCCAACGCGAAATGCTGTGTGCAGGTCACAAGAGAGGCGGCCAGCGCTCTGCTGGGGACGCAGTTTGAGGGAAATATCAAGGAGCTGTGCGCCCAGATCAAGTCGGCCTGCGCGAGCGCGTACATAAGAGTGCTGGAGGAGCCGGAGGATCAGATGCTGGTGTGCCTCGATGATTTTTCCCAGCTGGTGCAGCGCAGCAGCCTTCTGTATCAGAATAACTGGCGGGAGGTCAATACCCTCCTGGGCGACAGCAATTTTTTCCTGTATGAGTATGAGGAAGGGGAAAACGGCGCCGTTCGACCGAACCTGGCAAGAGAGGTGTATGACAATATCCGCGTGCAGTACGCGGAGCTGACAGGCAGGGGCGTCAGCACTGAGAGCATTCACAGTGTGATCGATACCTATATTTCCACCCTGATGAGCTCTCTGGCCACCAACAGGGAGAAAAATAAGGAAATCAATCTGGAGCAGCTTTCCAAGAGCGTGGACCAGCGCATCATCGATATGGTCAGCGTCTTTTTTGACAAATTAAAAAAGGACATGGGCCGGGAGTATAATTCCAACGTATTTTACGGTGTATGCCTGCACCTGAATTCTCTGCTGACCATGAATCCGGTGGAGCATACCCGGGTGACGGATGAACAGATTCGCGCCACCATTCAGGAATACCCCCGGGAGTACGCGGCGGTTCTGGATCTGGCGAATCATGTGGGGGAGAATCTGGGATTGTCGCTTGACATTGCTGAGGTGGTGCTTCTGACCATGTTTATTATCATGCCCAGAAACGAGGCGGGCAGGCCGGTGCTTTTGTACTGTATGCATGGACGGGGCGCGGCCCGGTATCTGGCGGAGACCACCAACATGCTGACCCAGAGCGACAAGGCCTATGCCTTTGACATGGATCTTTCTACGGAAATCAGGCAGGCCATGGACGATCTGGAGGAGACGCTTCTGAAAATTGACCGGGGCGGCGGCGTCATTGTCATCTACGACATGGGCTCTTTTAAAAGCATGATAGAGATGCTGCAGGAAAAGCTGACCATGAAAATACGCGCCATCAATATGCCCATCACCATGGTGGGGCTGGAGGTGGCGAGACGCTGCGACTGGAATGAGGATATCGACCAGGTGTACCATCAGGTAAACCGGGATCTGGGAATCCTGCAGCGGACGGAGGAGCAGCACAAGAAGCTGATCATCACCCTCTGCTATACCTCTGAGGGAGGCGCGGCCCAGTTAAAGCGATATATCGACCAGTATTCCCGGCTGGGCTTCCGCACCGTCGCGCTGGCCGTGGCCAACAAGGACGCCCTGGTCAAGGAGGTCTTAAGCTTGCGCAAAATCTACGATATCCACGCCTTTGTGGGCACCTTCGACCCGAAGCTGTTCGGTATTCCGTTCATTTCCATCGCCACGGTTTTTGAAAACCGCAAGGAGGATCTGGACCGGATTCTGATGTTTGAGCCCATGGGGGAGCAGAAGATAAATTATGACGCTCTTCTGCGGAAGATGGAGGAGCAGTTTGAGAATATTTCCACGGATAAATTAAGGAAGGTACTGCCGGGCATCGTGGAGGAGCTGGGAGACTTTTATCAGATGAAAAATGAGGACAGAATCGGTATCTTCGTCCATCTGGCATCCCTGATGGAGCGGCTGGCCATCGACGACCACTCCAAGGAGAATGAGGGCGACTCCGTCTACATCAGCCGCTACAAGAGCGATTACGTCTTTCTCTCAAAGCTTTTGAAGCCTCTGGAGCGGCAGTTCAAGGTAATTATCAACGACAACGAAATGGGAACCATGCTAATGATAATAAAACAGGCGCAGGACTAGGCACAGAAACCCGGGGCTTCAGCCCCGAGGAGCCAAAACAGGCCCAGGATTAGATTCAGAAACCCGGGGCTTCAGCCCTGAGGAGCCAGACAAAGACTGATTACAGAAACAGGTGCGGAAAAATGAAAATAATGAGAACACTGAAAATCACAAGCGATGAATTTTACGACTATCTGGAAAACGATCTTTTGGAGACCGCCAACCAGACCAGGAGCAGCGGCAAGGTGCGGTTCACCCGCTCCAACATCCGCCCCGGCTTTAAGGTGAGCCGGGAGACCGGCGCGGCTTACTCCCGGATTGACCTGACAGTCAGGGAGTATGTCCGGGGGAAGACCTACGCCGCCACCACCAAATCCGTGGCGGACACCATCGATCTCTCCTACACCACCGAGACCAAGGAGGACGGGCTTTACGTGGTCTTTGAGCAGCGTATGCACAATTATGAGGCGAAGGAAATGAATAAATTCCTGCGGGCCTGGTCCGACATTACTTATCTGCGCCGCATGAGCAACCAGCTCTACGATATCCAGAGCAAAATCACCCGCATCCGCAACGGCGAGGAGGAGCCGAAGCCCCTGCGCCCGCTGGGCTATGAGACTGCCAAAAACGTGGCCGAAAAGGTCAATGAAAAGCACATGAGCGACAAAAAGGCTCAGAAGAAGGCTGAGAAGGCAAAGATGAAGGAGGTCGTTGTCTCAGTGGAGCTGGCGCCGGATGATCCGAAGGCGATTAAGGCGGCGAAGCGGAAGGAGCGGGAGGCGAGGACTCAGAAATAAACAAAATATACTTTTTGGCAAAATTTATACACTAAGTCAAAAGAAAGAGAAAAATCTTATACACGAAAATTATAAAAATTCTCAAAAGCCCATTTTATAAGAAATTAAGAAATTCTTAAGAATGTGCAAAACTCACAAAAGAAAATACAGAAACTATTTTTCGACAGAAAAAGTGCTGTTGGGACAAAATAATCTGTTTGACAAAACGCCCTGTTTTTAGTATAAATGAAACATAGGTTTTGACAAAACTGAACAAACAGGAGGTGAATAAAAATGGCAGATACTGAGAATGAGGTTCTGGACGGCGAGATGATAGCAATGAGCATTATCGCCAGCGCCGGCGACGCCCGCTCGGACGCTTTCGCTGCTCTGGCCGCGGCCAAGGAGGGCAACTTCGAGGAGGCCGACAGACTGCTGGCGGAGGCCAAGGAAGCCGGCGTCGGAGCCCACAAGGCCCAGACGGATCTGTTGTTTGCGGAGGCCAACGGCAACGCTCCCGAGATGAACGTACTGCTGGTGCACGCACAGGATCATTTCATGACCAGCATGCTTGCAGAGGAGCTGATCCGCGAGATTATCGATCTGTACAAGCTGTTGAAGAAGTAAGAATCTGTTAGGAAATCATTTTAACAGCTTCTGATCAGCGAATGTAACAGTTGACCGGCAGCTTCCGGACGGATTCTCCTGATACATATAAAAGGGGACGGGAGCTGTTCGCCGCGGCCTGCAGGCCGCGAGAATTTCAGGATTTGAGAAGGAGAAATAACACTATGAAAATCTTATTGGTATGCGCGGGCGGCATGTCCACCGGCTTATTGATGAAGAAAATGGCTGCTTACTGGGAAGAGCAGGGCGAAGAGCTGACCATCAACGCGGTTGGCCTTGCCGAGTACAATGACGTTTACAAGGATTACGATATCATTCTGGTAGGACCCCAGGTTCGCTACAAGCTCAACGATATCAAGAAGGACACCGGACTTCCCGCTGACGTGGTGAATTCCCTTGACTATGCTATTGCCAACTGCCCCAACATTATGAAGCAGGCGAAGGCTCTGATGGCTCAGAAATAAATGATTGTAAAAGGGTTCTCCATAGACAATCAGATGGGCAGGCTTACACAAGGCACGCCCATCGCATGTGCCTGCACAGATGATTGGATATCAGAGAAACTTTTATATATCTCATGCCCGCATCGACAGGCATGAACGTTTAGAATTATTCAGGTTAGAAGATACCTGAAAATATAAAAAACGAGAGGAAATTATAATGGAAGGTCTTATGAATTCCAAGATTATGATCGGACTGCAGAATTTCGGTCAGAAGCTTGGAGCAAACAAATTCGTGGGCGCACTGCAGGGTTCCATGATGGGATCCATGTCCTTAATCATGACCGGCTCTGTGTTCCAGATTATCTGTGCATTGTTGTCCATGTTCGGACTGAGCACTGACAGCACAGTTTACGCGGTTTTGTATATGCCGTACAACTTTACCATGGGTCTGATCGCCCTGTGGATCACCGGCATGATCGGATTTAATTACGCGAAGGCGAAGGGCTGCAAGTCTCCTCTGGCTACCGCTATCGAGACCATGGCAGCATTCACGCTGGTAGCCTGCTGGGATATCTCCGGCGGTTCCACTCTGGCAAGTCTGGATGCGACTTATCTTGGTTCTCAGGGTCTGTTCATGGGCTTCGTGGTTGCGTTCGTGGTGGTAGAGGTTGACTATTTCTGCCAGAAGAATCATGTAGAAATCAAGATGCCCGATGTGTGTCCGCCATCTCTGGTCAACGCTATGGCGGCCATCATCCCCTGCTTCTTTAACATGTCGATCTGGCTGATCATTACCCTGATCGTGACCACCGCTACCGGCGGCGCTTACTCTGTATGCTCCGGTTTCATGGCGCTTTTATCTGCACCTCTTGGCGCGCTGACTTCCGTTCCCGGCATGTTCGTCCTGTGCGCGTTCGCTACTTTGATGTGGTTCTTCGGTATTCATGGCACCATGCTTCTCGTCACTGTGCTGATGGCTCCCATGATCATGGCAGCTGCAGAGAACGCGGCAATCTGGGAAGAGTGCCAGGCGGCCGGCATGTCCTTCAGAGAAAGCCAGCTGGCATTGACATTCTATCCGGTGGCTCTGTTTGGAGCTATGGCCTGCGCGGGCGGCACCGGCAATACCCTGTCCCTGTGCATTATGGGTCTGAGAGCGAAATCCGAGCAGATCAGAGCCGTGGCTAAGGTTGGTCTGGTTCCCGGCTGGTTTGGTATCAATGAGCCTGTGACATTCGGTATGCCTGTGATGTACAACCCGGTTCTTGGTATTCCGTATATTTTAAACTGCTTATTGTGTACGCTGGTATGGTACATTGCTTTCAGGCTTCACATTATATTCCCGGCTCACGTGTATATCGGCGCATTGATGCCCATGGGCTTTGCACAGTTCCTGGCTACCTTCAACTGGGCCAATGCATTGATGGATTATGTATGCATTCTGGTATCCGGCCTTGTATACTATCCGTTCTTCAAGATTTACGACAAGCAGCTGGTAGAGCAGGAAGCAGCTGCAAAGGAAGCGTAATCGCGGGAGTACAGTTATAAGTTCATTGCTTTAATAAAACTTCTTAAAAGGAGGGGCGGGAGATAATCCCTCCCCTCCCTCTTCGTTTTCAGGAGTAAATATTTTGTAAATTCATTAAAATTTTTGTGAAGGAGACTTCTATGGAACATTTAACCTTAAAACCCTTCCCCAAAGACTTCCTCTGGGGAGCCAGCTCCTCCGCCTACCAGTGCGAGGGCGCCTGGGATGAGGATGGCAAGGGACCATCCGTGCAGGATACGGCGCCGGTGATCCCCGGTACCAGCGACTGGAAGGTCTGCAGCGACCACTACCATCGCTTTAAGGAAGACATCGCCCTGATGGCGGAGATGGGCTTTACGGAATACCGCTTCTCCATCGCCTGGCCCCGCATCATTCCCGACGGGGACGGCGAGATCAACCCGAAGGGCGTGGCCCACTATCACGAGGTCATCGACGAGTGCCTGAAGTACGGCATCAACCCGGTGATCACCCTCTATCACTTTGATCTTCCCAACGCCTTACAGGTCAAATACGGCGGCTGGCTCAGCAGGCAATGCATCGACGACTTTGTGCGCTACTGCGAGGTCTGCTTCAGGGAGTACGGCTCCAAGGTGAAATATTTCCTGACCATCAATGAGCAGAATATGATGACCATGTTCAACATGGGCGGCTACGCCAACGACAAGGACCGCTATCAGGCCAACCACCACATGCTGGTGGCCATGGCAAAGGCTACCATCCGCTGCCATGAGCTGTGCGACGCCTGGATTGCCCCGGCTCCCAACATCACCGCGGTTTATCCTCTGACCAGCGCTCCTCTGGACAATCTGGCTGCCATGGACTATGACCAGCTGAGGAACCGTCTGTATCTGGACACCATCTGCTTTGGCAAATATCCGGAAGCCTTTTCCGTATATCTTGAGCAGCGGGGCTGCTTCCCGGACATCGCTGAGGGCGACATGGAAGCCATGGCGGCGGCCAAACCGGACTTTATCGCCTTCAACTATTACGGCGCCTCCTGCGTGAAATACGTCAGCAATGAGGACGGTCTGGCAGCCAAGGCGAAGATGAGAGACGCCCAGGGTAAAGCGGACATGGCGAACTTTATGGTGGGCATGATGACCGAACCCGGTCTGGCTGTGGGCGTCACCAATCCTCTGCAGGAGCAGACCAGCTACGGCATGGGCATCGACCCGGTGGGCCTGCGCATCACCCTGCGACAGCTCTGGGAGAGATACCAGCTGCCCCTGCTCATCACCGAGAACGGCTGCGGCGTACCGGACACCCTGGAGGAGGACGGCACCGTCCATGACCCCTATCGCATCGACTACCTGCGCGTCCACATCAAGGCCTGCCAGGAAGCCATCACCGACGGCGTCCATCTGATGGGTTACTCCCCCTGGTCCGCCTTCGACCTGGTCAGCACCCACCAGGGCATCAAAAAGCGCTACGGCATGATCTACATCAACCGCGACGACAACGACCTCAAGGACTGCGCCCGTATCAGGAAAGACAGCTTCTACTGGTACCAGAAGGCTATTAAGTCTAATGGTGAGGATTTAAGTTAAAGGAGGATTATTTTTATGGCAAGATTTCCAAAAGGCTTTTACTGGGGCGGCGCCACCGCCGCCAACCAGTGCGAGGGCGGCTGGAACGAGGACGGCAGAGGTCCGGCCAAGACCGACGTGACCACCGGCGGCACCGCCACCACTCCTCGCTACACCACCTACATTGACAAGGACGGCAACCCCGGCAAGGCCGCGGGCTTCGGTCATATGGGCATGATCCCGGAGGGCGCCACCTACGCGGTTCTGGACGGGTATCTCTATCCCAACCACATTGGCTGTGATTTTTATCATCATTACAAGGAGGACATCGCTCTTTTCGCGGAGATGGGCTTCAAGATGTACCGCATGTCCATTTCCTGGTCCCGCATCTTCCCCAAGGGAATTGAAGAGGAGCCCAACCAGAAGGGTATTGAGTTCTACAGAAACGTCTTCCTGGAGCTGAAAAAATACGGCATCGAGCCCCTGGTGACCATTTCCCACTATGACACCCCGCTTTATATCGAGACGGAGCTGGGCGGCTGGAGCAACAAGGAAGTCATCGGTTTATTTGACAAATTCACGGAGGTCTTATTTAAGGAATATAAGGGCCTGGTGAAATATTGGCTGACCTTCAACGAAATCAACTGCCTGCTGATGTTCAAAAACTTTATGCCGGATGCCCCCAAATCCGTGATTCAGGATTCCTATCAGCAGCTGCACAATCAGTTCGTGGCCAGCGCGAAGGCAGTGGTGAGAGCTCACGAGATTGATCCCGACTATCAGGTGGGCTGCATGCTGGCAGGCATAGTCAGCTATCCCTGGACCTGCGATCCCAAGGATGTGATCAAAAATATGACCGGGATGCAGGAGGACTTTTACTATTGCGGTGATATTATGGTCAGAGGCTATTATCCGGCGTTTGCGAAGCGCATGTGGAAAGAGGACGGCGTGGAGCTTGTCTGGGCGGACGGAGAGGAGGAAATCCTCAAGGACGGCAAGGTTGATTTCTTCAGCTTTTCCTATTACAACACCTCCTGCGTCACCACTCATGATTTCAAGGATTCTGCCGGCAGCGGCAACATGACCATGGGAGCCAAGAACCCCTATCTGAAATATTCCGACTGGGGCTGGAGCACCGACCCGGACGGCCTTCGGTATTTCCTGAATGAACTGTACAGCCGCTATGAGCTGCCTTTGATGGTAGTGGAGAACGGTCTTGGCGCCATCGATAAGGTGGAAGAGGATGGCTCTATCCATGATGATTACCGTATTGATTATCTGGCGCAGCACGTGGACGCCATGGCCCAGGCTATCGAGGACGGCGTGGATCTGATCGCCTACACCACCTGGGGCTGCATTGACTTAGTCAGCGCGGGTACGGGCGAGATGCGCAAGCGCTATGGATTTATTTACGTAGATATGGATGACAATCTGCAGGGAACCATGGCCAGGAGCCGCAAGGATTCCTTCTACTGGTACAAGAAGGTCATCGAGACAAATGGTGAAGATGTAAGCTGGGAAAGCAGGGCATGACTTATGAGGAAAGAAATGAAAATTTTACTGATCTGCGCGGGCGGGATGTCCACAGGGCTTCTCACCAAAAAAATGCAGGAGTACGCGTTAGAGAAGGGCGTTGACCTGACCATTGAGGCCCACGGCGTCAACAGTGTGGACAGATACTATGACAGCTTTGACATTATCATGGTGGGTCCCCAGGTGCGCTTTAAGCTGCAGGAGATTCAGGAGCTGACCGGGATGCCGGTGGGCGTGATTAACCCCAGCGACTACGGGCTCCAGAACTGCGAGGCGATTTTTAAGCAGGCGGAGGAGCTGTACGCGCAGAAGTAAGCGGAAGCTCCGTAAAGAAGATTTATCATCAGGCAAAAAGCTGATGAGCAAAGCCAGAGCAGGCACAATCGTTGGACAGTACTGATAATCGGCGTTTTTCACACGCATGACAGGAGTAAAACGATTTGTGCCTGTTTGAGCGAGTTTCCGGTGCCATCTTTGAATAACTGCGAATAAGGCCTGTGCGATTTCGGACAGGAAAGGTCATTCAAGCAGAAGGGGCTATTCGCATGGGAAAGGTTTTCGCACAGAAAAGGAAAGGGTTTTATGGAAAGAAAGAACTACAGGAATTTACAGCTGTCCCGTCTGGGAATGGGCAATATGCGCCTGCCGGTGCACGCCGATCAGGAGGGCACGCCTATCGACTATGAGAAGGCGGAGGAGATCATCGACTATGCCATGGCCCACGGCGTCAACTATTATGATACGGCTTATGTGTATCATCACGGTGAATCTGAGGTCTTCCTTGGCAATGTCATGAAAAAGTACCCCAGAGACAGCTACTGCCTTGCCACTAAATTTCATATCGGCGCAAATCCGGACTATAAGGCGGTGTTTGAGGAGCAGCTGAAAAGACTGCAGACAGATTACATTGATTTTTATCTGCTGCACGCCATCCAGCCGAATAATTATCAGTCATACATAGACAGCGGCTGCATTGCTTATTTTACAGAATTAAAAAAAGAGGGCAAAATCAGAAATCTGGGCTTTTCCTTCCATGCCACGCCTGAAATCCTGGATACCTTTCTGGAGCTGACGGACTGGGATTTTGTACAGATTCAGTGCAATTATTATGACTGGTGCTACAGCAATACAAAAACAGAATATGAAAAAATTGCCGCGAAGGGCCTGCCCATCATAGTGATGGAGCCTGTCCGGGGTGGCCGCCTGGCGGACCTGGGTCCGGATGCCAACGCCCTTTTGCAGGAAGCCCATCCGGATTGGAGTACTGCCTCCTGGGCGCTGCATTATGTGAAGAGTCTGTCCCAGGTGCAGGTAGTTCTAAGCGGCATGAGCACTCTGGATCAGATTGTGGACAATGTGAATACCTTTTCCGATGGCGTTGCCCTGTCTGAGGAAGAGACAAAGACCGTGTATAAAGCGGCGGCTCTTTACAGAAAATATCTCAGTGTGCCCTGCACGGCCTGCCACTATTGCTGTGACGACTGCCCCATGCGGATCGAGATTCCGAAATTCATCGCTATTTACAATGAAATGAAGCTGGAAGGCAGAGGAGGCATCAAACAGAAGCTGGAGAAGGTGGAATCTGCAGGAAAACCTGCAGACTGCATCGGCTGTGGCTGCTGCACCGGACACTGCCCGCAGAGCATCGATGTGCCGAAGCTCATGAAAGAGCTGGCAGAGCTGTAAAACTGTATTAAGTGCGAATTGTATTAAACCAGGAGGTGGCATGAAAAAAGGTAAGGCGAAGATTAACGGTAGTTTTTCGCGGAGCATGCATTTATGCAGAGCCGTCCTTTTTTCATGACGACTCCGGAAGTATCTGAGAAAATCAACAAGAAGGAAGGAGAATGAAACAGCTATGAGCAAATTCCCAAAAGACTTTTTATGGGGCGGCGCTACCGCCGCCAACCAGTATGAGGGCGGCTACCTGGAGGGCGGCAAGGGCGTCAATACCTCCGATGTGATGGTAGGCGGCTCCCACACCGTACCCCGGCGCGTCAGCTGGAAGAATCCGACCACCGGCGAGACCGGCTTTACAGGCATGGGATTTGGCACCCCGATGGAGATTCCCGAGGGTGCGGAACCGGCTGTACTGGACGGCGTGTACTATCCCAGCCATGAGGCCACTGATTTTTATCATCATTACAAAGAGGACATTGCCCTCATGGGAGAGATGGGCTTTCGCTGCTTCCGTCTGTCCATGAACTGGGCGCGCATCTTCCCCAACGGCGACGATGCGGAGCCCAATCAGGAGGGTCTTGCTTTCTATGACGCGGTCTTTGACGAGTGCAAAAAATATGGCATTGAGCCTCTGGTGACCATGTCCCACTACGAGACCCCCATCGCCCTGACCATCAACTATGGCGGCTGGACCAACAGAAAGCTGATCGATTTCTTTGTCAAATATGCCGAGACCATCATCGCCCATTATGCGGGCAAGGTGAAATACTGGCTGACCTTCAACGAGATCAACATGATGGATATGGGCGCGTTCATGGCCGGCGGCATCGTGGACGCTACCCCGCAGAATAAGGCCCAGGGCGCTCACAACCAGTTTGTGGCCAGCGCCAGGGTGGTCAAATTCGCCCATGAGAATTACCCGGATGTGAAGATCGGCCAGATGCTGGCCTACGGCCCGCTGTACACCTACACCTGCGCTCCGGAAGATCAGATCAAGGCGCTGGAGCAGGCCCAGGGAACGCTGTTTTACTCTGATGTACAGACTGGCGGCTTCTACCCGGAGTATCGCCTGATTCAGTATAAAGAGCAGGGCATTGTGCTGGACGACTGCCCGGAGGATTATGAGCTGATCAAAAATTACTCCGCGGACTTTCTGTCCTTCTCCTGCTATGGTTCCACTACGGTCAGCGCGGATCCCTCCCTTGGAGGCGCGGGCGGTAATTTCTCCATGGGCGTCAAGAACCCCTACCTGTCCGCCAACGCCTGGGGCTGGGCTACTGATCCTGTCTGCTTGCGTCTGGCCTGCAATACTCTGTATTACAGATATCGCAAGCCGGTATGGATCGTGGAGAATGGCATTGGCTGGGATGATCAAAAGGAAGCCGACGGCAGCGTCCACGACACCTACCGCATCGATTACCTGCGCCAGAATATCCAGTCCATGAAGGACGCTATCTTAAAGGACGGCGTGGAGCTGATGGGCTACACCATGTGGGGCTGCATTGACTTAGTCAGCGCCGGCACCGGCGAGATGAAGAAGCGCTACGGCTTCGTCTACGTGGACAAGGACGACAACGGCAACGGCACCCTGGCCCGCTCGAAGAAGGATTCCTTCGAGTGGTATAAGAAGGTGATCGCTTCCGACGGCGAGGATCTGGACTGAAAAATATCATAAAATTCCTTTACTCAAGAGAAAGCAAAAATGCGGTCATATGACCGCATTTTTGTTGACAAATAGATATATATGTTATAATATATAAAAG
>JAJQBK010000007.1 GCA_021203305.1 Lachnospiraceae bacterium
CCAACCGGGAGCTGACTGATGATTATGATGTGGAGCCGGTTTCGGACAGTACGTTGCCATATTATGTCGTGTATAAATAAATCTGTATAATATGATACAAGGGACCAAAGGTCAGAAATCCGTGTATCATACCTTTTTATTACTTTAATTATCTGTATATATGAGGAGAAGAATGCTATGGAAAAAACAATGGACAAGATTAAGGCCCTCGCGGCGGCCAGAGGTTTCATCTACCCGGGCTCCGATATTTACGGCGGCCTGGCCAACACCTGGGATTACGGCAATCTGGGCGTGGAGCTGAAAAATAACGTAAAGAAGGCCTGGTGGCAGAAATTTGTGCAGGAAAATCCATACAATGTGGGTGTGGACTGCGCGATTCTGATGAATCCCCAGACCTGGGTGGCCAGCGGCCATCTGGGCGGCTTTTCCGATCCTTTGATGGACTGCAAGGAGTGCCATGAGCGCTTCCGCGCCGACCAGCTCATTGAGGATTTCAATAAGGCCAATGGCATTGTGCTGAACGAGAGCCTGGATGGCTGGTCCAATGAGAAGATGAAGGCATATATTGACGAGCACCAGATTCCCTGCCCCAGCTGCGGCAAACATAACTTTACCGATATCCGCCAGTTCAACCTGATGTTCAAGACCTTCCAGGGCGTCACCGAGGACGCCAAGAATACCGTTTATCTGCGTCCGGAGACGGCTCAGGGCATCTTTGTGAATTTCAAAAATGTGCAGCGCACCAGCCGCAAGAAGATTCCCTTCGGCATTGGCCAGATCGGCAAGTCCTTCCGCAATGAGATCACGCCCGGCAACTTTACCTTCCGCACCAGGGAATTTGAGCAGATGGAGCTGGAGTTCTTCTGCGAGCCGGATACCGACCTGGAATGGTTTGACTACTGGAGAAGCTTCTGCGTCAACTGGCTGAAATCCCTCGGTCTGAAGGAGGAGGAGCTGCGCGTCAGAGACCATGAGAAGGAGGAGCTGAGCTTCTATTCCAAGGCTACCACGGACATTGAGTTTCTGTTCCCCTTCGGCTGGGGTGAGCTCTGGGGCATTGCGGACAGGACTGACTATGACCTGAGCTGCCATCAGAGAGTGTCCGGCCAGGATCTGACCTACTTTGACGATGAAAAGAAGGAGAAATATATCCCCTACGTGATCGAGCCCTCCCTGGGTGCGGACCGCGTGGTGCTGGCCTTTTTGTGCTCCGCCTATGATGAGGAGGAGCTGGAGGGCGGCGATATGCGCAACATCCTCCATTTCCACCCGGCCATCGCCCCGGTGAAGGTGGGCGTCCTGCCCCTGTCCAAAAAGCTGGCCGACGGCGCGGAGAAGGTTTACACGCAGCTTTGCAAAAAATACAACTGCGAGTACGACGACCGCGGCAATATCGGTAAGCGTTACCGCCGCCAGGATGAGATCGGCACGCCCTATTGCGTGACCTACGACTTTGACTCTGAGACCGACGGCTGCGTCACTGTCCGCGACCGCGACACCATGGCTCAGGAGCGTGTGGCAATCGCGGATCTGGACGCCTATTTTGCGGAGAAATTCACTTTTTGACTTATAGAGTGATAAAGACGTTTTTTAAATATAAGATATAAAAATTGCAGATCAGAGCGGTGAGCCATGTGGTTCACCGCGACCTATTTGCGATATTATTATATAATTCGGAGGAAAAATAACCTTGAAACCCTACGGCGTAAACGAACTGAGACGAATGTACCTTGACTTTTTTGAGAGCAAGGGACACCTCAAAATGAAGAGCTTTTCCCTGGTGCCCCATAACGACAACTCTCTTCTGATCATCAACTCTGGCATGGCCCCCTTAAAGCCCTACTTTACCGGCCAGGAGATTCCCCCCAGGCGCCGGGTGACCACCTGCCAGAAATGTGTGCGCACCGGCGACATAGAGAATGTGGGCAAGACCGCCCGCCATCTGACCTTTTTTGAGATGCTGGGCAACTTCTCCTTCGGGGATTACTTCAAGCATGAGGCCATCGCCTGGAGCTGGGAATTCCTGACACAGGTGATAGGCATGGACCCGGAGAGACTCTATCCGTCCATCTATTTTGAGGATGAGGAGGCTTTCAATATCTGGACAAAGGAGATCGGCGTGCCGGCGGAGAAGATCACCCGCTTTTACAGAGATGAGGACGGCAAGTGCGATAACTTCTGGGAGCACGGCGCCGGCCCCTGCGGCCCCTGCTCCGAGATTTACTATGACCGCGGAGAGAAATACGGCTGTGGCAAGCCTACCTGCGGCGTGGGCTGCGACTGTGACCGTTACATGGAGGTCTGGAATAACGTCTTTACCCAGTTTGACAACGATGGCCATGGCAACTATACCGAGCTGAAGCAGAAAAATATCGACACCGGCATGGGTCTGGAGCGCCTGGCCGTAGTGGTGCAGGACGTGGATACCGTTTTTGATATCGACACCATGAAAGCCATCCGGGACCGAATCTGTGAGCTGGCACAGACGGAATACGAGACAGACCCGGTGAAGGATGAGTCTATCCGCCTGATCACCGACCACATTCGTTCCTCCACCTTTATGATTTCCGACGGCATCATGCCCAGCAACGAGGGCAGAGGCTATGTGCTGCGCCGCCTGATCCGGCGGGCCGCTCGCCATGGCAGGAAGCTGGGCATTCAGGGGCAGTTCCTGGCGGAGCTTTCCAAGACTGTCATCCGGGAATGTGAGGACGGCTATCCGGAGCTGGCGGAAAAGAAAGAATTCATCTTAAACGTGCTGACCCAGGATGAGGGCAAGTTCAATAAGACCATCGACCAGGGTCTTTCCATTCTGACCGCCATGGAAAAGAGAATGGCCGATACGAAGGAAAAGCTTTTAAAGGGCGAGGATGCTTTTAAACTGTACGATACGTATGGTTTCCCGATGGATCTGACCGAGGAGATTATACACGAGAGGGGCTTTGAACTGGATGAGAAGGGCTTTCAGCGGCTGATGCAGCTGCAGAGAGAGACCGCCAGGGCAGCCAGAAAGACCACCAATTACATGGGCGCGGACGCTACGGTGTATGAGCAGATCAATCCGGCCATTACCTCGCAATTTGTGGGTTACGATCATCTGGAGTACACATCAAAGGTGCTGGCCCTGACCACGGAGACTGAGGTGGTGGAGGCTGTCAGCGATGGGGAGCAGGCCACCATCATTGTGGCTGAGACGCCTTTCTATGCTACCATGGGCGGCCAGCAGGCTGACGTGGGACAGATCATCGGGGATGGATTTACCTTTGAGGTGAAGGATACCATAAAGCTTTTGGGCGGCAAGGTGGGTCATGTGGGCGTGGTTACCTCTGGTATGACCAAGGTGGGCGACACCGTTACCCTGAAGGTGGACGCCGCCAACAGAAGGAATACCTGCAAAAACCATTCCGCCACTCATCTGCTGCAGAAGGCTCTCCGCGATACCCTGGGTACCCATGTGGAGCAGGCCGGTTCCTATGTAGACGGCGACAGGCTGCGCTTTGACTTTTCCCATTTCTCCGCCATGACCCGTGAGGAGATCAAAAAAGTGGAGCAGGAGGTCAATGAAAAGATCGGTGAGGCCATTCCGGTTGTGACAGAGGTCCTGACCATCGAGGAGGCCAAAAAGACCGGCGCCATGGCTCTCTTTGGCGAAAAGTACGGAGAGACCGTGCGCGTGGTGGAGATGGGCGATTATTCCAAGGAATTCTGCGGAGGCACCCATGTGGAGAATACCGCTGTCATCGGCAGCTTCAAAATTATTTCCGAGGGCGGCGTGGCCGCGGGTGTGCGCAGAATCGAGGCGGTTACCGGTACCGGCGTGCTGAAGTATTATGAGCATCTGGAGGAGATGCTGAACGGCATTACCCAGGTGCTGAAGATCACTCCGGCCGGCGCGGCCGACAGAATCCGCCACCTGATGGCTGATTTAAAGACCGCCCAGTCTGAGAATGAATCCCTGAAGGCAAAGGCGGCGCAGGCGTCCCTGGGCAATGTAATGGATCAGGTCAGAGAGGTGAAGGGAGTGAAATATATCGCCCAGGCGGTGCCGGGGGTGGATATGCACGGACTCCGCGATCTGGGCGACCAGCTGAAGGAAAAGCTGGGAGAGGGCGTGATCGTCCTTGCCAGCGAGTTCGAGGGCAAAGTCAATCTGATTGCCATGGCCACGGACGGCGCCATGAAGTCCGGAGCCCACGCGGGGAACCTGATTAAGGGTATCGCGGCTCTGGTGGGCGGCGGAGGAGGCGGCAGGCCCAACATGGCGCAGGCCGGTGGCAAAAATCCGGCGGGGATTCCCCAGGCCATGGAGGCTGTCGAAGGGCTTCTGGGCAAGCAGATCAAAGAATGAGATGATCTCACAGCTCACGGGGACTGAGCGGATTACAGAGCCCAGACATCTTTGAGATCGAAAGAATCGAAAAAATTATACAGTTTAAAAGAGGATATCTCAACAGCTTTTAACAAGTTCTGAGATATCCTCTTTTTACATATTTACATATAGAACGGGATAATAGCCGCAAAAGCTGAGACTGTTATCCCGTTTATTGTCTGTTACATTGTTTGTCAATCTGTGGAGTATGGAATGCGTTCAGGTTCGTGCTTACTCCAGCACCAGCTCATCCCATCTGCTCTCAGATACCAGAGCGATATAGGTCTTGCCGGTATTTAAGGTGATTTCATTGCCGTCCATATCATAGTATTTGGTCTGCTCGTAATCCCAGCCCTTGCTCCAGGTGATCGGGATGGCGCTGCCTCCGGTGATATAGTAGCCCTCACCGGACTCATTGAGGATATTGAACTGCATGTAGCCGTTCTCATCATACTGGGTCACGCTGGCGCACTGCAGAATGACGTTGGTAAAGGCAAGCTGGGCGCTGTCGTTGGCTAGGTCAACGTGAGCCTTCCCATACTCTGAGTACAGGTATGTACCGCTTTCCTCATCATAATCAAGCTGGGAGGAGTTGTGCGGGAAGGGAAGGTCCACCAGTGTGCAGGCGATGGAATCACTCTCCGCGGACAAATCTACCGGATTCGTCTCATCAGCGAACTGGAACGGCGCTCCCTGATACCATTCGTTATATTCTGAGCTGATGCCGGCGGAGCTTAAACGGCTCTCAATCTCCCCGGTGGTCACGTATTCGGTGAATTCGTAGGCCTTGCCGTTGGCAATACGGGAGAAGCCGCCGCTCAGGTGATCCACCCAGGCGTTGGTCAGGTAAGCGTCAATGTAGAAGGGACCGCCGTCATGAATGAGAATCGCGTTGTATTCAGGCGCGATCATCAGGTTGGTGGGGCGGGTGCTGCGGATGCTGCCAAATTGGGTGATGCTTCCCCAGTCCTTGACGATGCACATAAAGCGGGTGATCTCCCCGTTGGCCGTGCTGTTCATCATCTCATAAACGATGTCGGCCTGAGTCAGACCGTAGTGATCCAGAGCAGTGGATTCATTGTCCACCATGATGGCTACCGGACGCTGATTTTGCAGAGATTCATCGATCCATTCGTTGGTCAGCTCACTGCGGTACATTCCCTCGCGGCTTTCCTCCTCGACAACCTCCTCTGTTTCCTGCGCCTCCTCTGTTGTGCTTTCGGTTTCCTCGTTCAGCTCCTCGGTGAGATCCACAGTCGCAACCCGGGTTTCCTCCTCAGAGGAGCTTCCGCACCCGATCATCAGGCCGCAGGCTAAGGCTGCGGAAAGCAGAAGCAGCAATGGTTTCTTTTTCATCTTGGGTACTCCTTTTTTTATGGAAAATAAATGTTCATTCATGATGATACCAGCACTTCGCGGGAATTGCAAGTGGTAAATAAAAGGTAAATAAAATCTTAAGCTTTCCTGCTTTTGGCACATTTAGCATTTGGCAGTTTTGGCATTTGGCATTTTTTGCCGGGAATTTGCCGGGATTTTTGCCGAGATTTTTGAAAATTTATCTTGACGTTGCGGCTTTTTATGATATAATTACTTTTGTGGTCATGAATCGTGAGCATAATAACCCGTATCAGTCATTATTGCTTGAAGGGACTGAAGGGAGGTCAGGTGTAGATGTCTAGCATAATTGTCAAAGAGAATGAAACTTTGGACAGTGCTCTGCGTCGCTTCAAGAGAAGCTGCGCAAAGGCGGGGATTCAGCAGGAGATCCGCAAGCGCGAGCATTATGAGAAGCCGTCCGTAAAGCGCAAGAAGAAGTCCGAAGCTGCCAGAAAGCGCAAATATAATTAAACAAGGTGCAGACCCCGCCGATGTGACATTGGCGGGGCCTTTTTCTGCTGTCAGGATATAAGAAACCATGTATTGTCCACATCGGTTTTTCTGCCTGTGAGAGCAATATTCTTCGAAATTACTCTGGATGAGCCAGCGGATTTGGAGTACAATAAAATCAGCTAAATATCAAGAGTAGAAAGGACTTAATATCTCATGCAAAAAGTAATGCTTTGCGACGAAGACTTCAGCGCATTTCCAATCGGGGAATTCCCCTATGATAAAGATCACTCCGCCATGGGAGAATACCAGTATGTTGAGGGAGGATGCCGGCGCAGCGGATGGCTGGATCAGGTATACAACCACACATACAGAGGAGCCGGGCCGACATGGATTATTACTGAAAAAAACGGGAAGCATTATATGGAAAGCATGCGGATTGAAAAAGGGCGTCCGCACAGAATGTTTCCTACCCTGGAAACCGGTGATAAATTCTGGCGGGATTACACTGTCAGTGTGGTAATCAGAAGATTTTCCCAGAAAGGGATGGCAGGACTCGTATTTAATCTGAATCACAGCTGTGACACTCTTGTATTTTATCTGGAAGGCCATGACAGAGTCTGCGTATCATACCGCCATAAAGAAGAAGTCATCATTCTGAGGCAGGCGGACTATGCGCATAATTGTGATGATGAATACACTTTATGTGTGGAGCTTGAGGGAGAAACGGCAGTTTTTTCGGTTAATGGGATGCGGATTTTTGAGTTCAGTGATCCGTTATTCTCAAGAGGAGGAAAGGCGGGGATTTCCGCTGATTGTCCGACAGCGTTTACAGATTTTACAGTCAGCGTGACTGAAAATACTGCCTGCGCGATTGAAAATGCGAAAAACAGTTTTTATGAACTGGAAAGAAAAGAGATACAAAAGCATCCCAAAATGAAGCTCTGGAAAAAGATAGACCTCCGGAATTTCGGAACCAGCAGACAGATCCGCTTTGGACACTTAAAGGGCGGCAGCGAGTGGCATGTAGTCCTTGCGCAGATGCAGCGAAGAGTCAACGGTGACGCTTATGGATTTATTTCCTGCCTGACAGCCATTGACCTGGATGGGAATATTCTCTGGCAAATTGGAGAGCCCAGCTTACAAAGTGAGGAATTGGGAAAGGTATCCGCAGATATGGCCCTGCAGGTCTATGATATTGATCACGATGGCAAAGATGAAGTAATCGTAGGCATGGATTTTGAAATCAGAATTCTGGAAGGGGAAACCGGGAAAATAAAAAAATCCGTGAAAACACCATTCTCGGACGATGATGACAGCACGCTTCTCGGCGTTCCCTATGGAATATACGCTTTTGAGAGAATCAATCCGGATGGAATCCGGATCTGCAATTTCAGGGGAAAGGATCAGCCCTCCGATATTCTGATAAAAGACCGCTATTGCAGAGTTTACGCGCTTGATTCGGATCTGAATTTGATGTGGAAATATAAAAGTCCGACGAATACCGGCCATTGCCCACTGCCGGTTGATGTCGATGGAGACGGTAAGGATGAGGTGCTGGTTGGTTACCGTCTGCTCGACAGTGATGGAACGGAACTGTGGCACTATCCTGTAGATAAGGATCACACGGATGAAATTATAGCGGGGAAATGGATCGCCGGCAGTGACGAGGGGCACTTTGCCTGTGTATCCGGTTCACAGGGATTTTTCATCGGCGATTTTTATGGAAATATTGTTGCCAGAGATTACATTGGGCATGCGCAAAGGATTTCCATTGGAAATTATTGCCCTGAAAGAGGCGGGCTTGAAATAGCTGTAAGTAATTTCTGGGGACATCAGGGCGACATTTTCTTCTACGATTCCCATGGGAAACAGATTTGGGAAATACAGAATGAAATGAATGGAAATATTCTGGCGCCGGTCAACTGGGATGGCAATGGCGCGGAGCTGATCCTCACAAACGCGGATGCCAAACGCGGCGGTTTGATGAACGGAGCAGGTATCCGCGCGGTAGAATTCCCTGACGACGGACATCCCGTACTTTGCTGTGAAAGCATTGATCTGACGGGGGATGACAGAGATGAACTCATAGTATGGGATTATCATTCCATGTACATATATACGCAGGAGGATAATCCAAAGGAAACGGCGTATCATCCTGTCCAGTTCCCGGTTTACAATGCTTCCAATTATCGTGGAGAGTATTCTTACCCGGATCCATCATATCTGGATTTTCACGCGGATAAGGAAAAAATGAAAGCGTCAGCCCCGGTAAAACTCCACAATTCTGTCCAGCCTTGCCGTCATATTTAACAGCAGGGCGTCCAGCACGGTCATGGCCGTCATGGCTTCCATCACCACCACCGCCCGCGGTACGATGATGGGGTCGTGGCGGCCTTTGATGGTAATTTCGGTATTTTCTCCGTTCTGATTGACGGTATGCTGCGTCTGAAAGATGGAGGGCGTGGGTTTGACGTAAGCGCGGATCACCACCGGCGCGCCGTCGCTTAAGCCGCCCAGGGTGCCGCCGGAGTGGTTGGTGGCCTTGTGAACGCCGTTTTCGTCGGCGAAAAAGGCGTCGTTATTCTCAGAGCCCAGGCTTTCGGACACATGGACGCCGTCGCCGATCTCCACGGCCTTCACGGCGCCGATGCTCATGACGGCTTTGGCCAGGTTGGCGTCCAGCTTCTCAAACACCGGGTCGCCCACGCCGGCGGGCAGGCCGGCCACGATGCATTCCATGACGCCGCCCATGGAATCACAATTCTCCCGGGCAGTCTTCAGACAGGCGAGAGCCCTTTCGTTCGCGGCATTGTCCGGCATGGCTGTAGGATTCCGCAAAATGGCGGCCCTGTCAAAATTCGCGGGGTCAATCTGGACAGGCCCGATGGCCGTGGTGTAGGCGTATACATCGATTCCCATTTCTTTTAAAATTTTGGAGGCGATGGCGCCGCCGGCGACCCTGCCGATGGTTTCTCTGCCGGAGGAGCGGCCGCCGCCCCGATAATCCCGGAAGCCGTATTTCTCATCATAGGTGTAATCCGCGTGTCCGGGCCGATAGCAGTCCGCGATCTGAGAGTAGTCCCGGCTTTGCTGGGAGGTGTTTCTCACCAGCATGGACAGGGAGGTGCCGGTGGTTTTTCCCTCAAACACGCCGGAGAGGATTTCCACCTGGTCCGCCTCCTTTCTGGGGGTGGAGATGTCGCTTTGTCCGGGCTTCCGCCTGTCCAGGAAGCTCTGAATATCCTCCTCGCACAGCGCAAGGCCGGCCGGCACGCCGTCCGCCACCACGCCAAGCGCCTTCCCGTGGCTCTCCCCCCAGGTCGTGATTCTGAATATATTTCCAAATGAATTTCCCGCCATGGCACATCCTCCCGCTGTCATAAGCTTTTGCTGTTTTAATCTCCAATCATATATCCATGAAAGATAAATCTCATCATAATTATACCTGTCAGATGCCGGGATGGCAAGCCGGATTTTTTGCGCATGTGAGGCGTATATTTTTGAAAAAATTGCGGAAGAATATACAAAAGAATCCGGCTTGGGCGGCCTGTAAGGAATTGCCATGGAATGGGCATATTATTTTGCGGCAGCTCCTGAGCAACGGGCAACGCCGGATGGCAATATTCATTATGACTGATTGGACTGGGGGAAGTTATGAAGGACAGCAAGGTTATCAGACTGGACAGGGCGCAGACCATGGAACCGGACGCGGTGCTGGTCATCTTTTTTCTGTTTTCCTTTGCGGGATGGCTGTGGGAGGGAGTGTTTGTGGGGGTGCGGTACGGAATGTTTATCAACCGGGGCTTTCTCCATGGACCGTGGCTGCCCATTTACGGCACGGGAGGGCTTCTGATGGTCACGCTTCTCAGGGACTGGAAGCACAGGCCTTATGTGGTTTACCTTGGCTCCGTTGTTTTGTGCGCCATTGTGGAATATGTGACCGGATTTTTTCTGGAGACCTTTTATCATCAGAGATGGTGGGATTACAGCAATTTTCCGCTCAACCTGCAGGGGCGGATCTGTCCTCAGGACACCATGTTTTTCGGGGTGTTCGGAATGTTCGCGGTTTATTACGCGGCGCCGTATCTGCTGGGTAAAATGAGGAGGCAGTCTCATCTGAGGATTCTGGTGTGCGTTATCCTGACCATGGTTTTTACCATGGATCTGATGCTGTCGCTGATCACGCCGAACACGGGGCTGGGGATTACGTATTGATGGTGAACATGATATCGCAGGCTGGGCATTGGCGGGTTACTATTCACAGCCATTTCCCCACATGTGCAAAAGCGTCTGCTTCGCATCCGGCGCGGCAAAAAACGCCGCTCATCTTTTTGCTTATGAGGGGAAAGTGACTGCTTCACAGTCACCTTGAGAGATATAATCAGCCTCTTACAAGCAAACTACGCTTGACGAGTCTGCTTATATCTCACAAGTCGGCTGTGAATAGTAACATTGGCGGTGAACAAAAAACGGAGATTATGTGTTGATGGCAGACGCGGATTTCATGGATTGAAATGCTGTGTTGAAGGTTTACATTTTTTTGCCAGTATGCTACATTAGAGACTGCGAATAACGACTGAGGTGAATCATGTACGAGGTATTAAAAACGGAAGGGCGGGCGAAGCGGGCTGTGCTTCACACCGTCCATGGCGATATACAGACTCCTGTGTTTATGAATGTGGGGACGGCGGCAGCCATTAAGGGGGCGGTGGCGACTTCGGATCTGGAGGAGATCGGCACCCAGGTACAGCTTTCCAACACCTATCATCTGCACGTCAGGCCGGGCGACGAGGTGGTCAGAAAGCTGGGCGGCCTTCATAAATTTATGTCCTGGAACAGGCCGATTCTGACGGATTCCGGCGGCTTTCAGGTTTTTTCCCTGGCGGGCCTGCGCAAAATCAAAGAGGAAGGGGTTTATTTTCAGTCTCATATTGACGGGCACCGGATTTTCATGGGGCCGGAGGAGAGCATGCAGATTCAGTCCAACCTGGGCAGCACCATCGCCATGGCCTTTGACGAGTGCCCCAACTCCAAAGCGGATTACCGCTATGTGAAGGACAGCGTGGACAGGACCGCCCGCTGGCTTGTCCGCTGCAAGGCCAGAATGGAGGAGCTGAACGGGCGGGAGGATACCATCAACCCCCATCAGCTTTTATTTGGCATCAATCAGGGAGCGGTTTACGATGATATCCGCATCGATCACGCGAAGAAAATCGCGGAAATGGAGCTGGACGGTTACGCGCTGGGCGGGCTGGCCGTGGGGGAGACCCATGAGGAAATGTATCATGTGCTGGAGGAGACGGTGCCTTATCTGCCGGCAGACAAGCCTACATATCTGATGGGGGTCGGCACGCCGGCCAACATTCTGGAGAGCGTGGAGAGGGGAGTGGACTTTTTTGATTGCGTCTATCCCAGCCGGAACGGCCGCCATGGGCACGCTTACACCAATCTGGGGAGGCTGAACTTATCCAACGCCCGGTTCGCGCTGGATGACCGTCCTCTGGATCCGGGCTGTAACTGCCCGGTGTGCCGCAGATATTCCAGGGCTTATATTCATCATTTGTTTAAGGCCCGCGAGATGCTGGGCATGCGCTTCCTGGTACTGCACAATCTGTATTTTTACAATACGATGATGGAGGAAATCCGAATCGCGCTGGACGAGGGGAGGTTTGCTTCCTATAAAAAAGAAAAGCTGGAAAAGATGGCGCAAAACGGGGAGGAATGAGAAAGAGCGGCTTTCCGTAAAATCTCGCTTTCGGGAAATGCGTGGATCATTGCCACGGAAACATTGCTGTGGAAACGCTGTTGTGGAAACTTTCTAAAACTTTCAGAAAATTCTTGCCAACAGCCTCTGAAAAGTGTATAGTGAGAAAAGTGAATAAAGCGGCCGGATCTTGAGCGGCTGCTCGAGAGTTACGTTCAGGAGGAATTTATGGGTATTTTATTAACGGACAGTTCATCTTCCACAGGCAGTCTGATTGCCATGATTGTTGTATACGCGGTTATTTTCGGGGCAATGTATCTTTTCCTGTTCCGTCCGCAGAGGAAGGAGCAGAAGAGGGTTGCGGCCATGATCGCGGCTCTGGAGATCGGCGATTATGTACTTACGAGCAGCGGCTTTTACGGCTCTGTCATTGACATCACCGAGGACACTGTCATTGTGGAGTTTGGCAATAACAGGAACTGCCGTATCCCGATGCAGAAGAGCGCTATCGCCCAGATTGAGAAGGCGAACGCGGAACCGCAGTAGCAGTAGGGCATGACATCAAGGAATCAGGACTTCCGCTCCGGCGGGAGTCTTTTTGTTGTTTTGTCTTGCGTATTTTTATGTTTTTTGATATGATGATGCAAGGTACCAAGGGTCAGAAATTTCGCGTTTATGACCTTGGGGATCGCAACGACATCATTATTATTTCACTATGAATAATATATAAGTCACGGGAGGAATATATGGATAATAAGAACGCTTACGCGCTGAGAGAGGATGAAAAGGCCGGTTCCGTGTACCTGCAGGAGGATGTGGTGGCCTGTATCGCTTCTCTGGCGGCTACCAGGGATATCGATGGCGTGCTGGGAATTTATGACGGCGGCCAGGAAGGCAAGGGCAAAAGCAAGGACAAGGGCGCCAGCGGCTCCGGCAAGGCGCCGAAGGGCGTTTCCGTGAATGTTCATCATGGAATCGTGGATGTGGATCTGAATATTTCCATCCTTTATGGCTACAATATTCCCGCCATCTGCCAGAAGGTTCAGGCGAAGGTGAAGAATATGATTGAGAATATGACCGGGATGAAGGTCGGAAATGTGAACCTGCGCATTGCCGGACTGAACATGGGGAAGGGAAAGGCATGACCAGATCGGAGCTGCGCGAGGAAATCTTTAAGCTCTTATTCCGCCTGGAATTCAATGAGCCGGAGGACATGGAAGAGCAAAAGAGACTGTTCCTGGAGGGAGACAGGGAGCTTCTGTCGGAGAGCGACGAGGCTTATATTTCACAGAAATATGAAAATATTGCCGCCATGCTGGCCCAGATCGACGCTCTTTTAATGGAGAAGGCCGAAGGGTGGAATAAAAACCGCATGGGCAAGGTGGAGCTGGCGATTTTACGCCAGGCGGTGTACGAAATCCGGGAGGATGACTCTGTCCCCGCCGGAGCCGCCATCAACGAGGCGGTGGAGCTGGCCAAGAAATACGGGCAGGAGAATTCGGGCAGCTTCGTCAACGGGGTGCTGGCCAAGTTCGTATAAGCGTGGGGAGAAGCTATGGCCAATGTGTATTCTGTCACTCAGGTAAATAATTATATCAAAAATATGTTCACGCAGGATTTTTTGCTGCAGGGGCTGTCCATCCAGGGAGAGATCGGCAGCTGCAAATACCACTCCTCCGGACATATTTATTTTACGTTGAAGGAAAAAGGAGCGGCTTTAAACTGCGTCATGTTCGCTGCGTACCGGAAGGGCCTTGGCTTTACGCTGGCCGAGGGGCAGCAGGTGATCGCCACCGGGAGCGTGGAGGTCTATGAGCGGGACGGCAAGTACCAGCTGTACGCCAGGCAGATTCGTTTGGCAGGCAGCGGCAGACTTTATGAGCAGTATGAAGCCCTGAAAAAAGAACTGGAAGAGATGGGCATGTTTGACAATAGTTACAAACAGCCCATTCCCCGTTTTATCCGGACGCTTGGGGTGGTGACGGCGCCCACCGGCGCGGCGGTGCGCGACATCATTCAGATCACGCAGAGAAGGAACCCGTATGTGCAGATCGTGCTGTACCCGGCCCAGGTGCAGGGAGAGGGGGCGGCACAAAGCATCGTCAACGGCATTCACGCCCTGGAAGCAAGGAATGTGGACGTGATGATTGTGGGCAGAGGCGGCGGCTCCATCGAGGATCTGTGGGCCTTCAATGAGCGGATTGTGGCGGAGGCGGTGTTTCACTGCGCGGTGCCGGTGATTTCGGCGGTGGGCCATGAGACGGACACTACCATCATTGATTTTGTGTCGGATTTAAGAGCGCCCACGCCCTCCGCGGCGGCGGAGCTGGCCGTATATGACGTGCGAGCCTGGCTTGCCTCGCTGGAGAGCGTGGAGGCGCAGCTGACCGGGCAGATGAATCACAGGCTTGCCATGAGCCGCGCCCGGCTGAATTATATGAAAAAAGTGCTGGCGGCCCGCCATCCCGGCGCCGGGCTCAGGGAGCAGAGAAACCGTCTGGCCCATCTGCAGGACCGGATGAATTTCCGGATGGAGAAAAAGCTGTCGGATCTGCTTTACCGGCTGGAGGACGACAGGGAGCGGCTGCCGCAGCTGATGGGGAAAAAGCTGGACGTGCGCCGGAACCGCCTGAATGTGCAGGCGGCGGCCTTAAAGGGACTTTCGCCTTATCAGAAGCTGAGGCAGGGCTTAAGCTATGTGACCGATGAGAATGGCCGGACGCTTCATTCGGCGGCGGAGCTTAGCGAGGGGCAGAGGATCGGCCTGCTGTTTCGGGATGGCCGGGTCAGCGCCAGAGTTCTGGAAAAGGAACTGAAAAGCGCACAAGAGGGATTGGAATATGGATGTGAAAACGCGGGACAATAAAACGGTGATGACACAAGAGGAAAAAGAAGAGTGGACAGCGCTGAATGAGGAAAAACGGGCGGATGACAAAGAACCTGGGGATGCCAAAGAGCCAGCGGGTCCGGAGATGTCCGTTGAGGAGGCCTTTGAGCGCCTGGAAGTCCTGCTTGAAGAGCTGGAGAAGCCGGATCAGCCTCTGGAGGAGGCCTTTGCCTCCTATGAGGAGGGAATGAAGCTGGTGCAGTTCTGCTCCGACGCTCTGGACCGGGTGGAGAAAAAGGTGCTTGTGCTGAGCGGGAACGGAGAGCTGGATGAATTTTGAGGAAGAATTGACAGACAAGGTTCAGGATATTGAAGAGCTTCTCCTTCGTTACCTCCCCAAAGAGGAGGGCTTTCAGAAGACAGTGCTTCAGGCCATGAATTACAGCGTCCTGGGGGGAGGCAAGCGCCTGCGCCCCCTGCTGATGAGGGAGGTTTTCTGCCACTGCGGCGGGGAGAATGAGGCAGTCCTGGAGCCCTTCATGGCGGCGCTGGAGATGATACATACCTACTCGCTGGTGCATGACGATCTGCCGGCCATGGATAATGACGATTATCGCAGGGGGCGGAAGACCACCCATGTGGTTTACGGGGAGGATATGGCGATTCTGGCCGGGGACGGGCTCTTAAATTACGCCTTTGAGACGGCGATGAAGGCTTTTGATTCAGCCTCCGGGACAGAGTATCCCCGGGTGGCAGGCTCACTGCGGGTTCTGGCGGCAAGGGCCGGCGTTTACGGTATGATCGGCGGCCAGGTCTGCGATGTGGAATCGGAGAGCCGTCAGGAGGTCATCAGCGCGGAAAAGCTTTTGTTTATTCATGAGCATAAAACGGCGGCGCTGATTGAGGCGGCCATGATGATCGGCGGCATTCTGGCCGGAGCCGGGGAGGAAACGGTCCGCGGCCTGGAAAAGGCGGCGTACGATATCGGCATTGCTTTTCAGATTCAGGACGATATACTGGATGTGACCGGCAGCGAAGAGGTACTGGGAAAGCCCATTGGAAGCGATGAGCGAAACGGCAAGCAGACCTATGTCAGTATTTACGGCCTGCAAAAGTCCGCTGAGGACGTGGAAAACTTAAGCCGGGAGGCGATCGCGCTTTTGAATCTTACGGAGGACAGTTTCCTGTATGGGCTGATTACCTGGCTGATCCATCGGGAGAAATAATCATATGCTTTTAGAGGATATCACGAAGGAAAATGACATCAAGGGTCTGCCGCCGGAAGAGTACGAATCCATGGCGGCCCAGATCAGGCAGTTCCTGCTGGAGCATGTCAGCCGCACGGGCGGCCATCTGGCCTCCAATCTGGGGACGGTGGAGCTGACCATGGCGCTGCACCTGAGTCTGAATCTGCCAAAGGACAAGATTGTCTGGGATGTGGGGCACCAGAGCTACACGCATAAGATTCTGACCGGGCGGAAGGATGAGTTCGATACTCTGCGCCAGTTTCACGGCCTGAGCGGTTTCCCCAAGAGAAAGGAGAGCGACTGCGACTGCTTTGATACCGGGCACAGTTCCACCTCCATCTCCGCGGCGGTGGGGCTGGCCAAAGCCCGTGACCTGAGGGGATCGGACGAGACCATTGTGGCGGTCATCGGAGACGGCTCCATGACCGGCGGCATGGCCTATGAGGCGTTAAATAACGCGGCAAGGCTTAAGAGCAACCTGATTATTATCCTCAATGACAATGAAATGTCCATCTCCGAGAATGTGGGCGGCATGCACAAATATTTAAACATGATGCGCACCGGGGATACGTATCTGAACTTAAAGGATAAGGTGGCGACCACGCTGATGGCCATTCCCAACAGGGGTGAGGAGATCGTGGAGGGCGTCCGCCGGGTCAAGAACGGCGTCAAGCGCATGATCTTGCCGGGCAGCTGGTTCGAGGAGCTGGGCATCAACTACCTGGGACCTGTGGACGGACACAACATCCCCGTCATGCTGCGTTTCCTGGAGGAGGCCAAAAAGACGAAGGGCGCGGTGGTGGTCCATGTGATGACCCAGAAGGGCCGGGGCTACGGGCCGGCGGAAAAGGAGCCCAGCCGTTTCCATGGGGCGGAGCCCTTTGATATCGCCACCGGCAAAAGCGTAAAGGTAAAAAATTATCCGGACTATACGGATGTTTTCTCGGGAGCGGTCTGCAAGCTGGGAGAGCTAAATCCGAAGGTGGTCGCCATCACGGCGGCCATGTCCGGCGGCACAGGGCTGACCCGCTTTCAGAAGCGCTTCCCGAAGAGATTTTTTGACGTGGGGATCGCGGAGCAGCACGCGGTAACCTTCGCGGCAGGCCTGGCGGCGGGAGGCTACCGGCCTGTGGTAGCTGTTTATTCCTCCTTCCTGCAGCGGGCCTATGACCAGATTCTCCACGACGTCTGCATTCAGAATCTGCCGGTGGTCTTTGCCATCGACAGGGCCGGAATTGTGGGGAGCGATGGGGAGACCCATCAGGGAGTGTTTGATTATTCTTATTTATCCTCCATGCCGAATATGCATATTCTGGCGCCCAAGAATGACTGGGAGCTGGCGATGATGCTGAAATTTGCCCTGGAGCAGTCCTGCCCGGTGGCGGTCCGCTATCCCAGGGGCAGGGCCTGTCAGGATTTCGAGGAGTTTCAGGAGCCCGTTCTGATGGGCAAATGCGAGGTCCTTCACCAGGGCAGCCGGGTGGCGGTTTTTGCCGTGGGCAGCATGGTGGAGGAGGCCATGGAGGTCCGCGGGATTCTAAAGGAGCAGGGGCTGGATATTACGGTGGTGAACGGCCGTTTCATCAAGCCCATCGATGAGCGGGCCGTGCTCATTCAGGCGGCTCATCATGACCTGATTGTGACCATGGAGGACAATGTGCTCACCGGCGGCTATGGCGCGGCGGTGGGAGCCTGTCTTCTGCGGCATGGCGTCTGTGTTCCGCTGTACAGTGTGGGCGTGCCGGATCGGTTTGTGGAGCATGGCAGTATCGGGGAGCTGAGGCAGATGCTGGGAATTGACGCCGACAGCGTGGCCCGGGGAATTCTGGAACGGCTGAAATAAGGAAAAGAGAAAATTTCCGGAACGATTGAGATAAGGAAAAGAGAAAATTTCCGGAACGATTGAAATAAAGAAGAGAGAAGATTCTGATATGAAGGAACGGCTGGATGTGCTGCTGGTGAACCGGGGTCTGGCGCCCGGCAGGGAGAAGGCGAAGGCCATGATCATGGCCGGCTGGGTATTTGTGGACAACCAGCGGGAGGATAAGGCCGGAAGCCTGTTTGATGACCAGAAGGCCCGAGTTGAGGTGCGCGGCGGCGCCATGAAATACGTCAGCCGCGGCGGCCTGAAGCTGGAAAAGGCATTCCTGAGTTTCCCTCTGGATTTAAACGGAAAGGTATGCATGGATATCGGTGCTTCCACCGGCGGCTTCACGGACTGTATGCTTCAGAATGGGGCGTCGAGGGTTTATGCCGTGGATGTGGGGCACGGACAGCTGGACTGGAAGCTTCGCAAGGATCCCAGGGTGGTCTGTATGGAGAAAACCAATTTCCGTTATCTGACTCCCCAGGATTTGCCGGAGCGGATGGATTTTGCCTCCTGTGACGTTTCCTTTATTTCCCTGACCAGGATTCTGCTGCCTGCCGTCCGCCTCCTGAAAAGCGGCGGGCAGATGGTGTGCCTGATCAAGCCCCAGTTTGAGGCCGGCCGGGAAAAGGTGGGCAAAAAGGGCGTGGTCCGGGATCGGGAGGTTCATAAAGAGGTGATTGAGCGGGTTCTGGATTTCGCGGCGCTGGCTGGCTTTGATGTGCTGGCGCTGGATTATTCTCCGATCAGAGGGCCGGAGGGGAATATCGAGTATCTTGCTTTTTTACAGAAAAATGAGTTACAAAGCCGGGAAACCGCCGCCTGGGAGGAGAGAGAGGCTCTTCGGCGGGCGGATGCGCTGTGGGAGGAAGGAAACGGGATTTCCCGTCAGGCGGACTGGAGCGCCGGAATTGACAGGACAGTGGCGGCAGCCCACGGGGAGCTGGATCATTGAATGGGGAGGAGGGCAAATGCGCGAATCGATCAGAAGGGTATGTGTGCTCAGCAACGATTATAAGGATCAGGGGCTGAAGCTGACGCACCGCATTGAGGATTATATGAAGGCCCATGGCGGAGAGGTCAGCGTTGTACTTACCAAGTGGGATTTTGAGAAGGAGGAATGGGTCAGGCCGGAGCAGATTCCGGAGGACTCCCAGTGCATCCTGGTGATCGGCGGAGACGGCACCATGCTGCAGGCCGCCCGCAACAGCTACGGCATGGGGATTCCGCTGCTCGGGATCAACCGGGGAACGCTGGGCTTCATGACAGAGGTGGACAGCGACCACCTGGAGGACAGTCTGGAACAGCTCATCACGGGAGACTACTCTGTGGAGGAGAGGATGATGCTGGAGGGTGAGATCGAGCGCAGAAGCGGGGAAATCATCTCCAGCGCGGCCTTAAACGATATTGTCATCAACCGGGCGGGCTCCCTGCAGACGGTTCGCTTTGATATCTGGCTCAATCATCAGCTGCTGCGGCGCTATAACGCGGACGGCTGCATCATTTCCACGCCCACCGGCTCCACCGCCTACAACCTTTCCGCCGGAGGCCCGGTCATCGAGCCTACGGCCAAAGCTATGTGCATGACCAATATCTGTCCCCACAATCTGTTCAACCGGGGCGTGGTCATGTCCGGTAAGCAGCTGATCACGCTGGTGATTCCCGGGGACAGGCAGGGCAGGGACCAGCCCGTGGAGGTGGCCTTTGACGGAACTTTCAAGGTGCGTCTGCATACCGGGGACAGCATCGATATCACCGAGGCGAAGTCCACCACCCGTATCATCCGGCTGGAGCCCACCAGCTTTATGGAGACCTTACATAAAAAGATGGGCAGTGTGTAAGATGGAGAAACCGATGAAAAAAAACAGGCTGGATGAAATCATGGCGCTGGTGCAGCAGCAGGATATCGGGACCCAGGAGGAGCTGACCGCCCTGCTCAATCAGGCGGGCTTTCCGGTGACCCAGGCCACGGTCAGTCGGGATATCAGAAAGCTGGGGCTGGTGAAACGGCCCGCCGGCAGGGGCAGGTCCAGGTATATGCTTCCCTCCGGGGAGGACAATCTTCCCAGTCGGCAGCTGGAGATTCTGCGGGCCAGCGTGCTTTCCATGGAACCGGCCATGAATCTGCTGGTGGTAAAGACCTCCTCCGGCATGGCCATGGCCGCGGGTGCGGCGCTGGATGACCTGGCTTTTCCGGAAATTGTGGGGGCGGTGGCCGGGGACGATACCATATTGGTGGCCGCCAAGTCGCCGGAGGATGTGGAGGCGCTTCGCTCAAAGCTGGAAAAGCTGCTGAAATGAGGAGAGGAAAGAATGCTTAGCAATCTTCATGTAAAAAATCTGGCGCTGATCGAGGAATGCGATATGAACCTGCGGCCCGGCCTGAACATCCTGACCGGAGAGACGGGAGCGGGCAAATCCATTCTGATGGGCAGCGTGAATCTGGCTCTGGGCGGCAAGGCGGACCGGGAGATGATTCGCCGCGGCTGCGATTACGCCCTGGTGGAGCTGGTGTTTGAGAATCTGGGGCAGGAGGTCTATGACCGCCTTGAGGAGCTGGGATTTTCCGTGGATGAGGATGTGGTGATTTTACAGAGGAAGCTTCAGGCCAGCCGCTCCACCATCCGGATCAATGGGGAGCAGGCCACAGCCAGACAGGCGAAGGAGCTGGCGGAGCTTCTGATCGATATTCACGGGCAGCATGAGCACCAGTCCCTCTTAAAGCCCGCGAAGCAGCTGGAGATTCTGGATTCTTACGCGGGGGCGGAGCAGAAGGAGAATCTGGAGCGGCTGAAGGGCCATTATGAGGAGTACCGCCAGGCGAAGGCAAGGCTGGAGGAGGAGAATCTGGATGAGAGCGCTCAGAAACGGGAGCGGGATCTTTTAAATTATGAGATCAGTGAAATCCGGTCAGCTTCCCTTTCCGCGGGGGAGGACGACGCCCTGGAGGAGCGATTTTTAAAGCTGCAGCACGCGAGGAAGATTATCGAGGCGCTGAGAAGCTGCGTTGGATATACGGATTATGACGAGGGGGCGGGAGCCCTCATCAGCCGGGCCCTGGGAGAATTAAAGCAGGTCGCGGAGTATGACAGAGAGCTTCAGGACATGGACAGCTCCCTGATCGATATTGACAACCTGCTCTCCGATTTTACCAGGACAGCGGAAAGATACGCGGACAGCCTGGACTTTGAGGAGGAGAGCTTTTATGAGGTTTCCAGCCGCCTGACGGAGATCAACCGCCTGAAGAATAAGTATGGCGGGAGCATTCAGTCGGTGCTGGACGAGTGCGCCTCGAAGGAAGAGAGAATTCAGGAGCTGGATCATTTTGAGGAGCATATGGCGCAGCTTCGCCGAAAGGAACGGCAGGCTCATGAAAGGGTACTGGAGGACTGCGCGGCGGTCAGCGCCCTGAGAGAGAAATGTGCGCCGCTTCTGGCGGAAACTCTGAGAGAGGCGCTGTCAGAGCTGAATTTCCTGGATGTGCAGTTTGCCATTGCCTTAAAGCCAAAGGAGCAGCCCGGGGAAAAGGGCATGGAGGAGGCGGAATTCTGCGTTTCCCTCAATCCCGGCGAGCCCTTAAAGCCCATGGCCAGTGTTGCCAGCGGCGGCGAGCTGTCCCGCATTATGCTGGCCATTAAGACAGTGCTGGCGGATCAGGACCGGATTGATACTTTGATTTTTGATGAAATTGACGCCGGGATCAGCGGCAACACCGCCTGGCGGGTGGCGGAAAAGCTGGGACGGCTAGCGCGGACCCATCAGGTCATCTGTATCACCCATCTGCCCCAGATCGCGGCCATGGCGGACGCTCATTATCTGATTTCCAAGCATGTGGAGAACGGCAGTACGGTCTCCGGAATTGAGCCCCTTGACGGGGAGGCTTCCGTAAAGGAGCTCTCAAGGATGCTGGGAGCGGAGAAGCTGACCGATTCGGCGGCGGCCCACGCCAGGGATATGTTGAGCCAGGCGGCGGAATATAAGAGCAGCTTTTAAATGAAAATATTCGCGGCTCCTTCTCAGTACCGCGGGTGCAGCGGCTCTGATTATTTTTTTTCACTGGCAGCGAATAGGAACCATGAAATAAACCATACTACATAAGAGGCGCAAATCCGGGGCTTTTGGCCTTAGATGTGCGCCTCTTTTGTTACTATTCACAGCCGACCTGAAAGATATAAACAGACTCGTCAAGCGCAGTTTGCTTGTAAGAGGCTGATTATATTTTTCAGGTTGACTGAGAATCAGTCACTTCCACCACATAAGCAATCTTAGCCCTGTAAGGGGCGGGAAAGCACGCGAAGCGGGCGGGATTGCGCATGAGGGGGAAGCGGCTGTGAATAAGTAGCCTCTTAGTGGGCGGCGGCCGCATGAGGATATCATGAGGCCTGCGCCGGAACGTGTCTGAGGTATGGTTTATGAAAAAAGGACAATGGATCAAAAGAACATTTATCTCTCTGCTGGGGCTGTCCGCGGTCCTGTCTTCTCTGTGCAGCTTCGCCATTCAGTATTATTCCGCCGCGGTGCCGGATATCCTTCATGTGACCAGCGGGGAAATCCAGACCCTGGACTATGACCTTCCGCTGACGGGAACCATTCAGCTGAAGGAAAACGAAGAGGACAGCATGGTGGTCAGCCTGGGCCGGACAGTGCAGCTGCTGGCTGAAAATCTGGCGGACTATGAGATGGAGCTGAAGCTTCTGGGAATTTTCAGCGTCAAAACGGTGTCCCTGGAGGTAGTAGACCGTACTTATGTGATTCCAGGCGGTATTCCCATAGGCATTTATATAGAGACGGAGGGGGTCATGATCGTGAGTGTGGATACAGTGGAAACAGCGGGAGGTGCGGTGAGCCCCGCGGAGTATGTGCTGCAGAATGGGGATTACATTCTGGCGGTCAACGGAGAGACTGTGGACAGCAAGTCGGATGTGGTGAGGGCTGTGGAGGAAAGCGGCGGGGAGAGCCTGATTCTGACGATCAACAGAAACCAGCAGGTCTTTGACGCGAAGGTGACGCCTGTACAGAATGAGGAAGGAGGGTATCAGCTTGGCATCTGGATCAGGGACAACGCCCAGGGCATCGGCACTCTGACATATATGGACGAGCTTGGGAGCTTTGGCGCGCTGGGACATGGAATTCATGACAGCGATACGGGAGAGATTGTCCACCTGGAGCAGGGCAGCCTGTATGAGACGGAGATTCTGGCGGTGAAAAAGGGGGAGGCCAGTTCCCCCGGGGAGCTGACGGGCGTGATCGAGTACAGGGCGGATCAGCTTCTGGGCGATATTTACCGGAACAATGAGTACGGCATTTTCGGAAGCTGCAATTCCACGCTGCGCTCCCGCGTGTCGCAGTGGGAGTCTGTGGCCGTGGGCTATCCTGAGGAGGTGGAGACCGGGTATGCGCAGATGATCTGCACGGTGGATGGCGAGAGAAAGTATTATGATGTGGAGATTACGGCGGTCCATACAGATTCCTCCGATCAGAATAAGGCGCTGGAAATCACGGTCACGGATCCGGAGCTTTTAGAAATCACGGGAGGGATTGTGCAGGGGCTGAGCGGAAGTCCGATTATCCAGGGGGATAAGGTGATCGGGGCGGTGACCCATGTGTTTGTGAATTCGCCGCAGAAGGGGTACGGGATTTTTCTGACGACGATGCTGGAGCAGTAGGCAGCACAGAAATCGCGAAACAGATATTTCATTTCCCGGCTCTGTTCGGCAGAGTCCGGCACTAATGTGAGAAACCCCTGGGGGGAATGGGAATTTACTAAAAATTTCGTGACTTATGGAAAAAGATGGGGTATACTGAAAAAGTATTTGGGCTAAAACACGATATTTGTTTTTCACGATAAAGATGATGCATGAAAGGCGGGAAGCGATATGATAGAGGTCAAAGATGTGGCGGCGGTGCGGGTGAAGAATATGGTTCCCACCAAGAAGATCGGGGAGTATTATGTTCACCAGGGAATTTTTGAGTGGAACGGCGCGACGCCTATGACGTTTGGCGTCAATTTTACGATTCACACGCACTTCGGAACCTCCTGCGAGCTTTTGCTTTTCCACAATGGGGAGGAGGAGCCCTACGCGGTGCTGCCCTTCCCGGAGGAATTTCAGATCGGGGATGTATATTCCATGATGGTGTACGGCCTGGATATTTCTGAATTTGAGTATGCCTACCGTATCGATGGGCCTTATGAGCCGGAGAAAGGACATATTTTCAATAAAAACGCGGTTCTGCTTGACCCCTACGCCAAATCCGTGGCCTGCCAGGGCACCTGGGGGCAGAAGCCATCCCATTATCACGCCAGGGTGGTGCCGGACACCTTTGACTGGCGCAGCGAGCGGCAGTCGGCCAGGTCCATGAGCGACCTGATCATTTATGAGATGCATGTCAGAAGCTTTACCCAGAATGAGAATTCCGGCGTCCGCCACAGGGGCACCTTCGCCGGCATTCAGGAAAAGATTCCCTATCTGAAGGAGTTGGGGATCAACGCGGTGGAGCTGATGCCCGTCTTTGAGTTTGACGAGTGCATGAACGCCAGAGAGGTGGACGGAAAGCAGCTGCTGGAGTGCTGGGGGTACAATACGGTCAGCTTTTTTGCGCCCAACGCGGAGTACGCTTCCGTGGATGAGAAGAATTTCGCCGGCAGGGAGTTAAAGGAGCTGATCCGGGAGCTTCACAAAAATGATATTGAAGTGATTCTGGACGTGGTGTTCAATCATACGGCGGAGGGAAATGAGCGGGGCCCCTTCTTTTCCTTTAAGGGCTTTGATAATCAGATTTATTATATGCTGACGCCGGACGGAAATTATTATAATTTCAGCGGCTGCGGCAATACTTTAAACTGCAGCCACCCCATCGTGCAGAATCTGGTGACGGAGAGCCTGCGGTATTGGACCATCAATTACCGGGTGGACGGATTTCGCTTTGACCTGGCCACGATCCTGGGCAGAAATGAGGACGGATCGCCCATGAATAACCCGCCCCTTCTGAGAAGTCTGGCCTACGATCCGGTGTTAAGCCGGGTGAAGCTGATCGCCGAGGCCTGGGACGCGGGCGGCATGTATCAGGTGGGAAGCTTTCCCGCCAGCAAGCGCTGGGCGGAGTGGAACGGCCGCTACAGGGACACCATGCGGGGATACTTAAAGGGCGAAAACTGGATGGCGCATACCGCCATGATGAGCATCTGCGGTTCCATCGACCTCTACGGCGGCTTTGAGTATGACAACGACAGGTACGCGGGTTATGATTCCTGTGTCAATTTTTTCACCTGCCATGACGGTTTTACGCTGTATGACCTTTACACCTATAATGACAAGCATAATGAAAATAACGGCTGGCACAATACGGATGGAACGGACGACAACCACAGCTGGAACTGTGGGGCGGAGGGGGAGACCTCCGATCCGGCGGTTTTAAAGCTCAGGTACCGGATGATTCGCAACGCGGTGGCGGTATTGATGTGCAGCCGGGGGACGCCCATGTTCCTGGCCGGGGATGAATTCGGCAACACCAAGTTTGGCAATAATAACAGCTACTGCCAGGACAACGAGATTTCCTGGCTGGACTGGAGCCTTCTGGAGAAGAATCAGGATTTATTTCAGTTTTTTAAATTCATGATCAGTTATCGAAAGGAGCATGTGGTGATCCGTAAGCGGCTGCCGGACCCTGTGTGCGGCATGCCCAGAATGATGGTACACGCGCCGGACGCGAGGGTGACCGAGGGTCTGGATCATTTCATGAGGACCTTCTGCGTCAGCTTTGCCGGGTATGATACCCGGAAGGGGAAGGATGATCTGGTATACCTGGCTGTCAATACCAACTGGGAGGAGGTGTACATCACTCTTCCGGATTTAAAACAGCAGGGGGAATGGTATCTCTCCGCCGATACCTATGGGGATGAAAACGGCTGTTTCTTTTTCCATGAGCCGCAGGAAAAGAGGATCACCCATGGATATACCCTGCGGCCCAGAACGGTGGCGGTATTTACGGGAAGGCAGTTTTAATGTAAGGTTACTGAGTTATTCATGCCCGATGGGGAACATTCCGGGCTGTCTGCTGATGGGAAGGCGGTTTTGAGAGGAAAAACGGCCTTCCCGGTTTTATGAGGAGAAAACGAAATTTACATGAAGGAAAATCTGAAAAAGCTTGTACAATATTATAAACCCTACCTGGGCGTTTTCTGGGCGGACATGTTTTTCGCCCTGCTGCAGTCCGCCGCGGCCCTGGCGCTTCCGCTTATCATCCGCCGGATCACCGGCACCGTCATTTATATGGAAAGAGAGGAGGCTCTCTCGAACCTTCTTTTTCTGGGAATTATCATGCTGGCGCTGGTGCTTCTGTCCGCCTACTGCAATTATTACGTATCCTATTACGGCCATGTGATGGGCGCAAAGATTGAGTACGACATGCGGGCGGAAATCTTTGATCATTATCAGAAGCTGTCCTTTTCCTTTTACGACGATGAAAAGGTCGGTCAGCTGATGAGCCGGATCACCTCCGATCTGTTTGACATCACGGAGCTTCTGCATCACGGACCGGAGAATATCGTTATTTCCGTGATTAAGATCATCGGAGCGCTGGCGATTCTGGCCTCGATCAGCCCAACGCTGTCTCTGGCGGCCTTTGTCATGGTGCCGGTGATGGCCGTTTACGCCTGGGTGGTCAATAAATACATGATGATTTCCACCCGCAAAAACCGGGCCCGGCTGGCGGAAATCAACGCCCAGATTGAGGACAATCTGTCCGGTATCCGGGTGGTGAAATCCTTCGCCAATGAGGATATCGAGTGTGAGAAGTTTGCCAGAGGCAATGATGAATTTCTGGATTCCAAGAAGGAGCGTTATTTCTTCATGGGAATCTATAACGGCGGCATGAGCAGCTTTTCCACGCTGATTCAGATTCTGGTGGTGGCAGTCGGCGCGTATCTCATCACCGGGGGAAATCTGGACGTCACAGATCTTCTGACCTTCCTTCTGTATATCAGTGTCTTTACGGACCCGATCAAGACCCTGATCAATTTTACGGAGCAGTTCCAGAGCGGCTACAGCGGCTATGAGCGTTTTCTGGAAATTATGGCCATCGAGCCGGATATTCAGGATGCGCCGGACGCGGTGGAAGCCCCTGCTTTTGAAGGCGATATTTCCTTTGACCGGGTTTCCTTTGCCTACAATGATCACGCGCCGCAGGTCTTAAAGCATGTAAGCCTGGAGATTCCCGCGGGAAGCTATGTGGCTCTGGTGGGCTCCTCCGGCGCCGGAAAGACTACCCTTTGCTCGCTGATTCCGCGCTTTTATGACATCGAGGAGGGCAGCATATCCATCGACGGCATGGATATCCGCGGGATGACCCTGAAAAGCCTGCGCAGACAGATCGGCATAGTCCAGCAGGATGTGTACTTATTTGCCGGAACAGTCTATGAGAATATCCTCTACGGCAGGCCAGACGCCTCCAGAGAGGAGGTCATCGCCGCGGCCAGAAGCGCTAACGCCCACGAGTTCATCATGAGTTTGCCGGGCGGCTATGAGACGGATATCGGCCAGCGGGGCATCAAGCTCTCCGGAGGCCAGAAGCAGCGCCTTTCCATTGCCCGGGTTTTCCTCAAAAATCCGCCCATCCTGATCTTTGACGAGACCACTTCTTCCTTGGACAACGAGAGCGAGAGAGTGGTGCAGGAATCCCTGGAAAAGCTGGCTCAGAACCGGACAACGTTAGTCATCGCCCACAGACTGTCCACCATCCGCAACGCACAGAGAATTCTGGTGCTGACGGAGGATGGAATTGCCGAAGAGGGTACGCACGAGGAGCTTCTGGCCAGGGGCGGAATCTATGAGAAGCTGTATAATATGAGATAAAAACCTGCGAGGTCAAGTCCTTGCACAGTCGAGCGGGGAAATATATAAACTGTTTCGCGATTTCTGCGCGACCTTTTTGCTGTAAACAGCCTTTTTTTACAGGTCGATTTGTGCCAAAACCTTTGGATTGCTTTTTGTTGTATTTTATGTCAATCGGATTTAGAATTTGGACAAGCGAGGGGAAAACAGGAGGAGAGACATGGAACAGCTACAGCTTACCTCAACCAAGGATAATGAAAATGTCTACAAAATACTTGATGATCTGATACAGACCAAGCGTGAATTCCAGATTATGATCACAGTGCCGGGGAGTCTGAAAATCGGGCAGGAGGGTATGGCGCAGACAGCCGCTGTTCCCAAAAAGCCCCAGGAGCCTGTCCAGAGCTTTGACCTGGAAAAGGCAGTGACGGACATCATTCATGAGATCGGGGTTCCCGCCCACATTAAGGGCTACCAGTATCTGCGGGAGGCCATCATCATGAGCGTGGAGGACAATAACATGCTCAGCTCCATCACCAAGATTCTGTACCCGACTATCGCCAAACGGTTTGACACCACCTCCAGCCGGGTGGAGCGGGCCATCCGCCACGCCATCGAGGTGGCCTGGAGCCGGGGCAAGATGGAGACTCTGGACGGGCTTTTCGGCTATACCATTAATACGGGCAAGGGAAAACCTACAAATTCTGAATTCATCGCCCTGATTTCTGACAGAATCCGTCTGCAGAACAAAGGAAGATAGGCAAAAAATCCTGAAAATGGAGATTATTCGCCTGTAAAACGCAAAAAAAGAATAGTTTCGCTTTCAAAATGATGAATTTTGTGTTATGCTGATTCGGAAGAGAAATTCTTATGGAGGATTACAGCACATGAAAAATATTTTATTCGCGGCGTCGGAGGGCGTGCCCTTTATCAAGACAGGAGGCCTGGCGGACGTGGTGGGCTCCCTGCCCAAGAGCCTGGACAAGGAAGCCTATGACGTGAGAGTCTTTCTGCCGAAGTACAGCTGCATGAAGGACGCGGTGAAGGAGAAGATGACCTTCCTGACCAACTTTTACATGGACTATAACTGGAAAAATGTCTATGTGGGCGTCCTGCAGGCGGAAGTGGACGGGATCAAGTATTACTTTATCGACAACGAATACTATTTCAGCGGCCCCAAGCCCTACGGCGACGACGGCCTGTTTGAGATTGAGAGATTCGCTTTCTTCAGCAAGGCGGTTTTAGCGGCATTGCCCCTGATCGGCTTTAAGCCGGATCTGATTCACTGCCATGACTGGCAGACGGGGCTGATTCCGGTGTATCTGAAGGAGCGCTTCCAGGGCAATGATTTCTTCTGGAATATCAAGACGGTTATGACCATACATAACCTGAAATTCCAGGGGAAGCGGAGCATCCCGGAGGTGAAGAGCATCACAGGCCTTCCGGATTCCTTCTTTACCTCGGACAAGCTGGAGGCCTACAAGGACGCCAACCTGTTAAAGGGCGGTATTGTCTATGCGGACGCGGTGACCACGGTTTCCAATACCTACGCGGAGGAGATCAAGACCGATTTCTACGGCGAGGGCTTAAACGGCCTGCTGCAGGCCCGCAGCAATGATCTGCGGGGCATTGTGAACGGCATTGACTATACGGACTTTAACCCGGAGACCAATCCGCTGATCTATCAGAATTACACGCCGAAGAACTTCCGCAAGGAGAAGGTGAAGAATAAGCTGGCCCTTCAGGAAGAGCTTGGCATGAACGTGGATAAGGACGTTATGATGATCGGTATTGTATCCCGCCTGACAGACCAGAAGGGAGTGGATCTGATCGCCTATGTCATGGATCGTCTCTGCCAGGACAATATCCAGCTGGTGGTGCTGGGCACCGGTGAGGTGCAGTATGAGAATATGTTCCGCCATTTCGACTGGAAATATCACGGCAAGGTTTCCGCCAATATTTACTATTCCGAGCCGTTGTCCCACAAGATCTACGCCGGCGCTGACGCGTTTCTGATGCCCTCCCTGTTTGAGCCCTGCGGCTTAAGCCAGCTGATGGCGCTTCGCTACGGCACCTTGCCCATCGTGCGTGAGACCGGCGGCCTGAAGGATACGGTGCAGCCCTATGATGAGAACGCGCACACCGGCACAGGCTTCAGCTTCCGCAATTATAACGCGGACGAGATGCTGAATACCATCCGTTACGCGGAGCATGTATATTATGACACAAGGCGGGAGTGGAATCTGATGGTTGACCGGGCGATGGCGGCTGATTTCTCATGGAAGGTTTCCGCGGCAAAATATCAGGAGATGTACGACTGGCTGATCGGATAAGATGGCAAAAAATACAACAGGCACACAGAAGCAATCAAATAACGCAGAATTTGTAAAGCAGGCCGGTATTCTGGCGGCGGCTGGTATCATCAGCCGCCTGATCGGCTTGCTTTATCGGGTTCCGCTGGCAAATATCCTGACGGATGAGGGCAACGGCTATTATTCCACGGCGTATAATGTGTATACGATCGTGCTTTTATTGTCCTCCTACAGCATTCCCTCGGCCATTTCCAAGCTGATGGCCGGGAAGCTGGAGCAGCGTCAGTACAAAAACGCCCAGCGGATTTTTTATTGTGCCCTGATTTATGTGGGCGCCATCGGCCTGATCGCCGCTATGGTCTTATTTTTCGGGGCGGGCGTGCTGGTCAACGGCAGGGCATCCCTGGTGCTTCGGGTGTTCGCGCCTACCGTATTTATCTATGGATTTTTAGGAGTGCTGCGGGGATATTTTCAGGCCCACAAAAATATGGCGCCGACCAGCATCTCGCAGATTTTTGAACAGATTTTAAACGCGGCAGTCAGCATCGCGGCGGCCGGTTATTTTATGAAAATATACGCTGAGCCGGAGTACGGCGCCATGGGAAGCGCCATCGGCACCGGCGCGGGAGTGGTGACGGCGCTGCTGTTCATGCTCTGGGCCTATCTGATGAACCGGAAGCGCATCAGCAGAAGGATTCAGAGGGATACCGGCCATTTTGAGGATCCGGCGGGGGAAATCTTTAAGAGCCTGCTTTTCGTGGTGACTCCCATCATTCTCAGCACCTTTATTTATAATTTCAATATTACCTTAAATAACAGGCTGTTTACGGAGATCGCCATCAACGTGAAGGAGATAGCGGAGGAGGAGGCGTATTCTGTCTTCGGCATTTATTCCGGAAAGGCGGTGCTTCTGTCCGATGTGCCCATCGCGGTGGCCTCCGCCATGAGCGCGGCGCTGATCCCCGTGATTTCCGCCTCCTATGTGCGGGATGGAAAGACGACAGCCGGCGGCCAGGTGCAGGTGGCGGTGCAGACTACCATGCTGATCTCCATTCCGTCGGCGGTTGGGCTGTTCGTGCTGGCGGAGCCGATTCTGACTTTGCTGTTCAGCTTTTCCACGGAGGCGGATCTGGCGATGGCGGTGATTTTGCTGCGGATGATGTGCTTTTCCACCTGCTTTTACGCTCTGTCCACTGTATCCAACGGAATTTTACAGGGCATCGGCATGGTCAATAAGCCGGTCAAAAACGCCGGAATCGCGCTGATTGCCCAGACCATTCTGGTGGTGGCCCTGATGTTTGCCACAGACCTGGGAATTTATACCCTGCCCATTGCCTATTTCTTCTACGCGGGCCTGATGAGCCTGCTCAATCAGCTGGATGTGAAAAAAGCTCTGGACTGCCGGATTGACTTTGTACATGTATACGCGAAGCCGGGGCTTTCGGCTCTGGCGATGGGGGCGGCGGCCTGGGTGGTGTACCATGGAATTTATTTTCTCCTGCCGTCCAACGTGGTCTGCCTGGCGCTGTCGGTGGTGTTCGCGGTCATTGTGTACGTGGTGCTGCTGGTGGTGACCGGCGGGATGACGGAGCAGACGCTGTATAATATTCCCAGGGGATACATGCTGATTCCACTGCTGAGAAGGATGGGGCTGAAGGAGGAGTAAGGGAAGAAAGCATCAGACAAGGAGAATAATACTATTACAAAGCGTAAAATATCACATAAAAAATTGAAAAAAATATAATTTTATACTTGCAAAATCAGGAGAAGCTGATTATAATGGATTTAACAAGGGAGCCAACACGATAGCTGTTACCTATCCGTTTCTGGCGAAGATGTTTTTAGTTACAATAGCACCTCACTGAGCGGAGGTGCTATTTCTTCTGAATGTAATTCAGTATGGTTACAATTAATCCTGCAACAGCAATGATAATCATAAATTCTTCATACGTACTCATAGGAAAAGCCCCCTTTCTGTCAAGGTCTCAGAAACGAGGTTTTTACACCCTGTCAGCTCCTTTATTAAATCCACTGTTTTCAATGTGCGAATATTTGCAATATAAAAAGGGCTTCCATCTCTCTTTTATCTTTCGTAAAAGCGGATCAAAGCCCTTTTCTTTGGTGTGACTCATCAATTGAGTTGCTTATACTCTATCATGAGTTCCAAATTTTGTCAAATAGTAATCGACAGATTATCTTGCCATTCCCTTTATGACTATGGCGACAGTCATAACCCTGCCGCAATCACATTTTGACAGTCATTTCCCTTATCTGCCAATTTCCTTTTTCAGAACCTGATAATAGGGTATGCCGTAATAGCAGTAGAACGCGAGGTAAAAGATCATATCGCGGGCGGTGGGCGTGACCTCCGCAAGCTCACGCTTCCCTATGTACCTCAGCTTCTGCTCCTCGTCCATGCTGTTCCAGCAACGTTCGCTCATCCGCTGTATCTGTCTTGCCGTTGACTTTACTTTCCGGCCAAGCCTTTCGGCCACGACCTCGTAAATCTCCCGGGTCACCCGGATGTCGCCCATATAATGGTACCTGTTCTCACGGAACAGGAGCTGCTCCGCCACCTCGATGGCGCAGACGAAAACGACAGTGTCTCCACGTCCTGGACCGATGATTTCACGAATCACCAGTTCTTCCTTTGATGTTTTCATACGAAAACCTCCCTCAAATGTAGTAAATTTTGTATCTGAACGATACCAGTAAAGAATATACCCGGTTACGTGGTAATTTGAATGCGGGATTTATTTCAGGAAGGAAAATTTAGCGGTTTCAGCCCGGATTTAAAAGGAAAATCACAGCTTTCCTCCCGGTTGTCTTTTTTTTGATTTTATACTATAATGAGCGAAAGTGAGGAAATTAATAACCATGGCATTTGACGGAATCACCATTTCCTGCCTGACCCGGGAGCTGAACGATACCCTGTCGGGCGGAAAGATAAGCAAAATAGCGCAGCCGGAGACAGACGAGCTGCTGTTGACAATCAAAACCTTTCAGGGCCAGTACCGGCTGATGCTTTCGGTGAACGCGTCCCTGCCTCTGGCCTGCCTGACTCAGGAGAATAAGCCCGGTCCGGCTACAGCCCCCAATTTCTGTATGCTGCTGCGCAAGCACATTCAGAACGGGCGGATTTTATCCATCACCCAGCCGGGGCTGGAGCGCGTTATTCACATTCAGATCGAGCATCTGGATGAACTGGGGGATCTGTGCCTCAAAACGCTGGTCATCGAGCTGATGGGAAAGTACAGCAATATTATTTTCTTAAAGGATGACAATACCATCATTGACAGCATCAAGCATATTTCCAATATGGTCAGCTCCGTCCGGGAGGTTCTGCCGGGCCGGGATTATTTCATTCCCGTAACGCAGGAAAAGGCGGATCCGCTGACCTTTGACGCCGCCGGAATGGGGGCGCTTCTGGAAACAAAGCCGGTGCCTTTGTATAAGGCGGTTTATACCGGTTTTACGGGTATCAGTCCCATTATGGCCCAAGAGCTGTGCTGCCAGGCCGGGATTGACGCTGACTTTCCCGCCAACGCGCTGTCGGAGGGGCAGACGGAAGAACTGTCGAGGTGCTTTCAGCGGATGATTGACTGGATAAAGAAAGGGCAGTTTTCTCCGGTGATCGTCTATCAGGCCGGGGTTCCGAAGGAATATTTTGTATTTCCCTGCACCCTTTACCCTGAACAGACGCAGAAAGGGTATGACAGTATATCAGAGCTTCTGCTGGCTTATTACGGGGAAAAGAACGCGGCGGACAGAATCAGGCAGCGCTCCGCGGACCTTCGGCGCGTTGTACAGACCGCCCTGGAGCGCAATGTCAAAAAATATGATCTGCAGACGGCGCAGATGAGGGACACCGAAAAGCGGGAGAAATACCGTGTCTACGGCGAACTGATTACCGCCTACGGTTATTCGGTCCCTGAGGGCAGCAAAAGCTTCCGGGCATTGAATTATTATACAAATGAGGAGGTCACCATTCCTCTTGACCCGGACATTCCGGTGATGGACAACGCGAAGAAATATTTTGAAAAATACGCCAGAATGAAGAGGACATACGAGGCCTTGACGGAGCAGACTGCCCAGGGAAAGGCGGAAATCGATTATCTGCAAAGCGTGTCCAATGCCCTGGATATGGCTCAGTGCGAGGCGGATCTGATGCAGATCAGGGAGGAGCTGCTTATGACCGGCCATATCCGGAAGAATCCGGAGCGGGGCAAAAAGCGGCCAAAGACGGTCAGCCGCCCCTGGCATTACGTCAGCAGCGACGGCTATGATATATATGTAGGAAAAAATAATCTTCAGAATGACCAGCTGACCTTTAAGGAGGGGCAGGGTAACGACTGGTGGTTCCACGCCAAAAACTGTCCCGGCTCCCATGTGCTGGTAAAGACAGGCGGGAAGACGGAGCTTCCTGACGCAACCTTTGAGGAGGCGGCCAGGCTGGCGGCTTATTACAGCAAAAACAGGGATCAGGACAAGGTGGAGATCGACTATATTCAGAAGAAGCATGTGAAGAAGCCCAACGGGGCAAAGCCTGGCTTTGTGGTGTATTATACGAATTATTCGATGGTGGCCGGGCCGGATATTTCAGGGATCAGGGAAGGGTAGGAGAGCCTGCTTTCGACAAAAAAGTTGACATCTTTTTTATATTGTATTATATATATTTACAGAAAGAAGTCGTTTTTTGCTCTGGAATATCAGGTTTCAGATATCTTGTGATGAAAACTTAGATTTAGAGGAGGATATCATGAATAATTATGTGATTTATACTGATTCAGCCTGCGATACACCGGCGGAGGTTTTAAAGGAATGGGGAGTGAAGAGCGTCAACCTGACCTTTCATTTCGTCGGGGAGACTGTGGAATATGACAATGACGCGCTTTCCGCAAAGGAATTTTACGGGTTTATGAGGCAGGGTAAGACTGTCAAAACCGCGGCAGTCAACACGGAAACCTTCCGGGAGCGTTTCCGCAGGGAGCTGGAGAAGGGAAATGACGTACTTTATCTGGGCTTTTCTACAGGGTTAAGCTCCACCTACAGCGCCGGGAAGATGGCGGCCGGGGAGCTTGTGGAGGAGTATCCGGAGCGGAAGATTCTGACGGTGGATACGCTGTCGGCCTCCACAGGGCAGGGACTTTTGGTTTATCTTGTGAAATGCCGCAAGGAAGAGGGCGCTTCCATCGAGGAGGCCGCCGAATACGCGGAGAGCATGAAGCTGAAAATCTGCCACTGGTTCACCGCGGACACCCTGGAGTATTTAAAGAAGGGAGGCCGGGTCAGCCCCACCACGGCCTGGATTGGCGATACGCTGAATATCAAGCCGTTAATGCATGTGGACAACGAGGGGCATCTGGTGGGCGTCAGAAATGTCCGCGGCAAAAAGAATGCCATCGACGGCCTCGCCAGAAGGCTGAAGGAGACTGCCATTGACCTGGGAAAATACCCGATTTATATCTGCAACTCCGACTGCCAGGATACGGTGGATATGCTGACCAGAAGCTTAAAGGAGCTGTGCGGCGCTGAGGTCAAAATGGTCACGGACATCGGGCCTGTCATCGGCGCGCACACCGGACCGGGAGTGATAGCGTTGTTTTTCGTGGGGAATGAAAGGTAGGCTAATGCTCACAGCCGCTTTCCCTCTGCGCGCGCAATACTGTGATCGGTGATAAAGAAAGACAAAATTTTTCCTTGCAATATGCCGGTCGTCAGGGTATACTGACATAAAAGCAGCGTAAAGTCGCTTATTATAAAATGAAAAGGAGCCTTTGACCTATGCCTCGTGGAAGAAAAAAAGTACAGCCTCAGACAGTTGAGGAAAGAATTGCCGCTGTGACGGCTGAGATGGAAGCCCTCAAGGAGCAGCTGAAGGACAAGAAGAATGAACTGAAGGAGCTGCAGACCGCAAAGGAAGCGGAGGACCAGAAGAAGCTTCTGGACGCGTTCGCCGCCAGCGGGAAGAGCGTGGAAGAGGTGCTGGCGATGCTCGGCAGCGAAGCTTCTGACAATGAGAATAATGAAGCAGCGGAGACAGCAGAATAATAATAAAAGCCGTGTGCAAGTCATGCGGCTTTTATTTTGCGGGGGTTTCCGGGGCGATGTAAGGATTGATTCTTTAATAGTTCCTAAGGAACTGCCACGAAATAGCTTACGCATCCTGTACCGTCTGGTACGCGAATCGCAGGCCATAAAAGCCTCGCCTTAGCTCGACGCCATAAAAAACTGAGCTCCTGCGCGCGGACCGCGGCTGTGAAATACATGGAGGAGGAAAAAGAAATGACATTACTGGAAAAATGGAGGAAGACCGCCTACAATGAGAATGAGAGCCAGGCGGTGTACCAACAGCACTGGAAGGATTATTTTGAGAAGGAAAAAAATATATACGCGGAAATTCTGAAAAAGCCCGATGAGTCGGTGAGCGGCTCTGTGGCGCAGCTCGCGGAACGCTTTGGAGTGGATATCCAGATCATGACCGGTTTCCTGGACGGAATCAATGATTCTTTAAAAGTGCCCAATCCGATTGAGACAATGGATGAGGACACGGTTGTCAGCCTGGACTATGACACGGCGCTTCTTTACAAAAACATGGTCGCGGCGGAAGCGGACTGGCTCTATGGGCTGGAAGCCTGGGAGGATATTTTTGACGAGGAGACGAGGAAGGCTCTTTACCGGGAGCAGAAATCCTCCACTACGGTGGTCAAGCCGGCCAAAATTTATCCCAACGATCCCTGCCCCTGCGGCAGCGGCAAAAAGTATAAAAAATGCTGCGGCCGGAACGCATCATAAATGGTTATTTTTTCCATGCATAGCGGCGGTATCTTCACACATACTATCCCTGACGTAATACAGTCAGGGAGGTAATTATGGCAAAATTAGGATGTGGAGTCAGCAATTGTATTTATAATCAGGAGCACTGCTGCTGTAAGGGCGATATCATGGTAGGAGGTCGGGACGCCAAAGAGGAGTCGGACACTTGCTGCGAGAGCTTCGCGGACCGCAGGGGTGATTTCTACGCGAATATGATGGAGAGCCCGAAAGAGATTATTCATGTAGACTGCGAAGCGGTGAGGTGCCTTTATAACAGGGATTATAAATGTGTTGCGGAACAGATCAGTATCCGGGGAGATCACGCGGACACCTGCGGGGATACGCTCTGCGCCACGTTTACGGAGAGGCAGCCGTAAGGAGCTGCCGCAAAATCATGTGCCTGGGAACCGTCGAGACAGTTCCTTATCCTGCGGCAATTTCTAAGGAGCCGTTTTGTGTAGAATTTTTGCTGCTATTCACAGCCGCTTTCCTCTCCTTCACAGGAAGGCTTAAGGTGTACGAGACGCCCTTCGGGTGCCTCATATGGGCAAATGCGTCCGGCTGTGAATAGCATCACTTTTTGGCTGAAATCAAAAAAGCTGTTTTTTGGCTGAAATTCAGAAAAAACCGGCTGAAATCAGAAAAAACTGATTGACACAGAGGAAAGATTGTTGTAGAATGCCTTTGTGTGTGAGAAAGTCACACGAGAACATCAAGCAGAGTATCCACTCTCACCCTGCGGCAAGCGCGCTTCAGGTGTTTATAGTTCTTCACAGGCCATACTCGGATTCTGTGAATTATCTGGTGGATAGTTTGTCTTGCTATCTGCTATTTTTTTGCCATGAAAGCTTTGGCAGCAGTCAGGCGGCCCCTTTGGCACGAACGGCCTGAGATTACTCCGTCGGCTTTCAGGAACTGGCGGCGGCATGGAACCGCTGCAGGAGATTGAGGAGGGAAAGGCTATTAGCAACAATAACGAATGTCAGATCAATGAGCAGATCCGTGACAGGGAAATTCGTCTGATCGGTGAAAACGGCGAACAGCTTGGGATTATGTCCTCGAAAGACGCGCAAAGGCTTGCGGAGGAAGCGGGCCTGGATCTGGTAAAGATCGTGCCCAACGCCAAGCCGCCTGTGTGCAGAATCGTAGATTACAGTAAGTATAAATACGAGCAGGCCCGCCGCGAGAAGGAAGCGAGGAAAAAGCAAAAGGTAACGGAGGTCAAGGAGATTCGGCTGTCTCCCAATATTGACACCAACGACCTGAACACCAAAACCGGGGCCGCGGCCAAATTCCTGGCCAAGGGCGACAAGGTGAAGGTCACTTTGCGCTTCCGGGGCCGTGAAATTTCGCGCATGGCCCAGAGCAAATACATTCTGGATGACTTTGCCGCAAGCCTTGCAGAGATAGCCAATGTGGAAAAGCCGCCGAAAGTGGAAGGCAGAAGCATGACAATGTTCTTAGCGCCGAAATCCAAAAACAGCGCCAAAAAATGACAACAGGAGGAACTCAATATGCCGAAATTAAAGACAAAGAGAGCCGCCGCGAAGAGGTTTAAAGCGACGGGAACAGGGAAGTTAAAGAGAGCGAAAGCTTATAAGAGCCATATCTTAACCAAGAAATCTACCAAGAGAAAGCGCAATCTGAGAAAGGCTGCGATCACGGATCAGACAAATGTTAAGAATATGAAGAAGGTTTTGCCTTATTTATAATTCGGTAGAGGAGGACTAGGAAATGGCAAGAATTAAGGGCGGAATGAACGCCAAAAAGAAACATAACAGAGTATTAAAGCTTGCGAAGGGCTACAGAGGCGCAAGGAGCAAGCAGTACAGGGTCGCGAAGCAGTCTGTGATGAGAGCGCTGGCCAGCTCCTACGCGGGCCGCAAGCAGAGAAAGCGCGAGTTCAGACAGCTGTGGATCGCTCGTATCAACGCCGCCGCGAGGCTGAACGACCTTTCTTACAGCAAGTTTATGCACGGCCTGAAGCTGGCGGAGATTGATATCAACAGAAAGATGCTGGCGGAGATGGCTGTGAACGATCCGGAGGGCTTTACCGCTCTGACACAGATCGCCAAAGAAAAGCTGGCTTAAATTTCAAATGGAAATCAGGAAACGGTATGCTTTTGGGTACGGACGCCCGCGCATACCGTTTCCTGATTTATAAATACAGGAAACGACTTTATGCCGTATTTTATCGCGCTGATTGCGGGCTGCGTAAGCGGATTCCCCTGCGCGATCGAGGGATCATTATTCAGAATGGGAGGTTCATCCATGGGAGTATGGGAAAATCTGGAGCCGAAGGCGGTTTTTCATTTTTTTGAGGAGATATGCGGCATTCCCCATGGCTCCGGCAATACCGCGCGGATCTCTGCTTATCTGCAGAAATTTGCCGCTGACCGGGGGCTCTGGTACCGCACGGACGGGCTGGGCAATGTGGTGATGAGAAAGCAGGCTTCTACGGGCTATGAGCAGATGCCCGGGTTGATTATCCAGGGACATATGGATATGGTGGCCGTGAAGACCGCGGACTGCGACAAGGATATGTCCGCGGACGGGCTGGATGTGGCCGTTGACGGCGATTATGTCTACGCGAAAGATACCAGCCTGGGCGGAGATGACGGTATCGCGGTGGCATACGGCCTGGCGATTATGGACGATGACAGTATTTCTCATCCGGCCCTGGAGCTGATCGTTACCGTGGATGAGGAGACCGGCATGTTTGGCGCGGCCGCTCTGGATATGAGCGACATTCAGGGCAGACGTTTCCTCAATATTGATTCGGAGGATGAGGGCGTCTTTCTGGCCGGCTGCGCGGGAGGAAAGCGGGTAAGCGCCCGCGTGGACCGCTCTCTGACTGAGCAAAAGGGCTGTCGGATGACGGTCCTGGTGGACGGCCTGCAGGGAGGACACAGCGGCGCTGAAATTCACAAGGAACGCGGGAACGCGATTTTGCTGCTGGGCAGAGTGCTGGCGGGGATCGCCGGGGAGACGGAGTTATCTCTCATCAGTATTTTCGGCGGAACGGCGGAAAACGTGATACCCTCCCGGGCTGAGGCGGAGATTGTGTGCGGAGAGCCTGACAGAGCGCGTCAGGCGGCGGCGAGAGTTGAGGCGGAGCTGAAACAGGAGTATGAGGTTCGTGATCCGGGTCTGCGGGTACAGGTATTTACTGAGGAAAGTCAGGAAGCTCCGGACACTTTAAAAGCCGGGAGAATGGAGCTTTGTGATGATGGCCGCCCGGCGAAAGAGGAGTCAGGGGCGAATGGTGTTTATCTGGCGGACAGCCCGGAAGCTTCCGCTCGGTTCCTGCGCCTCCTGACTGCCCTGCCAACCGGTGTGCAGGCCATGAGCCCTTCGGTTCCCGGTATGGTGGAGACCAGCCTGAATCTGGGCGTGATTTCCTCCGACACCTCCGTCATTACGATACAGTATTCCCTCAGGAGCAGCCTGGAGAGCGCCAAGAACGCGCTGGCGGACAGAGTAATGGCGATTTTTGCGCTGGCGGGCGTGAAGGCGGAGGCCGGCAGCGACTATCCGGGCTGGGCCTACAGGGTGCACAGCCCTCTCAGGGAGAAGATGACCAGGGTTTATGAAAAAATGTACGGGGAGAAGCCGCGGATCGCGGCGATTCACGCGGGTCTGGAGTGCGGCCTGTTCCTGGGCAAATGCCCGGAGCTGGACTGCGTTTCCATAGGCCCCGATATGCTGGATATTCACTCAGTCAACGAAAAGCTTTCCATTTCCTCCACAAAGAGAGTGTGGGAGTTTTTGCTGGAATTATTAAAGGATAAATCATAGAAAACACGACATGGTAATTTATTATGAATGAAAAAAAGGTATCCGGGAACAGAAGAACAGTTCCCGTCAGCCGGAATGGGGAAAGCCTTCAGAGCAATCCGGAGGTGAAAAGTACTTTTGCCTGTCCGGTCATTGGCAAATGCGGCGGCTGCGACTGTCTGGACGTTCCTTATCAGAAGCAGCTGAAGGACAAGAGAAAGCTGGTGGCCGGATTGCTGAAGCCCTACTGCGACCTGGAGGGCATCCTGCCCATGGAGGAGCCTTATTTTTACCGCAATAAGGTCCACGCCGTTTTCGGCAGGGACCGGCGGGGAAATGTGATCGCGGGAACCTATGAGAAAAATTCCCATCGGATCGTATCGGTGGAAAAATGTTTGATTGAGGATGAGAAGGCTCAGGCCATCATCCGCACCATCCGCGACCTTTGCAAAAGCTTTAAGATTAAAATCTATGACGAGGATACGGGCTATGGACTGCTGCGCCATGTGCTCGTCCGATGCGGCAAAAACAGCGGCCAGTATATGGTTGTGCTGGTGATGTCCTCTCTGATTCTGCCCGGCAAAAATCATTTTCTGAAGGCTCTGCTGCAGGAGCATCCCGAGATTACCACGGTGGCGGTCAACGTCAATGACAGGCGCACCAGCATGATTCTGGGGGAAAAGGAGCAGGTCATTTACGGAAAGGGATATATTGAGGATACCCTTTGCGGCAAAATTTTCCGCATATCTCCCCGGTCCTTTTATCAGGTCAACCCCGTCCAGGCGCAGAAGCTTTACAATAAGGCGCTGGAGTACGCCGATTTTCACGGAAATGAGCGCATTGTGGACGCCTACTGCAGAATTGGCACCATCGGCATCGCGGCCGCGGATCACGTCAAAGAGGTGATCGGTGTGGAGCTGAATAGGGACGCGGTGCGCGACGCCAGGGTCAATGCCAGACGAAATGATGTGCGCAATATTTCCTTCTATGAAAATGACGCCGGTATATTTCTGACACAGATGGCGGAGCAGAACGCGAAGGTGGACGCGGTGATTCTGGACCCGCCCCGGGCGGGCAGCGATGAAGCCTTCCTGGCTTCCGTGGCGGCGCTTTCACCCGGGAAGGTTATTTATATTTCCTGTAATCCCCAGACCCTGGCCAGAGATCTGGAGTATCTGACCCATAAGGGATACCGGGCCCGCAGAGCCTGCGCTGTGGACATGTTCCCGCAGACGGCGGAGCATGTGGAAACATGTGTTCTCTTGGCGAAAGCGTAGATTGTTCGGCGGATTCTAAAAGGGACTTGATTTTTCAAATGGCGTTTAGTATAGTGAAGAGTAGTGTTTTGCGGCGGAGCCCGGCGTGCCGGGGCTTTTGGCAACGGACTGTGTACAGAGTTTGGGAGAGAAGAGAAAATGGCAGAACTGGTAAAAGTGGCTGTGGACGCCATGGGAGGCGATGAGGCGCCCGGCGTGATCGTGGAAGCCGCGGTGGAGGCGCTGAAGGCCTCCGACAAAATCAAGGTATTTCTGGTGGGAAAGGAGGACGCCGTCAAAAGTGAGCTGTCCAAATACAGCTATCCGGCGGACCGGCTGGAAATCGTCCACGCCTCAGAAGTGATTGAGATGGCGGAGCCGCCGGCCAACGCCATCCGCAAGAAGAAGGATTCCTCCATTGTGGTGGCCATGAAGATGGTCAAGAGCGGACAGTGCGACGCCTACGTGTCCGCGGGCAGCACCGGAGCCAATCTGGTGGGGGCCCAGCTTTTGGTGGGAAGGCTCCCCGGCGTAGACCGCGCCCCCTTAGCCCCGTTTATTCCCACTTCGAAGGGAGTGTCCCTGCTCATCGACTGCGGCGCCAATGTGGACGCCCGTCCCGCGCATCTGGTACAGTTCGCCAGAATGGGCTCCATCTATATGGAGAATACCATGGGGATCAAAAACCCGAGAGTTGGCATTGTGAATATCGGCGCGGAGGAGGAGAAGGGTAACGCTTTAGTGAAGGAGACCTTTCCCCTGTTAAAGGAATGTAAGGATATCAATTTCATCGGCAGCGTGGAGGCCAGAGATATTCCCGCGGGCGGCGCGGACGTGATTGTCTGCGAGGCCTTTGTGGGCAACGTCATTTTAAAAATGTACGAGGGCGTCGGCGGTACGCTGATCAAAGAGGTGAAGGAGGGAATGGTATCCACCACGCGCAGCAAGATCGGCGCACTGTTAGTAAAGCCGGCCCTGAAGGAGACCCTGAAGAAATTTGATCTGGATCAGTACGGCGGCGCTCCCATGCTTGGCCTGAAGGGCCTGGTGGTCAAGACCCACGGCAGCGCCAGCGTGACCGAGGTGAAGAACTCCATTTTACAGTGCGTCGGCTTCACCGAACAGCGCATCAACGAAAAGATACAGGCTGCCCTGAACATCGACTCAGCTCAGTAAATGTGCTATGGAAAAATAAAACTGTTTAGTACAACCTGCATGCAGGCAAATAATAAAAAAGGAGACAACTGCAATGGAATTTGAAAAGGTAAGAGAAATCATCATGGAGGAGCTGCATCTGAAGGAGGAGGACATCACTCTGGACACCAATCTGAGCGAGGACCTGGGAGTGGACTCCCTGGACCTGTATCAGGTCATCCTGAACATCCAGGACCAGTTCGACGTGGAGTTCCCCGACGAAATCTTTGAGAACGATTCCGTGAAAACCGTGCGTGACTGTGTGGAAGCGCTCAAGACAGAGCTGGCGAAAAAGGCGTAAGGAAAAGAGCCCTTTTTAAAAGGGCTCTTTTGACGGAGGATAAAAATGCAGTACGGCGCTACCCCGGAAGGGCAGACAAAACTGGAGCAAAAGATCGGCTACTCCTTTCACAATAAGGCGCTGCTGAAGCAGGCCCTGACTCACAGCTCCTACGCCAATGAGATCAAAATTTTAAAATGTGAGGACTATGAACGGCTGGAATTTCTGGGGGACGCGGTGCTGGAGCTGGTCTCCAGCGATTTTTTGTTTTCCGAATATCCCCGGATGCCGGAGGGAAAGCTCAGTAAGCTTCGGGCGTCCTTAGTCTGCGAGGCTTCGCTGGCTTATACGGCCCATCAGATGGGGCTGGAGGAGTATTTTCTTCTGGGAAAGGGCGAGGAGAGCACCGGCGGCAGAGACCGGGATTCTATTGCCTGCGATGTGGTGGAGGCCGTGATTGGCGCCATCTATCTGGACAGCGGCATAGAGGAGGCCAGGAGATTTATTTTCACATTTATTTTAAATGATATTGGCGCGAGATCTCTGTTTTATGACGCCAAATCCACCCTGCAGGAGGTTGTGCAGGGCAATTCCATGGGACAGCTTTCTTATCAGGTCGTGTACGAGAAGGGTCCGGAGCATGACAAGGAATTCGGTGTGGAGCTGACTCTGGACGGCAGGGTTTTGGGCCGCGGCGAAGGCCACAACAAAAAAGCCGCCGAGCAGCAGGCCGCCTATCAGGCTCTGCTGAAGCTGCACAAAGAGGACGATATGACATGTACCTGAAAAGCATTGAGATTCAGGGATTTAAATCCTTTGCGAATAAGATCAATTTTAAATTTCACAACGGAATCACAGCCATCGTCGGCCCGAACGGCAGCGGCAAGTCCAATGTGGCGGACGCGGTCCGCTGGGTTTTAGGAGAACAGCGGATCAAACAGCTTCGGGGCACCAGCATGCAGGATGTGATCTTTTCCGGCACGGAAATGAGAAAGCCCTTAAGCTGCGCCTATGTGGCTATCACGCTGGATAATTCCGATCATGAGCTGGCCATTGATTATGAGGAGGTAACGGTAGCCCGCAGACTTTACCGCTCCGGGGAGAGCGAGTATCTGTTAAACGGCACCGCCTGCCGCCTGCGGGATATCAACGAACTGTTTTACGACACCGGTATCGGCAAGGAGGGCTACTCCATCATCGGCCAGGGCCAGATCGACAAGATTCTGAGCGGGAAGCCGGAGGAGCGCAGGGAACTCTTTGACGAGGCCGCGGGTATTGTGAAGTTCAAGCACAGAAAGGCCGCCGCTGCCAGAAAGCTGGAGGAGGAGCAGGCCAATTTTGTCCGGGTCAACGATATTTTAAGCGAGCTGGAAAAGCAGATCGGCCCTCTGGAGCGGCAGAGCGAGAAGGCCCGCGTTTATTTAAAGAAAAAGGAAGAGCTGAAGAATCTGGATATCAACTGCTTTCTGGCGGAAAACGAACGCTTGCAGGCTGAAATTTCACAGCTGGAGGAAAAGCATCAGATCGTTACCGACGACTATGCCCGGACCACGGAGAAATTTGAGAATATCCGGAAGGAATATGAAGTAGCCACCCTGGCCATCGCCGCCTGTGAGGCCAGGATGGAGGAAAGCCGCGCCAAAGCCGGAGAGGCGGAGCTTTTGCGGGGCAGACTGGAAGGGCAGATCAACGTTTATAAGGAGCAGATTCGCTCCGCGGAAAATAATGAGGAGCATTTCCTGAGCCGCAGCCGCGCGCTGAGTGAGGAGATGGAAAGCCGCGGGAAAGAGCTGGCGGGCCTTATGGAGAAGCAGAAGGACCTGGACGCCCGGATGGAGGAAATCACCGCCAGAAGGGATGAGGCCAGGGGACGTCTGGATCAGGTTCTGGAGGAGATTGACGGCGTCAACTCTCAGGTGGAGGCTCTCAAGGCCGGGGTTCTGGAGGGACTGAATGAAAAAGCCTCCGTAAAAACCCGGCTGAGCCGGTATGATACCATGCTGGAGCAGCACTCCATCCGCAGGGCGCAGATTCAGGCAAGGCTTCTGGAGGCTGAGTCTGACGATGAAAAGCGGGAGGAGAATATTCATTCCCTGGAGGAGGAGGTCGCTTCCATCGGGGAAGAAATCTCGGAGATTGGGCGTCAGATCGAGGAAAAGGAAGCCCAGGTCGCCCGGATGCGGGCCGCGCTGACAAAAAGCGACGAGGAATACCGCGGGGTACAGACACAGTATCACACCGAGCGCTCCCGTCTGGAGGCTCTGGTCAATCTGGCGGAGCGCTATGAGGGCTATGGCGGCAGTGTCAAAAGAGTCATGGAGCAGAAGCCCCATGTGCCGGGTATCATCGGCGTGGTGGCGGATATTTTAAAGGTGGAGAAGCAGTATGAGACCGCCATTGAGACCGCGCTGGGAGGCAGCATCCAGAACATTGTCACGGACAATGAGGAGACCGCCAAGCAGCTGATCGCCTATCTGAAGGAGACAAAGGGCGGCAGAGCCACCTTTCTGCCTCTGACCAGCATCAAAAATATTCAGGAGTTTAAGCAAAAGGAGTGCATGAAGGAGCCAGGCGTCCTGGGACTTGCCGATTCCTTGGTGCAATGTGAAAAAAAGTACCTGAATGTGGCCCGTTCTCTGCTGGGGAGAATCCTTGTGGTGGACAATATTGACCATGCGGTCGCCATCGCAAGAAAGTACCGTTACAGCATCCGGATGGTGACGCTGGAGGGAGAGCTGATCGTCCCCGGCGGCGCCATCAGCGGCGGCGCGTTCAAAAACAGCTCCAATCTGCTGGGACGGCGCCGGGAGACGGAGGAGCTTCAGAAAAAGGTGGACGCTCTGGAGGCTTCCCTTGACCGCATCCAGACGCAGATCGGCTCCCAGAAAAATGAGAGAAATACCTACCGTGTGGCGGTGGAGATGCTCAAGGGCTCTCAGCAGACCAAATATCTGCAGCAGAATACAGCCCGTCTGAATCTGGAAGCGCTGCGAAGCCGCAGACAGGAGGCGGAGGAGGGGCAGGACGCCCTGAAGCTGGAATTTGGGCAGATCGCGGATGAAATCGGGCAGATAAAAGCCGAGAAGGAGCAGGCCGCCGCGGAGCTTTCCGCGCTGGATGAAAAGGAAAAGACCGCCGATGACCGGGTGCGTGAGCTGCAGGCCGGCCTGGAAGAGCTTCGCGCCAAAGAGACTGAGGAGACCTTTCAGGTTTCCCAGTGGGATATGGAGGTGCAGGCAACCGCCCAGAATCAGAGCTTTCACGAACAGAATGTGGATCGTGTGCGGGCGGAGATTTCCCACTGCCAGGCTCAGCTGGACGAGATTAAGGGCAGTATTCAGGACAACCGGAATGATGTGGAATATAAGCAGGCTTCCATTGAGGAGCTGACACAGACCATCGAACAGTCCCGGCAGGTGCAGAAGGAAGCGGAGGAGGCCTGGGAGGAGGCGTCGAAGGAAAAAGAGACTCACTCACAAAAGCAGCAGGCCTTTTTTGAGGACAGAGAGGAAACCTCCGCGCAGATGAGCCGCCTGGACAAGGAAATTTTCCGCTTAAACGCCCAGAGAGAGAAGCTGGAGGAGAGCGTGGAAGCCCAGATCAATTACATGTGGTCTGAGTATGAGATCACGCTATCGGAGGCCATGAAGACCCGCAGAGAGGATATGGGAGAGCCTGCCGCCATGAAGTCCGCCATCGTTCAGCTGAAGCTGGAAATTAAAAAGCTGGGAGATGTCAATGTGAACGCCATTGAGGATTACAGGAATCTGATGGAACGCTATACATTCCTGAAAACACAGCATGACGATCTGGAGCAGGCGCAGAAAACGCTGCTTGACATCATTGACGAGCTGGACGCGGCCATGCGAAAGCAGTTCACTGAGAAATTCGGGGAAATTTCCCGGGAATTTGACAAGGTGTTTCAGGAGCTGTTTGGCGGAGGCCATGGAACCCTGGAGCTGATGGAGGATGAGGACATTCTGGAGGCGGGAATCCGCATTATCGCCCAGCCCCCCGGCAAGAAGCTTCAGAATATGATGCAGCTTTCCGGTGGGGAGAAATCCCTGACCGCCATCGCGCTGTTGTTTGCCATCCAGAATCTGAAGCCCTCGCCCTTCTGTCTTCTGGACGAGATTGAGGCGGCGTTGGACGAATCCAACGTGGATCGTTTCGCCAAATATCTGCACAAGCTGACGGAGCACACCCAGTTCATTGTGATCACCCACAGGCGCGGCACCATGTCCGAGGCGGACCGGCTGTACGGGATTACCATGCAGGAGAAGGGCGTGTCAACGTTAGTGAGTGTAAATCTGATAGAGGAGGACCTGACGTAAAATGCCGGAAGAGAAAAAAGGTTTTTTCAGTAAATTAAAGCAGGGGCTGGCCAAAACCCGGGACAACGTGATTTACGGGCTGGACCAGATTTTCACAGGCTATTCCGAGATTGATGAGGATTTTTACGAGGAGCTGGAGGAACAGCTGATCATGGGGGATATCGGCGTCAACGCCACCTCCGCCATCATGGACCGGCTCCGGGAGGATGTGGTCAAAAAGCGCCTGAAGGAGCCCAAAGAGTGCAGGGAATATCTGATTGAGTCCATCCGGGAGCAGATGGAGGTCAAAGAGACCGCCTATGAATTTGAAAACAGGCAGTCCGTGATTTTTGTCATCGGCGTCAACGGTGTGGGCAAGACCACCTCCGTGGGAAAGCTGGCTTATAATTTAAAGCAGTCCGGCAAGAAGGTGCTCATCGCGGCGGCGGATACCTACCGGGCGGCGGCGGGAGACCAGCTGCAGGAGTGGGCCAACCGTGCCGGTGTGGATATGATCGGCGGAAAAGAGGGCGCCGACCCGGCCAGCGTTGTCTATGACGCGGTGGTGGCGGCCCGGGCCAGAGGCGTGGACGTGCTGCTGGTGGATACCGCCGGTCGGCTTCACAACCGCAAGAATCTGATGGAAGAGCTGAAAAAAATGAACCGCATGATCGACAAGGGCTTTCCGGACGCTTATCGGGAGAATCTGATTGTGCTGGACGGCACCACTGGCCAGAACGCCATGGCTCAGGCGAAGGAGTTTGGCACGGTTACCGATCTGACGGGCATTATCCTGACCAAGCTGGACGGGACCGCCAAGGGCGGTATCGCGGTGGCCATCCAGTCGGAGCTGCAGGTGCCGGTGAAATATATCGGCGTGGGCGAAGGAATCGAGGATCTGCAGAAATTTGACGCCCATGCCTTTGTTAACGCGCTGTTTGATGTACAGGAGGAATAAACCTGGCAGAACAGCGGCTGACTCCCGATGGAGCTGTAAAAGAGGCCGCGGATCTGTTGTTGACGGATGAGGAGTTTTGCGGATACAGGAGGAATGACAGAAATGGAAGAAATGCTGACGCTGGATAAATTTGAGGAGGCCGCCGAGGTTCTGAAAAGTGTGACGCTGGAGACCAAGCTGGTGTATAGTGAGTTTTTAAGTGGGCAAACTGGGAATAAGGTCTACTTAAAGCCTGAAAATATGCAGCTGACCGGCGCTTATAAGGTCAGGGGCGCTTATTATACCATGAGCACACTGACGCAGGAGGAGAGGGACAGAGGGGTGATCACGGCCTCCGCCGGCAACCATGCCCAGGGCGTGGCCTATGCGGCGCAGCGCTACGGCTGTAAGGCGACCATCGTGATGCCCACCACCACGCCCTTAATGAAGGTGAACCGCACCAAGTCCTACGGGGCGGAGGTGGTGCTGTACGGGGACGTTTATGATGAGGCCTGCGCCCACGCTTACGAGCTGGCGGATCAGTATGGATACACCTTCATTCATCCCTTCGACGATCTGCGGGTGGCTACCGGCCAGGGAACCATCGCCATGGAGATTTTCAAGGAGTTGCCCCTGGTGGATTATATTCTGGTGCCCATCGGCGGCGGCGGGCTGGTGACCGGCGTTTCCACGCTGGCGAAGCTGTTGAATCCCAAGATTAAGGTGATCGGGGTGGAGCCCGCGGGCGCCAACTGTATGCAGGTTTCCCTGGAGAAGGGAGAGGTGACAAGCCTTCCGGGAGTCAATACCATCGCGGACGGCACCGCGGTTAAGACCCCGGGCAAAAAGATTTTCCCTTATATTCAGAAGAATCTGGACGGCATCATCACTGTGGAGGACGACGAGCTGATCGTGGCCTTTCTGGATATGGTGGAGAATCATAAGATGGTGGTGGAGAATTCCGGCCTTCTGACGGTGGCGGCCTTAAAGCATCTGGACGTCAGGGGCAAGAAGGTGGTGTCCATCTTAAGCGGCGGCAATATGGATATTATTACCATGTCCAGCGTGGTGCAGCAGGGGCTGATTTTCCGCGACAGAATCTTTACGGTTTCCATTTATCTGCCGGATAAGCCGGGCGAGCTGCACAAGGTTTCGGGGATTCTGGCCCGGGAGAACGGCAACGTGATCAAGCTGGAGCACAATCAGTTCGTGACTACAAACCGGAATTCGGCGGTGGAGCTGACGATTACGCTGGAGGCCTTTGGGACGGAGCATAAGCACCAGATTCTGGAGGCACTGAAGAAGGAGGGGTATAGTCCGAAGCTGGTGATGGCCAGATTGTAGCAGTTGAAAAGTGATGGTTAAAGCGACCGGCCAGTTCCTGTTTTCCTCTCGAGCTTCGCTGTGCAGGACATTCCGATGAGCCAAATTAAGGAACTGTCGCAAAATAATATGCACAGATTGTGTTGGATAATGCGTGAAGCGCAGCCTTTAAAAACGTAGGCGTAGCGGGCTACGGCGAGGCTTTTAAAGGCTGCGATTCGCGTATTAGCCGACGCAAGATGTGCATATTATTTTGTGATAGTTCCTTACCATGAATTGTATCAGCAAGGGCTTCTACAATTCATCTTGTCTCATCTCCATTGCACAGAGGCACTCGAGAGAAAAACAGGAACTGGCCTGTTAAGTTTAATGCAATTCATAGTATCATAGCCTTTTGCCGATTAAATCATAGATAAAGAAAGTGCGATGTATGAAGTATTTGAATGTTATAAAGGAATATTTGATTATCACCCTGGCTTCCGTCGTGTACTCGGTGGGAATCGCTTTATTCCTTGATCCCAACAATTTAGCGCCCGGCGGCGTGTCAGGTCTGGCAATCATATTGAACAGGCTGGTGCCGTTGCAGGTCGGTACGTTGATGTTTCTGTTAAATATTCCGATTTTTGTGCTGGGAATCTGGAAGCTGGGCGCCAGAGTGGTGGTTCGCAGCGTCTATTGTCTGGCGGTCAGCTCTGTGATGATCAATTATATGAGCGCGAATTTCAGTGTGATCACGCGGGACAAGCTGCTGGCGGCGTTGTCCGGCGCGGTGCTGATGGGAGTGGGTATCGGCGTGGTTATGAAGCAGAACGCCACCACCGGAGGGATGGATATTGTGATTAAGGTGCTGCGCAGGAAATATCCGCAGCTGAAGACCAACAGCCTGTTCCTTATGACGGATATTTTTGTGGTAGCCTTGTCCGCTGTAGTATTCCGGGATATTGAGGCGGCATTGTACGCGGCGGTGACGGTGGTGATGAATTCCATCGTCCTGGATATTGTACTCTACGGCAGGGACGAGGCGAAGCTTCTCTATATTATCAGCGATTACAGCGGGCGTATCGCTGACCGTGTCTTAAAGGAGCTGGACATCGGCCTGACCTATGTGCATGGCCGGGGCGGCTACAGTGGCAGGGATAAGGAGGTCCTGATGGTGGTGATGCACAAAAATCTTCTGCCCAGAGCGGAGGAGATTGTAAAGCAGGAGGACCCGGAAGCCTTCATGATTGTGACCAGTGCGAATGAGATTTACGGGGAAGGATATAAAAATATTTTCAGTGAAAGACTGTAATTTACAGTCAGCCGGAAGCTTTTGTACATGCGGATGGAGGACCGTGAATATAGCGGTGACAGCTGTGAACTATGGCTACAGTGAAAAAAGTCGTTGAAAAGATTTCCAGTTTATACTATAATGACTCAGGCAAATAAGCGCAATGGGGAGGCGGAAGGTGACCAGTAGAGAAACGGTTGGGGATATCAGCGATGTGAACTCTTTGAGGGGGCGGGTGTTTCACCAGATCAGGGACAATATTCTCAGCGGAAAGTACAAGGAGCATGAAGAGTTAAAAGAGGTAGCCATCGGAGAGGAGATGGGCGTCAGCCGCACACCGGTGCGGGAGGCGTTTAGGCAGCTGGAGCTGGAGGGTCTGATCAGGATTATTCCCAATAAGGGAGCCTATGTGACCGGCATTACGCGCAAGGATGTGCATGACATCTACGAGATGCGTTCTCTCCTGGAGGGGCTGTGCGCCCGCTGGTGTTGTGACAATATCACACAGGAGCAGATGGACGCCCTGGAGGAGAATATTTATCTGGCCAGATTTCACACAGACAGGGGAAATACGGAGCATCTGACCACTCTGGACAATCAGTTTCACGACCTGCTTTATGAGGCCTGCGGCAGCAAGATGCTGGCTCGCCAGCTGAAGGATTTTCACCAGTACGTGATCGGTATCCGCAGAAAGACTCTGGCTGATCTGGATCGGGGCATCGCTTCCAATCAGGAGCATGAGGGAATCCTGAACGCGATTAAGAATAATGACAGGGATCTGGCTCAGGAGCTTGCCCACGCTCATATGATCAACGCCTACAACAATATTCTGGCGCGGGGGCTGGACCAGACCTACCCGGAGTAAAAACATAATTATTCACAGTAACAAAGAAAATAAAAATATTGCTTGACTCCATTGCGGAAATCTGATATTCTTGCAAAGGTGTCAAGCATTTTTACTTAACACCATTGATTCATCGTGAATGGTAACGACTCATCAGGGATAATCAGCGCCATGGCTGTTTGCGGGAGGTGATGGCTGTGTCATCGGTAGAGAAGGTGGTGGAGCAGAGCCTTTTGTATGACTACTATGGGGAGCTTCTGACCGATCACCAGCGGAGGATCTATGAGGCGGCGGTGTTTGACAACCTGAGCCTGGGTGAGATCGCGGAGGAGACCGGGATCAGCCGGCAGGGTGTGTATGACTTGCTGAAGCGCTGTGACGGGAAGCTGAAGCAGTACGAGGCCAGCCTGCATCTGCTGGAGAGGCAGGAGCGGGTGAGGCAGCTGGCGGAGGCCATGGACGGGGCTGTGACTGAGCTTTATGGCCTGTATCCGGAGGAAAGAACAGCGGAGAGGGTAACAGCAAATCCGGACGGGCAGGGGCTGATTTCAGAGCGGTCCAAAGAACCGAACGGACAGGATCTGGTTTCAGAGCAGTCCAATGATCCGGATGCGCGGCAGTTACTTGACCGTTTGCGGCAGCTGGTCTGCCAGCTTTTGGAGGAGATTTGACAGATGGCTTTTGAAAGCTTAACAGAGAAACTTCAGAATGTTTTTAAGAATCTCCGCTCCAAGGGCAGGCTGACGGAGGAGGACGTCAGGGCAGCGTTAAAGGAAGTGAAGATGGCGCTGCTGGAGGCGGACGTCAACTTCAAGGTTGTCAGACAGTTCATTAAGACGGTGGAGGAGCGGGCCATCGGCCAGGATGTGATGAACGGGCTCAATCCGGGTCAGATGGTGATCAAGATCGTCAATGAGGAGATGGTTGCCCTGATGGGCAGCGAGACCACCGAGATCAAATTCGCGCCGGGCCAGCAGATCACTGTGATTATGATGGCGGGCCTTCAGGGCGCGGGCAAGACCACCACGGCGGCCAAGCTGGCGGGAAAGCTGCGCCAGAAGGGCAAGAAGCCCCTGCTTGTGGCCTGCGATGTGTACCGCCCGGCGGCCATCGAGCAGCTGCAGATCAACGGGGAAAAGATGGGAGTGGACGTCTTTGCCATGGGCACCGGCCATAAGCCGGTGGACATCGCGAAGGCTTCTCTGGAGCACGCCGCGAAGAACGGCCATAATCTGGTCATTCTGGATACCGCGGGGCGCCTTCATATCGACCAGGCCATGATGGAGGAGCTCATTGAGATCAAGGAAAGCCTGACGGTACATCAGACCCTGCTGGTGGTGGACGCCATGACCGGTCAGGACGCGGTCAATGTGGCCAATGAGTTCAATGAAAAGGTGGGTGTGGACGGCATTATCCTTTCCAAGATGGACGGCGATACCCGCGGCGGCGCGGCTCTTTCCGTCAAGGCGGTGACCGGCAAGCCCATCCTGTATGTGGGCATGGGAGAGAAGCTCTCCGACCTGGAGCAGTTCTATCCGGACCGCATGGCCAGCCGGATTCTGGGTATGGGCGATGTCCTTTCCCTGATCGAGAAGGCCAGCGAGGCCATAGACATCGACGAGGCCAAAGAGAAGGACATGATGGGCCGCATGCAGAAGGGAAAGTTTGATTTCAACGACTACCTGGAGAGCATGAAGCAGATGCGCAATATGGGCGGGATATCCTCCCTGCTGGGGATGCTGCCCGGCATGGGCGTCAGGGCCGACGACCTGGAGGGCATGATCGATGAAAAGCAGATGGCCCGCACAGAAGCGATTGTCTATTCCATGACGCCTGAGGAGCGCCGCAACCCCAAGCTGTTGAATATCAGCAGGAAGCAGCGGATCGCCAGGGGCGCGGGCGTGGACATCTCGGTGGTCAACCGCTTCATCAAGCAGTTTGAGCAGTCTCAGAAGATGATGAAGCAGCTGGGCGGCGGCAGGCGCGGCATGGGCGGCCTGATGGGAGCCATGGGCGGCGGCAGGCGCAGAGGCAAATATTTTTGAACGGTAATTCGGCCATAAGCCGGGTTATTTACAGGTTGCTTTTCACAACTAAAAAGATATAACCGGTCCTTTACAAGCAAAAAAAGCTTGACAGGCTTGTTTCTATCTTTTAAGTCGGCTGTGAATAGTAACAAATAAAGATTTCACATAATGGAGGAGAAACACAACTATGGCAGTAAAAATCAGATTAACCAGACTGGGACAGAAGAAGAAACCCCTTTACAGAATCATTGTAGCGGATTCCCGCTCCCCCAGAGACGGCAGATTCATTGAGGAGATCGGCACCTACGACCCCAACAAGAATCCCAGCGAGATCAAAATCAATGAAGAGCTGGCGAAGAAGTGGCTTGACAACGGGGCCCAGCCGACGGATGTGGTAACCAAACTGTTCAAGGCGGCCGGTATCGAAAAATAGAGAAGCACGTCCGGAGGTGGAGTATGAAAGAATTAGTAGAAATTATCGCAAAAGCCCTCGTTGATCATCCGGACGAGGTTGTGGTAACCGAAGAAAGAAACGGCAGTGATGTGACGGTGGAGCTTCATGTGGCGCCCTCTGATATGGGGAAGGTCATCGGCAAGCAGGGCAGGATTGCCAAGGCAATCCGGTCCGTGGTGAATGCCGCGGCCAATAAGGAGCATCTGACCGTTGATGTAGAGATTGTCTGATCATCACTGACAGTGTCACAAAAGGGCGCTTTCGCCGGTATAACGTTTTCGGAATCACAGTGAACGGCAGAATAATTTCCGCTCACTGTCAGGAGGATGCGCACGAGAAGTTATACCGGGAAGGCGCCTTTTTCAGAATCCGGAGGTTTTTTTGGAAGATTTATTTCAGGTAGGCGTGATCGCCAACACCCACGGAGTACGCGGGGAGGTCAAGGTATTTCCCACAACGGATGACGTCAGACGCTTCAAAAAATTAAAAAAGGTGTTTCTGGACACCGGAAAAGACCTTATTTCGCTGGATATTGAGAGCGTTCGCTTTTTTAAGCAGTTCGCGATTCTGAAGTTTGCGGGAATCGACGATATGGACGCGGCCATGGCGTACAAGGGGAAAAGCCTGCTCATTTCGCGCCGGGACGCGGTGAAGCTTCAGAAGGATGAATATTTCATCGCCGACCTGATCGGGCTTTCCGTATATAATGAGGAGGGAGCCCTTCTGGGCAGCGTGACGGATGTGCTGCAGACCGGCGCCAACGATGTGTACGCGGTAAAAATGGAGGACGGCAGGGAATTATTGCTGCCTGCCATCAAAGACTGTATTCTGGAAATTGACCTGGAGGGGCGTTCCATGCGGGTGCATGTGATGGACGGCCTGATGGATTTATAGAGGCGGCGGGCTACGGCTATGAAATTTTGTGTATTGACGCTTTTTCCGCGGATGATTGAACAGGGAATGTCGGAAAGCATTCCGGGAAGAGCCAGGCGGCAGGGGCTGATTGAGCTTCAGACCGTGGATATCCGGGATTACACGGAGGATAGGCACCGGCGGGTGGATGATTATACCTACGGCGGCGGCGCGGGAATGCTGATACAGGCGCAGCCGGTATATGACGCTTATCAGGCGGCCACAAAAGAGTGTGACAAAAAGCCCCGCACCATTTACGTTACTCCCCAGGGCAGGGTTTTTGACCAGAAGCTGGCTTTGGAGCTCTCAAAGGAAAAGGAGCTTGTGTTTCTCTGCGGCCATTATGAGGGCGTGGATGAGAGGGTGCTGGAGGAGATTGTCACGGACCGGATTTCCATCGGGGACTATGTGCTCACCGGAGGGGAGCTCCCGGCGCTGGTCATAATGGACGCTGTCAGCCGCCTGGTGCCCGGCGTCCTCCACAATGAGGAATCCGCTGAGACGGAGACCTTTGACGATGACCTGTTGGAATATCCCCAGTATACCCGCCCGGAGTGCTGGCATGGGAAGAGCGTTCCCCAGGTGCTTTTGTCCGGAGATCACTGCAAAATCAACGCCTGGCGGCTGGAGGAGGCAAAGGAGCGCACAAGGGCGCAGAGACCGGATCTGTACGCCGCCTATGAGTATCGGCAGGAGGTAATTCGCTGGCTTTCCCGGCAAAAACGGCTGCATATCCACATGATGGAGCTGTTGAAAAGAAATCTCGGGAGGGTGCTTGCCTTCGACCCGAAGGATGGGGCGCTTCTGGAGGAAAATACCGGCGTGATCATGCTGACCTGCACCTCCGCGGAGGCGGGGGAGCGGCTTTTAACCGCTTCCGGGATGGATTTCACAGGCTGCCTGTTCTGCGTCTGCCAGGAGGAAATCATACCTGTGCTTCGCGGGCGTTTCCAGACGACGCAGGCCCGGGGCTGTTATCAGGCTTATTATACCAGAGGCGTGCCGCTGCCGGTCCGTAAGGATCTGGATATCCGCAGACTGGATGAAAGCTATGCGGAGGAGATATTCGCGGAGTATCATGAGCTGGTTACGCTGGACGAGCTGAGGGGGCACCTGGCCCGGGGTGATCTGTACGGAGCTTTTGTGAAAAAGGACATAGCTTTTGACAGGGAAAACGCAGGGTACGAGCTGGCTGGCTTCATCGGTACTCACTCTGAGGGCGCTCTGGGGATGCTCCAGGTGCGGCCGCGGTTCCGCCGCCGGGGTATAGCCGCGGCGCTGGAAGCGTATATGATCAATGAGGCGCTTAAGCGGGGAGAAATCCCCTTCGGCCATATTTTTGAGGGGAATGAGGCTTCCCTGCATTTACAGAGAAAGCTGGGACTGAATGTGACGGACGTCTGTCTGTGGTGGGTGTGGTAAAACCTGCCCCCAATGGGCATGACAGATTACGTGTAATGATATTTTAAACACCATCTGTCATTACTAAAGAGGCATGATATTCTATGTACAATAATTTTTTTACCTTACCTGTCATTACTGAACAGACACAGAATATACAAAAAAGAAAACACCGTTAAAAACGGGAACGGAGGCGCCAGAATGAGCACGCAGTACGATAAGAGAAATATTTCCATGGTCATGGATATGTACGAGCTGACCATGTCCAACGGCTACTTTAAGGAGGGCCTGAGGGACAGGCCGGCCGCCTTTGATGTTTTTTACAGAAATAATCCCGACCAGGCGGGCTTTGCCATCTTTGCCGGGCTGGAGCAGGTGGTGGAGTATATTCAGAACCTTCATTTCAGCGAGGAGGATATTGCCTACCTTCAGAGCCTGAAAATGTACAGTGAGGAATTCCTGGATTATCTGAGAAATTTTAAATTCCGGGGGGATATTTACGCCATGCCGGAGGGCACGGTGATGTATCCGGGTGAGCCCATCATGACTGTGGTGGCGCCGCTGATTGACGCCCAGCTGATCGAGACGGCCATTCTTCTGGAGATCAACCACCAGTCCCTGATTGCCACCAAGACCAATCGGATTGTGCGCTCGGCGGCGGGAAAACCTGTATCCGACTTCGGGGCGAGACGGGCACATAACGTGGACGCAGCGGTTTACGGGGCCAGGGCGGCCTATATCGGCGGCGCCGCCGGAACGGCCACGGTGCTGGCGGGGGAGATGTTCGGCATCCCCATCACAGGAACCATGGCTCACAGCTGGGTGATGTCCTTTGAAAGCGAGTATGAGGCGTTTAAGGCCTTCGCGGAAAATTATCCGGATTCCTCCTCTTTGCTGGTGGATACCTATGACGTGTTAAGGAGCGGCGTCCCCAACGCCATCCGTGTGGCCAAAGAGGTGCTGGAGCCCATGGGCAAACGCCTGAGGAGCATCCGTCTGGATTCCGGCGACCTGGCTTATCTGTCCAAGGAGGCCAGAAAGATGCTGGATGAGGCGGGCCTTCAGGACTGTATTATTGTGGCCTCCAATTCTCTGGATGAGTATACCATCCGTTCCCTGCGTGTGCAGGGCGCCGTCATCGACAGCTACGGTGTGGGCGAGAAGCTGATCACCTCCTCCACCCAGCCCGTGTTCGGCGCGGTGTACAAGCTGGCGGCCATCAGCGAAAACGGCAAATTTGTGCCAAAAATCAAGGTTTCCGAGACCGCGGAGAAGATCACTAACCCCGGCATCAAGGAGATCTACCGGGTATATGATGAAAATGGAAAGGCTGTGGCGGACTATCTGGCGGTGAAGGGAGAGCAGATTGACGCCTCGAAGCCTGTCCGCTATGTGGACCCCGTTCAGTACTGGAAAAACAGGTGCTTTGTGAACTGCACCTTTAAGCCCCTGCAGAAGCAGATCTTTCAGAACGGCGAGCTGGTCTATGAGCTGCCGCCCCTGGATGAGATCAGGAAATATGTCCGCCACCAGCTGGATCATGAGATCTGGCAGGAGGAGCAGAGGTTCGAGAATGCCCATACGCATTATCTGGACATGAGCCCGGCCATGTTTGAGCTGAAGATGGGGCTGCTTCACGAGGAAAATAAGCAGGCGGATTGAAAAAAGAATGCCTGAAAAAGGCTGCGAACCCGCAGGTGTGGGAAAGGAAAGAGAGGAAAATCATATGGGCAGATCAGGAATGGGAGGCGGCGCGGGCCGGTCAGGAGGAGGACACAGCGGCGGCGGTCGTACCGGAGGCGGAATGGGCGGACATGCCGGCGGCATGAGCGGAGGGCGTTCAGGAGCCGGTGCGGGCCGTCCGGCAGGCGGATCGGCTGGAAGAGGTGCACGCCCCGCGGCAAACAGACCGGCGGGTGGAGCGGCACGTCCCATGGCCGGAGGACCGGGACCGAAACCGGCGCCGGGACCCAGGGGGCCGGTGAGACGCCGCCGCAGACCCTTTGTCAGACCCATGCCCTTTGGCCTGGTCAGCCGTTTCGCCACCGACTATCTGGTGTGCATGGCGGTAATGGAAGCGCTGGAGCGCCTGTATCAGGGACATGGAACCTATGAGGATGAGATGAGGTGCAATGACTTTTTCGGACGCGTGTTGCTGGCCAGCGAGTATTACGACTGCTATCTGTGGATGCAGGAGTACATGAGGGAGTGCTGGTAAGCTTCATGAATGGAAAAAGATGGAAGCGGCTGAAGGGAATTCTGCTGCTGGGCACGGTGCTGGCCGCCCTGAAAATGATATTTTTTGACTACACGCTGGATGAAGAATACCAGATTGTCATGGCTTATCGGAATATCAGCGTGGATTCCTGGTTTGTGCAGATGTGGGAGCCCCATCAAACGTCGGCTTTTTTGTGCGCCTGGCTAATGCGCCTGTATTATGTCGCAGCGGGAACGTACACCGGGGTAATCCTGTACCTGAGAATTTGTACCACGCTGATTCAGCTTGCTCTGACTTTTTATCTGTATCGCGTTCTGTGCGGTCTGACAGAGAAAAGATACGCGTTTATGCTGGCGCTGATTTACTTTAATGTGGTACCAAAGGCAATTCAGATTCCTGAATTTTCCAATATGCAGCTGTGGTTTTTTACCCTGCTTGTGTTGCTGCTGATCCGGTATTACAAAGGAACAGGCGATCAAAAAAGGCGGGATTATATCCTGCTGATATTGATGGGCCTGTGTATGTCACTGGAGGTGCTTTCCTATCCGTCGTGCATAATACTGTTTCCGTTCTTTTCGGGTTATATTTTTAAAAAATCGGGTTCAAAGAGATGGAGAGACACGGCATGCTTTGCCGGAACCTGCGGAGCCTGCGCTCTGGTCTGGCTGGGTCTGATTCTGCGAAATATCAGTTTTTCGGATTTCGTAAGAAATGTGGGTTATATGCTGGATTTTGATCCGACCCATGAAATTTCCGGCGTTTCCTCCACAAAGCTTGCGGCACTTTTTTCCAATCTTGTGGCGGGACTGGGGCTGATTGCATTGATTCTGGCAATCAGCGGAGGGATATTTTTTCTTCTGCGGATGTGTCAAAATAAAAAAGCGGCAGGAGAACACCCTGCAGACGAAAAGAGCAATGTAAATGAAAATGACGGTGGCAATGACAGTGGGACTGGCCGTTTGTACGCTGCACAGGCAAAACGGGAATGCATCCTGAAATTCGCTGTGATTGCAATCATGGTATCGGAAGTGGTGCAGCTGTTTTACTGGGTCATTCTGCATACCGGGTATGAGCTGCCGCATATTCATTTCGCAGTGATTCTTTTTGCGGCCGGGGCAGCCTGGAGATATGCCGGAAAGCAAAAAGGTGCTTTTTGCGGGGATAGTCGGGGCCCTGCTTTCTATCGCCGCGGTGGTTTATATCAGCGATCTGGAGCTTTACAATGCACTGCCGCATGGCTGGCTGGGCGTCCTGTTTTGTGTGATAGTCATTATGTGGGCGCTGCAAAATACTCTGGGAGAGCGGGCCGGACGCTGGATATGGGCGTTGCTTGTCAGCCTGTGTCTGGTCTGTCTGGTGGGAAAGGGCTATACCATGCGCGGAGGCCGTGGTTATGAGACCGTACTGGGTACCGAAGGACTGATGAAGTACGGACCTGCTGCCGGAATTCTGACAGATTACATGAACGCCTATATTTATAATTCCAATTATGAGGATTTTGAGGTATATATAGAGGATGGGGACAGGGTGCTCATTGTGACGAATATGGTGTTTTCTCAAAGCACGATGTCTTACCTGTTCAAGGATACGGAGGTATGCCATTATTCCATTGTGGACCCCACGACTTATGATGAGCGTCTGCTGACCTACTGGGAGCTTTATCCGGAGAAAAAGCCGAATGTCATCATTGTGGATTGCTGGTATGGCTGGCTCTATGAGGCTTCAGACAGCTGGATCATGCAGTATATTGAAAATGAGTTTGGATACACCGGCGTTATTGATGGAAAATATATCAGAATTTACAGGCAGTAACCTTATAGCTTCAGACCGTCGAAAGCGCAGGCGCCGGGGAAGGCTCAGAGAACCGAAAAAGTTCGCTATCATTTACAGGTTTACAACAGGTTTACGGGATTCCTGTCTTGACAACCGCCATTGGATATGGTAAATTCTAATGGTTGTGAAAATTGAGATGGTCCTCTGTGGCGGGAATGCTTTAAGAACATCAAAAGATTAAGGAGGAAACACAATGAACGACATTATCAGAAACATCGAAGCCGAGCAGATGAAGTCCTCTGTGGATGACTTCTCCGTAGGCGATACCGTGAGAGTATACGGCAAGATCAAAGAGGGCAACCGCGAGCGTATCCAGGTATTCGAGGGCACAGTGCTCAAGAGACAGAACGGTGGCTGCAGAGAGACCTTTACCGTGAGAAAGACCTCCAACGGCGTCGGCGTGGAGAAGACCTGGCCCTTACACAGCCCCAACGTAGAGAAGATCGAAGTGGTGAGAAGAGGCAAGGTCAGACGCGCGAAGCTGAATTATCTGCGCAAGCGTGTGGGTAAGAGCGCGAAGGTGAAGGAATTGATGAGATAAGGAAGTGCCGTTTCGCGACGGTTCCTTAGTTCGGGGATTGAGGGCAGCCGGGTGTTGGCTGTCCTTATTCTTTACCTGTATGATACAAGGGACAAAAGGTCAGAAATCGAATGCTCACACAAGGTACGCCCTGCAGGTGCGCGACGCGAAGCTAGTCCTTTAGGGCATTCGTATTTATGACCTTGGGGACCGCAACGACATACCCTTTTGTTGCTTTAATCATCTATATGAAAAACTGTCTTACAGGCATGTGTACGGATGAAAAGGCGCATGATACTTGTGCAGTGTTTTCGAAATAATTGATTATTTACGAAACGCTGCACCAGACGCGGAGGTACATAAATGATAAAGGAGCTTTCCTTCCGTAAGAAAAAGAGGCTGACCAGCCAGCTGATCCGCAGGATTGAGATGTATCTGATTGGTTGCCTCATAGCCGCGTTGTTTGGCTTTGTCCTGACAGCCGCTTTTGGCTATACGGCCACAAACGTGGGCGTGTCCATGGAAGGCAGCCTGGTACACGGGCAGCAGGTGCTGGTAAACCGCGCGGCCTATCTGCTGTTTTCCCCGTCGAGGGATGATGTGGTAATTTTCAAGGCCGGCGGCACCCATACCTATATCAAGAGAGTCGTGGCCGTGCCCGGGGATACGGTTCAGATAGTGAACGGCTATCTTTATGTCAACGGAGAGCAGGAGCAGGGCGATTACGAGAAGATGTCTGACGCGGGGATTCTGGAAACCCAGGTTACGCTTGGGGAGAATGAGTATATCGTACTGGGCGACAACCGCAATAACAGTGAGGACAGCCGTTCCGGCTCCGTCGGTATTGTGGAAAAGTCCCAGATTTCAGGAAAGGTATGGCTGGCGCTGCCCTACGGCGGCAGTAAGATGAAGCCGTTGTAGAGATGAGCGTGAAAGAGGAACGGGAGGCGAGGAAAGCCCTTGCCCTGGCGAAAGAACAGGAGCGGATGCGACAGTTGTTCTCCTACGAGAGGGAATATGGCACTTATGGTGCCATCTGCGGCATCGACGAGGCGGGCCGGGGGCCGTTAGCGGGGCCGGTAGTGGCCGGGGCGGTTATCCTGCCGAAGGACTGCGACATATTATATATCAATGATTCCAAAAAACTTAGTGAAAAAAAGCGTGAGATGCTGTATGATGAGATCATGGCCAAGGCCGTGGCTGTGGGCGTGGGAGTTGTTTCTTGGGAGCGGATCGATGAGATCAACATTCTGCAGGCTACCTATGAGGCCATGAGGCAGGCCATTGCCGGACTGTCAACTGCGCCGGATCTACTGCTGAATGACGCGGTCACCATTCCCGGCGTGGATATAAAGCAGATGCCCATCATAAAGGGAGACGCCAAAAGCGCGTCCATCGGCGCCGCCAGCATCATCGCCAAGGTAACCAGAGACCGGTTGATGCTTAAGTATCATAAGCTGTACCCGGAGTACGGGTTTGACACCCACAAGGGCTACGGCACGAAGGCCCATATTGAGGCTCTGCAAAAATACGGGCCCTGTCCCATCCACCGCAGAAGCTTTATCGGACATTTTATTGCGCAATAAAAAGCTTTCCTGTATGATGATATTGCGTAAGGATCTGGACTGTGCTGAGGATTTCTAAACTGTACTATCAAAGGTCAGGTTATTTCGAAAACGATGTACAGGAAAAGGAAAGTATGAAAGAAAAATAACAGAGGAATTTTATGAATTATCAGTGGTATCCGGGCCATATGACGAAAGCCATGCGGATGATGCAGGAGAATATTCAGTGGATCGACCTGATTATCGAGCTGGTGGACGCCAGAGTCCCCTTAAGCAGCCGCAATCCCGACATTGATACGCTGGGAAAGGGAAAGTCCCGGATCATTCTTTTAAATAAAGCGGATCTGGCGGATGAGGCCGCCAATCAGGCCTGGATGGATTTTTACCGGCGGAAGGGCTTTCATGTGCTGGAGGTCAACGCCAGGTCCGGCCAGGGCGTCGGTAAGATGAACGGGCTGGTGCAGGAGGCCTGCAGAGACAAAATCGAGAGGAATAAAAAGCGCGGGATCGTCAACCGTCCCATGCGGGCTATGGTGGTGGGGATTCCCAACGTGGGGAAGTCCACCTTTATCAATTCCTTCGCGGGAAAGGCCTGTACGAAGACTGGCAATAAGCCCGGCGTCACAAAGGGAAAGCAGTGGATCCGGTTAAATAAGAACCTGGAGCTTTTGGACACGCCGGGGGTTCTGTGGCCCAAATTTGAGGATCCGAGAACCGGGATGCTGCTGGCGTTCATAGGCTCCATCAATGATGATATTCTGATTTCGGAGGAGCTGGCGGTGGATTTCCTTCGCTCTGTCAGCGGCAGATACGGCAGCCTGATTCAGCAGCGCTACGGGATTGGGAGCCTTGAGAACCCGGCCACGGTGCTGGAGGAGATCGCCCTCAGGAAATGTCTGGTCAGAAAGGGCGGAGAGCCGGATATTAACCGGGCCTCTCAGCTTCTGATGGAGGATTACAGGAGCGGAAAGCTCGGCAGGATCACTTTGGAGTGGCCGGGAGAGGATCAATAATGAAAAATAAAGACGAGCTTTCCGAAGTGGAGGAAGAGAAAATCACCGAAGCGGAGGATATGGAGGGCATAGAGTTCTGGAACATAGGGGATGTGGGATCTGAAGGGACAGAAACGGAGGATGCCGCGAAAGACCGGAGAGCGGATAACGGGGAGCAGCCGCAGCGTTCCTTTATAAACATTGCTCTGCGGGAGGTGATAAGCTTCGCCGCCAGTCTTGTGCTTGCCTGGGCGGTGGTCATGCTTATAGTGACCTACGTGGGGACACTCTGCACCGTGGACGGCATCAGCATGGAGGATACCCTGCAGGACGGAGACCGTCTGTGGGCGGATAAGCTGACCTACCGCTTCAGCGATCCCCAGCGCTTTGACATTATTATTTTTCCGCCCCAATATGACCCGGATTCCAAGTACATCAAGCGCATCATCGGCCTGCCCGGGGAGACGGTATATATTGACGAGGAGGGCAATATTTATATAGACGGGGAAATCCTGGAGGAGGACTACGGCAAGGAAACCATTCGGGCGGAGCTGAGAAATCTGGCCAGCCAGGAGATCACGCTTGGGGAGGATGAGTATTTTGTGCTGGGGGACAACCGCAACGAGAGCCTAGACAGCCGCTACGAGATCGTGGGAATGGTGAAGAGGAGCGATATTTTCGGCAAAGCAGTGTTCCGCCTCTGGCCGCTCTCCGGCTTCGGATTCCTGGACTGAGGTGAATATGAATAGCAGAGAAAAAGGAACCTATTACGAGACCCTGGCCTGTGAGTATCTCACGGACCGGGGCTTTGTCGTTCTGGAGAGAAATTTTCGCTGTCCCGCGGGAGAGATCGACGTGATCGGCCGGGACGGTCCCTGGTTGGTCTTCGTGGAGGTAAAAGCCCGCAAAAGCCCGGTCTCCGGTTCCGGCGCGGAGGCGGTCACTCACGCCAAGCAGAAGAAAATCTGCCGGGCGGCGGATTATTACCGCACAAAGCACGGAATTGGGGACTTTTCTCCCATCCGCTACGACTGTGTTTCCATTGACGGAGAGCAGACGACCTGGTACAAGGCGGCCTTTGAGCATGTTTTCTGAATTTCTGTGACTCCCGGGAACCTGATTCTGCAAAAGCTTTGATTCATAAGATGGCGGTACCGCCAATATTTCAGGGCACCTTTTGAAATCCCCGACATACAATATATTAAAATCAACGTAAATTTATGAGAGGAATGTATGCAGGATTTTCATTTTGATGAGAAATTCGATCAGTTTCCGCTGGCCATGGCCTACGTGCCCTGGCAGCACATCACCAAGGTCTATGAGAACCTGGAAAAGGCGTACCGCACAGGTACCATATTCCCTGAGCTTGACAAACCATTTACAGGAAAGAGGTGCTGCCCAAATGTCAGATAACAGTAAAAAATGCGAGGCTTTCAATACCATCGGTATGGTAGACTTTCTGCTGACAGATATGCAGCTCTACCTGGATACCCATCCCCATGATAAAAACGCCATCGACTACTATGAGTATTACGTTGGCGTCAAAAAGAACTTGGTGAAAGAATATGAGGACCAATATGGCCCCATCACAGCGCAGGGCTCCCACGGTGACAGAGTATTCACCTGGGCCGAAGAGCCGAACGCGTGGGAAGGAGTGTGCGGATAATGTTCAGTTATGAAAAAAGATTGGAATTCCCTGTCAAAATCTGCCAGCCCGATGCCAGAACCGCTCAGGCCATCATCAGCCAGTTCGGCGGCCCGGACGGCGAGCTCTCCGCCAGCATGCGGTATTTGAGCCAGCGCTTTTCCACACCCTATCGGGAGGTGGCCAACTTATTAACGGACATCGGCACCGAGGAATTGGCCCATCTGGAGATGATCGGCGCCATCGTCTATCAGCTGACCAAAGACCTGTCCGTGGAGGAGATTGAGGCCTCCGGCTTCGACAAATATTATGTGGATCACACCCTGGGCGTCTGGCCCCAGTCTGCCGGCGGTGTGCCCTTCAACGCCTGCGAGTTTCAGTGCAAGGGGGATGTGTTGACGGATCTGTACGAGGATATGGCCGCGGAACAAAAAGCGCGGTCCACTTACGACAACATTCTCCGCCTCATCGACAATCCGGACGTTATCGCCCCGATCCGCTTCCTGAGGGAGCGGGAGATCGTACACTTCCAGCGCTTCGGTGAAGCCTTGAGAATCTGCCAGGATAAGCTGAATGAAAAGAACTTTTACGCCTTCAACCCGAGCTTTGACAACTGTGAATAAAGCTTGAGATGAGAAAGCCCTTCCCCTGTACGGTTGGATGCTCTTTGGAGCATCCAACCCATTGATTCATTTGCGAAATTCGCGCTGTCGTTTTTTACATGAAAATAAAGCCCGCCGTTTTGTCATTGATACTTGTTCAGATACAAAATGCGGCGTAGAGAGGGACGGTCTTTTTTCCACTCTCAAAGCCGAAATTCTTTGCGGAGAGCTTAATGGCGTAAGCGGGCTTGTAGGTTTCCATATATAGCCTTAAGCTCTTTGCTCTGGTGTTATCAGCCGATTTCACTTCAATGGGGATCAGTTGACCATCACGCTGGATAATAAAATCAATTTCAGCCCCGCGCTCAGACTCCCAGTAGTAAGTGCTATAGCCATTCATGGATAACTGGACATGAACATAGTTTTCAACCATACCACCCTTAAAATCATTAATCTCGTCCACCATATAGAGAATATCGTTTGCCATTAAATTTTTCTTTGCGCAAAGCAGCCCCGGATCGGATACATAGATTTTGAAAGCGTCGATATCACGGTAGTTTTCAAGCGGCTTCTTTATCTGCTCCACTTTATAAACCTGTGACACGATACCGGACAGACAAAGCCATTCAATCGCATTTTCAAACTCGGAAGCCCTGCCGCCCTTCTTAATCAGCTTATATTGGAAACGGGTATTTTTCCTGGAAAGCTGAACGGTAATATTGTCATAGACAAGTCTGGTTTTCTTAATTTCGTTGAGATGATTGTATTTGCTCATATCATTGAGATAGCCCGCAAGGATCGTGTCCTGCGTATGACGGACAAGAATATAATCCTTTGTATCCACAAACTGTTTGACACATTCGGGCATACCGCCCACAACTAAATACTGACGGTAGAGCCGCATTGCCGCATCGTGCAGGGCAGAGGGAAGCGGCGTATCTGTTTCAAAGCAGAGCCTTATCCGCTCCACCAGAGCATTTTCGCCGCAGGCTAACATAAATTCCTCCATATCCATAGGATAGAGAGTTTTCATATCAACCTTACCGACAGGAAAAGAAAACCTTGCTCTGTTTACGGCAACACCAAGCAAACTGCCGGCCACAATGATATGATAGTCAGGTGCGTCTTCACAAAAATATTTCAGGCTTGTCAAAGCCCTTTCACAAAGCTGCACTTCATCAAACACGATCAGCGTTTTTTCCCTGACAATTGTCTGCCCCGCAATATGGGATAAAATCGGTATCAGGTAATCGGGGCTGATGCTTTCCTCAAAGGTGTCATTGAGTTTGTGATTTGTCTCAAAATTGAAATATGCGACATTCTCATAATGGGTGCGTCCAAACTCCAGAATAGAATAAGTTTTACCTACCTGTCTTGCTCCCTGCAAAATTAAGGGCTTGCGGTGTTCGCTTGCTTTCCAGCTCTCCAAAAATTCTGTGATTTTTCTATACATAATACCACCTCCTGAAGATACTGACCATAGCATAGCATATATTCGTGTAAAAATCAACGAATTTTAGTCTAAATTTACACTAAACAGCACGAATATTTTTCAGATAGAAACATTTTTTGACAGGAACACCGTTAAATATATCCTAAGCATCTGTGATTAATGCATTCCGGCCTCAAAACCAAATTATATTTGACAAATCGGGAAAGCATATTATAATGATATGTGTGTCATATAAAGATGTTATGTTTTTTATTAGTTCTGTGAAAAGTGGAAGGAGTAAGATGGCTTATATTAAAACAGACGGGAAAAGCAGCGGAATTAGAAAAAGGAAAATAATGCTGAGAAAAGGCATTATGGGAACCGGCGCCGGAAAACGCGGGCCAAGCTTTGTCAGGGTATCCGTGGTGAAACCGACCACGACTGTGTCAAAGGATGGTTTAAACCTTATTCCCGTGACGACAGGCGCTTCACGGGTTATAGTGCGGTCAAAGCGCAAAAAGAAGGGGGAAAAGGGATACAGAGATACCATCCTTTTGCTCCATCTGCCTGAGCAGGTCAAAAAAGATTTTATGTTGGTCTGCCGTAAAAAGAAAATCAGCGGGTCGCTGGTGGCGCAGGTGTACGCGCAGTATGTGGTTGACAACAGAAGGCTGCCCTTTACCATTGACTTAAGGGGATATAAGACACATTACGCCCACAAGGTTTCCGGGAGATATGATGATCCGGAGGTCGCGCAGAGGGAGGAAAAGAAGAAAATCAATTTAACGGAATCAACTCTGGTTTTTTCGTTCCCGCAAAAGCTGAAGGATGAATTCGCGTACGCGGCTGACGAGCTTTTGTGCGGCAGCACCGCGCTTCTGAGATCCCTGATGCTTTATGTGGCTTCCACCGGAGAAATCCCGGCGGAGCTTCAAAAGAAATGCAGGCCGGAGCAGTACGCCAAAAGGCCGTCTGTAGAGTTTGATCCTTCTGTCCTGGATGAACAGTAATTAAAAAAAAGCCCGGTCAGTTTTTATTCCGCCGCAGATAACGCGGTGAGGATAACAGCCGCCGGGCTTTTTTTGCGTGTCAGAAAATCTCATGTGTTCCGCGCCTCTCTTTTTCACTGAAATAAAATATCTTTTTAAATTCTCCTTTAATTATGTGTAAAATTGCAAAGATATATTATGGGGATATAATCTAAACGAAAAGTAAATTAAGATGAAAGGAAATCTAAAAAAGTGAAAGGAGATCAGTATGAAAAAGATGGGGCTTAAGTACAGAATTTCCGGTTTTGCGCTGGCGTGGTTGCTTTGTTTTGGCGGCTGCGTATCACCGGTCACGATCTCGGCGGCGGAGACTGAAGCACTCGGTGATATCTGCATCAGCGAGGACTCGGAAGTAATGCTTTCTGTTTCTGAGACAGAGACGGGCAGCGGAGCCGGGACTGAGCAGGAAACGGGAGGTCAGGCTGAAATCTTATCCGAAAGCACAACAGAAGAGGAAGCTGAAACCGAGACAGAGGCTGAGACAGAGACAGAAGCTGGAACTGAGACAGAAGCAGAGACTGAGATTGAAACAGAAGCAGAGATTGAAAGAGAAGTTGAAACAGAGACAGAGGCTGAAACTGAGACAGAAGCTGGAAATGAAACAGAGGTTGAAACTGAAACAGAGACTGAAACTGAAATTGAGACGGAGGTTAAAACTGAAACGGAGACTGAAGCAGAGGTTGAAACAGAGACAGAGACTGAAACCGAAATTGAGACAGAGGCTGAAGCAGAAACAGAGACTGAGAGAGAAGCTGAGATTGAAATGGAGGTCGAAACGGAGACAGAAGCTTTGGCGGAAACCATCGGGGAAATGCCGGAAGAAACGCTCATTCTTTCAGTGTCGGCACAGGCCATGGAGGAGATCATCATGCTTGAGGCGGACAATAACGTTAATTACTACACAGCTGAAACCGAAAGCACAGGAGCCGAAAGCTATACCGGCATTTACGCGGCGGTGGCCGACGCGCAGTATTACGCGTGGCAGGCGGACGACCACAGGGCGGTTATTACCTTATTGGGGGATGTGGAGGCGGACTCTCTTACCTTTGACCCATCCGCGTATTTTTCCGATTATGATCTGAACGGAAATATTGAAATAACCCTGGACCTCAACGGGTATTCCCTGACCGCTGAGGGCGGAGGGACGAGCGGCGTTACAAGCGACACGTCAAGCCTGGTGCTGGTGATGGGCGGAACGGATTTCATCCTTGAGGACAGCTCCGCGGGCGGTTCCGGTTATCTGGGCGACAATTACAGCCTGACCGCCTATGGCGGCGGCGTGTATCTGGCCTCCGGCTCCTTCACAATAAACGGAGGAACCATCGGAGGAAACACGTTCGTGTACTGTGGCGGCGGCATATATATCGCTTCCGGTACTTTTACGATGAATGGCGGGGCCGTCAGAAATAACAGTGTCTGTGAGGATACCGGCAGCAGCGGCAGCAGGGTCAGCGGCGGCGGTGTTTATCTTGCCTCGGGCACGTTTGTGATGAACGGCGGTTCCGTAAGCGATAACGTGGCATATATTGACCCGGACAGCTCCGCCGTCACCTGCGGCGGAGGGGTGTACGCGGCTGGCGGAAGCTTTGTCATGAACGGCGGCGAAATTTCAGGCAATACATCGGAGGCCGGGAACGGCGGGGGCGTCGGCCTGAATTCCTCCGCGGCCTTTACAATGAACGGCGGCGCGGTCAGCAATAATACAGCTTCTATTTATGGCGGCGGCGTATCAGTAGACACAACGGTAACGAAGACGGGAACCTTTACCATGACGGGCGAAAGCTGCGTGATCAGCGCCAACTCAGCCGCGGAAGGCGGCGGGGGCGTATATGTCAACAATGGCTGTGCTTTCATCATGGAGGACGGTGTTATTGACGGGAATACGGTGACAGCTGCGTCAGCCTCATCTGGCGGCGGAGGGGGAGTGTTTGCGACCACCAGCAAGGCCAGCAGGATAACGACATTTACCGCAAACGGAGGCCGGATCAGCAACAATACAACCGTGGGCGGCAAGGGCGGAGGCGTGTATGGCCGTTCCTATTCAACGGTAACCTTAACGAACTGCGAGATCTGCCGGAATACCGTCACTTCTGCCGGAACCAATAACGCCGGTGCCGGAGGAGGCGTATATTACGACGGTAATTACAGCACGGCGGGGTGCAGCATCACAAACTGTACGATCACGGACAATATGGCGGGACAGAGCGGCGGCGGACTGTGTGTCAATGCCACAGTCGCCATAACAGACTGTACGGTCAGCAGCAACACAGCTGTTCTCGGAGGAGGCATATACGTTCGTATCAACGATCTGAACTGCGATAACCTGTCAGAAACATGGATCTGCACAGTCAGCGGCAATGAAGCGGTATCAGGGGGCGGGCTGTACGTCTGGTCGTCGTCAGGGCAGGGCACGCGCACCTTTACCATGACGGATGGAATAACGATTACGGAAAATACCGCTTCCGCGTCGGGCGGCGGCGTGTCCATTCTGGGATACAGCGGCTCTTATGAAACCATATTCAACATGACGGGCGGAACCATTGAGAACAATACGGTCACAAATGACGCGGGAGACGCCACCGCCTGTGTGGGAGGAGGCGTGTTTATCTGGACGGACGCGCAGCTTGTCATGACGGGCGGGACGATTAAGAACAATTCCGTTGTTTCAGACGGTACGGGCACCTATGGAGGAGGCGTATTTACAGGCGGGAGCTTCACGATGTCCGGCGGAGCCATCACAGAGAATACAGTCTGTTTTTACAATGACACGGGGCTTTATGAAGGAGTTGACGGCTTTGACGGAACCTATGCCGGAGGCGGCGGAGTGTACGTAGGAGAGATGGGCAACGCCCATTCCAGAAACAAATGTCAGTTTGTCATGACTGGCGGGACAATCAGCAGCAATAAGGCGTCCTCTGAGGACAGCGGGGCGGTTTCCTCCGGAGGCGGCGTATGCATCGGAATGAGCGGCGATTCCGGGAAGGGATCGTTTACAATGTCGGGCGGCTCCATCACCGGAAATACGGCTGATACCTTCGGCGGCGGTGTGTACGTGTACGATACCTTCACAGTCTCAGACAATCCTTATATTCAGGGCAATACGGCGGGAGAGACCCAAAATAACGCGTACCTTCCCAGTGGAAAATATGTCACCTTGGCGGGGAATCCGTTAACGTCCGCCAGCGTCGGTGTAACAACGCAGGACAAGCCTGTAACCGGATCTGACGTCCGGTTTACAGCTGAAACCTCCGATGAAGAGAACACCGCGTATTATGCCGCGTGGTTTGTAGCAGAGGAAGGCGGATATTTTACCTCCGATGAGGGATATACGCAGCGGGAGGATGAGAACGGAGAAGCTTATCTGGAGCTGTTCGTGGAAGCCGCTTACGCCCTGCCCCTTACCGGCGGCGAAGGCGCTTACGCTCTGGCGGCATCGGGATTATCCATCACGCTGGCGGGCGCGTACCTCACAATGAAAAACCGCAAAAGACAATATATGGCAGAGAAACTGTCGCAAAATAATATGCCTATCCTGTACTGACCGGTACGTGAATCACAGTCTCTGAAAGCCTCAACGTAGCTTAGCCACCACCGGGGCGGCTCATCCGTCCCGACCAAATAGACACCTGTAAACAAAGCTTCTTCAACAGTTCCAAAGGAGGGAAAAATGATGAGAACCTTAAAACAGATCGCGGGCGCACTGCTCGCAGGGGCAATGATTTTCAGCCTGAGTTCCACGGCGGTATCCGCGGACGAACCGTCGGCGGGAGGGTACACCATTACCATCAACACTTCCGGCGTGCAGGACGGGGCTGACTATGTGTTTACCGCATACCAGATTTTCGCGGGAGATTCCTACACCGACCCCAATACCGGCGTCGCTACCCTGTCCAATGTAGAGTGGGGAGACGGGCTCTCCGATGCCGGTATCGCGGCGGTGCTGGCGGCTTACGCCGACCAGAACGCGGCAACAGCGGAGGATGTGGCGGCGCTTCTGACCACTGCCGCTGACGCGGAAACCCTGGCTGATATCGCGCGGGATTATCTGCAGAACGGCCATGACAGCACCTATGACAGCGCATACAGGTATACTATCTCCGGGCTGGAAGCCGGTTACTATGTGATTGTCAATACGTCTGTGCCTGATGGGGCGGGGGCTGTCTATACTTCTTATATTATGCAGATAGCGGAAGATGTTACAGTGACTTCCAAGGCAATCGCTGCCGCGCCCGCGGTGAGCAAGACCATGACGGAGGTGGATGATTCCGCCGGAACTCAGACGCAGGGCGTGACAGTCGCGGACTTTGATTTCGGGGATGATATTTCCTTCAACATCACCGCGGCCTTTGAGGATGACGTAAATTATCTGAAATATGAAGCTTATCAGCTTGTGTTCCATGATGAGATGAGCGACGGCTTAAGCTTCAACAATGATGTTGTGGTCACGGTTACAATCGGCAGCAATACTTTTACAGCAGCCTCCGGTTATGATGTGGTTAAGAGCGGTTTTTCTGATGACTGTACCTTCGAAGTGCGGATTGCGGATATTTTCTCTCTGTATGACGCTCAGGGCCAGAAGATCGATCTGCTCGGCTATGACAGCGAGGGAGCGGCTGCCGGATTGGCGGCTGATACCATTTACATCTGCGTCGATTACACGGCAAGGTATCTGGAAACCGCGACTGCCAGGGAAACCAACAAGGCGTATATCAGCTATTCCAACGATCCAAATGATCCCGATGGCGGAGATCCGGGCGATCCAGACGGCGGGTCCGTGGAGGAGGAAAGCACCGTCAACAGCTACAGCGTGACGGTCAATAAGGTAGATGGAGACGGCAATGCCCTTACAGGCGCGGGCTTCACTTTGTACAAGTATGTGGCGGACACCGGGGACTATGTGGAGGTGGATACCATCGCCGCCGACAGCAGCAGGACTGAGTTCACCTTCTCCGGCCTGGACGCCGGTACCTATAAGCTGGTGGAGAGCACCACTCCTGACGGCTACAATACCGCGGATGACCTGATTTTCATCATTTACTCGGATTATGACGCGGCAGCCGGACAGACATATGAATATGTGCTGACTGCCACAGACAGTGGCGGCTCGGTGATCTCCGCCCTGAGCACTGCCGTTGGCGCGGACGATATGACTTTCAAAACCGCCGAAGGAAGTTCCACTCTGGCAACAGCCGTTGTGAATAATGCAGGAAATGCTATTCCCTCTGCCGGTGGGATCGGGACCACGTTTCTTTACATCGGCGGCGTCTGCCTCCTGATCGCGGCGGCTGCCTGCGTAGTCATTCTGGCAGTGAAAAAAAAGAAAAACTGACAATACAGCAGGAGGGAGGGCCATGAAAAACTTAAAAAAGCTGATTTCTTTGGCCGTGCCCGTGATCCTGCTGCTTGCCGGCCTGGGACTGCTGGTTTATCCACGGTTCAGTGAGTGGTGGAATGAACGGATATCCAGCAGGGCAGTGGCCGCCTATACAGAGGCGGCCGCCGTACAGGCCGACTTTGAATCCATCTGGGAAGCGGCGCGGGAATACAACGCGGCATTAAATAAGATCGGGTCAGCCCAGGCAATATACAGTCCGGAATCGGTGGGCCGCGACTACGAGGGCACCCTGGATATCACCGGCACCGGTATTATGGGCTATATCACCATTGAAAAGATCGGAGTGGAGCTGCCCGTTTATCACGGAACAGACGACGCTGTTCTCAGGATCGCCGCTGGACATCTGGAGGGGAGCAGTCTCCCCACCGGCGATGAGGGCACCCACGTCGTCTTAACCGGGCACAGCGGGCTTCCGAGCGCGAAGCTGTTCACTGATCTGGACCAGCTTCAGATCGGGGATACCTTCACATTGACAGTGCTGGACAGGACCTTTACATACGAAATCGATCAGATCAAAATCGTGCTTCCCAGCGAAATCACAGACCTTTATATCGAGGAGGGGATAGCGTACTGCACACTGATTACCTGCACACCGTACGGTGTAAATTCTCACAGGCTTTTAGTGCGGGGAAGCAAAATGATGGATCAGGATTCAGGCTTAAAGTGACAAAAGGTATGATACGCGGATTTCCTCACTGAGCGCCCTGCGGGGTCCGCGCTTTGTGCTTCTGAAATCTCTGAATCATCCATAAAAGAAAGGAGACGCGACATGAGTTACAGGATGAGAGAACTATTGAAGGGGCTGGTTGTACTGGCGGCGATTTTATTTCATATTTTCTTTGCCGGAAACCCTGTATGCGCCGCGGAGACCAGCACTGAGACAAAAGCCGCCGCAGCCAGCCTGGATTTGACACAGACCGGCTCCATACTGGTCACGCTGGAAACCGGCGCGGGCGAGACTGCGTGGGACGGGACGCTGACTGTTTATAAAATAGCGGATCTGAAGCTGGAGGATGGCGGCATGACTTATGTGTTGACGGATGAATTTCAGGGAAGCGGCGTTGATTTACCGGATATCATAGACGCAGAGGCAAACGCCGAACTGGCTGAAACGCTCAGGACGTGGATTGCCGAACAGAAGATATGCGGTACGGAAGAGGCCATCCATTCAGACGGGACCGCCGTTTTCGAGGGCCTGGCCCTGGGACTTTACCTGGTGGACCAGACCACGGCAAGCACCGGTTATTATGCTATCAATGCTTTTCTGGTATCAGTCCCTTCTGATGTTGACGGCGAATGGGTTTATGATGTGGACGCGGGCCCCAAAACGGAAACACTGACGAAAATTCCGGCACAGGTGCCCGCGGAGGACCTGCCGGTTGAGGAAACGCCGGCGGAAGAGCCGCCTATAGAAGAAGCAAATGAGGATCAGCCGGACGAGGAGATCATCCACACCGGTCAGCTGAACTGGCCCATTCCGGTATTGCTGTTGGTTGGCGCGGTGTGTTTCTTCTTCGGCGTGCGTTACATCCGGAAAGAGGGTCAGCGCGATGAAGAGAAAAAAGAGGATTAAGGCATTGATATTTCTGCTGATCGGGGCGGCCTGCATGGCAGCCTGTGCCGCCCTGGCACTGCACAATATGGCGGAGGATATCGCCGCCGGGAAGGCGGCCATGGAGACCGTATCCCGGATAGAGGCCGTCCTGGAGGAGCGGGAGGCGGAGGTGGCCGCCGTCCTGGAGGAGCGGGAGACGGAGGTGGACATCGCCCTGGAAGAAACCTCAGATGAAGACGAAACTTCAACCATATACATAGACGGTTACAGCTATATCGGGGTGCTCGAGATTCCATCTCTGGAGAGAAAGCTCCCGGTTCTGGCTTCCTGGTCATACTCCGGCCTTACCATCGCGCCCTGCCGGTACTCCGGCAGCGCAATAAAGAAAAACCTGATCATCGCCGGACACAATTATTCCTCCCACTTCGGGCCGATCAGGGGATGGAAAGGCGGCGAGACGGTATATTTTACAACTGTGAGCGGCTGCCGGTTTGAGTACACAGTGACAGAGGTTGTCACTATTCCTGAAACCGATGTGGAAGCGCTGTATGACGGCGACTGGGACCTGACCCTCTTTACCTGTACCGCGGACGGAGAAAGCCGGGTGGCGGTGCGGTGCCGCCTGGTGGAAAAGCATCTCATAAATTTTATTCAGACAATAATTAACCGCTTCTGAAATTCCTCCGGCAGCCGCTTTCCGGATTTGTGGTAGCGGACGCTGTCATAGATCCGGCTGGCTCTGACCTCCAGATTCAAAAATCCAAGGGCATCCTCAGAAAGGAGGTCTTCAGCGTCTGCCAGTTTGGAGATCACAGGGATGGAAGATGTTTCCCGGATCCGGTGAAGCAGGGGAGCGGCTGATTTACGGAAACCGAGAATCCGCGCGTAAGGCGTCGGGGTGTTCACATCCCAGGCGTCTTTTTTGATGTCCAGCAAAAGACAGGCCAGCTGACGGCAGATTCGGGAATAAGTGGTATCTTTGGTCCAGAGCAGCCTGGCAAACTGCTCATAATCCTCAAATTTCGGCAGGGCGTTCAGGATTTTGTGGGCAAGCTGGGGCGTCATTTCCCGGTACTGTAATAAGTTCTCATAACCGCAGGAGAGGAGCTTGTAGTGCAGCAGGGCGCTGAAATCCCCCGGGAAAAGCAGGGGGGAATCTGATGGCTCCGCTGCCTGAAGCTGAGCGCGGAGGGCGGTGGCGGAGGGATAGCCCTCCTGTAAGGCGGCAGCGCTTTCTGACAAATAGGGCAGTCCCCGCCTGGTGACGGCCACAGGTTTGATGGAACTGTTAAGCCGATATAAGGCCTGCAGATATTCCAGCGCCAGGAGGGTGTTGGAATTCTGCTTTTGGGTCAGAAAACGGGCGTCAATTTCAGGGAAAGCCACAGAGACGGCCTCCGCAACCGCCGCGGGATAGCTTTTGCCGCTTTTGAAAGCGTTTTGCAGCGTTTTGTTATAGACAGCAAGAGAATGTTTCTGCTTCGCTGAAAAAACAAATTTTTCCATAACCTCCAGATTTTTTGCATCCTCCAGCCCGAAGCTCAGATAATCCACGCAGCCCAGTCCATCTGCCAGGGACACTCCTCCAAAGGCAAAGCCCTGGGCGGAGGAGAGGGCATAGGCTATGGGCAGCTCCAGCACCAGGTCGCTGTCCGCTTCCAGCGCTTTCCGGGCGCGAAAATATTTCTCCTCCACGGCGGGCAGGCCGCGCTGCACGAAATCGCCGCTCAGGATGGTGACGATGTAATCAGCGCCCGTGATCTGCCGGGTCTGTCCGATATGGTACGCGTGCCCTTCATGAAAAGGGTTGTATTCGGCGATGATGGCTGCGGTTTTCATGAAAGTCTCCTTAATCTTAATTGTTAAAAAAATGTCAGAATGTACAAAATAAAGTGCAATTAATTCAGAAAAATATGCATTTTCACGGGAAGAACCCCTTGTGAAAAAAATCCTTATTTAGTATAATACAGTAAGGAGTTTAGGGCAAGAGCCTTGTCCTATACATATTTTTTACAAAAAACGGTCGCGGACCGTATATAGAAAGGAGCAGTTAACATGTCTTATATTGACACCATTAAAGCCAGAGCAAAGCGCGACAAGAAAACCATCGTCTTACCGGAGACCAAGGACAAGAGAACCCTTCTGGCGGCGGCCAGGATTCTGGAGGAGAATATCGCGAGAGTCATCCTGATCGGCAATGAGGAAAAGATCATGGACGGCGCCGGCTGGCTGGAGATCGATTTAGAGCACGCCATTATTGTGGATCCCGTTTCCTCCCCGAAGCTGGACGAGTACACGGAAATGCTCTATGAGCTGAGAAAGAACAAAGGGATGACCATGGAGAAGGCCAGAGAGCTTCTGCTGGGAGACGGCCTGTTCTACGGTGTGATGATGGTCAAGGCCGGTGAGGCGGACGGTATGGTGGCCGGCGCCTGCCACGCAACCTCTGATACCTTAAGGCCGGCTCTGCAGATCTTAAAGACTGCTCCCGGCACCAAGCTGGTATCCGCTTTCTTTGTGATGAGCGTGCCGGACTGCCAGTACGGCGAGAAGGGCACCTTCGTGTTCGCGGACTGCGGCTTGAATCAGGATCCCACCAGCGAGGAGCTGGCGGCCATCGCCGCCTCCAGCGCGGAGAGCTTCAAGGCTTTGGTGGGACCGACTCCCCGTATCGCCATGCTTTCCCACTCCACCAAGGGCAGCGCTAAGCACGCGCTGGTTGATAAGGTAACCGAGGCCACCCACATCGCTCACGAGCAGTATCCGGATCTGGTGCTGGACGGCGAGTTGCAGCTGGACGCGGCCTTAGTAGAGTCCGTGGCCAAGAGCAAGGCAAAGGGAAGCCCGGTGGCCGGCAAGGCCAACGTGCTGGTCTTCCCCAACCTGGACGCCGGCAACATCGGCTACAAGCTGGTGCAGAGACTGGGCAAGGCGGAGGCCTACGGCCCGATTTTGCAGGGTATCGCCAAACCCGTCAATGACCTTTCCCGCGGCTGCTCCTGGGAGGATATCGTGGGCGTTGTGGCCATCACCGCGGTACAGGCACAGTTAAACGGGTAAGATAATTTTCATTTGAGAAACATTACAGGGCGGAAGTGTCAAAGGCCTTCCGCCTTTAAGTAAGCCGTGAACAGTTATTCCGTAAGACATTGATCTCACGAATACAAGTCTTCACGCGACTATATATAGAAAGGAACAGAAATCATGAATATTTTAGTAATCAACTGCGGCAGCTCCTCCCTCAAATTCCAGCTGATCAACGCTGAGACCGAGGAAGTGAAGGCCAAGGGTCTCTGCGAGCGCATCGGCATCGAGGGCAGCGTCATCTCCTACACGCCCGCCGGCGGGGAGAAGGAGGTCACCCAGTCCCCCATGCCCACCCACACCGAGGCCATCAGCCTGGTGCTGGCGGCTCTGACCAACGAGAAGACCGGCGTGGTCAAATCTCTCTCCGAGATCGGCGCTGTGGGACACCGCATCGTACACGGCGGCGAGAAATTTGCCTCCAGCTGCGTTATCACAGACGAGGTCCAGAAGACCATCGAGGAGTGCAGCGATCTGGCACCGCTTCACAACCCGGCCAACCTGATCGGCGTCAACGCCTGTAAGGAGCTGATGCCCGGCGTTCCCATGGTGGCGGTTTTTGATACCGCGTTCCATCAGACCATGCCGGAGAAAGCGTATATTTACGCTCTTCCCTATGAATACTATGAGAAATACAAGATCCGCCGCTACGGCTTCCACGGTACCAGCCATGGCTATGTGGCGGGACGCACCGCGGCCTTCCTTGGCAGGGACATCACGGAGTTAAAGACCATCGTCTGCCATCTGGGCAATGGCGCCTCTGTCTCCGCGGTTAACGGCGGCAAATGCGTGGATACCTCCATGGGCCTGACCCCGTTAGAGGGCCTTTACATGGGCACCCGCTCCGGCGACCTGGATCCGGCCATCCTGGAGTTCATCGCCAATAAGGAAGGCAAGAGCATCTCGGAGATCACCAGCATCCTGAATAAAAAGTCCGGCGTTCTGGGCATGTCCTGCGGTCTGTCCAGCGACTTCCGTGATCTGCAGGAGGCCTACGAGGCGGGCAATCCTGCGGCCATCCGCGCCATGGAAGCCTACTGCTACAAGGTGGCGAAGGTCATCGGCTCCTATGTGGCGGCCTTAAACGGCGTGGACGCCATCACCTTCACCGCCGGCATCGGCGAGAACAGCGGCTTCGTCCGCGAGAAGGTCTGTGCCTACCTGGGTTACCTTGGCATCACCCTGGACGCCGCGGCCAACGCGAAACGGGGCGACGAGATGGAGATCACTACTCCCGACTCCAAAGTCAAAGTGCTGGTCATCCCCACCAACGAGGAGCTGGCCATCGCAAGAGATACCTACGCGCTTGTGAAATAATTTGATAGTGCGTGACAAAAAATTTGTCGTTCATTAAAGACGTTGGGCGCAGCCTGAATGATATGGGCTGCGCCTTTCCGCGGCAGGTGCATTACTGTTTCTTTTTTCGTCAAAATGTATAAAAGCATCCGGATAACAAGGGGAAGAGAATCCAATCCCTGTCGAATTTGTCAATTTACTTGAAAAGTACCTCTTATTGTGGTAGAATGAATCCCGTGCAAAGGAGAAGAGCGTACAATCTGCTTTCCGCAATTGATGCACTTTCCATACGAGGGCTGTTATTTATGTACAAAAAGAACGCAGGAAGCTTCCTGAAGCATTTTGACTTTTTTATATGGGACACAGTCTGTCTGCTTGCGGCTCTGTTCCTGTCATTGATGTATCGCTATGACGGATCTATCGGTCAGATGGAAAAAGGAACCTACAGCAGGGTCTTTGCCATTGCTGTTGTAGCTGAGGTGATTGTGACGGCGGTGATGAACCCTTTTCGGGATGTGCTCAAGCGGGGAATATATCAGGAGTTGCTCGCGACCATCCGCCAGGTGGTGTGCGTGGAGCTTGTGATGGTTTTTATCCTGTATATCGCCAAGATGGCGGATCCGGTGTCCCGTACCGTACTCAGCATTACGCCTGTCCTGTATCTGATTTTTGCCTCCCTGACCCGCTTCTTCTGGAAAAGGTGCCTGAAGTACAGGAATCTCGCGGATAGAAATATGCTGGTGATCACGCACAGCTCCCTGGCGGAGGAAGTGATTGAGAATGTAAAGACCGGCGAATACCAGACAATCAATGTCAGCGGCTTTGTCTTTCTGGATGAGGATCAAAAGGGGACGACGGTGGAGGGCGTTCCGGTGGTGGCAAGTCGGGATGACCTGGTTGATTATATTTGCCGAAGCTGGGTGGACGAGGTGATGATCGTACTGCCGGAAGGAGTCCCTCATCCGGCGAAGCTGCTCAGGCAGCTGTCCATGGCGGGCGTCACAAGACATCTGGTGATTATGACCAACGACAGCAGGCTGCAGCACAACGAAATGGTAGACCAGATTGGCAGATATACAGTCATTACCGATGCTATGAACAGCATTACCTGGTGGCAGTCCCTGGTGAAAAGGATCATGGACATCGCCGGGGGCCTGATTGGCTGTGTTATCACGGGAATCGCATATCTTTTCCTGGCCCCGGCCATCAGAAAACAGTCTCCCGGCCCGGTATTTTTTGCCCAGGAGCGGATTGGCAAAAATGGCCGTAAATTCAAAATGTACAAATTCCGCAGCATGTACCTGGACGCCGAGGATCGCAAGAAGGAGCTGGAGGAGCAGAACCGGGTGAAGGACGGCATGATGTTCAAGCTGGAGTTCGATCCCAGGATTATCGGAAATGAGGTTCTGCCCGACGGTACATATAAGACAGGCCTCGGCGACTTTATCCGCCGGACCTCTCTGGACGAGTTCCCCCAGTTTTTTAATGTGTTAAAGGGAGACATGTCCCTGGTCGGCACCCGCCCGCCCACACTGGACGAGTGGGAGAAATACGGCCTGCACCACCGCGCCCGCATGGCCACAAAGCCCGGAATCACCGGTATGTGGCAGGTCAGCGGCCGCAGCAATATCACGGACTTTGAGGAGGTGGTCCGGCTGGATACCGATTATATTCACAGCTGGTCCATCGGCCTGGATATTAAAATCCTCTTTAAGACTGTTCTGAGCGTGATCAGGAGAGATGGGTCGATGTGATCATTGGCCGGAAAGAATTGTACTGTGAATGGAGGCGACTGCGTGGACCGCCAAAAATTACCCATAGGAATTGACGACTTTGCGAAGCTTAGGACAAATGATTTTTATTACGTCGATAAGACAGGAATGATCACAGAACTGTTGGGCAACTGGGGAGAGGTAAATCTCTTCACTCGTCCGCGCCGCTTCGGCAAGAGCCTCAATATGAGCATGCTCAGGCATTTTTTTGAAATCGGAACGGATAAAAGCCTGTATGATGGACTGGCCGTTTCGAGGGAGACGAAGCTGTGCGGGGAATATATGGGGCGGTACCCGGTGATATCCATCAGCTTAAAGACAGTTGAGGGCGATGACTATTCGGGCGCCCGTTCCAACTTGTGCACTGTAATCGGTAATGAAGCCAGACGTTTTCAGTTTTTGCTGGATGACGAAAATCTGACGGAAGACGATAAAAAACAATACAGGCAGTTAATCAATGCCGGCGCGCCTGGCGAAGACGCGTACGTGATGACAGATTCTGTTTTAATGGGAAGCTTAAAGACTCTTTCTGATTTATTGTTTAAACATTATGAAAAGCGGGTAATTCTTCTGATAGATGAATATGATGTGCCTCTTGCGAAAGCCAGTATTGCCGGTTATTATGGCCAGATGATCACCATGATAAGAGGAATGTTCCATCCGGCTCTGAAGTCAAATGACAGCCTGTTTTTTGCCGTTCTGACCGGGTGTCTGAGAGTCTCGAAAGAAAGCATTTTCACGGGTCTGAATAATCTTAAAATGTATACCCTTCTTGACGCGGAGTGCGATGAATATTTTGGCTTCACAGATGAGGAAGTCAGAAGGATGCTGGCGGCGTATGAATTGACGGAATATTATGAGGTGACCAGGGAGTGGTACGACGGATATCGGGTTGCCAGGACAAATGTCTATAATCCCTGGGATGTACTCAACTGGTGTAATCAGCTGCTGAACAGCCGGAATAAAACTCCGAAAAGCTATTGGGCAAATTCCAGCGGGAACGCGGAGCTGAAGAGATTCATTCACTACATGGGAGACGGAGTGACTCGGGCGCAGATGGAACGGCTGATTTCCGGCCAGACCGTGCAGAAAAAGATAGAAGAGCAGCTTACCTACGACAGTATGTATGATTCCATAGAAAATATGTGGAGTCTGCTGTTTGCCACCGGATATCTGACACAGAGCGGAACTCCATCGGGGAATCTGGCCAGACTGAGGATACCAAACGCTGAGATCCGCTGGATTTTCAGTGAGATGATTTTAAAGATGTTCGAGGAGGAAGTGGCGAAGGATGGGGAAGCGGTAAACGCGTTTTGCCGTGCACTGAAGAATGGAAATGTAGGGGATGTTGAGCAGCTTTTCACAAAATTTATGGAAAAAACCATCAGTATCCGTGACACAGCGGTAAAGAAGGAATTCAAGGAAAGCTTTTACCATGGAATATTGCTGGGCATTTTTATGTTCAAAAACGATTGGTCTGTAGACTCAAACAGAGAATCAGGTGAAGGCTATTTTGATATTGCGATTGAGATAGAAGACGAATCTGTCGGCATTATCATCGAGGTAAAGTACGCGGAGGGTGAGAGATTTGAAGCGGCCTGCGAGGAAGCAATCCGCCAGATCAACGAAAATGACTATGCCGCGGAGCTGAGACAGGATGATATGCAGAGAATTTTGAAATATGGAATAGCGTGTTATAAAAAGAAGTGCAGAGTCATTCTGGAGAGGGGCTGAAATTGCTCATTTTTGGGGCGGTTCCTTCTTCACGGGAATCCGAAATAAGCACCTTCCAGAATGATATTACTTCATTCAGGAATAAAAATGATGTGCTGACACTTCTGATACATCTTGGATATCTGGCCTATGATTCAGCCAGGAGAGAGACATTCCATGAGAACCGCTATGACGGGGATCTGAATAAGTATTTTGGAAATCTGCTGCTGGTGGGAATCAATTACGATAAGGAAGCTAAAGGTAAGGGCGCGAAGCGGCATAGCTGCGTGATAGAGAGGGCGTAATAAAGGCTGATTTTATTGACGGAGATTTTATTAAGCAAGTGATGAAGCGTTGAAGGTTGAAGAATTGGTTGATTTTTTGATTTTTCGGGGGGGGGATTGCATTTTTATAAAATTGTAGTAAAATGGTGCTGTTGTAATTGCCTGTGTCTATGACTGTATATTGCAGCAGCATATCATTTTTCCGAGTATGGCTTGACAGATAAAGACAAACTAAGAAAGGCTGATATGAGCGATGAGTCGTGTTATATAGTGAACGAGATTAATAATTTCGCTTTGAAGATCAAACGGTATACGCTGAAAGAGAAAATATATTTGTCATTCACTATATAATAAGGAGCAAAAAAGAGAAATGTGAAATAAGATAAGGGAACAGTTTTGGTGAAGAAGCAAAGTGGGAATACACAGTATTTGAATATAGCAATGTTGGGGCAAAAAACAGTGCCGGCGAGAGATTCTTCACGAGGCGGTGTTGAGGTAGTAGTTGAAGAATTGTCAACTCGGATGGTAGCACAAGGGCATGATGTTACCTGCTATAACCGGACGGGCTGTGACAATGGCGGATTGAATGAGTACAAAGGAGTGAAGCTGAAATCTGTCTGGACGATACATAAAAAAGGATTTGCGGCGATGACATCATCGTTTTTCGCTGCTTTTTTTGCAGCTATCGGAAAGTATGATGTGGTTCATTTTCATGCGGAAGGCCCATGCGTAATGCTCTGGCTTCCTAAGCTGTTTGGGAAACGATGCGTGGTTACGATCCATGGTCTTGATTGGCAGCGGGAGAAGTGGGGAAAGGGCGTTGGCTCAGGGTATATAAAATTTGGCGAAAAGGCTGCGGTGAAACACGCTGATGAGATTATTGTTTTGAGCAGAGGAGCCCAGAATTATTTCTGGAAGACGTATCATAGAAGAACTGTATTCATTCCTAATGGTGCTAATCGACAGGAGATTAGAGACGCAGTTGAGATTAAAGAAAAATTCGGGCTGGAAAAAGACAGCTATATTCTTTTTATGGGTAGGATTGTCCCTGAGAAGGGTCTGAGATATCTGCTGGAAGCCTATAAGAGTCTAAAAACAGAAAAAAAACTGGTGATTGTTGGCGGATCTTCAGACACGGATGAATTCGCTGAAAAATTAAAAGAGATAGCTGATGAGAATGTGATTTTCACTGGTTTTGTTACCGGAAGATTACGTGAGGAGCTGTACAGTAATGCTTATATCTATGTGCTCCCTTCTGATTTGGAGGGGATGCCTCTAAGCCTTCTTGAGGCCATGAGTTTTGGAAACTGCTGTGTTGTCAGTAACATTCAGGAATGCAGCGAGGTAGTGGAAGATAAAGCAGTGGTATTTCAGCAGAGTAACGTTGAGGAGTTACAGGAGAAACTGCAGGAGCTTTGTGATAATAGCGAGGTTGTAGACAGGTATAAGGGTGAGGCGTCAGCGTTTATCTGTGCGAAATATAATTGGGATGATGTGGTCAGGGAAACGGTGAAAGTATATATGGGGGTGAACACATGATCTTAACGAGTTTGATTCTGGCGCTTTATTGCGTAACTGCGTTAATTGGTGCAAAAAGAAATAGCATACAGGAAGCTGATAGCTATTTCTTTTCAAAAGACTATACAACTGTACTTAAAGGGTTATGCTGTATTATCGTGGTATTTGTTCATGTCCCGACCGGCTTTCAAAATACTGTGCAGGATTTAGTGGGGAGTTTTGCATATATATGCGTAACAATTTTCTTTATGCTGTCTGCGTATGGATTGAGATATAGTTTTGAAAATAAAGAGGAATATTCGAGGACATTTTTGAAAAACCGGGTGCTGAGCCTGGTTATTCCCTACTGTATCTCCTGTGTTGTAAAAGTAATATGCGGATTTTCACCATATTCCGGTGGAGTCAGATTTGTTTATGTCCTGTTGTTGTTTTATATTATAACATTTCTGGCGTATAACTTGCCTGTACTGAAATCTGGCAAGTGGGGGGGGGTACTTCGCTTGCGGATGTGTCCTCCTGTACAGCTTAATTGGTTATCTGACGGGTATAGGCAGCAGCCTGGGGTTCAGTTGGAATGTTGAAGCCCTTGGGTTTATTTATGGTTTTTTGCTGGCTGATATCAGGATTTTGAATTGCGTTAAGATGAAAATAAGGGATCATACGGTTCTGATATATACATTATCAATTGCAGCGTCTTTATTATTAGGAATTGCTTATTTGAAATTTAAATATGTGGAATTCTTTGGTGAATATTTATTGCGCACTTTATTAGGAATTGCAATTATTTCATTTGTCTTAGTGATTACATACAGAGTGCGGATAGGCAATGTTGCAATAAGATTTATAGGAAAAATTTCATATGAGGTTTTCCTGATTCATGGATTTGTTATGAGCTGTCTCTCCGCAGTAAATGAACGGATCACAGGCTTGAGTTCGGGAGTCTTTATTGCACTGACATTTGCCTTTACCATGGTTCTTGCATATTTGTTTCATATGATGAATTCAAGAATCATTAGATTTGTAAGAGGTACAGGGAACGCATCCCGTTAAAAGGAGAAAATACACATTATGGCAGAAAAAAAATTAAACGGAACAGTGATAGTTACATATCGATGCAATGCACGCTGTTCTATGTGCAACAGATATAAAGCCCCGTCCAAACCGGAAGAGGAGATCAGCATTGAAACTATAAAGAAGCTGCCGCCGATGTACTTTACGAACATTACGGGAGGAGAGCCTTTTATTCGCACGGATATCAGAGACGTGGTAGCAGAACTGCGCAAGAAGAGCGACCGTATTGTCATTTCGACAAATGGATTCTTCACGGACCGAATAGTGGCACTGTGCAAAGAGTTTCCGGATGTTGGCATCAGAATTTCAATTGAAGGCCTGGAGCAGACCAATAATGAAATCAGGGGTCTTCAAAATGGGTATCAGCGCGGTTATGGCACATTGAAAAAGCTGGTTGAGATGGGGATAAAAGATGTAGGCTTTGGCATGACTGTCCAGGACAGGAACGCGCCTGATCTTGTGCCACTCTATAAAATTTCTGATGAAATGGGAATGGAGTTCGCTACAGCTTCTCTGCATAACAGTTTTTACTTTGTTGAAGCGAAGAATATCATTCATGACCGCCCTATGGTGGCAAAGAATTTTGAAGATCTGGCGAATGAACTTTTGCGGTCAAACAGTCCGAAGAAGTGGTTCAGAGCATACTTTAATCATGGACTCATTAATTATATCTATGGACAGCCGAGACTTTTACCTTGTGATATGAGTTTTGATACCTTTTTCATCGATCCTTATGGGGATGTTATGCCCTGTAACGGCACAAAAGATAAAGAAGTCATGGGGAATCTTAACACGCAGACGTGGGATGAACTGTGGAATAGTCCGGAGGCAGAAGAAGTTCGCAAGAAAGTTCGTTGCTGTGACCGTCAGTGTTGGATGATTGGCTCCGTATCTCCGGCTATGCATAAATATATATGGAAACCGGCGTGGTGGGTTGTGAGACATAAGGCAAAGGCGCTGTTTACGAAGCATCCATATTCCATGTATGAAAATAAGATTTGCTGTGACTATAGAGATGGCAAAGTGACGAAAGAAGAATTAGATCGGTGCAGCACCTGTGATCTTAATGCTGTGGTAAATGATGGTTTGAGCGCAGTGTCAAAAGAGCAGTTAAAAGATAAGACCGGAGAAGAGATTGTGGATGCTGATATCGCAGCACAGATGAAGGGATAAATCATGCAGAAAAGCGTGTATGTATGCGTTGTACCGTATCACTTGTATCTTTCTCTGATACTTATTGAGTGTAAGAGCAATAGGGAAAACAGCGTGGTGCTACTCAATGCGAATGATTCAAAAATATATGAACAGTTCTGCTCTTTGAAGACACGGCTCGAGGACTATAATTTTAAAGTTGATGTAAGATTGCGGGACTTAAAGAAAGACATTCTCGGCATTGAGGAAATTGAGAACAAAAAACAGTATAAAACTGTCTGCTCAATGTTTGGCGAAGATATATCCGGGAAATTTATCTTATACAATTTTGCGTGGAACTGCCAGTATGTTTACACAACTGCAAATATCTATTACAAGAAGTGCGAGAAAGCGATTTTTGTGGAGGAAGGCGCATTGACGGCAATTAATCCGCCGCAGTCGTCAATTAAGATTTTAGTCAAAAAAATTCAGGGGGGTTCTGTAGACTTTTATAAGGACGAAAAGCTTGAAGGCATCTATGTTCAACAGCCTGAAATTTATTCAAAAGAATGGGAACGTAAACTCAGAAAATTTGATATATCTGATCTTCTGAAAGAGCTGAACGTTGAAAGTAAAAAAGTAGTTGCTGACATCTTTCTGGGAGATTTGACTGAGACGTTAAGCAAACAACTAGTAGATGTGGGAATTATTTATACACAGCCTTTGTCGGAGGATGGTTTTATCAGTGAAGAGGAAAAGATAGACTACTACACACAGATGGTGCAATTTTACTCCAAGTATGGAAATCCTGTACTTAAATTACACCCAAGGGATACAAGTATATACAATCTTGAAGATATCTGCACAGTGTTACCGGCATATTTTCCGAGTGAGTTGCTTGGATTATTGAATATTCGTTTTAAATATGCAGTTGGTATCTGCACAAGCGCGGTGCCAACAACAGATGCAGAATATAAGCTTAATATCAATGAAAACTTTTTAACAGACAGTCGTTTCCGGCTGCTTCCACTTGAATAGTTTTTGTGGTCGCTGGTTTAAGGAAAATATATTTATTTATGGAGGAAATGATTATGTACAAGAAACCTTTTGTTATCGCTGAGGCGGGCTGCAACCACATGGGGCAGATGAAGGTCGCTAAGGATTTGATAGAAACAGCAGCATATTTCTGTAAGGCGGATGCCATTAAGTTTCAGAAACGCTGCCCGAAAGAGTTGTTGACGCCTGAACAATATAATGCTCCTCATCCGAATCCAGCGAATTCTTACGGTGAAACCTATGGCGCGCATCGCGAGTTCTTGGAATTTACTGTGGATCAGCATGCACAGTTGAAGGAATGGTGTGAAGAAGCCGGTATCATCTATTCTACATCGGTCTGGGATATGACCAGCGCGAAGGAAATTGCTTCTCTGAACCCTGTGTTTATCAAGATTCCATCTGCCTGCAATACTCACTATGAGATGCTCCAGTGGCTGTGCGATCATTATGAAGGCGAGATTCAGATTTCTTTTGGCATGACAAGTCGTGAGGAAGAAGAGCAGATCGTCCAGCTATTCGAGAAGAATGGCCGTGCCAAAGATCTTGTCCTGTTCAACTGTACATCTGGCTATCCTGTGCCGTTTAAAGATGTCTGTCTGCTTGAAATCAATCGGATGCGCGAGGCTTATGAGGATCGTGTCAAGGCTATTGGTTTCTCCGGTCATCATCTTGGCATAGCTGTCGATGTGGCTGCGTATACACTTGGTGCAGATGTGATCGAGCGTCATTATACGCTTGACAGGACATGGAAAGGAACCGATCATGCCGCGTCCCTTGAGCCGGACGGCGTTCGTAAACTGGTGCGTAATCTGAACGCTGTGCATGATGCGCTGACGTATAAGGCAACTGAAATTCTTCCGATTGAGCAGGTGCAAAGAGACAAGCTGAAATATCGGAAGCATTAATGCTATTTTTATCTTAATGTATCAAGAGGAAAACGGATAGATGAAAGATAGTTTAAAAGTTTTCACTGTGTCACCTATTGCTTCTGTTCGAAAGGCATTGAAGATGATAGATGACAATAAAAAGGGATTTCTCATTGTCGTAGATAAAAATGATGTTGTTTTGGGAACCTTGACAGATGGGGACGTCCGCCGGGCTTTCATTAGAGGAGCTTCTGTAGATGATGAGATTGAGGGATTATATACAACAAATCCGAAGTGTCTGAAGTGTACAGATGGAATTCCAAAAGCTACAGAAATGTTTAAAAGTGAGTCTATCAAATTCCTGCCGGTCGTAGATGAAATAAATCGGCTGTTGAATTTAATAACCAAGAACCAGATTCATGCACTGCTTTTGCAGGATATACATGCCGATCTTGAGTATGATTTCCTGAGTATTGATGAAAGAATTGTAGATTATGAGATATTTCAGCGCCCGTGGGGGTTTTATAAGACAACCGTGATGAATGAATACTTTCAGTCAAAAATCATCAATGTCAATCCGAAGTCTCAGCTCAGTTTGCAGTCGCATAATCATCGTGAAGAATACTGGATTGTTGCACATGGTAGCGGCACAGTGCAGATAGATCAGTCAATTATTGCTGTGCATTGTGGCAGTTCGATTTTTATACCTAAAGGAGCGAAACATCGGTTAATAAATACTGATGAAAAGGAGTCGCTTATTGTAACGGAGGTTCAGATTGGTGATTACTTCGGCGAAGATGATATCATCAGGTATGAGGATATCTATGGGAGGTTATAAAGAGTGAACGTAGCTTTTATTCCGGTGAGAGGTGGGAGCAAATCAATACCTTTGAAAAATATTAAACCTATCTGCGGTAAGCCACTAGTTTACTGGACTGTTAAAGCGGCATGCCAGTGTAAATATATAGATGTCGTATATATCGCAACAGACAGCGATAAGATTAAGGAAACTGTGGGAACATTCAAGTGTGGTGATGACGCAGGCATCTTCTCCAAGGCACAGGTCATCGGAAGAAGTGCGGAGTCGGCATCTGACACAGCTTCCACTGAATTTGCTATGCTTGAGTTCGCAGCAAATTATGAGTTTGACAATATCGTACTTGTCCAGGCTACTTCCCCTATGCTGACTGCCGCCGATCTCGATGGCGGATTTGAATTGTTTAACACCGAGGGGACGGATTCTGTCCTTTCCGTTGTTCGTCAGTATAGATTCCTTTGGAACAAGGATGAGAAGGGAAATGTAAGTCCGAGTAATTATGATGTGTTCCGTCGCCCTCGCCGTCAGGAGTTTGACGGCTACTTGATGGAGAACGGTGCATTTTATATTTCCTCTAAGGCTGACCTGATTAAATACCATAACCGCGTTTCCGGCAATATTAGAGCCTATGAGATGCGTGAGGACAGCGCATTTGAGATTGACGAACCAAGCGATTGGATTATTATTGAAGCATTGATGAAAAAGAATGGCTTTGTTGAAGGAAAAAAGCCGTTCTCTGAAATAAAAATGTTTTTAACAGATTGCGATGGGTGCCTGACTGACGGCGGAATGTATTATTCCGAGCAAGGAGATGAATTAAAGAAATTCAATACCAGAGACGGAATGGGATTTGCTTTACTGCGTGCCAAAGGCATCATAACGGGCATTATTACATCGGAATCTGTTGATCTTAATAGAAGACGGGCAGAGAAACTTAAGCTGGATGTTCTGGAAGATGGTTGCAAGGACAAGCTGGCTGCAGTGAAGAAACTGTGTGAGAAATATGGTATTGAATTAAAGAATGTCGCTTATATCGGTGATGACGTAAACGACATGGAAACGATTAAAGCGTCAGGCTTAGGATGCGCCCCTGCTGATGCGGTGCCACGGGTGAAAGCGGTCGCAGACTTTGTGACAAAAGCTAAGGGGGGAGAAGGTGTTATTAGAGAAGTGGTGGATAGCATATTGGCTCAGTTTTAGCTACTTGTGTAGTTTGGTTTGAGATAATGAAAACAGTAATTAATTATCTGGGTGATAGGATAGGAAACGGTGGAGTAGAGGCTCTAATTGCTAATTTATCAACCGCAATAGATAAAGAAAAAATAGATTTTAAAGTTGTTGCAAATTATAAGAGCAATAATATATATAATTCTTTTTTTGATGAAAATGATATATGCGTTATCTATTTAAATGAGGATTATAGAGGATTTACCGATAAGATAAAGAAAGCATATAGCTTTTTTAAGAATCATCAAGATGCAATTTTGTGGATTCATGCAAGTTCCGCTGGAATGTATCAATATGTGTTTTTGGCTCATGTTGCTGGAGTAAAGAAAATTGTTTATCATATTCATGCAATAGCTGAAGCTAGAAATACAGGGTGGAGACGTTATAAAAACAATATAATGGGCAAAATATGTTGGAAAATTCCTGCTTTGAACGTTGCATGTTCTAAATATGCTGGCGAAAAAGCATTTTGTGGTCATGCCTTTAAAGTTATCCATAATGGAATAGATATAAAAAGATTTGAGTTTAATTGTCAGGCTAGAGATGAAATTAGAAGCAAGTATGAAATCGGCAATTATTTTTTGATTGGTCAGATTGGAAGATTGTCATACGAAAAGAATCAGTCTTATACTGTTGACCTTTTAAGAGAATGTGTAAACAGGAAATTTCCAGTCAAAGCAATGTTTGTTGGCGATGGAAACGATTTGGACCAATTAAAAAAGAAAGTGTCTGAAAATGGATTGGATAAATTTGTTGTATTTGTTGGCGCTACTGATAATATTGAAAAGTTCTATCAGGCTTTTGATATGTTTATATTCCCTTCCCTTCATGAGGGGTTAGGGATCGTTGCGCTTGAAGCACAGGCGTCAGGACTGCCTGTTCTTTGCTCTGAAAATATATTAGAGGATGTTTTTGTGTCTGATAATATATGGAAATGTGAGTTGGAAGACGTTGATTCATGGATTAACCAGGTTGATATGTTCACAAAACAAGCATCTTCGG
>JAJQBK010000066.1 GCA_021203305.1 Lachnospiraceae bacterium
GTGTTAGATTAGATTGCCCTTTGGACTGCCCTCCTTTTCTTTTATTTGTTTGTTTATTGTTTGTAACTGTACTATAGCACAGGATTTTTCAATTGTCAACACAATTTTTGAAAAAAATTAAAATAATTTCAAAAAAGATTGAAATCAAAAAATATAACAGAATCGAGAGGAATGCAAAATTGAAAAAACAGATTTTGAATCAACAAAGCAGAAATAACGAGTGCAATCAGGAGCAGATTTCAGAATTTGCGCTAACGTTGTAACTATTCACAGCCGACTTGGAAGATATAAACAGGCTCGTCAAGCGTATTGTGCTTGTAAGGGGCTGTGAATGGTAACTTAACATTTTGCCTGATACTGCGTGGGCGTCACATCGAAGCGTTTCCGGAAGTGTTCCGCATGTTTGTTTTTTATCAGGGAAGTTATTTCTGAGGTTCCGGCAAAGAAAACGGTTGGCAAACGGTTGAAATACGGCAGAATAACGGTTAAAAAACGGATATTTCGGTTGACGGGGGAAGTGCGGTGTGCTATGATAGGGTAAAGAAAAACGCAGGGTGAAAGTGAAGAAGGGAGGATGCCTCATGGATATTGAAAAGCTGAAGAAGAGAAAACAGGAACTGGGCTACAGTATGGCACAGCTCTCTGAGAGCAGCGGGATACCGCTGGGTACGCTGCAGAAGATTTTTACAGGGGAGACAAAGCAGCCGCGGTATGAGACAATGCAGGCACTGGAGAAGGTCCTGGGGCCGGAGAGCAGTCCCCGGAGTTATCTGGATGTCTTTTCCGAGCTGGATACGATGATGGTATCGGAGACTGCCCTCGCTTATGGGAGGAAGCGGCAGGGGGAGTATACGTTAGAGGATTATTATGCGCTGCCGGATGACCAGCGGGTGGAGCTGATTGACGGAGTCTTTTATGATATGGCTTCCCCCAAGGCGCCGCACCAGTTTGCGGTTGCAGAGATACATCGTCAGATTTCGTCTTATATCATGGAGCGCAAGGGGAAGTGCATTCCGTTTGTCGCGCCCCTGGATGTACAGCTGGACTGTGATGATAAGACGATGCTGCAGCCAGACGCCGGGATTGTGTGTGACCGGAGCAAGCTGCGTAACGGTATTATTTTCGGAGCACCGGATTTTCTGGCGGAGGTGCTTTCTCCGTCCACCAGGCAGAAGGATCAGAATGTGAAGCTGATGAAGTACATGCAGGCAGGAGTCAGAGAATGCTGGATAGTGGATACAGACCGGCGAATGGTGATCTCATACTTTTTTGAGGAGAGTCCCTGTACTGTGATTTATAAATTTCAGGATTCAATTCCTGTCAGAATTTATGACGGGGAATTGAAGATCAATCTGAGCGGCATTCTGCCATGGCTTGAGGAGGGAGAAAAGGATGAGCAGTGAACAACATATCTGCATCGGTCTCCTGGCCCATGTGGACTCCGGCAAGACGACCCTGGCGGAGAGCATTCTGTATGCCCGGGGCGCGATTCGGAAGCAGGGGCGGGTGGATCATGGGGATGCTTTTCTGGATACGGATCAGATGGAGAAGGCGCGGGGTATCACCATTTTTTCCAAGGAAGCGAGAGTGAGGCTGGGGGAGTATCAGGCGGTGCTGCTGGACACGCCGGGCCATACGGATTTCGGCGCGGAGATGGAGCGCGCGTTGCAGGTGCTGGATTACGCTGTTTTAGTGATCAGCGGTTCGGAGGGTATTCAGAGCCATGTGATTACACTCTGGCGCCTGCTTGAGAAGCACAGTATTCCGGTATTTATTTTTGTCAACAAGATGGATCTGCCGGGGTGTGACAGGGAAGCGCTGATGGGGCTGCTTAAGCGGGAGCTGAGCGATGATTGCGTTGATTTTACGGATACAACGGAACAGAATTTTACGGAAAGCGCGGCGGAGCGCTCCGAGGAATTGCTGGAGCTGTATTTACAGGGACAGGAACTGCCTGTGAAGTTAATCGGAGAGCTGGTTTTTGAGCGCAGGATTTTTCCCTGTTATTTTGGCTCCGCTCTGAAAAACGAAGGGGTGGAGGAGCTGCTGAAGGGCATGGAGACTTATATGCTGCCGGTGCGGTATCCCAGGGAATTTGGAGCCCGGGTATATAAGATTTCCCGGGATGAGAAGGGAAACCGCCTGACGCACATGAAGGTTACCGGAGGAAAGCTTCGGGTGAAGGACCTGGTGGGGGAGGAGAAGATCAATCAGATTCGCCTCTGTTCCGGAGCGGATTATGAGCAGGTGAGTGAGGTAAGAGCCGGGGAGCTGTGCGCCGTGACCGGGCTTGCCGCTTCCTACAGCGGGCAGGGACTGGGCTTTGAGAGAGAGCAGGAGAAGCCGTCTTTAGAGCCGGTGCTGAACTATCGGGTGATTTTGCCGGACGGTTGTGATGTGCACCAGGCTTATCTGAAAATAAAACAGCTGGAGGAAGAAGATCCGCAGCTGAAAATCGTGTGGGAGGAGCGGAGTAAGGAAATCCGGGTGCAGTTCATGGGGGAGGTGCAGATTGAGATTGTCCGCGCCATGATCCGGGAGAGATTTTACATAGAGGCTTCTTTTGGTGAGGGGAGCATTATTTATAAGGAAACCATTGCCTCGCCGGTGGAGGGTGTGGGACATTTTGAGCCGCTGCGCCATTACGCGGAGGTGCATCTGTGGATGGAGCCGGGGGAGGCTGGCAGCGGCCTGACTTTTGATTCCATCTGCAGTGAGGATGTGCTGGACAGAAACTGGCAGCGGCTGATTCTGACTCACTTAAAAGAGCGCAGACACAAGGGGGTGCTCACGGGCAGCGATCTGACCGATGTGAAGATCACGCTGGTCGCGGGACGGGCTCATCCGAAGCATACGGAGGGCGGCGATTTCAGACAGGCCACCTACCGGGCGGTGCGCGAGGGGCTGATGAAGGCGGAGAATGTTCTGCTGGAGCCTGTATACGATTTTGAGCTGACGTTGCCCGCGGAGACAGTGGGAAGAGCCATGAGCGATATCAGTCGGATGAGCGGCAGCTTTACAGGGCCGGTGATGACAGACGTGTCAGAAGCAGGAGTATCAGGCGAAACGGATGCGAGCAGATCAGAAGGAAATGTGGAATCAGATACCGGGCTTTTGACGGCGGGGATGAGTGGTCGACCGGAGCAGGCTTATGTGGGCATGGCGACCTTGTCCGGTAGAGCACCGGTGGCCGCCATGCAGGGGTATCAGCGGGAGGTTGCCTCTTACACCAGAGGCCTGGGGAGGCTGAGGCTTCGCCTGGCCGGGTACGCGCCCTGTCACAATACGGAGGAAGTGCTGGCGGCTTCAGATTATCTGCCGGAGGAGGATGTGGAAAACACGGCGGACAGCGTTTTCTGTGCCCATGGAGCGGGTTTTGTGGTGCCATGGGATCAGGTGGAGGAATATATGCACCTGGAGACCGGACTGATGGAAGCGTATGAGAGGGAGCGGGAGACGGATAATCCGGATGGGCAGGCAGCGGACGGAAAGGAGTCACTGCATGAACAGAGGGGCATAAAAACGAATGATGGCGATCTGTCAGGAGAGCCGGCAAATGAGGAGGAAAAGAACAGGGCCGGGCAGCGAAAAGGAAAGGAAAATGTGATTCCTCCGTCCTATCGTGCGCAACGTAAAGCACAGGAAAACAGGTCAACTTCGGACTTTATTTCCCAGGAGGAAATCGATGCGATCTTTGCCCGCACCTATGGCACCACCTCCCGCAAAAGGGAAGGCTGGGAACGCACGGGACGAGCCGGGAATCGCCCGAAAACGGCAGCGTCCGCGAAGGAATATGTTTATTGTCCGCAGCTTCACAGGACGGTGGAAGAGTACCTTCTGGTGGATGGCTACAATATCATCTTCGCCTGGGAGGAGCTTTCTGCTATTGCCGCTGCGAACATTGACGGCGCAAGAGACCGCCTGGCGGACATCCTATGCAATTACCAGGGATATAGGAAAGTGACGGTGATTCTGGTCTTTGACGCCTACCGCGTGGCGGGACATCGGGAGACCGTGCAGAAATACAATAATATTTACATCGTTTACACAAAGGAAGCGGAGACCGCTGATCACTATATTGAAAAGACCGTCAGACAGATGGCGGGCAGATATAAGGTGACGGTGGCCACCTCCGACCGGCTGGAGCAGATGATCATCTGGGGCCGGGGCGCCACGCGCTTAAGCGCCAGAGGGCTTTTAGAGGAGATTGAGCGCACCGGACGGGAAATCGGGGAGTATTTGTCGTGAGTGTGAAAAGATTCTTAAGAAATTTTAAAATTTCTCTTTAACTTATGACCGAAATATTGTATATTTAGATATAGCGCAAAGCTATATTACGTTCTAAGTATTTTCAATTGGATTACCGCTGTCATCCGGTGGTAAAATGGTTGAAAATCAGGAACAAAAAGGAGAAAAAACAAATGAAAAACAATTCTGTCAGGAACGTTGCTGCTATCGGCATCGGTGCCGCGCTCTTTTTCGTGCTCGGCCGTTTCGTGGCGATCCCCAGCGGGATTCCGAACACCAACATCAGCTTGCAGTACGCCATTCTCGGAATGCTGGCCGCCATGTACGGACCTCTGGCCGGCGCGCTGATCGGTTTTATCGGCCATACCTTGATTGACCTGTCCTGGGGCGGCAGTCCCTGGTGGAGCTGGGTCATCGCTTCCACCATCGTGGGCGCTCTCGTGGGCCTGGTGGCGAAGAGGCTGAAGGTGAGCGAGGGTGAGTTTGGCAAGTCCCAGATCATTCTTTTTAACGTGGCAAATGTGGTGGCCAATGCCATCGCCTGGATTGTCGTTGCCCCGGTGCTGGATATTGTGATTTACGCGGAGCCGGCCAACAAGGTGTTCGCGCAGGGCGCTATGGCCGCTGTCGCCAATATTCTGACCGCCTGCATCATCGGCACCCTCCTGCTGGTGGCTTACACCAAAACCATAGCCAAGAAGGGTTCTCTGGATCAGGAGTAATTATCAGTAAATAGCTGCAGAAGAGCAGGGCTGTCTGCCTTGCTCTTTCACGTTACAAACGGGCACATTAGTAAAGCAGGAGCCGTCATTTTATAAAAGCCAAGGCGCTCACCGTGCTTCTATAAAATGACAGTTCCGGAAACAGCGGAAAAAAATCATGAATACCCCCATTATCTCTTTTAAAAATTTCGGTTTTCAATATCGGGCGCAGAAGCGCCCCACCCTGTATGATATCAACCTGGACATTTACCCCGGGGAGCGCATCCTGATTGCGGGACCCTCCGGCAGCGGCAAGTCCACCATCGGCAATTGCTTAAACGGCCTGATTCCGTTCAGCTATACCGGCGAATGCACCGGCAGTCTGACAGTGGACGGCGTGGACGCGCCCAAATCCAGTATCTTTGAGATGTCCAGGCATGTGGGCACGGTGCTGCAGGATCCGGATGGACAGTTTATCGGCCTGACGGTGGCCGAGGATATAGCTTTTGCCCTGGAGAACGACTGCACGCCCCAGGATGAGATGCGTGAGACTGTGCGGAAGGTAGCGCAGATGGTGGATATCACGGAGCGCATGGAGTACGCGCCCCATGAGCTTTCCGGAGGACAAAAGCAGCGGGTCAGCTTGGGCGGCGTCATGGTGGATCAGGTTAAGATTTTACTCTTTGACGAGCCCCTGGCGAATCTGGACCCGGCCACGGGCAAGCAGGCCATCGAGCTGATTGACGATATTCAGAGCCGTACGGACACCACGGTGGTAATTATTGAGCACCGCCTGGAGGATGTGCTCTGGAAAAATGTGGACCGTATTGTCTTAGTCAGCGAGGGACGCATCGCGGCGGACTTAAGGCCGGACGAGCTGCTCAGCTCCAATCTGCTGACGGAGCACGGCATCCGGGAGCCGCTGTATCTGACTGCTCTGAAATACGCGGGTGTGGAGATTACTCCGGAGAAAAAGCCGGCTCATGTGGATACGGTGGTTCTGGAGGAAAAGGATCAGCAGAAGGTGCGGGACTGGTTTACCGCCGCGCCGCCTGCCGCCCCAAAAGCGGAAAGGCCGGTTCTTCTGGAGGTGAAGGACGTCACCTTCGGCTACAATCCGGAGATTGTGACACTGAAGGATATCAGCTTTCAGATCAGAGAGGGAGAGATGCTCAGCATTGTGGGCCGAAACGGCGCGGGCAAATCTACCATGTCCAAGCTGATCTGCGGCTTTGAGCCCCTGACCCGGGGAAAGGTGTATTTTAAAGGAAAAGACGTCACCAACGATACCATCAGAGAGCGGGCGGCGCACATCGGCTACGTCATGCAGAATCCCAACCAGATGATCTCCAAGACCATGATCTTTGATGAGGTTGCCCTGGGCGTTAAAAATCTGGGACTGAGCGAGAGCCAGATCCGGGAAAAGGTGGAAAATGTCCTGAAAATCTGCGGCCTCTATCCCTTCCGCAACTGGCCCATTTCCGCCCTGTCCTTCGGGCAGAAAAAGAGGGTGACAATCGCCAGCGTCCTGGTCATGGGACCGGAGCTGATCATTCTGGACGAGCCCACCGCCGGTCAGGATTTCAGGCACTATACGGAAATCATGGAGTTCCTTCGCTCCCTGAATGATCAGGGGGTGACGGTGGTGATGATCACGCATGATATGCATCTGATGCTGGAATACACGCCCAGAGCTTTGGTATTCAACAACGGCCGCCTGGTGTGCGATGAGGCATCCTCTGTGGTGTTGTGCAATCCGGATCTGGTCAGGGAGGCCGCGCTGAAGGAGACCAGCCTTTTCACACTGGCAAACCGTTGCGGGATCACGCCGCCGGAGGCCTTTGTGGAACGCTTTATTGACGCGGACAGGGAGGTGAGAGACAATGGCCGCTAAGACCGTATTGAATTACATAGAGCGCAAAAGTGTGGTTCATGAGCTGACGGGAGTGACCAAGCTGGCGTTTTTTCTGCTGTTCACCTTTGCCAGTATGCTGACCTACGATACCAGAGTGCTGCTGGGGCTTTTGGTGATCAGCTGCCTGGCTTTCCGGTTCAGCCACATTAAATTTAAGGAAGTCCACTTCATGATGGTATTTATGCTGGTCTTCCTGGTGATGAATAATATTTTTATTTACCTGTTTAATCCGGATCAGGGAACGGAGATCTACGGGACCAGGCATGTGCTCTGCCATTTTTTCTGGCGCTATGATGTGACCGCGGAGCAGTTATTTTACATGTTCAATATATCATTAAAATATTTTGTCTCTCTGCCCATCGCTATTCTGTTTATCTCCGCCACCAATCCCAGCGAGTTCGCGGCCAGCCTGAACCGTATCGGGGTTTCTTACCGTGTGGGATATTCCATGTCCATCGCCCTCAGGTACATCCCGGACATCCAGAGGGATTACCATAATATCAGCCAGGCCCAGCAGGCCCGCGGCGTGGAGCTGGGAAAGAAGGTAAAGCTCTGGACCCGCCTGAAAAATGTGGTCACCATCCTGATGCCGCTGATTTTGTCCAGCCTCTCAAGAATCGATGTGATTTCCAACGCCATGGAGCTGCGCGGCTTCGGCAAGAACCCCAGGAAGCGCACCTGGTATATGGCGCGGCCTCTGAAGCGAAACGACTGGCTGGTGATCGGCTTTGGGGTGCTGCTTTTAGTGTTAAGCTTCGTGATCACCTTCTGGGACGGGAATCGATTTTTTAATCCGTTCGTGTAATCGTGCAGGGAGCCGATGGTCGAAGGCTTACGCAGGGTGCGTTCTTTGCCCATAATATAACGCGCGGGAGATTTGAAAGGTCTTCCGCGTTTTTTTGGCTCAAAACGGACTTTCAGTTGACAACCTGTTGAAAAAAGGATAGTACAATAACAGACTGTATCATGTATTGTGACGGGAGAACGGCCATGTTCAGGATTTTAATCGCGGAGGATGATGGGGAGCTGAGGCAGTTATTTGAAAAGGTGCTGGTGAAGAACGGTTATTCCGTCATTGGTGTCTCCGATGGGGCGCAGGCGCTGGAAGCCATGGAGCACGAATATATAGATCTGATCATTTCTGATATCATGATGCCTGTCATGGACGGTTATGAGCTGGTGCGCTCCCTGCGGGAGGCGGGAGATCAGACGCCGGTGCTGATGATTACGGCCAAGGACGCCTTTGATGATATGCGTCGGGGCTTTTTGTCCGGCACGGATGACTATATGGTCAAGCCGGTCAATGTGAATGAGATGGTGCTGCGTGTGGGGGCGCTGCTTCGGCGGGCGCAGATGATCAGCAAGCACAGACAGGTCATCGGCGGCACGCAGATGGACTATGATTCCATGACGGTTTCCTGGGATGGCAGGAGTGTGGAGCTGCCGCAGAAGGAATTTTTGCTCCTATATAAAATGAGCGCTTTCCCGGGGTATATATTTACCAGGCAGCAGCTGATGGACGATATCTGGGGCTATGATACGGAGACGACGCCTCATACCGTGGATGTGCATGTCGGCCGTCTGCGGGAGCACTTCCGGGATAATCCGGATTTTCAGATTGTCACCATACGGGGCGTAGGCTATAAGGTAGTGAAAAAAGAACAGGAGCTTTGAAGGTGAGCGGACGGGAGCGGAAAGGCAGTTTGGCGGACCGACGAAAGGAAACGGGCGTCAGGGTACAGTGATCTGTGAAAAAAAGACAGAAACGACTGGTACTGTCAAGGCATAGGAATATGAAAAAACGAAAGAAAAAGAGAGGCTTCAGCCTCCGGCATTATTTCACAGTCATCATTTTAATCATACTGATTGTGACCATATTTGTGGCTAATGCCGTCACGTATCTGCTTGATTACGCGTTTGGCATGTCCATGCAGATACCGGCAGCAGTCATGGTTCCTGTTCTCAGTATCGTTTTGGGTACCGGTATCACTGTCGTGATGAGCAAGTATTTTCTGGAGCCGATTACCAGACTGAGCCAGGCGATGAAGGAGGTGGCAGAGGGAAACCGCGAGATCAGGCTTCAGGATGACAGAAATCCGGTGACGGAGATCACGGACAGCTATGAAAGCTTCAATGCCATGACCGGAGCGATCACGGCGTCAGAGAAGCTGCAGAATGAGTTTGTCTCCAATGTTTCCCACGAGTTTAAGACGCCGATCAACGCCATCGAGGGCTACGCCATGCTGCTGCAGGGAAATCCGCAGGAGACCGGGGAACAGGAGGAATACGTTGGGAAAATTCTGCTGAATACCAGAAGGCTGTCTGACCTGGTAGGCAATATTCTGCTGCTTTCCAGGCTGGAGAGCCAGAATATACCAACGCAGAGGGAGCGCTTTTGCCTGGATGAGCAGATCCGCCAGGCCATTGTGGAGCTGGAGCCTCAGTGGGAAGCCAAAAACATTGAGTTTGATGTGGAGATGGAGACGGTTTATATTGCCGCTGACGAAAGGCTGCTGCAGCATGTGTGGCTGAATCTGATCGGAAACGCGGTCAAATTTGCCCCCGGGGACGGGCTGGTTGAAATCCGGCTTGGAATCGATGGAGAGAACATTGTGTTCACAATCCGGGACAATGGACCTGGTATCGGGGAGGGGCAGGAGGAGAAAATATTCAAGAGGTTTTATCAGGCTGACAATTCCCATAAGACTGAGGGCAACGGTTTGGGGCTGGCGTTGGTAAAACGGGCTGTGGAGATGAACGGTGGCGTTGTCTCGGTGGAAAATGTGGAGACGGGCGGCTGCCGGTTTACGGTGACGCTGCCGGTACCGGAAGACGATGGTTAATGAATATACAATGATGATGACGGACAATAGCAGCGACTGATGTGTGTATGGTGCCGGATGTTATGACCGCATACAAAAAGTCAGCGTGCGAAGGACTGAAATTTGGATTGCATTTTTTCAGAATCCTATTATAATGGATAAGCAAAAGGACAAAAGATTACGGCTGTTTGAGCCGCTACCATGGAGAATAAATGATGACAGATGATCACAAGACAATCATTGAAAACGATAAAATGGAAAATCCGGAGGACAGGATATTTACTATCCCCAACGGAATGTCTTTTTTCAGGATTATGCTGATTCCGTGCTTTGTGTGGTCCTACAGCGGCATACATAATACCATGCTGACAGCGGTATTTCTGATTTTATCGGGCCTGACAGACACGCTGGACGGGTGGGTCGCCCGTAAATTTCACATGGTCAGCAACGTGGGCAAGGTGCTGGACCCGCTGGCGGACAAGCTGACCCAGGGAGCCATTCTGTTGTGCCTTGTGATGGAGTATCCGCTGATGGCCGTGCCGTTTTTCCTGCTGTTGATCAAGGAAATTATCATGTGCGTGACAGGACTTATGGCGATCAAAAAGACCGGCAGGGTGGAGGGCGCCGACTGGCACGGCAAGGTGACTACGTTTTTGCTGTATTTCACAGCCATCCTGCATGTATTCTGGCACAATATCCCGCAGCAGCTTTCCACGGCGCTGATCTGTCTCTGCACCGGGTTTATGTTTCTGAGCATGACTCTCTATACGATTGAGAGGGTGAGGATGATCAGGGGGAAGGAATAAGCTCTGAGTTTATATACAAAAAAGGGCGTGAGCTTCAGGTGAAGGTTCACGCCTTTTTCTGACGCCTTTTTTGGGACAGAGTCTTTGCCTTTTATACGAAGATTTTTACAGGATAAAAAAAATGATCGACAGCACCCCATACAGCACCACCTGATGCACCATATAAATTGGCAATGTATGCTGCCCAATGATCTGCAGGGGTCTGATTCTGTCTTTCGCGAGATACCGCAGCCAGCCTTTTTTCTCCGCCAGGGCATACAGATAAAACCCCGCGAGAAAAAGAAAGCTCCATGGAATCAATGAAAAATAATCCGAGGAATAGAATCCCGGCGCCTGAAACCCCAGCCAGGTGGTGAACAGATTCCGGTACAGACCATCAGGCAGCGCAAGCAGACGGAAGCTGCCAAAGCCGAGATACCCGCTGTTAATCCTTTTGGTCAGGAGAAATAACAGGAAGCTTACCGCAAACCCGACAGCGGGCGGGCATTTTTGCAAAAGAGGTTTCAGAAGCGCCGCCAGCAGCATACAGGAGCCGATGAGCGTCAGCACGCCGAAAATCACCCGGTCGTCATACATGAAAATCAGAGTCACCGCTGTGATCACAAGACCGCCTGCAAAGACAGTCAGCCCCCGTTTCAGAGTTCTTTTCCCAAGAGGCAGACAGAAGCCGGACAGAAAAATAAAGGTCCAGCAGATGCCCTGCTGCCAGACATAGGCTGCCCCGGAGCGGTACCAGGTCCAGTCTGTCCCGAAGATATAGACCAGGTCCCAGCAGGTGTGGTAGACAATCATATTAAGGAGGGCAAGTCCCCGGATTTCATCCAGAATCAGATAGCGTTTGTTGTTCATAATATTCCCTGCACTTTTATCAGACGGATGTGAAGACCGTGTGCACAGCTGCAAAAACAGGACCGTCTTTTCTTAATAAACGATCCTGCTTATCATACCACTTAGAGAGGCTATCTGTACAGCTTTTTTAAATTTTTGAATTTATTCGAAGTCGATTTAAATTCGGGGGATTCTGTCTGCGCACGACTGGCGGGTTACCGGCATACTATAAGATTTTCTTCTTTTTAAAAATTAACAGGCAGATGAGCACCACCACCACGCTGACCAGAATGATCACCGGATATCCGGTTTCCAGCTCCGGCATATTTTCAAAATTCATGCCGTACCAGCCGGTAATCAGAGTCAGGGGAAAGAAAATGGTGGAAATAATGGTCAGAAACTTCATATTTTCATTCTGTCTGGCATCAACCAGCGCCTGATAGGCGTCGCGAACCTGCTGGGCGTATTCCAGCAGATAGCTGGTGCGATTCTTCAGCCGTTCCGCCCGGTCTGCCGCCGTCCCGAAATATTTCAGCTGCTTGCGGGCAAAATACCGATCCTCATTGTCCTCCAGCTCCCTGGTCATATCAGCCAGCTGGTCGTAGTAGCTGCGCAGGGTCAAAAGTTGCTTCCTGAGAGGCTGGAGACGGTTCTGGAACTGATCCGTAAGTCCCCGGGAGGCCTCGTCCTCCATCTCCATCAGAGAACGCTCGTAGGACTCCAGAATCTGTGCATCCCTGGAAATAAATTCCGCAATGAAATTATAGAGAAAGCGCTCCCGGGTCTCTCCCTGGTGAACCTTTTTCGTGCGGATTCGTCTGACCAGTCGTGAGGTAAAGCCGGTGTCGTCGATCAGAATCACATAATGGGAGGTGACGATGTAGGCAATCTGATAACGCTGGCCCGGCACGTCCAGAAGAGGTGGAATGGCCAGGGTCCCATACAGACATTCCTGCTGACTTTCCACCTTGCAGAAGTAAATTTCGTCCAGAGAAATATCCATCTCCGCGTGGATATCCAGGGCTTCGAGAATGCGCGGGCATTCGCCGTCTGTTGTAAGGATCACAGCGGAGGCTTCAGTTTCCAGGATTGTATCCAGGTCCGTTTCCGTAAGCTGGCTGCCAAGTTGATAAATCATTTCGCGTCAGCTCCTGTAAAAGACAGATTATTTTCCTTTAATTTTTGTATAGGACGTATCATTTCCCGTCAGCTCCTGTGAAGTAAGAGAAGTTCATTTCGTTTAAGGCCACCTCTGTCAGGTTGACGCAGCTGTTGCCCATGCGGTCGATGCAGTGCAGGACGCGCATGAAGGGGACGGACATCTTTTTGTCGCACAGACCCTTACTGACACGCTGCAGATGGCTCTTGCGCATCTCAATGTCCAGATCAAGAACCTGATCTTTGCGTCGCAGAAGCTCGTTGAGCGCTATGGTATCGCCTGCGGAGAGAGCGTTCAGGGCGTCACTGTACATTCTCTCAATGCTGCCGAGGCTCTTTTTCAGATCGGCCAGGGCTTCCTGAGAGTAGCTGTGTTTTTTGCCGCTCTGCTCTAAGAGCGCGTCCGCCATTTCCGCAGAGAGGTCGCCCATGCGGTCAATGTCACTTAAGACATACATCAGACGGGCAGTCTGGGTGGACTGCTGTTCGGTGAGAACGCCAGAGGAGAGCATTTCCGCCAGATACTCATCAATTTCAACGTGAAGGGAATTAAGGACGCTGCCATGATCTCTGACCTCCTGAAGGGCGTGGGCATCGCCGGGTAGAATTGCCTCCCTGACACGGGTCAGCATATCCTGCACCATCCGGCTGCAGTGCAGCACCTCCTGAGCCACCAGACGAAGGGCCGCGGCGGGCTGGGTCAGCACATTTTTGTCCAGATAGCGCGGCTTTGCGAGGTCAATCTGTGCCTCAGTACCGTCAGGGATAAGCTTTGTGACAATTCTCACCATAAGGCCCAGCAGCCCGATCCAGATCACGGTCATGGTAATATTGAAGATGGTGTGGGCATTGGCGATCTGTCTGGAAATCACGTCCACTTCGGCTCCGCTGGGAGAAATGTATTGAATCAGGGCCGCGTAGGGCTTTACAAACCAGATGAAAATAAAAGCGCCGGAGATATTGAAAATGCTGTGAGCCACGGCGGTTCGTTTCGCGTCTCTGGACTGGCCGACAGAGGCTAACAGAGCTGTGATGGTGGTGCCGATGTTGTCGCCTAAGAGGATGGGGATTGCGCCTGCAAGACCCAGGATGCTGGTCACGCCGTCCGCGCCCGCCTGAGAGGCGAAGTTCTGCAGCACCGCGATGGTTGCGCTGGAGCTCTGAACCACCAGGGTCATCAGGGCTCCTGCCAAAACGCCCAGAACCGGACGCTCCGCCACCTGGGCGATCATGTTGGTGAAAACCGGGCTGGAGGCCAGAGGCTTCATCACATCTCCCATGGTCTCAATGCCCAGGAAGAGAAGACCGAAGGCAAAAATAGTGCGGCCGATATTTTTCACCCGTTCATTTTTGCAGATAAAGGAGACAATAAAACCGGTGAAAATGAAAACGTAAATATAATCCGAAATTTTGAAGGCGATGATCTGGGCGGTGATGGTGGTGCCGATGTTGGCACCGAAGATGATGGAGATGGCCTGAGGAAGGCTCATCAGTCCCGCGCTGACAAAGCCGATGGCCATGACTGTGGTGGCGCTGGAACTCTGGAGCACTGCGGTCACCAGAGCGCCGGCCAGTACACCCATGATCCTGTTTCTTGTTAAAAGCCCCAGGATTTGTTTCATTTTTTCTCCGGCGGCTTTCTGCAGACATTCGCTCATCAGATTCATGCCGTAAATAAAGATGGCCAGCCCGCCCAGCAGGCCGAAAATAATTTCCTGTGTACTGTTCATTGTGCTTTACCTTCTCTTTCTGCATTGATGGCGGCCCAGTCAGTGATATCGCCGGTAAAAATGGCGTTCAGCTCCTCCAGGGTGATGTCTGCCAGAGGATTTAAGCCGTTGACGATCACGGCAATTCCGTCCTGGGCAATCACCTCGTAATCCAGAAGCTCCTTCTCATAATCCTTCAGCTCTCTGGAGGACATGGCGAAATCACAGGCTCCCTGCATGGCGTCGTTCAGACCTGAGGTGGAATCGGAGGCGGTCACGTTTATCACTGCATGTGGGTTAATCTCCATGTAGGCAGCTGCCAGCTCTTCCAGAAGCGGCGCCGCCGAGGTGGAGCCATGGATGGTAATGGCGCCTTCGTACTGTCCGGACAGAAATGTTGTGCTGTTACTCACGGAAACGTAGGACTGTTCTACAATCTCCTGTCCGCTGCCAAGCACGTAGGTCAGAAAATCCTGCTCCAGCTCGTTCAGACTGCCGGACCATGCCAGACAGAAGGGACGGCTGAGAGAGTAGGAGCCATTCCGGACATTCTCTGTTGTGGCATCTGTTCCGTCCACGGCAAGGATTTTGATTTCTTCTGAATCAACTGCCGAACCCATGGAAATATAACCGATAGCCGCTGAATTTTCAGACACGGACAGGATGACGGCTTCTGTGCTTTCCGCGATGATGGCCGCGTCCGTTGTATTGTCTGTCTTTGTGCCGTCCGTACTTTTACTAAAGCCGACAAGATCGGCGAAGGCGCTTCTGGTTCCGGAGCCTCCCTCCCTGGAGATCACTTGGACAGAGCCGAGGGCTTCAAGTCCCTCGACAGGGTTCGGTGTTGTTTTGGCCGCGCCGCAGCTGCCCAAAAGCATGGTGGAAACGGCGAGACATAAAATCAGACACCTTTTCTTTCGCATCTTTTGTGTTTTCCTTCCCTCTTATATTTTCATGTGTTCCGCCGCTTCCGGGATATCGCCCACACCGTTCAGGATCAGCCTCGGCCGGTAAGGGAAGTTCAGAGATTCCTCCCGGGAGGTGACGCCGGAGAGCACCAGCACTGTGTCCAGACCTGATTCAATCCCCGCCACAATGTCCGTATCCATCCGGTCACCGATAATGGCCGCCTCCTCCGAGTGGGCACCCAGAAGCTTTAAGCCTGTCCGCATCATCAGAGGATTGGGCTTTCCCATGTAATAGGCCTGCTTCCCAGTGGCCAGCTCGATGGGGGCGAGAAGGGCCCGGCAGGCCGGGGCAATTCCGGTTTCGGTGGGGCCGGTCAGATCATAGTTGGTGCCGATCAGTTTGGCACCGTTTTGCACCAGGCGAACGGCCCTTGTGATCATATCCAGGCTGTAGCCGGACGGTTCGCCTACCACCACATAATCCGGATTGACGTCATTGTAAGTGATGCCCGCATCGTAAAGAGCGTTCAGGATTCCGTGCTCGCCCATCACATAGGCGCTACAGCCCGGTGCCTGACTGTTCAGAAAATGGGCTGTGGCCAACGCGCTGGTATAAAAATGGGACTCGTCCACCTCCAGTCCCATGCGCCCCAGCTTTTGTTGCAGCTCTTTCGGCGTGTACTGCCCGGAATTGGTTAAAAACAGATATTCCTTGTGGTTTTCCTTCAGCCATTCCAGAAATTCTGTCACACCCGGGAGCAGACGGTTCCCGTGATAGATCACGCCGTCCATGTCGCAGATAAAGCCTTTTTTTCTAATAAATCTTTCATAAGCCTCCAATAGTTGATATATTTTCTCTCATTATCATCAGGCTTTTTGTGTAAAATCTGAAACCAGGAATGTGTAAAATCGCTGTAAAATTTAAGCTGGAAATTTTTATCGGGAAATTTTGGAAATTTTCAAAAAGTGCTTGCATAATCCTCCAAAATGTGTATAATGATTTATGCGCCGCGCGAAACGGCGTTCATCAGATAGCGCTATCGCCAAACGGTAAGGCAACGGACTCTGACTCCGTCATTTTCCAGGTTCGAATCCTGGTAGCGCTGGATAAAGGTACCCCGGTGGATGTCCGCCGGGGTATTTTTGCGCCCAAAAGCAAGGATCCTTCTGAAGATGCAACAATAAGACGTAACAAAATTGTAACAATTTCGGAAACGGTATTGAGTTTTTGAGACCGGGAGGTTATAATAGTCGGCAGAGCGCAAAAAAGAAGAAAGGGAGATACATGTATCAGTTTGAGAGCCGGATCAGGTATAGTGAGCTGCATGAGGACGGTCTTCTGGCGGTACCGAAGATCGTAGATTATTTTCAGGACTGTTCCATCTTTCAGTCGGAAATCCTGGGAGTGGGAATTGACTATCTGGCGGAGAAAAAGATCGCGTGGATTTTGTCCTTCTGGCAGATACAGATTCTGAGAAGGCCGGGCATCGGAGAGAGGGTGACGGTCGGTACCTTTCCCTATGAGTTTAAGGGCTTTCTGGGGATGCGTAATTTCCTGATGAAGGATGAGGCAGGGCGGATGCTGGTGCAGGCTAATTCCATATGGTCGCTGCTGGATACGGAGCGGTTCAGACCGGTCAGACCCGAGAAGGAGATGATGGCCGCCTATACGCTGGAGGAGCGGCTTCCCATGGAGTACGCGGCCAGGAAGCTTGTCATGGAGGAGGGCGGCGAACGGCTGGCTCCCATACAGATTACGCCGGATTTTCAGGACACCAACCATCATGTGAATAACGCCAGATATGTGACCATTGCCATGGACGCGCTGGAAATGATGGGGGAGTACCCACAGGTAAAGGAGCTGCGAGTCGAGTACAAGGGACAGGCTCACAAAGGCGATCTGGTGTACCCAGTGATGCGAAGGACCGCGGAGGGGTATCAGATGAAGCTGGAAAATGAACAGGGAACAGGTCTGATCAATATGCACATACTGACCGCTCCGGACGGGAGCGGAAGCTGAATGTCCGCCGGAAATACGGCGGAGGATGGGCGCGGGCGTGAAGAACCTGCCACTCAGGTGCTGACACAGGAGTAATTATGATTCGTTTAGGAGAAATGCAGACGCTCAAAATCGCCCGCAGGGTGGATTTTGGCGTATATTTGTCAGAGGAGGATGGCGCGGAGGAGGTGCTTCTTCCCAATAAATATGTGCCGGAGGGAAAGCAGACCGGGGACGAGGTGGAGGTCTTTGTTTACAAGGACAGCCAGGATCGGCAGATTGCCACCACTCTGACGCCGAAGCTTTGCCTGGGCCAGGTCGCCAGACTGAAGGTGGTACAGGTCGGGAAGATCGGCGCGTTTCTGGACTGGGGGCTGGAAAAGGATCTTCTTCTGCCCTACCGGCAGCAGAAGCGCCGGGTGAAAGAGGGCGAAGAGGTGCTGGTGTCCATGTACATAGACAAGAGCGGCAGGCTTTGCGCCACGATGAACGTGTACCGGGAGCTGTCCACGGAAAGCCCCTATCAGAAGGAGGATCAGGTCACCGGCACTGTATATGAGATCAGCGACAATTTCGGCGCTTTTGTGGCGGTGGACGATCGGTATTCCGGACTGATTCCCCAAAAGGAGCTGTACGGCAGAGAGCTTTCCATAGGAGATCAGGTGGAGGCCAGAGTCATCCGCGTCAAGGAGGACGGCAAGCTGGATCTGAGCATCCGCCGGAAGGCTTACCTTCAGATTGGCGAGGATGGGGAGAAGATTCTTGCGCTGATCGACAGCTTCGGAGGCGGCCTGCCGTTCAACGACAAGGCTTCCCCGGAGGTGATCCGCAGGGAGACCGGCATGAGCAAGAATGAGTTTAAGCGGGCGGTGGGTCATCTTTTAAAAGAAAAAAAGATTATTCTCACCGAAAAAGGAATTCACAGGGCCTGAGACAGCGGCCGGAAGAGTATAAAGAAAAATTGTCAAATAAAAATCGTTATTTCTAACAAAAAAGTGTTGATTTTTTTGCGCATTTTGTGTAGATTTGTATCTATAAGGTTACTATTCACGAATAGTATTGTGCCGGTGCGGCGCCAAACATCACTTCAAAAGAAAAAGAATGAGGGAATAACGATATGATATCCAATCAGATACTGCAGAGTACAATCGACGGACTGAAAAACATTGGCAGAGTGGAGCTGGCCGTCATGGACGCGGACGGCAAGGAGATCGCTTCCACCGGCGACATGCGGGAATGCGCGGGCCGCTGCGCGGAATTCGCCAGATCCGTGGCGGAGTCTCAGGAGGTGGCCGGACACCAGTATTTCAAGATTTACGATGAATACCAGCTGGAGTATATTCTGGTCGTGCAGGGCACAGGGGATACCGCCTACATGATCGGCAAGATGAGCGCTTTCCAGATTCAGACCCTGCTGGTGGCCTACAAGGAGCGCTTTGACAAGGACAATTTTGTCAAGAACCTTCTGCTGGACAATCTGCTTTTGGTGGATATCTACAGCCGGTCCAAGAAGCTTCACATGCCCTTTGAGCAGCGCCGCACCGTGCTGATTATCCAGGCGGACAACGGCAAGGAGATGAATATGCTGGAGCTGACAAGGACGGCCTTTGGCAGCAGCCCCCGCGAGTTTATCACGGCTGTGGATGAGAAGGATGTCATCATTGTCAAGGATCTGGGGGAGAATGAGACCAACGCTGATATTGACCGCTATGCCGCGGGCGTAATCCACGCTCTTTCCAGGGATGGGATCAAAAACGCCCATATTGCCTACGGCACCTCGGTGGGGGAGATCAAGGATGTGAGCCGCTCCTACAAGGAGGCCAAGATGGCTCTGGACGTGGGACGGATCTTTTTTGAGGAAAAAGAGGTTATCGCCTACAGTGAGCTTGGCATCGGCCGCCTGATCTATCAGCTTCCCATTCCGCTGTGCAAAATGTTTATCCGTGAGATTTTCGGTGGCCGCTCCTTCGATGATTTTGATGAGGAGACCCTGACCACGATCAATAAGTTTTTTGAAAACAACCTGAATGTATCCGAGACCTCCCGCCAGCTTTTCATTCACCGCAACACGCTGGTGTACCGTCTGGATAAGCTGCAGAAGACCACGGGGCTGGATCTGAGGGTCTTCGAGGACGCCATCACCTTCCGCATCGCGCTGATGGTGGTGAAGTATATGAAATATATGGAAAAAATGGATTAACCCCCACATAAGCAGTCATAGCCCCGTAAGGGGCGGGAAAGCGCGCGAAGCGGACAGGATTGCGTATATGAGGGGAAAAACGGATGAGAATAATTAATACCCGGGCGAAACAGTTTGGATCACTTTTCTGCGCGGGTATTTCAGAAGATGAGGAACGAAGGCTTGAGAAAAAAAGGTTTAAATAATACAGTACATCTGGAAGAGGACGACGCCATTGTCCTGGATAACGTAACCCATGTCTATACCAACGCCCCGGTTTTAAAAAATGTTTCGCTCCGGATCAAGAGGGGCGAATTCGTGTTTATTGTCGGAGCCAGCGGCTCCGGCAAATCCACGCTGATCAAGCTACTGCTGCGTGAGATTGTGGCGACCAAGGGCGGCGTCTATGTGCTGGGGGAGAATCTGTCCACCATGAAGCGCAGGAGGGTGCCGGCGTTTCGCCGCCGCCTTGGCGTGGTGTTTCAGGATTTCCGCCTGCTGAAGGATATGAATGTGTATGAAAACGTGGCCTTCGCGCAGCGGGTGACGCAGGTGCCCCGCGCCAAAATGGATAAGAGCGTGCCCGCTATTCTGAAATATGTAGGCCTTGCCGGAAAATATAAGGCCAAGCCCAAACACCTTTCCGGCGGTGAGCAGCAGAGGGTGGCGCTTGCCAGAGCGCTGGTCAATCAGCCGGAGATTCTGCTCTGTGATGAGCCGACCGGCAATCTGGACCCGGCCAACAGCCAGGAGATCATGCGCCTGTTAAATGTGTTCAATCGCCGCGGCACCACCGTGGTGGTTGTGACTCACAATAAGGAGATTGTGGACCAGATGCACAAGCGGGTGATCACGGTACGCAGGGGCGTGATTGAGAGAGATATAAAGTTCGGAGAGTACGAACCGGGGGAATACGAGGAGCAGGAGTACGAAGCGCAGGAGTATGAAGCGGAAGAGTATGAAGCGCAGGAGTACGAAGCAGAAGAGTACGAAGCGGAAGAATACGAGGCCGAAGAGTACGAAACGGGAGAATACGATTATGAGAATTAGTTCGTTGGGATATACGATCAAGGAAGGATTCGTGAGCCTTTTTCGCAATAAATGGTATACACTGGCGAGTATTGCCACCATCAGCGCCTGTCTGTTTCTTCTCGGCGCCTTTGCCGCCATTATGCTGAACCTTCAGTACATTGTCAATAACGTGCAGAGGGAAATTTCGGTGACGGTATTTTTTCAGTCGGGCACGACGGAGGAGGAAATGCTGGCGCTTCGGGATCAGTTGATTTTGAAGGATGAGGTAGACCATGTGGATTACACCTCGGCGGATGACGCCTGGGAAGCTTTTGCTGAGGAGCTGGGTGTGACGGATTATCTGGACGGATTCGTGGATAATCCTCTGGCGGACTCCGCCAGCCTGACGATTTACATGAGTGATGTGACCATGCAGAGCGAGCTGGTGGACTACCTTGAGAGCCGGGATATTGTGCGGCGGGTCAATAAAAGTGAGTTGGCGGCCACCACGCTGGGCAGCCTGAATTCTCTGGTGGGAGTCGCGTCTGTGGGGATCATCGGGATTCTGTTCCTGGTGAGCGTGTTTCTGATCAGCAATACCATTACCATCGGCATTTCCATCCGCAAGGAGGAAATCAACATTATGAAATACATAGGCGCCACCGATTTTTTTGTGCGTTTTCCGTTTATTGTCGAGGGGGTGCTGATCGGGCTGATCGGCACGGCTATTCCGCTGACGGCGCTTTATTTTGTGTACAATAACGTGATTATCGCCATTGTCACCCGGTTTTCCTCCCTCAGCAGTCTGCTGGGCTTTCTGGACGTCATGGATGTGTTTCAGATACTGGTGCCGCTTTCCGTGGCGATTGGCGTGGGAATTGGCTTTCTGGGCAGTGTGTTCACCTGCAGGAAGCATCTGCGGGTCTGACGGCGGAAAGCTGAGTGGAAGGGCTTTAGAAACTGTCAGGAAACTGCAGGGGCGGTGAGGGCTGCCTGCTGACAGTCAGCCCGGATATATGGGAAATACGATATGAAAGGACTCAGGAAAGAACCTGAAAGGGGAAAATCTGTTCTGGTGGTGCTTCTGGCCATTGTCATGATGGCGGCGATCCTGTGCGGCACATCCGTGAGCGCCACTAATCTGTCTGAGGTGGATCAGGCCACGGTGGCGGCCAAACAGCAGGAAATTGAGGAAGCGCAGCAGGAAAAGGAAAATATTAAAAGCTCCATATCGGATCTGGAGTCCATTGTTGAGGAGCTTCAGAGCAAAAAAAGCGATCTGAGCGCATATATTCAGAGTGTGGACAGTTCGATTTCAGAGTTGACGGATAAGATTTCCGGATATGAATCCCTGATTTCTCAGAAGGAAGAGGAAATAACGGAGAGAGAGGCGGAGCTCGAGGAGGCGCTGGCTCAGGAGGAAGAGCAGTATGCCGCCATGTGTGTCCGCATACAATACATGTATGAAATGGAAACCAGCAGCTACCTGGAGACCATTCTTTCAGCGGGAAGCTTTGCCGATATGCTCAATCAGGCGGAGTATGTGGAGCAGCTGGCTTCCTATGATTACGAAATGTTCCAGACCTATATTCTGCAGCGGCAGTATGTGGAGCTGGTAAAAGAGCAGCTGGAGGAGGAGCAGGCCACGCTGGAAGCGGCAAGGGAAGCCCTGGAGGAAGAGGAAGCGAGCCTGGAGGCGCTCAGATCGCAGAAGGCTCAGGATCTGGCGGCCTACCAGTCGGACATTAATTCCACGGAGGCGACGATCACGGAGCTGGAGGAGGACCTGGAGTATCAGACCTCGCTGATTGAGCAGCTGGAGGCGGAGATTGAGAAGATCACCAGCTCGGTCAGCTATGACGGCGGCACCTTCTGCTGGCCCTGCCCCAACTATATTGCCATTTCCTCGGATTATGGATATCGTTCCGACCCGTTCACAGGAGCGACTACCTTCCACAATGGCGTGGATATGGCAGCCAACGCGGGCTCCTCTATCCTGGCGGCATACGATGGGACGGTGGTAGCGGCCACATACAACTGGTCCATGGGCAATTATGTGATGATCGATCATGGGGATGGACTGTACACCATATACATGCACGCTTCCAAGCTGTATGTATCCGCCGGGGACACTGTCAGCAAAGGAGACCTGATCGCCGCCGTGGGAACCACGGGAAGCTCCACAGGCAACCACCTGCATTTCAGCGTCCGCCTGAACGGATCGTATGTCAATCCATGGGACTATTTAAGCTAAAGTGTGAAACAGGAGAATTATGAAAGAAAAAAAACATGGCTTTTCCAGGGCATTGTATCTGATTGTGGGGGTATTGCTGGGCGCCGGACTGACGTCCCTGGTGGTTCTTGCCGGATATTATATCGGGCAGGACAGCGCCGTGGTTTCCACATACAGCGCCTCCTCCGATGAGGACAGCTTTATTGACTCTGAATTTATATCAAAGCTGAGAACCATAGAGGCTATGATCAAAAATCTCTATTATCTGGATGAGGTGGACAATCAGACGCTGGAGGACGGCGTATTTACCGGGCTTCTGGATTCTCTTGGGGATGTTTATTCTACTTATTATACGGTAGAGGAGACGGAAGAGCTGATGGAGAGCACCGAGGGAGTCTATTATGGGATTGGCGCTTATGTGCAGCAGGATTCCGAGACCGGTTATGTGAAGATTACCGGGGTCATTGAGGGAACGCCCGCCGAGGAGGCGGGACTTCAGGCTGGGGACGTGATCTACGCGGTGGATGGTGAGAACGTGCTGGGCATGGATTCCAGCCAGGTGGTAGCCTTGATTAAGGGCGACGAGGGCACATGGGTGACCGTCACCGTACTTCGCGGGGATGAGATTCTGGACATTGACGTGCAGCGGCGCAAGATTGAGACTGTCACAGTGACCTATGAGCTTCTGGAGGACAATATCGCGTACATTCAGCTGACGGAATTTGACGACGTCACCGTGGAGCAGTTTGAGGAGGCACTGAATCAGCTGGAAGCCGACGGCGCCCAGGGGCTGATTCTGGATCTGAGGGACAATCCCGGCGGCAGCCTGTACTCAGTGGTGGAGATCGCGGATATGCTGCTGGGCGAGGGACTGATTTTATACACGGAGGATAAGGAGGGTAACCGTGAGGAATATACCTCCGACGCCGAGAGGGAGCTGGATCTTCCCATTGTGCTGCTGGTCAATGGGAATTCCGCTTCCGCCGCCGAGGTGCTGACCGGAGCACTGAAGGATCACGGCAAGGCCACAGTGGTGGGCACCACCACCTTCGGCAAGGGAATTGTGCAGACTGTGCGGACTCTCTCCGACGGTTCCACTGTGAAGCTGACCACCAGCGCCTACTATACGCCGAACGGTGTGAATATCCACGGCACCGGCATCACCCCGGACGTGGAGGTGGAGCTGGACGTGGACGCCTATCTGGAGGATGGCTCGGACAATCAGCTCCGGCAGGCGGTTGAGACGATGAAGGAGCTGCTGGGCGAATAGATTTTCAATCCTGGAAGAAATACACAATAAAATGAACCACACATTTAGGTGACATTGGATTAAATGCGTGGTATTTTTTAACTTGATAAAAGCAAAATTAAGCACAGGAAAGGCGGAAGGCTGACATGAGTAATATGGAAGTATATGAAAAATGGTGCACGGATCCTTACTTTGATGAGGGCACAAGAGAGGAACTGAAGGCTCTGAAGGGCAATGAGAAGGAGATTGAGGACCGGTTCTACCGGCAGCTGAAATTCGGAACAGGGGGCCTGCGGGGCGTCATCGGCGCGGGCACCAACCGGATGAATATTTATACCGTGCGGCAGGCGACCCAGGGGCTGGCCAATTATATTTTAGAGCAGGACGGCGCGGCAAAGGGGGTGGCCATCGCCTTTGATTCCCGGCGGATGTCCCCGGAGTTCGCCAAAGAGGCGGCTCTGTGCCTGAATGGAAACGGGATTCAAACGTATCTTTTTGAGAGCCTGCGGCCCACGCCGGAGCTTTCCTTTGCGGTGCGTCAGCTGCACTGTATCGCGGGAATCGTGATTACCGCCAGCCACAATCCGGCGGAGTACAACGGCTATAAGGTGTACTGGGAGGACGGCGCACAGATTACGCCGCCCCATGACAAAAATATCCTGGCGCATGTGGCCCGGGTGACGGATTTTGTCCAGGTGAATACCATGGACGAGCAGGCGGCGGAAGCGGAGGGTTTATTTCACATCATAGGGAAGGAAATCGATGACCTGTACATGGAGCGGCTGAAGGATCAGAGTATCCACCCGGAGATCATTCCGGACATGGCGAAGGATATCCGGATTGTGTATACGCCGCTCCACGGCACGGGCAATCTGCCGGTGCGCCGGGTTCTGAGAGAGCTGGGTTTTACCCAGGTTTACGTGGTGCCTGAGCAGGAGGAGCCGGACGGCAATTTCACAACGGTGCCTTATCCCAATCCGGAGGATCCGGGCGCCTGGACGCTGGCCCTGAAGCTGGCGAAAGAGGTGGACGCGGACCTGGTGCTGGCCACCGACCCGGACGCGGACCGGCTGGGCGTCTGCGCGAAGGATGCGAAATCCGGGGAGTATGTCAGCTTCACCGGCAATATGTCCGGCATGCTGATCGCGGAATATATTTTGCGGGAGCGGACAAAGACCGGCACCATGCCTGAGAATCCGGCTCTGGTGGAGACCATTGTGACTACGGATATGGCTAAAGCTCTGGCGGCGGATTACGGCGTGGAGCTGATCGAGGTGCTGACCGGATTTAAATATATCGGAGAGCAGATTAAGCTTTTTGAGGAGAATCAGAGCTATCATTATGTGTTCGGCCTGGAGGAGAGCTATGGGTGCCTGGCGGGGACCTACGCCCGGGATAAGGACGCCTGCGTGGCGGTGATGATGCTGTGTGAGGCGGCGGCTTTTTACAAGAGACAGGGGAAGACCCTTTGGGACGCCATGCTGGATCTGTATGAAAAATATGGCTATTACAAGGAAGGGCTGGCTACAGTGACCCTGAAGGGACTGGACGGCGCAAAGCAGATAGAGCAGAGAATGGCCGCCTTCCGGGAGAATCCGCCAAAACAGCTGGGCGGGCTGAAGGTGGAGGCACTCAGAGATTATCAAAACGGCGTCAGAACCGAGGCGGCGACAGGGAATCAGTCTTCTACCGGGCTGCCAAAGTCCGATGTGCTTTATTTTGAGATGGAAAATAACGCCTGGTGCTGCGTGCGTCCGTCAGGAACGGAGCCGAAGATCAAGTATTATTACGGAGTGAAGGGCACTTCTCTTCAGGACGCGGATGAGAAGCTGGAGAGGATGAAACAGGATCTTACGCGCGGGTAAGCCGGGGAGTTGAGAAGGAATCCTGAGGGCAGACAGGCTAGGGATGACGAAAAGGAATCACACGGGCAGACAGGCCGGGATGACGAAAAGGAATCCTGCAGGCAGATAAGGCTGGATGCGGAAGAAGAAAATGAACTTAGACAAAAGGAGCAATGGAAAAGCATGATCTCTTTTGACGAAAAAAACCAGGTTTTTAAGCTGGACACTCCGAATACCAGCTACCTGATCGGTATCGTGGACGGAAAGTACCCGGGACATATTTATTATGGAAATAAAATTGATGACACAAGCGTCGCATACCTGCTGCGGCCGGAGGAAATCTTATCTCCCGACCGCTGCGCCCGGGAAAAGGTCAGCTTTCTGGACGCCTTCCCGATGGAGTATTCCTGCGGCGGAGCGGGAGATTTCAGGGAGAGCAGCATCAATGTCAGGGCTGCGGACGGACAGGACGGGCTGGAGCTTCTATACGCGTCCTATCAGATTTTTCCGGGAAAGAAAGCGCTGGAGGGGCTGCCCGCCACTTGGGGAAGCGGGGAGGACTGTGATACGCTGGAAATCACTTTACAGGACAAAGCCACAGGGCTGATGGCGGTGCTCTCCTATACGGCCTTTCGGGATACGGACGCGATCACCAGAAGCGTGCGGATCGTTAACCAGGGCCAGGAGACGCTGTATCTGACCAGGGCGTTGTCCCTGTGCCTGGATATGGATAATGAGAACTTTGAAGTGATTTCCCTGCCCGGCGCCTGGGGAAGAGAGCGTCGCATTCAGAGAAAGCCGCTGGGTTACGGGAGCGCGGTGTTTGAGTCTCTGTATGGGAAGAGCAGCCACGAGGAGCAGCCCTTCGCGGCGGTGGCGTCGGCAAACTGTACCCAGACAGAGGGGAAGGTGTATGCCTTCCACCTGGTGTACTCCGGGAATTTTATGACAAAGCTGTCGGTAAATCGGTTTGATTCTCTTCGGGTAGTCATGGGGGTCCATCCGGAGCGCTTCTACTGGAAGCTGGCGTCGGGGGAGAGCTTTCAGACGCCGGAGGCGGTTATGGTCTATTCCGGACAGGGCCTGGGAGCCATGACCCGAACCTTTCACAGGCTGTACAGGGACCACCTGATCAGAAGTCCCTGGAAGAAAAAGGAGCGTCCCGTGCTGATCAACAGCTGGGAGGCGGCCTATTTTGACTTTGATACGGAAAAAATTCTGGGTCTGGCCCGGGAGGCGGCGACGGCGGGAATCGAGATGCTGGTGCTGGACGACGGGTGGTTCGGGCACAGAAGCTCTGACGACAGCAGCCTGGGCGACTGGTTTGTGAATGAAAAAAAGCTCCCCGGCGGACTGAAATATCTGGCGGATGAGATCAATGCCCTGGGCATGAAATTCGGCCTGTGGATAGAGCCGGAGATGATTTCTGAGGATTCGGAGCTGTACCGGGCGCATCCGGAGTGGGTGCTTCGCACCGCGCGCAGAGAACCGGCACAGAGCAGGGAGCAGTATGTGCTGGATCTGAGCAATCCGGAAGCGGCGGATTATATTTATGAACAGATCAGATCTGTCCTGTCCTCCGCCCATATTGAGTATGTGAAATGGGATATGAACCGTCCCCTGGCGGATGTGGGAAGTTTAAAGCTTGAGCCGGACAGGCAGGGAGAGATCATGCACCGCTATATGCTGGCAGTGTACCGGATGCAGGAGCGTCTGCTTTGTGATTTCCCGGAGCTTTTGTTGGAGAACTGTTCCGCCGGCGGCGCCCGTTTTGATCCGGGGATGCTCTATTACAGTCCCCAGATCTGGTGCTCTGATATGACGGACGCTGTCGAGCGGCTGGCCATTCAGGAGGGCACCATGCTGATCTATCCTCTGTCCACCATGGGAGCCCATGTGTCGGACTGCCCCAACCATGTGACCATGCGGCAGGTGCCCTTTGAGACAAGGGGACTGGTGGCGCTGGCGGGGACCTTCGGCTATGAGCTGGATGTGCGCAAGCTCCCAGAAGAGGAGAGAGCGCAGATACCGTCACAGATCGCCTTGTATAAAAAATATCACGGACTGATTGCCGATGGAGAATATTACCGCATTGCCTCTTATCAGGAGAATCATTTATATGATTGCTTTGAGGTGGTGAGCCAGGATCAGAAAACGGCGCTGGTTTGCTTTGTGCAGGTGCTGGCGGAGCCGAACAAAAAGAGCCGCAGGATCAGGCTGCAGGGGCTGAAAGAGGACTGGGTTTATGAGGCGGGTGGACAAAGGCTTACGGGCAGGACGCTGATGAACGCGGGGCTTTTAGTGGAGAGAATGCAGGGAGACTTTCAGGCGAAGCTTCTGGAAGTGCGCCTGGCCTGCCGGATTTAAAAATCACGACCTGCGAAGTCAATACCAGAGCTATGTGCAGGGTGGCCATTGACATGCTGTTAAAGCAAATTAAAATCTGAGGCCGGGACGCAGTCTGGAGATTGTGTCCGGGCATATGGTGATAAAGCAGACGGTGAAAATCAAAAATCATAGAATAAAAACCGGAGGACATTTATGATGAAAATAGCGTTGATCGGATCAAGCGGAAAACTGGGTTCTGTTATAGCCAGGCAGGCGCTGGACAAAGGAATCGGAGTAAAGGGTTTTCAGCGCTCGGCAAATCCATCGGATGAGCGCATAGAGCTGGTGAGGAAGAGCCTGTTTGACATTACCCGCGGGGATCTTGCGGACTGCGACGCGGTGCTCAGCGCTTTTGGCAGCGGTTTTAAGGCAGATCCGGCCATCAATTGCCAGGCGTTCTTAAAATATATTGAACTGAACGAGGGGCTGGACAGGCATCTGGTCGCCATTGGCGGCGCGGGCAGCCTGTATACGGATGAGACGCATACACTCTTAAGCTATGAGGCACCGGAGCATCCGGAATTTCTGAGAGAGATTTCCAGAAACATCAAGCTGGGAATTGATGAACTGAAAAAGACGACGAATGTAAAGTGGACGGTGGTATGCCCTTCCGCGTTTTTCGATGAAAGCGGCAGCCTGACGGGCAATTATGTTATCGGTACAGAGGGCCATTTGCTTTACAATTCAGCGGGGAAAAGCCGTGTTACCTATCCGGATCTGGCGGACGCCATGCTGAAGATCGCGCTGGAGGACACATATCAGAAGCAGGTGGTAACGGTGCTGACGGTTTGAACAGAATATCCTCTGAAAATAATTCCGGCTGGAATATCCCGGCTTTCAGAGATCGCGTCAAGAGGCGGATCGCCTGTAGAAGGCAGGCACTCTGCCTCTTCTGATTTGAGAATGCCGCAGTCTCTTCAGCTTTAATCTGATTTTAATCTGTTTCTTCTTTTGCCTTAATCCGGCGGTGATATGATGGGCTTCAGATGGTGGACGCAGCCGCTTTTTTATTTAGGATACAATAGGTGCAGGCGAGAAGGGCTTGCTTGCATGTCAGGCGATAAGTCTGATCATGGATTGCGTTATAAAATGAAAAGGAGAAATGGGGGAAATTATGGAAAAACTGGAAAAGGTGGAAAAAATCAGGGAGAAAACGGGCGTGTCCTATGAGGACGCGTATAACGCCCTGTCGGAGAGTAACTGGGATATTCTGGATGCGCTGGTGCTTTTAGAGCGGCGGGGGAAGATTAAGGGGCCTGAAAGGAGTACATATTCTACCAGAGAGGAATCTGAAACCTTTAAAAACGCCTCTGAGAGCTATGAGGAAAGCAGCAGGAAGATGAGCCATAAGGAACGATCGCATGTCATCAGGGGTAAGCTGAAGCGCCTGTTTAAGAAGGGCTGTGATAATTATTTTCTGGTGGAAAAGGGAGAAAGGGTGATTATGGAGGTGCCCCTTCTGGTGATGGTGGTGGTGCTGGCTGCCGCCTTCTGGGCGCTGGCGATCGCGTTAGTGGCAGGCTTATTCTGCGGCTTCAGGTATTCCTTCCGGGGTGAGATCACGGAGAAAGTAGATGTAAACGGCGCCTGCGACAAGGCGGCTGAGATGTGTGAGAATGTCAGAAAAGAATTTGAGGAGCTGTAATACCTATGCCCGGAAGAATTTTGATTGTGGAGGATGAGGAAAAAATTGCCCGTTTCGTGGAGCTGGAATTAAAGCACGAGGGCTACGAGGCGGAGAAGGCTCATAACGGGAGGGAAGGCCTGGACATGGCGCAGACAGGAGATTTTGACCTGATTCTTCTGGACGTGATGCTGCCGGAGTTAAATGGTCTGGAGGTCCTGCGGCGGCTTCGCAGGACCTCCCAGATGCCGGTGATTTTGCTGACGGCCAGAGACGCGGTGATGGATAAGGTGGCCGGGCTGGATGCCGGAGCGGATGACTATATTACCAAGCCCTTCGCTATTGAGGAGCTGCTTGCCAGAATCAGGACGGCCCTGAAAAAGCGGGACAGAGGAGAAGAACTTAAGACAACGGTGCTGAGGGCAGGCGATCTGACCATGGATGTGGATCGTCATGAGGTCACCTTTCAGGGGCAGCGGATCGAACTGACGCGCCGGGAATACGAGCTGCTGCGAGTCCTCTTGAAAAATAAGAATCTGGTGCTGCGCCGGGAGCAGCTGATCAACGAGGTCTGCGGCTATGATTATGTGGGGGAGACCAATGTGATCGATGTATATGTCCGCTATCTGAGAGCCAAAATCGATGAGCGCTTTGGCGTCAAAGTGATTAGTACGGTGCGGGGCGTGGGATACAGCACCAAGGAGGAGTGACGGAATGAAAGAGAAGCCGAAAGCCGCTTCATCTATCACGGGAAGGCTGAATCTGTATTTTGGCGTGCGCATGCTGGGCGCGTTTTTTTGTCTGGATCTGGTCATAATGACAGGGCTTGTCGCAACCTTTTTTTACTGGGTGGAAAAACAGGCGCCGGGCAGCGGCGGTATTACAGAGAGATATTTTTCCATGGAATCAGAACATCTGTATTACATAGTGAAATTTCAGAATGGCGGGATGAGCAGCTATGGTATATCCGCGCTTTTGCGCACTGCCCTTCCGGCCTTTATTTTTGTGCTGATCGTGGAAATGTGGGTGCTTGTGTCCGGGCTGTCTCATACCAGGGAAATCCGGCGGATTCTGCGGCCCTTAAACGATCTGGCCAGACAGACGGAGGAGCTGAGCCGGGTCTCCTTTGACAATGATAAGTTTCGGATTCTGGAGGAGGCAATTTCTCATATGGAGCCGGACGCCAGGCTTGTCACGGGGGAGAGGGAGCTGCGAAGCCTGGAGGTGGCGATTAACAATATGCTGGACCGCATCCGGGAGAGCAACCGCAGGCAGAGCCAGTTTGTGTCGGACGCCTCCCATGAGCTGCGCACCCCGATTTCCGTGATTCAGGGCTATGTCAATCTGCTGGACCGCTGGGGAAAGGAGGACCCGGTGGTTTTAGAGGAGGCCATCGGTGCGCTGAAAAATGAGGCTGATCATATGCAGGAGCTGGTGGAGCAGCTTTTGTTTCTGGCCAGAGGGGACAGCGGACGCAACAGCCTGAAGCCGGAGAGCTTTGCGCTTTCTGATCTTTTGCGGGAGGTGTGCGAGGAATGCCGGATGATCGACAGCGGGCACGAATATGTGTACGCCGGGGAAGAGAACGTGGTCTGCACGGCGGATGTGGCGATGATCAAGCAGACGGTGCGCATTTTTACGGATAACGCGGCCAAGTATTCCACCGGTGGCAGCATTGTGCTGGGAGCGTTTCATGAAGAGAGTGGTGTTAAGTATGTGGTGCAGGATGAGGGAGAGGGTATAGCCGCAGGGGAGGTTTCTCATGTGTTCGACCGTTTTTACCGCTCTGATGAGGCGAGAAATTCCGAAACCGGGGGAAGCGGACTGGGGCTTTCCATCGCGAAGTGGATTGTGGAGGCCCACGGCGGCGTGATTGAGGTTCTTTCCAGAGAAGAGTTTGGTACGAGATTTACGGTGGAGCTGCCGCAGAGCGAAAATATGTAAAACTGCGGCTGGGGTTCGTCGACTTTGGGGCAGGAGAGGCACTTTTAGAGAAAAAGATTGATATGTATGTCTCAGGTGCTATAAAGTGTAGATAAGATTTTAGTACATATCGAAAAACCCTTGAAAATAAAGGAAATTTCGGTGTTCAGTAAAATCCTATCTACTTTTTTTATGGAAGGAGGAATGTCTGATGGGAAAGAAAAATCAGCAGCTTATCACTGCACTGTATGAGCGTCTCAGTCATGATGATGACCTGCAAGGTGAGAGTAACTCCATATCGAATCAAAAACGAGTGTTGGAGGACTTCGCACGGCAGCAGGGTTTCACAAATATCCGGCACTACACGGACGACGGAATCTCCGGAACCCGCTTTGATAGACCTGGCTTTCAGGCCATGATGGAGGACATCCAGGACGGAAAGGTGGCTGTCGCCTGCCTGAAGGACATGAGCCGTTT
>JAJQBK010000004.1 GCA_021203305.1 Lachnospiraceae bacterium
CAGATATTCTCTATCAGGCTGCTTCTGTATGGAACGAATTAACAGAGTACAGCTACATTTTTACATATGGTTATAAAAAGCAGCTCTATACCGTCAATCTGACCTTTTCGCCGGAAGATTTTCCGCACCTTGCCGGTTTTCAATACCTGCAGGATTTATCACTGCCAAGATACAATCCTAAAAAGACTGTTGATCGAATCCTTGACCACAATATTACGTTTGACCAGATAGCTAAAGGCGCACAGTACGAAATATCTGTAAAACCCCGCCTTGAGGCATTATTACGCTTAAAGGACATCATAGAAAAAGACTTCACTTTCTTTTCCTATTTGCCCAGCCTGTATCCATTCACCACAAGAATAAAGGCAGACTATCTTATTTCCAGCCACCTTGATATGACCAGCTTCGTGTTTATCATTAAGGCTGATTCAGACGGTTCAGCCAAATGTGATTATCTGTGCTGCTCTGCTTTCATCAAAGGTGATCGTGATTATGAATGCAATCAACGGACTCGCACGATTCTGAAAAAGGAGCGCGTACATATTTCTTCACAGGAAAGAGCCGTTCTGTATGACCGTCTGACTTCGGCTTCTCTCTGAACATCCAAAGGCTCAAGAACTCGGAAGACAGAGACAAAGAGCTGGCATACCATGAAAAGGTTCTGAAAGTCAAATCAACAGATATATCATCTTTTCATCCCGGCAGACGAGCCGCCCCGCCCCTCCGTTTCCGGTGAAGCCGTCGGCCCCGTGCCCGACGGCATACTGCCTGAATCTGGTAAGTTATTTTGCCCTGTGTCCGGTGCCTGGCTCTCCGGCTGGGACGGCGCGGAAGCATCGGTATCCGGGGTATCCGGCTGGGAAGGCTGTGATGTTCCCCCCTCATCCGTGTCCGGCTCTAAAATTTCCCCCATCTGCGGCTCCTGTGTTCCTCCGGATGAATCACCGGAAGATTGATCCTCCGGCCGGAAACGCTCCGGCACCTGCCCGGCGTCCTGACTGGTTTCCGGATTATAATATTCTGTCGCCGTGCAGGCCGGCAGCTGCGTGGACAGCCCTGTTCTGGTGTGGGTCTGTGAAAACACGGAATCCGGAATGTTGAAATAGGTATAAGCAACCGTTACACTGTCATCCCAGGTCAGATCCACATTGTAATATCCGTCCGAAAGGCCCACGATATTCCAGGCGTGGTCCGCTGAGGCGTATCCCGTGACATAAAATGTCTCAATCCCCAGCTCCGTCATAATATACTGAAAGGCCCGGGCATACCCGGCGCAGACAGTCCGGCCCATGACCAGGGCGCTGTACGCGCTCTGGCTGAGACTGTCACTCACGCTTTCATCATATTCCGCAATCTCCAGAATCGCGTCATGTACATATTTTTCCTTCTCATAGTCACTGTCCAGGCTCTCCGCCCCGCTGATGATCTCATCTACCACAGCGTCAAACTGCGCTCTCGCGCTCTCCAGATCCTCTGACGCGGAGTTAAAATAAAGAACCAGCTGAACGCAGATCTCCTCACTGGTATACCGATAGCCGTAGCTGGTCTCAATCCAGAAATACTCCGGATGATCGCCGAACACCGCCTCCATGACGTCCTGCATCTGTGAAACACTGATTTCAGCCGTCGGGACAAAGGTGGTTTCCAGCGCCTCAATGTTGGCGCAGACCTGCTGATACACGCTCTGCCCATCTTCAGTCAGGAAACTGTAATACGGACATCTGGAGGTGTCAACCACGTAATCCTCACCCGTAATGTCCGAATCCTCCAGCGTATCCAGATCCCCGCTGTCGATCGGCGTCCCGGTTCCGCCGCCGCTTGGCATTTCAGCGTCAGATCCTGTCTCCCCTGAGATGCCGTCCACAGTTTCCGTGTCAAACATATCCGTAAAATAACCGGCAATCGACGTATATAATTCAGTAACGCCGGCCTGAAACCCGGGCACATAGAGCCAGAGGCAGAGTACGGCAAGCGCAAAGGCGCCGGAAAGAAGTACGGCGGCGCCCCTTTTCATTGATTTCATATCAAAATCTCCGTTTCCAGAATTTGTGGCCAGTATAAAAAATATATCCGGAAATGTCCAGAAAATGCGGGAAGGTTTCACAGATTGTTCAATATTGCCTTTCTTTTCATTATTACGATGATTACAGCAACAACAATCAATGTATAGCGAATATACGAAAAAGCATACAGCACGTTAAATACAACCGAGCAAGAGAGTACGCCCATAGATATTCCCAATATGGCTTTTGTGTTGTACAATTCCATGCTTCCTATTTCCTCCATACATACTTTTCTGCAAAAAATATAATGGCCAACGCTATAGCAAAGATAGCAGGCCACAGTAGTATATCCTGCTGCTAAAAAGCCAAACAGGTTAATAAAAACGTAATTTAATATAATGTTTAGCCCCGCAGCCGCAACGGAGGCGACTGACATAAATTTCTGTCTTTCATAATACATTTGCGGAATTGCGAAAATATTATAGAGAAATATGAAATAAACACTGCAAGCGACAGGGGGAACAACATATATTGCCTCGTAGTACTCAGCCGTTGCAAAAATTTTTACCAGCTCTGGGACAAACAGCAACATACATAAAATTGCAGACGCCAGAAGTAAAAGCAATGTAGTCGTGCTTTTTCGAATACTCCTGTAATCCCCCTTATTCATCTTATCATATGTCCATGGAGTTAAGGAGCTGTTAATCGCATTGGTAAACAACTGCATAAGCATTCCTATATTATACGCCACACTGTAAATACCAACTTTGGAAACGCTGTCGAACATTCTGATCATTACACGGTCAGCCTGGTTTAACAGGACAGCGGATAAATAATGCGGTATTAACGGAATGTTGAAGCTGAGCGCATATTTCCAATTACTTTCAGAGAAAAACACGCGTCCTTTGGCAAATTGCAAAATCATGATTGTACCGGAAACAAGCACCTCAGTTATAACAACAGAAATGATTCTGACCGTTGCTCTGTCTTCATCCGCAAGAAGAACAAGCGCAAGTCCAAGAACCGGGTTCAGTATGCTTTTAAGCATAGTAATGGAAACAGCATGCTTATATTTAAACTCGAACCTCTGCCTCGCCAGATAAAATTGAACCGATGGTTCTACCAGCAGTTCCAGCAGCATAAGCCAAATCGCTAACCTGCTAAGGCCCAGCGCGGAACTCCAAAAATCCTGAAACGGGAGGTAAATGACTGCCAGCACTGCTGTCAGTGTAACAACAATACCCTGCATTGAAGACACATACTGATCCCGGACCTTCGGATCTGATTCACGGTTCATCAGATTATTAAATACACCGTAATAAAGATTCAGGGACGTAACGACCGTCAGAATATTGAACCAGGACAAATAAAGGCTGTATGTACCATACTCCTCTGTGGTAAGGAGCCTTGTAAAAATCGGCACAGTGATGGTTGATATTCCCTTTTGCATCAGATTACAGAACACAAACCAGATAGACGCCCTGGCCGCAGGGTTCAGTTGTTTGTATCTTTGTATCAGTTTCTTCATCCTGTGCTCCTAAACAATATGCAGGGTTTCCTGAACATCCTTCCTTTGCGCACAAATGCACTTAGTATCATCCTGATAATATCCACAGCCAATAATAGCTATAATTGCATGCTGCTTTGGAATATCTGCCAGTTTTTTAAGCTCATTTTCCGTTTTGTAAAATGCCTTCCACTGCATAATACAGCTTCCAATTCCCAGGGAATGCAGGGACAGGGTTAAGTACGAAAGATATATTCCGCCGTTAATATACCATTGAAACTGCTCTTCACCCATAAATCCGGCACGATCAGTTGTCACAATTATATAATTAGGGATTTCTCCTTTGAAGCCATTACTTCCGGTTATCAGAGAATCTATCTCCGAAACCTTTGACTGGTCATTACAAAAGAAAACATAATTGGGTTGACGATTACATGCAGAAGGAGCCTTGTTTGCCGCGGCTACCGCTTTCTCAATATCTGAAATTTCAAGCGCCTTTTTCTCATACATCCGAACGCTGTGTCGGGTTGAGATAAACTTTTCAAAATCAAAATTTCTACCGCTGAGAAGCTCCTGTTTATTCAGAACACACACGCCGGCATGGAACTCTTTCTTATTCTTTTCAATAAAAGCTGCTCCAATTTTATCACACAGCGAATTATATTTTCCGGTAATAGTATCAAACTCCGGAAAATTGCCTGTATCAAAAAGGCTCTGGTATTCCATATAAGCAGTAATAACTCTAAAGGTTTCCTGAAATGCAAAATCTGAAATATCATACCCTCTGTTCATATATTCAAAAAGTTTATTTAAAAGATTAATCACCTGTCGGGAACTATGACCTGGCTGCGTATTTCTGAGACCTAACCCTTTTTCAACAGAATGTACTTCAACAAGAAGGCTGTTTTCATAAAATGAACGATAGGCGTCGCTGCCCAATTTCCCACAGGAAAGAAATTCTTTTATCGTCACCCTGAACTCATATAATCTTGTTGCCGCGTACTTGAGTGCCTGTCTTATCCTATTCATGACCGGAAGCCTCCAAACCTTCAAAAATGTCTTTAAGTTTGCTATAATATTTTTGCCCGAAGAATGCCTGATTACATATATGAACCGGATTTTTCAATACTTGTTGGGCAATCGAAAACGCATCGTCTATAGACGCAGCATTGTGAAATGCTTCATCATAAATACCTGTAAACCATTCTGTGCCTGTTTTAACTTTATGGTCATTTGTTGCCAACACTATCACAGGCGTGTTACTTATCAGTGCAAAAATTGTGCCATGATATCGATCTGTGATAACCAGATTATGCTTTGCAAAAAATGACAGTTTTTTTTGCAGTTCACTTTCAAAGTTATTTACAAGTATATCCAAAGGAAGTTCTGAATTAGTATCAGAAATCCCACACGGTACGCCCAAAGTCTCTATTCTGTTTTTGAGTTCATTTATGCTTTCATTCGAATATTTCTTTTCTCCATCGTTCCTGACGCAGATCAGAACTCCCTCTCGATTTGTCTGAAATTGCATAGTTCCAATAAGGGAAGTAACAATATCAGGAAATAATCTGATTTCTGTGGATGCAAAATATTGTTTTGCTGATTCGTAAGAAATTCTATCACGAGCCAGGAATAGCAGCTTTTTATGCTCATTGTATATCTTTCCTGTCTTCACCCCATCCCGTTTTTGGCTGAAATTGACCGTTTGCGGCATAATTAATATCCTGTTCTTCGGAAATGTCTTAACAATAAAACGATGCATGTCATGATCAAAATGACGGCTCGTTGTACAGTAACCACTCTGAATAACAAATATATCATCATGCTCAACGGTATTTAACAGTTGTTGACAAAATTTTTTGTTATAAAAAGGCCATGTTTCAATTTCCAGAATATCAAATTCAGGATAGTTTTTTTTGCACCATTGCCTGATGCAATACCGTTGTGCCTGATCTCCCATATTTCTGTGAACAGGTACGCCGCAAAAATAAATATGACTTGACGCTGACATATGACTAAGTCGTTCAATCGCTTTATTGCTCAGATTATTTATTAATTTTCTTTGTTTAAAAATTCTGCTTCGTTTCTTAATGAAGAACAAACTGTCCAGAATATAATTTATGATTCTGCACTTCCTCAGTGTTTGAGTTAATTTTGACATAATGATAATCTCCGTTTCATGCAGCACCATAGCATCTCTAAACAGACCATCCATATTTATGCGTTCCAGAAAAACTCATACGGCACAACTCCCCAGAGATCCTGTGCTCTGAAAACGCATATGTAAATGAAAAACACCGTTATCGCTGTATAAATAATTAAATCCCACGATTTCTGTGAGAGCCTTGTGTTAATGTTCGGTCTCATTTTCGGATAAGTTATCATCATTAACGGCATAAAATAGTACGCGGCACGCGCCAGCGCATTCACAAGAAAAGCGCAAAATCTGAATAAAACGACCAGATAAGAAGAATATATCAGCGTGTTATTTGACCATTCAATTTCTTCAACACTGTTTTTTTGTAAATATAATTTCCCGTCCGAAAAATGGAACCTGTTCCATCTGTCAATCTCAACATCTTTTTTATTATCAACGTAACCAAATATGGAAGCGACAAGAATCAACGCGGAAATAGTAAAGAGTCCCAATGTATGGTAAGTAATATACCCGGCAGCATGCCCGACTCCCAATTCATAAATGCTGTATTCTTCGCCAAATATCGGGAGATTCATAAATGCGGTAATTATGTATTGATAAGAAAACGAAACGATCACTGTTGCCCCCGCTAACAGGATTGCTGCTCTTCTTTTGAAGTTTATCCTTTCCAGAATCAATAACGCAAAAATTAAAACTGCGGCTGTGTGTATCGATGTTGCGATGACCGCATATATAATAAATCTGACATACTGTTTTCTTTTCAGTTTTTCAAACGCAAGGATCGCAAATCCCGTTGCGACGGCCTGCCTTAAAATGTTCATGGACATTGTGTATACATGCATCCCTATATAAAACACAGTCGGAAATACAACATCATCAGAATTGCGATAAATAAAATATGCATATGGAAGAATGCTGATAATGCTCGTCACACCAATAAGAAACTGTGGTTCAGGATTCATCATAGCTAAAATTTTGCATAGTGCGCAATAGCCCCATTCCCAATGCCCGCTGGCCGTAACATTCCGGAGTTCGCTCCATTTTGCTGTTGCAAATTTAGGGTAATAAGAGCTATAATATACGCGCAAATCAATTCCAACATTTGAGCTTCTTAATGCCGCAAACAGAATGAGCAGTCCAAAGACACAAAACAAATATCTTCTTTTAGTTACTTTCGACCTGTTTGCGCCAAAAAACAGCCCCAATAGTGCAATTATGTATATGCCTGTATAAATAATCATACTTTTTCTTCCTACTGTTTTTTACCCTTTGCCGGAATAGTTATCTTATATAGAACTCCTGCATTTTTTTACTTTCCACTGCTATATCATAACCGGCATCCTTTATTTTTTCTGCGCAGGATTTACGGTCGCTCTCTCTTTCAACAGCATTTATTACCGCCCTTGCCCATTCCGAAGCAGAAGCCGTCAATGGAAGAAACGATATTAAATCTGTTACTGCCATTTCCTTTGTAATGGAATCCGAGGCAACAACAGGCAGACCATTTGCCTGTGCTTCAACAAGGACAACCGGAAGTCCTTCATACAGGGAAGGCAGTATAAACACATCCAGTGCGTTTAAAAGAAAATCAACATCATCCCTTATACCGAGGAAACGAACATTGTCCTCAATATTCAACTGCGAAGCCTGTTTTCTCAATTCCTGCTCTAAAGGTCCTCTTCCAATAACAAGGAGTACATACTCTGCGCTATGAGTGCAGAGCTCTTTTGCTATCTTCAAAAGAAATTTATGGTTTTTCTGCTCATCAAGCCTGCCGACAATACCTAAAACTTTTTTATCTGATAAGCCCATTTGTGCTCTTACGCGGTTTCTCTTTTCCTCTGAGAACCGGAACTTTTCTGTATTTATTGCATTGCGCATTATGTGGTAATCATGATTTTGGAATACCTTCTTACCCCACATATACCTTGCCGCATCTTCCCCACACGCAAGTAAATCTGTAGCAAGCATTTTCGTCCTCATCAAAAAACATCTGTCCACTGCCTCCTTCGCTTTGCCAATATCCTCATACGCAATGTGTGAATGAGCAATGCGGCGACTTACCCCATATTTTTTTGCGACAGAAAATATAAAGCAGCTCCGTTTAGGAATATGGGAATGCACCGCATCATAATTGCCACCGGAAATTATAGAATCTAACATTCTCATTCTTTCCTTAAAGTTTTTCCTGAGGCTCGGAATCTTATATATTGTACACCCCAGTTTCCTGAGCGGATTTTCCAAAATTCCATTATCAATATCATCGCTTATCACAAAATCGAAATGAACAACCTCCTTATCCATATATGAATAATAATCATAGAGCAGTCTGGCAACTCCGCCTCCATCAAGATTTGCCAGTTCATGCAATATTCTATACATAATAATCCCCTTATCCAAAACAACAATTATTTCAATTGCAGTCCTCTCATATTTTTCAGGCCCTGCCTGAATTCAACAAGTAAACGCAGTATCCCATATTGCCTTCTTTTCAGGAAATACACAAATACCCTTTGTGTACCTGTCAGCTGATTGCTTTTTACTTTTCTCAGGGCCACGCTATATGGGTATTTCGACAATGTTTCATCTAATGCTTTACAGGTTGCTTTTTTTGTCTGCGTATTTTCCTCATGGAAGTAGTAAAGTCTCATGCTGGAATACATTCGAGTTACAACCCGCGCGTAAAATGCCTCCCAATACTCAGCGGGAAGATTGTATTTCTTAATTATTCTCTCATAGGCCTCAAATGCCACCTCATTATAATACTGCGCTTTCGGATTATACCTGTTTGTTATAGATTCCTGAATGTATCTATAATGATAAAGAGGTTTTTTAATATAGAAGATTCTATCAGTCAACTGCAGGCACTCAGCTATAAATATTACATCCTGTCCCTTCCTGGCTTCAGGAGAAAACAGCAAACCTCTTCCTTTTATGAGACTGGCCTTATACATTTTGTTCCAGATCACATTCGTTTCATATTCATATGGTTTACCATCAACAGTAAGGAAATTAAAGGGCGCTATTCTTAAATTATGAAGCCATTCCGCGTCCAACGCTCCATCATTATCCATTAATTGCTTAACAACCGTCTTTTCTGCAAATTCCTGGATATAGTCATATAAATATATGTCAAAACCTGTTGAATTGTTTTTCGCTTTGTACAAAGTTGAAACCATATCCGGTTCAATCCAATCGTCCGGGTCTGCGAAAGCAATCCACTCTGTATCACAAGCTTCAATCCCCTTATTCCTTGCCACTGAGACACCTGCGTTCACCTGATGTATTACACGAAAACGCGCATCCTTCGCGGCATACTCGTCACATATGGCGCCACAATTATCAGGGGACCCATCATCAATGGTAATCACTTTGAACGATTTCATGTCTTGTGCGAGTAAGCTTTCAAAGCAGCGTCTGACGTATTCTTCTTTAATCTTATATACGGGAATGATAATAGTTAAAAACGGTTCCATATTTTAAATCCTGCTTTTCTCTTGCACCAGGTCAGAGTAGAACTTCACATATTTCTTCTTCATCGCTTCTGTGTTATATATCTCAAGCACATCCTGATATGCCCTCTCAGGCAATTCACTTGGAAAATGCTTGATTGCAGCTTTTATCTTCTCTGCATATTCATCTGCCGTATTGCAGACATATCCATTCACGCCGTCATGGATAACGCTCTTATTTCCCATAACGTTGCTGACAAGAACCAGCTTCTTTATGTACATGTTCTCAATCAGGCTCATAGCGATTGCTTCACCCAAAGAGCAAAGAATAAAAGCGTCTGCACCTTTCGCCATGGCAAGAGCTTCCTTGCGGGGTTTCCAGCCTGTTACCTCCACATTCGGAGCAGTCAGCTGACGCTCCAACTCACCGTTGCCAATCCACACAAAATGTGCTTCCGGTACCAGTTCTGCAATCCGGTTAAACAGCTGCGGCTGTTTCTGGACACAGGCACGACCGAGCGTGAACACCGTGAATCTCTCTTTTTTGACCGGTTCAACGCCGTCAAGCGCAGTTGACAAATCCGCCAGATTCACGCCAGTCTCTATGTAAGCCGTCCTCCTGGTCAGTCCCTTTGCCACTTCATCCTCACTCTCACAGCAAGTGAGGGTTATTGCATTTGACATTCTTCCAAGTATGTGCTCCATCACTCCATACATCCCGCACTTTGCCCCGCTGCCCATGAGGATATGGGCATAGCCATGAGGAGTATAAACTACAGTGTTATTTTTACCCCTGAAAGCCAGTCGGCCGACGCCGCCTGCAACTGATGAATGCAGGTGAATAACATCCGGCTTTACCTTTGCTTCAATCGTATGAAGTTCTTTTATAACCCGGATGTCATTTGATACACTTGTAAGACCCTTTGCTCCGAAATTTTTCACTTCAATCAGGTGGACTCTTTTATCCAGAAAATCTCTGTAATTCTCCGGTGTCTGCGGACGGATGGCGTAAGCAAGATACACGTCAAAGTCATCGCACATATCGTTGCAAAGCTGGCTGACATAAGTAAATACACCCCCGCCGAACGCCTCACAGACCATCAGTATCTTCCTCATTCGTCTGCTCCTTCAAAAATGAATTCACTCTAAAACGGACATCCGATACATCTCATCCAATGCAATCAGCCGCAGCTTCCGCTCATCCCGCTCCTGCCGCAGAGCATCCGCAAACCCATCCTTACTGAAAAAGAAATAGTAGTATTTCTCAAACCCGCCCATGACCCGGGCATACTCCTGCATCAGACGCAATTCACTGATCGGGAGTTTCTCATTTCTGAACTTACAGGAACCGATGATGGCGCTTTTCGATTCCGAGGAGATAGCGACAACGTTAATTTGCGTCTGCTTGCGTGTAACCGGATTTCCTCCCCACCACTGGCCGATGCTCTGTATATGAACCGGCAGATCGTCCTCATAAAATAACAGATAATCTCTGCACATTTTCTCAAATACACGCCCCATGTAATCATGCAGCCGGTTTTCCACAGCGGAAGCATAAATCCTTTCCATACGGTCAGATACAATTGCGGACATATTTGGGGGGACAAAGGTGTACCAGAACCGGAAGAAAAAGTCTTCCAGCTCATAAATCGGCCTCCTGGAATTTGGCTCCGTGACAGGCGTTTCCCGTTTTACGATTCCCAGGGTAATCAGATTTCCGATATACTTTGAGCACAGAGAGCTTTCCAGTCCCACCGTCCCTGAAATCTCGGAAAGCTTTGTTTTACCGGAAGCGATTGCCGAAATAATCGCGTTATACGTGGCCGGCTCCCGAAGCTCCTGCTTCAGAAGATTGGCCGGCTCCTCAAAAAGCATGGCGTTATTATGAAACAGGACGTCCAGCAGATTTTCCCTGATTGTCCTGTCCGGGGAAAACTGTTCCAGATACAGAGGAACCCCGCCGGTAACGCCATACATAACAGCCTTTTCCTCACTGGTATATTCAGGGAACCATCGCCCCGTATCCATATAGTCAAAGGGCAGAATTTTAAACTGGCCTGTTCCGCGTCCGTAAAGAGGGCTTTGATACCCCAGCACCTGATTTTCCATAAAGCTCATGGAAGAACCGCAGAGAATCAGAAACAGACGGCTTTCCCTGAACTGATGATCCAGGAAATTCCGGAGAAGCGAAGATATCCCCGGCTCCGATTTCGCCAGATACGGATACTCATCAATCACAAATAAAAGCCGTTCACTCAGCGCCATCTCCCGTATTTTGATGAACGCGTCAGCAAAACTGCAATAAACGACACCTGCCTCTGACCCGGTCTCTGTCTCCGCAATCGCATTAGACAGCATTTCCAGATTGATTTCCACGGAATTTTCCATGGCCGCAAAGAATATGGTCCTTTTTCCTTTGCAAAATTCATTTATGAGCGTAGTTTTCCCGATCCTGCGCCGCCCGTATATGACCGCCACTTCCAGTCTGTCACTTTGATACATCGCGTTCAGCCGTTTCAGTTCTTTCTCTCTTCCTATAAACATCTTTGCTTCCTTTTCGGTCATTAAGATATCCTATATTATAATGACCATTATAATATCTGTCAAGATGATTATACTTCCGGCTCATTCAGGTGATTATATCTCCACCTCATTCAGATAATTATATCTCCGGCTCATTCGGATTACTATTCAAAACCCGTCTGAAATCCCGGCGGTTCTGTGCATCCCGCCCTTTTACCGTTTTCATCACGGCCTAAAAGTCCCCGGGCACAAAATGGTCAAAGATTTTTCACATCCGCTCCATCAATTGCAGGTATAGTGTGCTGTGGCAAGAAAAATATTCCGTGTGAAAATGTCGGGATATCTGTCTGTCAAATAATGGCTGGCGACTGAAAGCCGCCTGTCATACGGATATGTCTGCCGACACAGACATCATTATATAAAGCATCTTATCAGGAGGTCAGTTATGCATTACAAAAAAATCAGACTGCTGTTCGGTCTCGTCGTTACATCGACCGTCATTTTCGCGGCAGCGGGATGTGCGCAGACATCTTCCACGACAGAGGATCAGGCCGAGCAGACGGCATACGCGTCAGCGGAAAATACTTTTGTCTATACAGACGATACGGACGAAGAGCTTGTATCCACAACGCTTACCGGTACCGTGGAGAGCATCGACGGCAATGAAATTACTCTGAATGTGGGAATGGGAGGCAGCCGCGGCCAGGAAGGCGGCATGGATGGGGATATGCCCTCCGACATGACAGAAGGAGAAATGCCGGATATGGGCGGCGACGGTTCAGCCGCGCCGCAGGATGGGGAAGCCCTTGACGTGGGAGGAGAAAACGGAAACGGTGGAGCCGGTCAGGAAGGAGATCAGCCGGGAGACGGTACTTCTGATGCGGAAAGCAGTGAAGCCCCCGAAAAACCAGATGGTGATACCTCCGGTGCCGAGGGCAGCGAGGCTCCTGAAATGCCGGATGGCGAAACCTTCGACACTGAGAACAGCGAGACTCCCGCAAAGCCGGATGGCGAAACCTCTGACACTGAGAACAGCGAGGCTCCCGTAAAGCCGGACGGCGAAACTTCCGATGCCGAAGGCAGCGCCCCCTCTGAACAGCCCCAAGGCGAAAGCAGCGAAGGCTCTGAAAATCAGCCGGACAGCGATATGGCCAGCGGAACGCAGGGTGTCCTGACTGTCGGCGATGAATCAGTCATCCTGGTGGAGACTGAGGACGGTGAGACACAAAGTGGCAGCCTGGAGGATATCACAGAAGGCTCCATGCTGCAGGTTACCTTCGATGAGGACGGGGTGATCGCAGAAATTCTGGTCTCCTCCGGCATGGGCGGCAATACCATGCAAGGCGGTATGGGCGGCGACATGCAAAGCGGCGTGAACGGCGGGACGGGGCAGAGCTCCTCATCATCCGTCAGCTACAGCGCAGTAAATGAATATACAGAGGATTCCGAAATAACAGGTGAAACCATCACCTCCACCGGAACCGATGAGAACGCGGTTCTGGTGTCGGACGGCGCTTCCGTCAGCTTTCAGAATGTGACCGTGGAGCGCAATTCTTCAGACAGCACCGGCGGCGATAATTCCAGCTTTTACGGCGTTGGCGCGGCCATGCTGGTGACAGACGGGACGCTGACTGTCAGCGATTCCACCATCACAACCGACGCGGCTGGCGGAGCGGGCGTCTTCGCCTACGGGGACGGCACAGCCTATGTGCTTGACACTACCATCTCCACCAGCCAGGATACCTCCGGCGGCATTCACGTGGCCGGCGGCGGCACCCTTTACGCCTGGGATCTGACCGTGGAGACGGACGGAGAATCCGCGGCGGCCATCCGCAGCGACCGGGGCGGCGGCACACTGGTAGTGGACGGCGGGACCTACACAAGCAACGGCGAAGGCTCCCCGGCTCTCTACTGCACGGCGGACATTGCCGTGAACGGCGCGGTACTGACAGCCACCGGCTCCGAGGCCATCTGCATGGAAGGGCTCAACACGATTCATCTTTTTGACTGTGATATTACGGGAAATATGAGCGACCTGAGCCAGAATGACACCACCTGGACCGTGATTGTCTACCAGAGCATGTCCAGGGACTCGGAAGTGGGCACCAGCACGATGCAGATCATCGGCGGTACTCTTACCTCCGAAAACGGCGGCGTTTTCTATACCACTAACACGGAGAGCGAAATTTACATTTCAGGAGTGGAAATTACCACTTCCGATGACTGCGAATTTTTCCTGATGTGCACCGGCAACGACAATGAGCGCGGATGGGGTACCTCCGGGGCCAATGGCTCCCAGTGCTCCTTCACCGCCTCCGGCCAGGAGATGGCAGGCGATGTGATCTGGGACAGCATCAGCAAGCTGAATTTTTATGTCATGAACGGCAGCACGCTGACCGGCGCGGTGATTGACGATGAGACCTATGCCGGAAACGGCGGAAGCGGCTATTGCAGCCTCTATCTCAGCGCGGATTCTGAGTGGATCGTCACCGGCGACAGCACCGTGACCAACCTCTATGCGGAGGGAACTATCACGGACGCTTCCGGCAACAGTGTGACCATCGTCGGCACTGACGGCACCGTCTATGTGCAGGGAACCGGTTCTTATACCATCACAGTGGAAACCTACAGCACAACTGCCGACTTCTCCGATGCGTCTGAGGCAGCTTCCTGGGCCGACTATGAGGCGACAAAACCGGAAGTTTAAAGGCTGCTATAGCATCCTTATGATTTAACTGCGCCATCTGATGGCAATCACATTCTGACAGTAAAACCGCCGCCGGACTTTTCCGAAAAGTCACGGCGGCGGTTTTGCTTTTATGAAAGAATTTTCTACGCGTTTTCCAGGTACCGCTTCATGGAGGCGATATACTCCTCCCCGATTCGGCTCAGGGTCATGTTTTTGCGGGTGATATAACCGATCTCCATGATGGCGTCGGAGTTCTGGCTCTCGTCCTCAAAGGGCACCGCCACGTAGTCACTGCCGTTGAGCTCCTCGCAGATGATGCCGGAGCAGAGGGTGTAACCATTGACCCCCACCATCAGATTCAGCATGGTGGCGCGGTCATTGGCCCTGATGGTCTGAGAATACTCTCCGGTGGTAAATATTTCCTCCGCGTAATAAAAAGAGCTGTTGTCCCCCTGGTCGAAGGTCAGGCAGGGAAAGGGCGCCAGCATTTCCAGATTCACGGACTTCTCCGCGGCCAGGGGATGCTTTTTCCACATATATACATAAGCCCGGCAGTCCACCAGATGGCGAAACTCCAGGTCGGCGCTGTTTAAGATCTTCGTCATGACCTTACGGTTGAAGTCACTCAGATAAAGCACCCCGATCTCACTGCGCAGAGTCCTGACGTCATCGATGACCTCCCGGGTTTTGGTCTCCTTGATGGCGAACTCATACTCCGAAAGATCGTAATGCTGGGCCATATCCACGAACGCCTTTGTGGCGAAGGAATAGTGCTGAGCGGAGACGGCGAATTTCCTTTTCAGCGATCCGCCCTTGCCATATTTGCTCATCAGGCTCTCATACTGAGAATAAATTTCCTTGGCGTGATAGAGAAACTCCACGCCGTCGTTGGTGAGCGTGACGCCCCGGCCGCTGCGGTTCAGGAGCGTCACGCCCAGCTCCTTTTCCAGCTCCTTGACGGCGTTGGTCAGGGAGGGCTGGGAAACGTAGAGCTGCTCCGCCGCTTTGTTCAGGGAGCCGGTTTCCGCGATGGTGATAATGTAGGATAGTTGTGTGAGCGTCATGATTTCCCTCACTTTTCTGACATTCGTGTCAGTTTATAAATCGGCACTCTGATATATGTGTCGTGATTTTTCTCTTTTCTTACAGGCATGTCAGACGGTAAATCAGAGCACGTGCACAAGTGTCAGGATTTCTTTGATTGCAAGCATACCCAATCCTCATTTCTGAGAAACGCCTGTCGTCCGTTTCCGTAAAACCGTCTTTATGAAACGTGCGCCAAAGTACGCGCTTTTTACTCAGGATCTGAGGAACTGCCCCCATCTCTCTGCTCTGCCAGTTCCAACACATCTACCTTCACATTCTTCATAATCACATTGTCAATCATGCTTTCATCAAAGCCATCTCTCCCCGCCCTGACCAGAAGATTCTCAAAGGTAAAGCTCTCCAGCCGGTACTGCTCCTCATTGGCCTCCACGTCAAAAAAGACATTGCACTCGCACTCACAGTCCCTCACCGTGATATTTCCCGCCGTGGAAACGGGCTTGTCCGTGCGTCCCTTCAGATCAAAAAACTGGGTCCAGGGATGAATGGTGATGAAGCTGACGATCTTCGCCTTTACCTCTTCCACTGTGATATACTCGTACAGCTGGGGCGTGTCGGGGCGCAGCTTCAGCCACAGCAGGTTCTTGCCCTCCGTCACCTGTATCCTGCGCACCAGAATATTGCGGTTGTGAACGGACTCGGAGCCGCAGGTCAGACAGCCGTGGCAGAAGCCGTAGGTGCAGTCCTCCACAATAATGCGCTCGTTCGTCCCGTTCTCCGGCTGAGTATCCGCCCAGGGGCCCTTGCCTCCCTTGAGCACCACCGAATCGTCGTTGACTTCCATATAACAGTCCTTGACCAGAAAATCAGAGCACACATCGATATCGATGGCGTCCGTGCTGGGCGCCTTCACCGGAGCCATCGGTGAAAAAATGCGGCAGTTCAAATATTTCACATGATTGCTTTTATAAATATGGTTGGTCCAGAAATGAGAGTTCTGGAGATTCAGGCCCGCCACCAGCACATTCCGGGAATGGGAAATATAGACCAGGCGGGGGCGCTGCTCATCCTTGTTGGTACACTGCGGATTCCACTGCCGCCGCAGCCAGAAGGACTTCCAGGAGCGCAGGCCATTTCCGTCGATGGTTCCCGGGCCGCACATGGTAAAGCCATCGACCCCGTCAGCGTTGATCAGCGCCGCGAAATACTGACAGGTCTCTCCCTCAACGCGGGTTGTGCAGATCCGATAATCCGAAATATCGTCGCTCCCTTTCAAGGTGCCCCCCTGGGCCACATACAGGTTGACTCCCTGCTTAAAAAATAAGGACCCGGTCAGGTAGGTCCCGGCGGGCACCACAATAACACCGCCGCCCTCTGCCACCGCCCGGTCGATCAGAGACTGGATCTCCGCTGTATGCACCCTTCCGTTATCCAGAATGCCATATTGGGTCAGCACATACTGTCTGCCCAGCTCCTCCAGAGAAGGAATTTTTGTGTCATAAAACCACTCATCGATGGGCGTGCCATCGGGGAAAAATTCTTTTGCCGCCATATTTTCTCCTTTTATTTCACTGCTTATAATGAACGGCGCCTGTCGTTCACTATAAGGAACTGTCACGAAATAACTTGTGCAGATTGTGCCGAATAATGCGTGAAGCACAGGCTATAAAAACGTAGGCGTAGCGGGGCGCTAAACGTCCGGGGGACGTTTGTTCAGCGCGGACCGTAGCGGAGCGTAGACCGGCGAGGCTTTTATGGCCTGTGATTCGCGTATTAGGCGGTGCAAGATGCGCAAGTTATTTCGTGACAGTTCCTTAGTATGGCACCCGCAAACCCACAGGTTCATGAGTGCCATTCACTGGTTATACAGGTTTTTACAGCTGAATCATCTCAGAATACGCCATGATGTAAGGTCCGCTGCCCTTCCCCTCATCCGGCATGTAATACTCCGTATTCTCATAGTTGTTGGTGTTGTTGGCAGCCGCCTTCATGTAAATATCCTCAAGACCGCCCTCGTCGAGCTTCATCTCCGTCATGGTCACGAAAGCCTTCACCGCGGCGTCCCTGTAGGAAGCGTCAAGCCAGCCCTTCCGCACTCCCTTCAAGATAGTGTACACCATCATGGCGGTGCCGCTGGTCTCCAGGCGGTTGGTCTCCGTCACCGGCTGGTCCGCCAGATTGGCCCACATGCCGCTCTCATCCTGGTATTTCAGCATGCCGTCCACAAAAAGCTTCAGATTGGGTTTAATCACATCAACCAGCTCTCCCCCAGCCACATCCATCACGTCCACCATGGCCATAGCATACCACCCCATGGCCCGGGTCCAGTGGAAGGCGCAGACATCGTCCTTACTGTTACATGCGTGATAATACATGCCGTTGGGAGCCAGCATGGTCTCCGCCACCCAGGTAAAACGCTTCTTAATCAGGTCAAGCTGGGCCTGGTCGCCGGTCTTTGCGGCGTAATGGGCCAGGAACGGCTGCAGCATATAAATACCGTCCAGCCACACCTTGAACTTTGGAGCCTTCCCGCCGGCCCAGGAATGCCAGTAATTATAACCCAGTCCCTCTTCCATGAACTCCAGCGGGACAATATTTCCCTTAGAATTCACATAGGCCGTATCAGTCAGGTCACGGTAGAGCGCGGAAGCCAGTTTCATATAATCGTCCTGTCCGTCCGTCATTTTCATGACCAGGGCCGCGGTCTTGTAGCAATCCGCACCGTGATGATCCACATAGCCAGCCAGCCTGGGATTTAAGGATACGGAACCGTCCTCCCCCTTCACCAGCATGGCGTCCAGATACTCCCTGATGTAATCATAATAGCGCTTCCCGGCCTGAGGGTCAGCGGCGTAAATGTCATAAAGCCCCTCCATCACCACGCCATTATAATAGCTCCAGTCAAACAGATAGGGCTTGTCGGACGGGTTGCGGTACTCGTTGTCCCAGGTAAAGAACCTGTGCTCGTCACTGACTACTTCCCTCGGCACGTTCTCCTTCGAATCCACGGTCAGACCATCGATATAGGCTCGGGCCTTCTCCAATACACTCTGCAGCTCCATAAAAATATTCTCCTTCTCTCTTTTTATTCTGTGGCCCCAGCAGACTGCCGCCTGACAGTCCTTTTCCCTGTGGCCACAGGATTATTTTCCTTCTTTTGGTGAATCGCCCTGTTACCTCACCCCATAGGGCACCGCGCGAATCCCATATTTATTGGCCAGGCTTCCGGTCATGGTCACCTCCAGCTCATTCTCGCCCTCGTGAATCAGGCCCCCGACCTCAAAGCGGTGGGTCGGCCAGAAGGACACTCCGGCGTCCTGCCCGTTGACCCTCAGCTCCGCCATGTCATACCCGTCGAAGGTGATCATCGGTATTCCCTCTTCCAATTCTTCAGCGGTAACCTCCAGCGTGGCGGTGTAGGTCCTGGTGCATTCAAAGGTGTTGCGCCCCACCTGTGTGAATTTCGGCTTGGGCAGCCAGACCCGCTTCGGCGATACGGGCAGCGCCTCAAATTCCTCCTCGCTGCAGACAAAGAACAGTCTGCTCTGCCTCGGACGCAGATAAAGCCGGATCTGGGCTCCGTCCTCCCCCTGAAGAGTGGCCTGGCGGAAGGCCTCATCCCTCCAGATGTCATATTTGCCAACCTTCCCCGTGACGCCGGGCAGGGTCAGCGTGGTCTCGATAATGCGGTTGCCCTCGTTGGTCAGAAACCAGCATTCCACGCCGCCGCGCACAAAATGAGCGCAGCGAAGGGCGGGAGTCGCCGGGAAGCACAGACAGTCGGCCATGGCCTCCGTCACATGGCACGACGCCCGCGGGAACACATTGTCCACGTCATTGAGCACCGCCTGATAACGTTTGCCCTGGCAGATCAGCTCATGAGTCTCATCGTCCACCGTGCAGTCCTTCCAATAGCTCTCGGGAATATACTGAAATCCGGTCTGGCTCTCAAACAGGGGAGCCACTGCCTCCGGGCACAGCGCCCGGTTTTTGCACAATACCGCCACCGGCGTATGTAAATCCGCATCCGTCATCAGGCAGGAAAGACGCCGCATATAGCCGGACCAACGGTGATAATAGGGCCACCAGATATTATTGGGTCCCACATCCGGCGGACGCTCCTCTTTTCTCTTGCCCTCAATGGAATAATAAAAAGCGTGAGGCACGAACAGATTGACGCCCCGCACCGCCAGCCAGTCCAGATACCACTTCATGTCGCTGCCGGAGAACTGCCAGGGGTTATTGTCCGCGTTGCAGGCGCCGAAGCATTCGTTGGCGTTGCGTCTGCGCCCCATCAGCCTGGCTGCGTCCGCGCTGCACTTGGCCATGGTGGAATCCATCCCCTTCAGGCCGCCCTTCTCCGGACTGATCCAGCGCAACACCAGATCCTGTCCCGGAATATGAAAATACTTAAGCGCCTCAATGTCATCGCTCTGGTGAGGGTGTCCCATCAGGCAGATGCCGTGGGCGGCGCACCAGTCGCTGAGCCTTTTGTAATAGACCTCGCCCTCCCGCTGCAAAATCAGCTTCTCATACAAGCGGGTGTCGTCATTTTCCCTGCCGAAAAACAGCTCCGACAGTCCGGACAGATTTCCGCCGGCCTCAGTGAAGATCTGGGCAAAATTGTGGCTCCAGGCAAACATATCCCTCACGTTCCGCCCCATAATACTGGGCTCGTCCGTAAAGAAGGCCTTAATGGTGGTGCCGAAATATTCCCCGAATTCCCGGTAATAGGCCTCATGGGTCAGCTCAATAAAACGGTCCACCGCTGCCGGATTTAATAAATCCGCAGTCAGTGGAGTGTTAGGCTCGCCGTCCTCCTGATCCCAGTGGATGCCCCGCATGGTGCCTCCTGTTTTGCGCGCCACAAGGAAGCGGTCCCCGGCCTGCGTAAGAAACTCATCCCCAGGCTGGACCTTCCTGGTCAGGGTGATCCCGACGCTTGCAAACTCCGGATGGCCCTCCACTACCTTTCCGTTGGCGGAGCCGGAGGGATACATGCCCTCGTCATAGAGCACCACCGTCATGTGCAGCCGCCTGGCTGTCTCCACCGCGGTACGGATATATCCAAAATATGCCTTCGACAGATACTTGATCCGCTTCGGCAGACCCATACGCGGATGAAGCACCACGCCCGACACTCCATGAGCCGCAAAGTCCTCCATCTGGCGGATGATCTCCGGTCCCGACAGATTGCCATTCAGAAACCAGAACGGAATCGGAGTATATTCATCCCCGGGGCTGTGCAGCATTTCCAATAATTTCATTCTGTCATGTCCTTTCCTGATTGTAAAGGTTGCTGTAGAGACAGCATGGCGGCAAGCTACGTCCGTCTCTGCTCTTTGCGGACATTATAACATTTCAAAACCTCACAGTAAAGCATATAAACGCAAAAAAACAGACGGAAAATAACTCCGTCTGTCTTTCTTCTTATTTAATCCGCGTCCGCCGGCAGATCATGATATTCCTCCCACAAATCATTCACATAGGTCATCAGATGATACCATTCCGTCAGGGTGTGAACCGCCACCTTTCTCAGATACGCCTCGGAACAGGGAGTCTTTTCCATCCGGACAATTTTGCCGTTCTCGGGCCGCCAGCCGATCCACTCCACGCTGCGGCGCTCCCACTGCCCGTCCGCGCCCGGGCGAATCTGGCCCAGCGTCAGGTGCGCCCCCTCAAAATCAAAGGATTCCCAGTCGCTGCTCTCCGGGCAGCTGATTCCGGAAGCGTTGATCTCATCCGCCTTTTCCTGCGTCAGCCCGTACTCCCACAGATTGTACGCGTGGCGGATGGTATTGTACTGCCGGTCACCGCAGCCCAGATCCAGACTTTCCGTGGTGACTATTCCCTCGGATTTATCCTTCCAGTTGATAAAATAATGATCCCAGTGATCGCAGGGATTCCAGATTTTATACCGCAGATTTCCCGTTCCCTCCGGCTGGCTTTTGGGGTGGATGTTCAGCCAGTTCAGGTACCAGAAGATCCGCTTCACATCCACCTCCCGGGGGATTTTCATATATGTAGCAATATAGCCGGAGCCATCCGGAAACATGCAGTACCCGTTCTCATGGTCTGTATATTTTCCTTTTGGCATGATCCAGTCCAAAAAGTTTTCCGGCAAAATGGCCTCCCGGTAATCAAAGGGCTGGCCGGTAATTTCCTCAAGCACCTCCCCGGGCAGCTCATAAAACGGATAATCATTGAAAAAGCGCGCCAGCGGCATCCTCATCTCCACCGGGTTCAGCTTCTGCCGGTTTTCCGTAATCATTTTTCTCATTTTCATCCTCATTTCCAGCGGGCATGTCCGCCGACGCAGCCATCACCATGCATCAAAACGGATGGCCGCGTTCCTTAATCTTCAGGAGTCTCCTGTCGTTATCCTTATCCGCTTCACGAAAGGATTATACGCCCACAAAATATGAGCATCTGGGGATGCCGATTTCCTGTAAAAACCGTTCGACCGCCTTTTCCCAGAATTCAAAGCAATGGGTGTCCTCCTCGAAAAACTCAAATTTCATATTGTCCAGATGCTGCGACGCGCAGTACTCGCTGAATTTTTTTAATTTAAAATCTCTGGGTGCGCAGCCGCAGGGTATGTAGGCTTTCATATTCCATCCGGCCGCGATTGCCTCCTCCAGCCTGGGCATCGTATTTTCATAGGAATCCAGGAATTCTCCCACTGTCAGATACTTGCAGATCGTATTGATCTCCTTTACATGGATTCCCTCCCCCACACCGCCGTAGGCCGGCGCGAAGGCAAACTCGTCCGCCTTCGCTCTGACGCGGAAATCCGCCGTACTCATATACCGATGGGGTTCCAGATGACGATAATCCAGCGGCTGGTTGGACATGGGACAGATCCAGCCAAATTTTTCAGGGTGCTCGATAGCGTACTGCCAGGTTGCGGCGCACCCCATGGAAGCGCCAGCCAGGAAATTATCCGCCGGATTGGGGGACGCGGGAAGCCAATGGTGGACAAAGGGCATCAGCTCCCTGAAAAAATAATCTTTAAATAAAAAGCCGTCGCCCGTCTCCGGGTGATTGACATAGTCACTGTCATGGCCGTTGGGCATCACAATCATGATGCCATACTGGACAGCCAGCCTGGGAATGCTGCTGTAATACGCCCAGTCCCGCATGGTATCCCGTCCGCCGTGAAGCAGCCACAGAACCTTAAATTTTTTCCCGGAGGAATAAAAGCTTTCCGGCTGTTCCTTCGTCCTCATCGGCACGTCCGGAAGAATCACCGTCACATCATCTATGTCGTTCAGGCAAACGGATTTCAGCTTCAGATTCAATATAGACATACACTACTCTCCTTGTACTGGTTTATTCTGCGATTTCATTATGTGATCCAGCCGGCAGCACGCGACAAGGTGGCCGGGCGAAACCTCCTTCAGCTCCTGATCCTGTCCGCATTCCTTTGACGCGTAAGGGCAGCGCGCCGCAAAACGGCAGCCGGGCTTTGGATCAACCGGGGAAACAATTTCTCCCTCCAGCATGATCCGCTGTTTCGGGTGGTCGATATCTGTCGAAGGAATTGCGCTCAGCAGAGCCTGCGTATATGGATGGAGCGGCCTGTGGAATAATTCCTCCGCCTCGCACATTTCCACCATCTGCCCCAGATACATAATACAGATATCGTCTGAAATATGTCTCAGGACCGACATATCATGGGTGACAAACAGATAGGTCAGCTTCTTCTGCTCCTGCAAATCCTGCAGAAGATTCAATATCTGCGCCTGAATGGACACATCCAGGGCGGATACAGGTTCATCACAGACGATAAATTCCGGGTCCATCGCCAGCGCTCTGGCAATTCCGACACGCTGTCGGCGCCCGCCGTCCAGCTCATGAGGATAAGCCTGGCGCATCCTCCGGTCAATCCCCACCAGCTTCATCAGCTCCAGAGTCTTCTCCGAAATCTCAGCGGAAGCGTACTTGCGGGACAGAACCATGGGCTCCCGGACCGCGTCCTCCACCGTCATGCGCGGGTTCAGCGAGGAATAGGGATCCTGAAAAATCATCTGCATTTTCCCACGGACCTCTTTCAGCTCCCGCTTATTGACATGCGTAATGTCACGGCCGTCAAATAAAATCTGCCCGGAGGTGCTTTCATGCAGATGCACCAGGGTTCGTCCCAGCGTCGATTTTCCGCAGCCGGATTCCCCCGCAAGGCCCACGGTATGCCCCCGCTGAATGGAAAATGTCACATTATCTACCGCGTGGAGAAGCCCGTCCGGCGTGTTAAAATATTTTTTCAGATTTCTGACTTCAACCAGAGCCATCTCAGGCGTCCCCCTTTCTCTCTTCCTTCCCATCCGCTGTGTCGGTTTCTTCTTTTCTGCCCAGCTTTCCCGCGTAAAGACAGCGGCACAGATGGCCGTCGCCGATATCCACCGCCGTAATCCCGCCCGCGCGGCATTCATCGGAGGCATATTCGCAGCGGGCCGCAAAGGGACAGCCCGCGGGAAGCCTGGTGGGATCCACCGGCGCTCCCTTGATCGGATGGAGCCGCTGTCTGCCGGTGTCAATCCCCGGCAGCGCCCCGAACAGTCCGAGCGTATACGGGTGGGACGGATTTTTAAAGAGCTGCTCCTTTGTACCATATTCCACAATCTGGCCGGCGTATACCACCGCCACAGTATCACAGCTCTCAGCCACAATGCCGAAATCATGGGTAATCATAACCACGGAGGCCTGATATTCCGCCTGTAATTCCCTGATCAGATTCATCACCTGCGCCTGAATGGTCACATCCAGGGCGGAGGTCGGCTCATCGGCGATCAGAAGCTCAGGATTGCAGGCCAGCGCGATGGCAATCACCACGCGCTGCTTCATTCCCCCTGAAAACTGAAGCGGATATTCCCTGAAGCGGCTGGCCGGAATGCCCACGCGTTCCAGCAGCTGGGCCGCCCTTTTGTCCGCTTCCTTTCTGGACACATTCTGATGCAGCTGAATGCCCTCCGAGATCTGGCGTCCCACGCGCATCAGCGGATTCAGCGAGGTCATGGGATCCTGAAAAATCATGGAAATCTGGGCTCCCCGGACCGACATCATCTTTTTCTCGTCCGCCTTCAGCAGGTCCTCGCCGTTAAACAAAATCCTGCCTTCCGTGATCCGGGCCTGAATTGAGGGCAAAATCTGCAGGATTGCCTTGGCAATCGTTGTTTTGCCCGCGCCGGTTTCCCCGACAATTCCAAGGGTCTTTCCCCATTCCAGAGAAAAGGAAACCCCGTTGACAGCCCGGACCACATCATCTCCCGATGAGTATTCGACATGCAGATTTTCTACTTCCAGTATTTTATCCTGTTCAGGCATAAGCCGTACCTCACTTTCTCTGCTTTGTATCGAGAGCGTCCCGCAGGCCGTCCCCCACCAGATTAAAGGCCAGGACCGTGATCGCGATAAACAGCCCCGGGATCAGGACCAGATGCGGGTAATACCGGAAATATTCCTTGCCGGCCGCCAGCATGGCGCCCCATTCCGGAAGCGGCTCCTGAATGCCGAGCCCCAGATAGCTGAGACTGGCGCTGGTCATGATCTTGGCGCCGATTCCCATGGAGGAATTGATGATCAGAGGGGCAATCGCGTTCGGCAGCAGATGCTTGAACATGATCCGCCCGCTTGCGCTGTTCACCATTTTCGCCGCGTCGATATACTCCTCCTCACGAAGGCTCAGAAGCTGCCCCCTGAGAAGCCTGACCACCTGGGGCATCCCGGTAATCCCCAGGGCAATCACCGTCGGCACATAGCCCGAGCCCAGAACCTGGGCGATAATAATCGTCAGAAGAATGCTTGGAATCGCCTGGAGGACGTCGCAGAAACGAAGAATCAGATTGTCCACAAGGCCGCCGAAATAGCCGGCCAGACATCCGAGAACAATTCCCACCGCAAGCCCCGCCAGCTCCGCAAACACTCCCAGCGACAGAGAATAACGGGCGCCGTAGCAAATCCTGGTAAAAATATCCCGCCCCAGCTTGTCCGTCCCGAACCAGTGCGTCAGGTTCGGCGTCTCATAGGCGTTCAGCGGATCAGGTGTGGAATAAGAATAGGGCGAAAGGTAGGGCGCGAAAATCGCCATGAGAATCAGGATTACAATAATCACTGCCCCGAAAATGGTCAGCCTGTTTCTGCAGAACCGCCGCAGAGTCGCGTAACCCGCGCTGTCCTTAAAAGACCGTCGATATTCCTGATCCTCCATATCCTGCACGGTCACAGATAAATTCGTCATGCGTCCGCCTCCTTTACTTTTCTTTTCCTTTTGCCGCTCTTTTCGTATTCCGCCTTGATTCTGGGATCAATCAACGCGTAGGCGAGATCCGTCAGCAGTACAATCACACACAACAGTATCGACAGAACCACGACGCTTCCGCAGATGACCGGATAATCCCGGGCCGAGATGGCGTCGTTTAAATAGGTGCCCACGCCCGGAATGGAAAATACCGTCTCTATCACCACCGTTCCTCCCAGAGCTCTGCCAAACCTGGTCCCCAGCGTAGTGACAACGGGGAGAATGGCGTTAGGAAGCGCGTGGCGGTAGCGGATTGTATTTTCCGGCAGCCCTTTGGAACGGGCTGTGGTGATAAAGTCCGAATTAATCACCTCCAGCATCTGTGAGCGGGTCTGCCTCGCTATTCCTCCCATATCCATAACGCAGCCCGCGGCCACCGGCAGAATCCAGCCGGTCCATGTGGTAACTCCATGGGACGGCAGGACATTCAGATTCACCGAAAAAACAATAACCAGCATCAGCGCCAGCCAGAAATTGGGAAGGGATGCGCCAATGACGGAGATGACTGTGCAGACTCTGTCCACGATGGTATTCTGATGGACAGCCGCCGTCACTCCCATCGGTATTCCGATCAGGGCCTCAAATAAAAAAGTCAGAAGCGTCAGCTGAAAGGTGATCGACAGCCAGGTCATCAGCTCCTTCGATACGGACGTCTTGTACTGATAGGATGTCCCCAGGTCAAATTCCAGGAACGTCTCCTTGAAAAATCTGCCCAGGCGTACAAGGTACGAATCGTTTAAGCCCAGCTGTTCCCGCAGAGCCTCCTTCTGCGCCTGGGTTGCCCCGTTGCCCAACAGCAGGGCTGTCGGGTCACCGGGGACAAAATATAAAATCGTGAAGATAGTGAACGCAACCAGCAAAATAACAGGTATCATCCATAAAATTCGTTTTATTATATATCTTGACATAGGAAAACCTCATAAAACGCATCGGTCAAACGCCGGAGCGCCAACAATTGTTCACTTCAAAGCTTCATCGCCCCATGATCAGGCCAGCGTGCAGGCGCCCGGAACCGGGTCAAACTGCGTCTTCGTCGTTCCCATTGTGCCGATGGTATTCGTATTCCAGATAATATCCTGGGTATGGCCGGCCATGGCGACCATGTAGCACTCCTCGTTTACATAATCCAGGAAAGCCTTGGTATTTTCCACGCTGAAGGTGCTGACGGTCGTAGCGATATCAAACAGCTCCTGCAATGTTTCGTCATAAATCTGGCAGATATTCACATCACCGGTGAAATATCCCATATCAAGAGCCCACGCCAGAGCTGTGTAGGTGTAATCGCCGCCCTCGCAGAAGCAGAAGGTCATATCCCACTCGGGATCCTCGGCGTACAGATAGCTGTTGTACAAAGTGGTGTCAAAGGTTTCCACCTTCACATTGATTCCGACCGCCTCACAGTAAACACGGATCAGCTCGCACATGGTAGTAACTTCCGTATCATTCTGCGCGTAGAGGACAATCTCCTCACCGTTATAGCCCGACTGATCCAGATACGATTTCGCGGTTTCCTCGCTGTACTCAAAATATCCGTCCTCAGGCGTGAACTCCTCCGTATAGTCAAAGTGCTGTGTCTGTGAAAAGCTCGTCTGGGCAACTCCGGCGGAGCCGTAAGCGGCATATGTCATGGCCTCTGTATCAATGGCATAGGCGATTGCCTTCCTCAGATTCACATCTGAGCAGACATTGCCCTCGCCGCAGTTAAATGCCAGCGCCGTAAAACCGGCCTTCTCACTCTCGATATAATCGTAACCGTCCTTCGGGGTCCCATCGTCGTTGATGAAATTCACGTAGTCAGCGGCATCGCAGCCATTGGTGCAGTCCAGCTCCCCGGTCTCCAGGGAAATGGAGTGCTGCGCGGTCTCGGAGATAAACTCAACCGTGTAACGGGGGACGTTGTGCCGGGACTGATAAGCGACCAGGGACTCGTCCGTCTGCCAGTAATTGTCGTTTACCGTGTAGGTCATATACGCGCCGCCCACATATTCCTCCAGGACATAAGAGCCTGTGCCAATGGGCCAGGACGACATATTGTCCGCACTGCCCTCATAGGCGGCCTGGCTTACGATCATCACATTCTCCAAAAGCCCGCTGAAGCTGTCAGGGCGCTCGTTGGACATGACGATTTCCACCTCGTAATCGCCGATTTTGGTGATGGACGCCATGGCAGCCGTGTAGGTTGCCCAGTTTCCTTCCTCGGCGCACTTCTCAAAGGAAAATACCACATCGTCCGCCGTGATCGGATTTCCGTCAGAATCGCTCACATAGTCATAGATGGTGATGTCATAGACGCCGTCGCTGGGGTTTGTGTAGTCCTTCATAATACAATAGCTGAAGCTTCCGCCCTCCAGCATGTACGCCATCGTTTCATAAACGGCCATGTTGGTCATATTGCGGCCTCCGCCGCCCCCATCCCAGGGTCCGAAGGTCTTCGGATCGCTCTTGCAACCAAAGTACAGCGTGGTAACATCGTCTGACGATGCCGCGGTGCTTGCTTCAGAACTGCTGCCCGTGTCAGAAGAGCTGCTTGCGGAGCTGCTGCTTTCGCTGCTGGTCTCGCTGCTGCTTGACCCGCAGGCCGCCAGAAGGCCCGCGGAGCCCAAAGCTACGCCTCCCGCCAGCATTCCCTTCATAAAATCTCTGCGTGTGATGCTTTTCATCATATCAATTTCCTCCTTTATTCTTCAACGCTTATGCGCGTTTGATTTCCGTTCTCCATCCTCTCCGCTTTCCCTCCGCGTCAGGAAGCTTCCTCCTGATCCTTTATCTGAAGAAAGCGGATATTGGCCGGGCAGGGTGCCGATATGCCGCCCTGGTGAGGAGACAGCGTACCGTCGCTGTTAATGGCGAACAGGCAGATGCTCGCGCTGTCCGAATTGCAGACCGCCAGAAACCTCCGGTCGGGGGTGATGCAGAAGCCTCTCGGATTTTCCCCCTGCGCGGACATATTCTGTATCAGCGTCAGGGAGCCGTCCCCGGCAATCGCAAACACGGCGATAAAATGAGAGCCTCTGTCCGATACATACAAAGTCTTCCCATCGGGGCTGACGCAGATATCCGAGGCCTCATAAGGCTTCCCGGCGTTTTCCGCAAGCTGAAGAGAGTTAGAATCCACAATCTCCATCGCCCCGGTCTTTGCGTCATATTTTACCGTCATCACCAGGTCGGACTTTTCATTATTGTAATAAAAGACCGGCAATGTCGGATGAAACGCGCAGTATCGCGGGCTTGTGCCATAGGGCGCGTTCAGCACATGCTTTAACACCAGCTTCCCGTTTTCCCGGTCAATCGCGTAGCTGTAAAGGCAGTGCAGACCCTTATCCGTGACCACAAACATCTCCCCTTCCGGATCCGGCACGACGCAGTGCAGATGGGAGATCATGTCCTCCTTTGGCTGTGCTTTTCCCCTGTGAACCGCCACGTCGCAGACCTCGCCGAGGCCCCCGTCCTCCCGGATACCAAAAAGCGTAACCGCCGTATCGTCCACCTCCGCGGTGCAGTAAAAGTTTCCATCCTCCCGCCGCCTGATTTTCGTCGTCACGCCAAAACCGCTGTGGTGAACCGCGATTCCGTACCTCCCGCTTTTGTCCAGCGCGAAATAGGAGGGAGCCGGGGAGAGTGTCCGCGCCCTGTTGATCAGGGATGTATGTCCGGTCTCAGGATCGACGCGCAGCGCCAGAACCTCTCCACCCGCTCCCGGGATACCGTCCACATCACCGATCTCATTGCAGACATAGACCAGCCCCCGCCGCTCATCCAGCGCCTGCTGGCCCGCGGCGACATCGGGGTGCACATGCTCAACCAGTGTGAATTCAGCTGTCTCTTCAAGATAGCGGTAAACTGTAAATCCTGTCGGAGCCGGCTTATAGTGCCAGTTTCCGACCAACGCGTATGTCGTCATTTTTATCTACCCCTTCCGTACTTCGTGTATAGTGATTATGTACAAAAAAATCTGACATTTTTCCCTTTGTGTTGACAATTTTAACATGCAATCAGGGCATGATCAAATCGACTATTGCAACGGAAAAATCATTTATTTCACTTTTTGCAAGACTGCGGAAAAAATTTTCACGCCCTGCAAATAAGCCCTCATCAGAAAACAAAAAAATACAGTGAACCTGAAATTCATTCCAGATTCACTGTGCTTTTCCTTCCCTTTTTTCATATCCGGCGGGTTATCTGCAAAACGCCGCGCCAGGCCCGCTCCCGAAGCGGCGCCGCCTTACTTTCGCCAGGAAATAAAATAATCCAGAAACTTCTGTTTTGCCTCCGTCATGTTACTGTCGATGTATACCAGATTGACGTCGGCGTAAATCGGCGGAACGATCGGCACCGCCGCGATATTATTGGCGATCGTGGTCGAATAGGGAATCCCGAACATCAGCCCTACGCCCAGCCGCTTGCGCAGATAGCCGATCGTCTGCTCCCGGTTTCCCCGAAACAGAATCACCGGATCAAAGCCGCTGTCCCGGCACGCCTGCGCGCCCAGAATGCCGGACAGGCTGGAATCCTCGGACATCATGAAGGATTCATTTTTCAGCTCAGCCAGCGAAATCTCCTTATACCCGGCAAACGGATGATTTGTGGAAAAATAAGCCGTCAGAGCGTCCTGGTAAAAGAACTGCCGGCTCAGATTGCCGCCGGACGCCCCGCTCTTTTCCCTGATAAAGACATAGTCGCAAAGCTCATGGGTAATTTTGAACATCAGCTGGTCCGTTTCATCCTCATCAATGCTGATTCTGGTATCCGGCATGGCCGTCTGATAGTCAGAAAGGAAGTCCGCGATCTGCGTTTCATCCCAGCCAGGGATCACGCCGATTCTCAGCTCATTCTCCATATCCAGCACATGCTGCTTAATCGCGCTTGTGTAGGTATCCTGCAGCGCTACAGCCTGCTGCGCGTACGGAAGCAGAATCATGCCGAACTCAGAGAGTTCAATGCGCTTGGTCGTTCGTATGAACAGCGAAACTCCCAGCTCATCCTCCATCTCCTTGATATGCCTGGACAAAGTAGCCTGAGAAATAAAAAGCTGCTCCGCCGCCGCCCAATAAGAACGCACCTGAGCCAGCACCAGAAATTCATGCATATTGTCAAATTTCATACTTCCTGTCCTTTCAATACGGCTGCTTAAATAAGGGAACTTTCCGCCAGCAGAATTTTCTAATAATTTTTGGACAATTTGTAAATTAATACAAAAATTATGGTAAAATCAAAATCTATTCTGATTTTAAAGTTTAACACAAAGTCATCTGTATATCAAGAACCAATTTTATGTCACTCCACGAAGAAGACGGCTTGCAAAGTTTGCAGCTTTCCTGCTTTTCTTTCTTCTGCCAATGCTAATTCCAGCAGCGGCTGCCAGGCACTGATAACTCTCCGCCACCATTTCGTGGAACGCTAAATTATCTCCACAGTGATCCCGGCGATTCGGTTAGTCATGACCAGATTGTGCTCCTTCTGAACTAAAGACACCCCAGATTATTCCGAGGTTCCTTCCGTGTTTTCAATCTGTTTACAACTTATTTGTCGTTAAATTTGTTGTGATTATGTTGACTGTCGCCCTGCCTTGTGCTATACTGCCTGCAGGAGGTGAACACCATGGCTAATATTATTGGAGCAATTCAGAACACAATACCGATTTCCCTTTTCAACCGCGGCCAGGCCGGGAAGATTTTTGATGAAGTCCGGCGCTGCGGCGCAAAGGTCGTTATGAAGAACAATGCTGCTGAGTGTGTCCTGCTCTCACCGGAAGAATACGTCAGCCTCATGGATGAGGTAAATGATGCCAGACTTCTCACTATCGCATCCGAACGAATGACAAACTTCAATCCCGACACTCTTGTGTCCCAGAATGAGGTTGACCGTGAATTCGGCTTTACGTCAGAGGAACTGGAGGGCATCGAGGTAGACATCGAATGAGCTGGACAGTCAAATATCTGCCGGAAGCATTGAAAGATTTACGAGTCCTTGAGGGCAGCCAACGGAAACTTGTCCGTAAGGCCATCGACAAGGTGAGTGAAAACCCTCTCCCCGTTTCGGAAGGCGGCCTCGGAAAACCGCTGGGAAACAAAGGTGGCAACAATCTCACGGGGCTTCTGAAAATCAAGCTGCGCTCCGCAGGTATCCGTATCGTATACAAGGTCGTTCGGCAGGGCAACGACATGATTGTCATCGTAATCGGTGCGCGGGAAGTAAGCGCTTAATAAAGTAACGTATCGCAAAACTCTTGCTTGCAATCCCCACAGC
>JAJQBK010000068.1 GCA_021203305.1 Lachnospiraceae bacterium
GAGCCTTTCTTATGATGCTTTGAATGCCCATACAGCAATCGTATTTACAAGGTACCTGTTACAGTAACGCTTATGCACAAATTTATGGAGAGCCAGGGATATGTCCTTGATATTAGCGATGAACGTTTGCATCACGAAATTTATCTCAGTGACGCACGAAAGGTCGCACCAGAAAAATTAAAGACCGTAATCCGACATCCGATAAAGAAAGTGTGAAATTGAATGGAGGAATAACCCAATGGGTGAACTGATGTCATATGACGAACAATTTCAAAAGGTTATTACAATTATAGAGGCCGCAAAGGAACGAGCATATCGCAAGGTAAATGAAGAACTGATTTTGATGTATCGTGAAATAGGTGAGTACATCAGCAAACAATCTGAAAACACTGCGTATGGCGATGCTTTTGTGCAGAAGCTGGCAGATTTCTTTGCTGAAAACTATCCTGATCTGAAAGGCTTCAATCGCAGGGGTCTTTACAGAATGAAGCAATTTTATGAGCTATACAAAGACGAGGAAAAAGTGCCAACGCTGTTGACACAATTGAGCTGGTCAAATCATCTGAAAATTATGTCAGCCTGCAAGACGATGGATGAGCGCATTTTCTATATGAATATGTGCATCAAAGAAAAATATAGCGCAAGGGAACTTGCAAGGCAGATTGACAGCGGCTACTACGAAAGATACATGTTGTCTCAAAAGCCATTAGCGCCAGCCGTTGAAGAAGCAAAAAAAAGCGACCGGTAATGTTTTTCTTGATAATTATGTGCTTGATTTTCTCGATGTTCCTGATACAGTGTCAGAGCCTGATTTGCAAAAATCGATTATACAAAATTTAAAGAATTTCATTCTTGAAATAGGCAAAGATTTTATTTTTATCGGAGAAGAATATCGTGTACAAGTCGGGAAGCACGACTATTATATTGATCTTCTTTTCTTTCACAGAGGGCTTTCCTGCCTTGCGGCCTTTGAACTGAAAATAGGTGAGTTTAAGCCCGAATATGTCGGGAAGATGAATTTCTATCTGGAGGCACTCGACCGTGAAGTGAAAAAGGAAAACGAAAATCCGAGCGTTGGCGTCATTCTTTGCGCAAGCAAGGATGATGAGGTAGTTGAATTCGCACTCAGCCGTAGCCTTTCACCTACAATGGTATCAGAATATAATCTGAAATTGATAGATAAGAAATTGCTTCAGAAGAAATTGAAGGAGTATATTGAGTTGGCAGATACAGCGACAGAATGATTATTATTTTATAGTTTTGATTTGGTAATTGGAATTGAATACAGATTGTAAATTTTCCGTTCACGGCGGCATTACATAGCAGGAAGTCGAAATGATTTCCTGCTTTTCTTTTGCCCATTTTTTAAATCACAGAAAGGAGATCATGCTTATGGGACGCAGAAAGACACCAGAGACCAGAGAGGAAATGCAGGCCGAGATTGATTACACCGAGAATAAGATCAGGCAGCTGCACAACCAGGAGACGGCACTCACCGCCGCTTATTCCAAGGAGGAACGCCGGGTGCGGACGAGACGGCTCTGCACGGAGGCCGGTATTCTGGAACACTATGTGCCGGAGCTGAAGACGATGGACGAGCGGAACACCAGTGATTTCATCCGGCTGATTGCCTGCTCAGAGGTGGCGAAGAAATTTTTACGAATGAGAGGACTGAGGAGCGATGAAGTACCGACCGACCCGGATACGGGAATTAACTAATGAATCCGTTGAGGCGCACTTATACATTCTCTTCGAGAATAGTGCGTCCTTCGGAGACTCCTACCGATACCGCTGCTGCGTTATCTGCGGAGCGCTGGCACCTTCGGTGCGGCAAGGGACACTTCGTTTCCCTTACGCCGGTGAGACCGGCTATCCCTTTTCCAACCCGCCGCCGCCAAATCTCTATGAGATATTCGCTGCTGTTGCGGTGCTGCTCTACTTCTTGCAGAAAGCGAGGTGGTGACGATGGCGATTTATCATTGTGCCATGCAGGTGATCGGACGAAGCAGCAACCGGAGGACGAACAGTGCTGTCGCGGCTGCGGCCTACCGGAGCGGCTCCCAGATTTACGATGAGTGGCGCGGGATCAATGAGGACTACAGGAGAAAGAAGAAAGTTGTTTATTCGGAGATCATGCTGCCGAACAATGCGCCGGAAGCATTCAAAGACCGCGCTACCCTCTGGAACTCCGTCGAGATGTTTGAGACCAGAAAGAACGCCCAGCTTGCCAGGGAGATTGAAGTGTCGCTTCCTGTTGAGCTGGATTTAGATGAACACATTAAAATTATCCACGACTACTGCGAGCCGTTCCGCGCCGCCGGTATGTGCGTGGATTTTAATATTCATCAGAAACCGAACAACCCACACTGTCATATCATGCTGACACTTTGGCCTCTGGACGAGCATGGACAGTGGCTGCCAAAAGGAAAGCTTGTTTATGATCTGAACGAGAACGGCGAGCGTATCCGTCTCCCCAGCGGGAAATGGAAATCCCACAGGGAACCGACCGTTGACTGGAACGAACAAGGTAAGGCCGAGGAATGGCGAGCTGCATGGGCCGATGTTGTGAACCGCCATCTTGAAATGAAGGGCTTTACAGAACGCATTGACCACCGCAGCAACGCCGACCGTGGCATTGAAGAAATCCCAACTATTCACATGGGGCCTGCCGCCTGTGCGATGGAGAAGAAAGGTATTCGGACAGAGCGCGGCGACATCAACCGGCAGATCAAAGCAGCCAACAAAATTATCAAGGAAATCCGGACAAGGATCAATGATCTGAAAGACTGGCTGTCCGCTCTCACTGCAGCCATGAAGGAAGTCATTGATGAGGCGAAGTCTCCCAGCTTGGCCGATCTGATGGTGCAATATATGGAGCTGGAGAGCCAGCGTGTCCAGAAATATTCTCCCCACTTTCGATTACAGCACACGGTTTCGGTTACTGAGGACATGAGGAAGTCACTTGATGAATTGAACGCTGACGGTATCTACACACTGGACGATCTGGAGAAAGCGCTTGCTAAGGTGAAGGACAAATCTTATTCCACTCAGCAGAGCGTCCGCAAAAAGGAACGCCGGATGAAGGAATTGGAGAAGCTGATCGACCAGGGCAAGCAGTATCAGACGAACCTTCCTGTGCGGAAACAGTACAATGCGATCAAGCGTCAGAAAAAGAAAGAGGCGTTCGAGGAAGAACACCGCCCGGAAATGATTCTCTGGAATACGGCGAACCGCTTCCTTCATGCCAACCACATCGAGCCGGATACTCTGCCGGTTAAGCTGAAAGAATGGAAAGATGAATTGCTTGAGCTGACCATCGCGCACAATGAACAGTATGAGGAATTGAAAGAGATCAGGGAGGAAGTTGACAAGCTGAACGCCGTCCACCGTCAGGTGGAGAAAGTGCTGACTCCGGCACAGGAGAGGCAGAAATCAAAATCTATTGAGAGATAGCAGACGCTGGATGAAAGAGCAAGTGCAGGGCGTTGGCGTTGCCCTGCACTTCTCTCAGGGAATTGCAAAATTACTCCATTGTGGACCTTTTTTGAAACAACAGAAATACTGTCACAACAAGTGTCAAAATTTCGGCCACTATTGCTGAGAGCCAAATCCCATTGCTGCCGATAACTATCGGCAGCACGATTACAGATAAAAGCTGAAAGACCAGTGTTCTGGGCAAAGACAGAGCGCTTGATACAAGTCCTTCGCTCAACGCTGCAAAATAAGCGATGGCAAAAATATTAAATCCACACAGAAGGAATGACAGCCCATAGAGCCGAATCGCCTCTGTAGTCAGGCTCATCAGATTTTCATCGTAGCTTACAAAAATTGCAGCCAGTCCACGTGCGAAAAGCAGACCGACAGCCACAAGGAAAACAGAGAAGCCAGCAATCACAACAAGGCTTTTCCTGAACGTACTTTTGATTTCTGCCTGATTGCCTGCTCCGAGGTTATAGCTGAACACAGGTGCAATACCGGTGGAATACCCGTTAAAAATCCCCGTTGCAATGTAATTGACATACATGACAACGCCGTATGCGACAACTCCATCCGAGCCGATCAATGCCATCGTGATCCTGAAAAATGTCATGAACGACCTTTACGCACGGGACACCAGCAACAAAATCAAGGCAGTGAAGAAATCCACCTTCCTCTCTGGCAAGTACGTCGGCAACTACGCACCCATCGGATACCTGAAAAGCCCGGAGGACAAGCACGTATTCGTCATCGACCCCGTGGCTGCGCCACTGGTAAAGCGCATCTTCGACCTGCGCTGCCAGGGATACAGCTACCGGAAAATCGCGGTAACGTTTAATGAGGAACACATCCCAACGCCGCGCGATTACTATTATTCGAGAATCGGCAGGCCGAACCCCGCAGGCGAGGGTGGCTACTGGCAGGGGCAGACCATCAAGTCCATCCTCCGCAACGAGGCTTACATCGGGCATATGGTGCAGAACAAAACCGGCAACGTATCCTACAAGGTACATAAGCAGAAGCCAAAGCCGCAGGAGGAATGGATTAAGGTGGAGAACACCCATGAGCCGCTGGTCACGCAGGAAGTATGGGAACAGGTCCGCCGGATGGACGAGCAGAACATGAAGAACCGTACCAAAAAAGACGGTTACACCTCCCTGTTCGCCGGAATCCTCTACTGCATGGACTGCGGGAACCTGATGCGCTACTACCACGACGGCAGGAAACGCAAGGACGGCTCACCGTCCATCTACCGCAGCTATGCCTGTGGGAGATAGTTGACTCCTAAGTGTTTCCAAATTTTGAATAATGCCCGTAAGATTTTCTCTGATAATATCACTCTGATGTTTCCGGCCAAGGATCAGATAATCCAAGCTGACATCAAAATAATCAACTATATCAATCAGCAAATCTATTGAAATCTCCTTCCTGGCTTTCTCTATCTTCCCAAGATGATCCGCTGTAATATGCAGCTTGTCTGCCAATCCCTCCTGTGTGATTTTCCTTGATTTTCTAAGTAGTCGCTGTCATATCAACAAGCCAGTATTTTTTACATCTGCTGCATTGCTGCAGCCCACCCTTGACCACGCGCCCACGCATCAATCGGATGCCGCATAACGGACAGTGGGCCGTAGCCATCTGCGGCGGTTCTGCTTCTTCCTTCATTGGTCTGACCTCCCCTATGAAAAATGGCATAAAAAAAGAGCGTGCAGCCAATCCCACACAGACCGGGGATGATACACGCTCAAGTTTTTATGTATGGAAATCATTTCTGCCAGACTAAGACAGATTATGACAGATCAGGACAGGTAACTTAGATTCAGATGAAAGATATCAGATTAGGTCAAAATCAGACAAACCCGACAGATCAGGACAGCGCCGGATGCGGTCGGAGAGCAGTGGAAGGGAGCGGAGGATGAGCATGAAATCCGCTCTGAAAATCCGGAGCAAAAATCCTCCCTGAAACCCCCTCCTGGAGGTGCTGAATTTGACCACTAAATGTTGAAAAAATTAAAACAGGTGCGAGATCAGTTAGTGGCGGAGCACAGTGCAGAATAAAAAGTTTGGCAGACATGGTATCATGGATTTGAGGAAGCGAATAAAAGTGGGGCGAGAAATCGCCCCATTAAAATATAGTGTGCTTTGGAGTTCGCGGAGTACTATCATCCACTAAATTTTTTCAGCTTAAACACACAGTGGCAGCTGTGGAAGGAATATGCAGATAAAACTGCATTTGAATGATTCTCTGCCGGAAATCAAAGCGCATTGATTTCTTTCTCCAATTCTCGGATGTAAGCGATGAGAGTATCAAAATCCGGATATTCGCCAAACATCATATTTGACATGGAAGCGTAGTCCTTCCATAATTCATCCATACGATACTCCGGAGGTACAAGTTTCAAAGAGCCGGGCTTGGCCAATTCATAGTGCGCCCATTTTCTCGGATAAAATTTCATTTTGAAATCTACTACTTTTTTCAATAAGGACAATTCTTCAAATGCTGCTGTTTTGTTCTCTGAATGTGCAATGCAGTAGAGATCATAATAATGCCTTGAATATCGGTCAGGCATAGAAAGATGCTCCGGGCGATTTGCTTCATGGTAAAGAATTGTGGCCTTTTCCCAGAATGTCCGTTCTGCAGCCGCAGTCAATACCATTGTGCCAGGCTGAGAAAATGCCTTTGGATAGCATTCCGCTATATAGGAAACAATCGTTTTCTGAACAGATGGCGTCCATGCGGCCAAGGCACCAATTTCAAGCCGAATCTGCTGCATGACAGATGTGTCTTCAAAAATTCGCGGATACTGAAAGCAGATGGTTTGCGTGTCTTCCGGAAGGATAAACAGAATCGCTTCCTGTCCGAGGATCTCGCTCAAATCATTTCTCAGCAGCGGAAGCAACTGTTCTTCCAGAAAACGCTCCGCACGAGCATTCGCCTCCTTATTAAAAGCGTCCTGCTTTGTATTAGAACGATCTTCCCAGGGCTCATTCTGTTCATATCCCAACACACGCCAATCCAGAATCAGATCAATATCTTCTGAGAAACGCTGAATTAGCCTATAGCATTTGGAAAGGCTGGTGCCGCCCTTAAAGGTAAACGCCTTTGCCCAAGGGCATTTGTGAAACAGATAATCAAGGGTGAGACACACCCAAAAATCCTTTTCGATGATAGCTTCATGAAGTCCGGTCTTTTGTGCTGTATTTCTGAACACAATCTGAAGCTGCTCCGCTGGTTGCCTGATTAAGTCATACATTGTCTTTTTCCTCTTCCTCTGAGCAAATGCGCTTAACTGTCTCATGAATCCACACAGATGAATGCTGTGTCTCAGATAAAACAGTGCGTCTCTCATCATCACTGAGGTGCCGCCTGATAACATCAAGCTGTATCTCTTCTATGTTTTCTTTACCAATAGCTTTCAGAGCCTGAATAATCGTTGCCGTCGATGGAGACATCCCTGATATTTCCCGGTTATTTCGATGTTTAAACTCTATC
>JAJQBK010000020.1 GCA_021203305.1 Lachnospiraceae bacterium
ATTGACAGTAGGAGAATTAGCGGAGCAGATTAAAAGAAAAGGGCATTTCTCGGGAGGGAAGCTGACCGGGAATCCGGAAACAGAAGTCAGCACCGTCTTTTTGGCGGAGCATATTACCGGGCGGGATGAGAAGGACAAAGCGCTGATTCGCAAAATTGATGAGGAACAGATTGACGTGATCATTCCCCTGGAGCTGGTCGATTATACCGTGGCGGAATACATCCGCGACGCTTCCTGCGCAGGATTCGGAAAAGCGCTCCTCAGCTTTGGACATTTTAATACGGAAGAGTTAGGAATGTCTTACCTGGAACAATATTTTTCATTTCTGTTTAATGGGAAGGTGGATGTTATATTTTGCCCTTCGGCGGATATGTTCCAATATCTATAAAGACATTACTGTTGTTGAGTGAGAGGCGTCTGTGTCGATATTCATTCCGATTTCTGTATGAGGTGGATGTATGAAAAAATCCGGCGGTATATTTACACCGCCGGATTGTGCGCGTGAGCTCTTTTCATGGGCTTTGGCGCGGGCGCTTCCGCCTCCTTCTGGCTCCTGACCGTATTCGCGGCGCCGGACTGGCGCTCTTTCAGATTCATAATCAGCATCTGCAGCCGGTTCTCGATATTGGCGAAGCTGACGTCCGGGTCATAGTCCAGGCACAGAATCTGCGCGTCCTGATACATTTCCTTTAATTTCTTGACAACGCCGCGGCCCACCACATGGTTAGGCAGACAGCCGAAGGGCTGCAGGATGATGAAAGCCTTGCAGCCTTCCTTTGCGTGGTGCAGGATTTCTCCCGGGATGATGATGCCCTCGCCAGAATCGTAGGTTCTGGGAATGACCGGGTCGCTGGCGTCCGCAATTTCAGGAAGACGGGTGGCTGGTTTGTACAGCGGGTGGGCGGAAGCGATTTTGTCTGTCACATTGTGAGCGTACTCAAATATGATGTTTGTCAGGCGGTTAAAGGCTTTCTCGTGGGTTGGTTTATGTACATGATATTCCTTCACCTGCTCATCCTTGAAAAAGTAGGTCTTGCGAATGACATCGGTCATGCGGGCCTCGATGATCTCCAGGCCGTTTTTCTCCAGATACCGTTCAATCTCGTGATTGGCGCCGGGATGGAAATTCAGAAGGTATTCGCCCACAATCAGCACCGTCGGTTTTAAATTCGTGCGGTCATAAGGCACCTTGTTCATAATCCGGACAGCCTTTTTAAAACCGTTGATTTCTCCGGGAATGCTGCCCTGCTCCAGTCCTGTGATGAGCGCGTCCATGGCCTGTTCAAAGGCGGCGTCGGCGCTTCCGGCGGTCAGCTCGTAGGGGCGGATTTTGCGCAGAAGCTCCTCCAGGGCGTCGATCATGGGCAGGCCGATGACGATTTCCGCTTCCGCCGCCAGGCTCATCCGGTAGCCCGGATGCATATTGTGGCTGTCCTTATCGTCGTTGGTCAGGATCGGCACGTAATCGTAGCCCGCGTCGTTCAGGGCCTTCCGCAGCAGCTCCCCATAATGGGTCAGCCGGCAGCAGCCCACATATTTGGCCATGGCGATGGCCACGTTGTGGTTGTCATAACGGCCGCTGTTCAGCGCCTCCAGCGCTTCCCCGATGACGATCTGGGCAGGGAAGCAGATATCGTTGTGGACATACTGCTTGCCCAGACGGATGGCCTCCTCCCGTCCCACATCCATGGCGACGGCGTGGACGCCCTGACGTTTAAAGGCGGCGGCCATCAGGCGGCTGAAGGCATGGGAGGTGTTGGGCACCAGGACGATTTTTTCTTTTTTATCTTCCTTTGTAAATTTCACCTCATAGGGGTCTGGCAGCTCATGGGTTTTAAGCCTGCCCAGATCGCGGCGGCGCATTTCCAAAGTCTCCACAAAGGAGCGCACCCGGATCTGCAAAGGTCCCTGGATATCGCTCTCGTCCAGCTTCAGAATCAACGGCGTCTTGCCGGAGATTTCCTTCATCAGGCGGATAATCTCATCGGTCAGGTAGGCGTCGTGGCCGCAGCCGAAGCTGACCAGCTGCACATACTCCAGATTGGGATCTGAAGCGGCCATGATGGCGGAGGAGAGCATCCGTGTATGGTAGTTGTTGACAATATCCAGCTTGCTTCCCTTTAAATTTACCTCATTGATATGGGGCAGGGAATCGGCGGTCAGCACCGGGATTCCTCTGCGGGTGAACATGGACGGCAGGTCGTGGTTGACCAGAGCGTCGTTCTGGTAGGGACGGGAGGCCAGCACTACGGCGTAGGTTCCGTTTGCGCGCACCTCGTCAAGTACCTTCTGCCCGGCGTTTACCAGCTCGCTCCGGAAGCTGTCCTGCGCGGCGTCGCCCGCGGCGATAGCGGCCTTTGTCTGCTCCGGCGCGATCTGAAAGGTTTCCTGCATCCACTGTGACAGCTGATTTTCCCGATCTTCATCGTTGTACCAGTGGAAGAGCGGCGAATCGAAGGGAACGCCCCATTTTTCCTCCGGGTTGTCGGAATTGCGCATGACGATGGGGAAGCCCTTGACCAGGCCGCACATGGATTCGCTGGTCTTTTCCGTGTTTTCGCTGGGAACGGTGGTGATGGAGGGCATGAAAATACGATCCACCTTTTTACTGACCAGATCCCGCACATGGCCGTGCACCAGCTTGGCGGGGAAGCACTCCGTGTCCGAGGTGACGGCGGACAGGCCGTTTTCGTACATTTTGCGGGTGCTGAGAGCCGACAGGCACACGTCAAATCCCAGAGCCTTAAAGAAGGTAGTCCAGAAGGGCATGGTATCCCAGAAGGACAGCACCCGGGGGATGCCGATGGTGAGGTTCCTCTTTTCGGCGGGCTCAGGGTAAGGATATTCCCGGAAAAGAAGCTTCTGGCGCAGCTCGTAGAGATTCGCCACTTTCGCCTTTTGCTGATTTTTTTCTTTTAATTGCTCCCGCACCCTTTCATCCCTGGGGTCGCCCAGAATTTCTCCCCGCTCGCAGCGGTTGTTGGTAACCCAGGAGGAGCCGTTGGAGAAGAAGACGATGGTGCGTCTGCAGTGATTCCCGCAGAAGGGGCAGGGGAGGTTGGACTGCTGGGTATAGGTGAAATCATCCAGTGCGTCCAGCCCGATAAAGGTGCGCTCCTCACAGCCCTTCTCTTTGGCAATCAGGGCGGCTCCGATGGCGCCCATGAGCCCCGGGTAGGGGGCGCGGGTTACTTCTTTGCCGATATATTCCTCCATGGCGCGCAGGACCGCGTCGTTGCAGAAGGTTCCGCCCTGGACTACGATTTTGCCGCCCAGGCTGGTCAGGTTGGACATGCGGATGACCTTGGTGAATACGTTCTGGATGATGGAGCGGCACAGGCCGGCCATGATGTCCGCCGGCTTTTTGCCGTCCCGCTGCTCGGTGATGATGCTGCTGTTCATAAAGACGGTGCAGCGGCTCCCCAGGGAGGCGGGATTGTCCGAGGAAAAAGCTTCTGAGGCTATATTTTCTACCGGAATATGTAAGGAATGGGAAAAATTTTCCAGGAAGGAGCCGCAGCCGGAGGAGCAGGCCTCATTCACCACAATGTTGGTGACAATGCCGTTGTCCAGCCAGATGGCCTTCATGTCCTGGCCCCCGATATCCAGAATGAAGGTGGCGTCCGGCACATATCTGGTGGCGGCTTTGGCGTGGGCTACGGTTTCCACGGAGTGACATTCCGTGGAAAAGGCCCGGTGAAAAAGCTGCTCGCCGTAGCCGGTGGTGGCCACGCTCAGGATATCCAGTCTGGCGCCGGCCTTCCGGTAGCGGTCCCGCAGGGCAATCAGCGCGTTTCTGGCCACCATAAGGGGCTCCCCTTCGTTGGGAGCGTAAAAGGAATCGAGGAGATTTTCCTCCTCGTCCAGCAGGGCAAATTTGGTGGTGGTGGAGCCGGAATCGATGCCCAGGTAGGCACGGACAGTCTCACCGGCCTTTGGCGTATAGGGCTTCCAGGCGGGGAGAGCGTGTCTTTCTTTAAAATGCTTCAGGTCGTCCGCGGAAGCAAAGAAGGGCTTTTCCTTAGAGGACGCGTCCACGCCGTTTTTTTCCAGCTCGGAGAGCTTTTCCAGAAGCTGGCTCAGCATAACGGGTTTGCTGTCGGCGCACAGGCTCTCTAAAGAGAGGGCGGCGCCCCGGGCGATAATCAACTCCGGATGGTCCGGCAGCAGAATTTCCTCTTCCTTTAAATTCAGGCGCTCGGCGAACACCCGCACCAGCACGGGGTTGAAGGTCAGAGGCCCGCCCTCAAAGGCCACGGGAGCCCTGAAATCCAGTCCCTGGGCCAGGCCGCCGATGGTCTGCTTGGCGATGGCGTGGAAGGAGGAGAGGGCCAGGTCGGCTCTGGAGACGCCCTGATTGAGCAGAGGCTGAATGTCGGTCTTGGCGTACACGCCGCAACGGCCGGAAATGTCATACACACAGCTTCCCTGGGCGGCCAGGGAGTTGAAGTCCTCCACGCTCACATTCAAAATAGAAGCAACCTCATCGATGAAGGCTCCCGTGCCGCCGGCGCAGGCCCCGTTCATTCGCATGTCGGCTACTTCCAGATTGTCGGTTTCCGCATCATGTCTGAAAAAAATGATCTTGGCGTCCTGGCCGCCCAGCTCGACGGCAGTGCCTACGTTTTCATATTGATCCCTCAGGGCGATGGCGTTGGCCACCACCTCCTGGATGTAGGAAACGCCCAGGGCTTCAGCCAGTGGCTTGGCGCCGGAGCCGGTCAAAACCAGCCTGACCTCCGTATTGGCGGACTGGAGGGCCAGCCTGCGCAGCTCCTGATAGACGCTTCTGGCCTGGCGGGCGTGATGGCGCTGATAGTTGGAATACACAACGCGGTGGGTGTCCGCCTCCATGACCACGATTTTGGTGGTGGTGGAGCCCACGTCCACGCCCAGCAGGACTCTGTTTGTTTCGGTATTGCTGATCTGATTATTATTTTTCATGTATGTACTTCTCTTATCTGTGGTATCCGTCAATGGATCGAAGGGTTTCATTTTTTATCAGAAAATTTAAGAAAATCTTAAAAACTCGGATTCATTCGGAAGTCATTGTAGCACTTTCTTTTCTGTGATACAATAGGCACGCGCATTAAAAAAAAGTAAAACCATTCTAAAGTCGGCTTCAGGCAGAGGGGATTCAGATCTGTCTTAAGAATTAACTTTGCAAGTGACACAGGACAGAAAGGCCTGGACAAGTCGGATGTAAAGATGAATTCTTTAACAGCTTCTTAAGGAAGAGATTTATAGTCAGCCGGAAATGGTTTTTCAATTTCAGTATGATAGATGAGGAGAATGTAAGATGAAGACATCAGAAGATTTAAGGACAAAGCTGCGCTCCATCGACCACAGGGGCTATCCGGCCTACAAGGATCTGAAGGGGCAGTACGATTTCGGGGAGTATGTGCTTTCCATTGACCATGTGCAGGGGGATCCCTTTGCGGCGCCCTCCCGGCTGTCGGTGATTGTTTCGGGGAGAAGGGCCGGCTTCCCGGCGGAATATTATGACACCTACGCGAAAAGAATCACTCTTCAGGATCACCTGACCCGGCTGTTTGGAGCGCAGCTTTCCCGGGGCAGCATGCAGGCGGGTGGCTCCGGCAAGAGCGGGCTTTTAGCGGTTTCCCGATGCGGGCAGGAGGTGCTGGAGCGGACAGCGTGCAGGGTGCAGACAGGGAATGTCGGCGCGGCGTCATCGCGCAGCGAGGGACAGGGCGCGGGCCTGGCGCAGGCACAGGCCGGCAGTGTGACCCTTCGTTTTGAGGCCGGGTTCCCCGCTCATGGCCGCACCATCGACGCCAGAGAGCTGGAAAAAATGTTCTATGACATTTTGCCGGGCTGCGTCAGGAACAGTCTTTTTTACCGGCGGATTGATCAGAATAAGCTGAAAGCGGCTATCGAGCTTTGCGAGGATCAGCAGGCTGTGAGAGAGCAGCTGCCAAAGCTGGGGCTCTGCGCCTTTGTGGCCAATGGCGCCGTTCTGCCCCGCCAAAGCGGTGTCTCTGACAGGCCTATGGAGAAGGCGGTGCCCTTCCGTTCCCCGGAGTCCATGGAGGTGACTCTGACGCTGCCCAACAGAGGAAAGGTTACCGGCATGGGCATCCCGAAGGGCGTGACTTTGTTTGTGGGCGGCGGTTATCACGGCAAATCAACGGTTTTGCAGGCGCTGCAAAATGGAGTTTACAATCATATCGGCGGCGACGGACGGGAGCTGGTCATCGCTGATGAGAGCGCCTGGAAGCTTCGAAGCGAGGACGGGTGCAGCGTCACAGGGGTGGATATTTCCCCCTTTATCCGCCAGCTTCCCGGCGGGCGGGATACGAAGTGCTTCTCCACTGAGGACGCCAGCGGTTCCACCTCCCAGGCGGCCAACCTGATGGAGTGCATGGAGAGCGGCAGCAGCCTGATTCTCATCGATGAGGACACCTCGGCCACTAATTTTATGATCCGGGATAAGCTGATGCAGCAGGTGGTCTCCCCGGCGGAGGAGCCTATCATTCCCTTCATCGAGCGAGTGCGCAGCCTGTATGAGGATTTCGGGATTTCCTCCATTATTGTGGCGGGCAGCTCCGGCTCTTATTTCCATGTGGCGGATCATATTATCCAGATGAGGGAATATGTGCCCCTGGACATCACCGAAAAGGCGAAGGCGGCCGCGGAGGCCTTCCCAGCCTTCTCCACAAAGCAGGACCGCTTTCCGGCGTACTCTCAGAGGCGCGTCCCCAAGCCTTATATGGCACTGAGAAAGGATGACAGGCTGAAGCTGAAGGCCATGGGGGTCAGCGAGCTTTCTCTTGGCCATGACGCGGTGGAGCTGCGGTATCTGGAGCAGTTAAAGGACAGTGAGCAGACCATGGCGCTGGCCTATATTTTAAAGCAGCTGGAGCTGACCGCCATGGACGGGCGGCGCAGCATGAAGGAGCTGGCAGACCTGATAGAGAAGCGCCTGGATGAAAAGGGGCTGGAGAGCCTGTTTGAGGGGCAGGATGTGCGGTCCTCCCTGGCAAGGCCGAGGCGGCAGGAGATTTTGGCCTGTGTGAACCGGTATCGGAAGCTGATGATGTAGAGATGATTGACATCTGGTAAAATCAGGTGATATGATGAGTACAGGCAGAGAAAGGGCGAAAACGAATGAGGACGATTGTGATCATCGGCGCGGGACCGGCGGGCCTGACAGCCGCTTACGAGCTTTTACACAGTGAAAAAAAGGACGATTTCAATGTTGTCATCCTGGAGGAATCCGGCGTCATCGGCGGTATTTCCAGAACGGTGCGCGTGGCCGGAATGAATGGCAGGGAGGGGCGCGGCAACCGGATGGATATCGGCGGCCACCGCTTTTTTTCCAAGGACCAGGAAGTGATGGACTGGTGGGCGAGGATGATGCCTCTTCAGGGAGCGGCTGCGTTCGATGACAAAATCCTGGGCAGGGAGAAGAAGCTGAGCGCGGGAGGCCCTGATCCGGAGAAGGAGAACCGGGTCATGCTGCTGCGCCAGCGGGTCAGCCGCATCTATTATAAGCATAAGTTTTTTGATTATCCTATCAGTCTCAAATGGCAGACCATATATAATATGGGATTTTTGACGACTGTGCGGGCGGGCTTTTCTTACCTGGCAAGCTGCCTGCACAAGCTGGAGGAGACCTCTCTGGAGAATTTCTACCGCAACCGCTTCGGGAAGGTGCTTTATTCCATGTTTTTTGAGGGCTACACGGAGAAGCTCTGGGGGAGGCATCCCGGTGAGATTTCCGCGGACTGGGGCGCCCAGCGGGTGAAGGGGCTCTCTGTCATGGCAATTGTGAAGGACGTCTTCGGCAGAATATTCGGGGGTAAAAACCGGAAGGTGGAGACATCCCTGATTGAGGAATTCTGGTATCCCAAGTTCGGACCGGGGCAGCTGTGGGAAACTGTGGCGAAGGAGGTTCAGAAGGATGGAGGACAGATCTTATTTCACAGCGCCGTTACCGGCTTTGAAAAACGGGAAGACGGTTCCGTGGCGGCAGTGCTTTATGAGACGGGAGACGGGCAGAAGCGCATGGAAGCGGATATTGTGCTCTCCAGTATGCCCATAAAGGATCTGGTAGCCGGCATGCCGGACGCACCCTGTGAGGTCAGGAGGATTGCGGATGGACTTCCCTATCGCGACTTTGTGACGGTGGGACTGCTGGTGCCGTCCCTGCATCTGGTCAATGAGACGAAGATTAAAACGTTGAATAACCTGGTGCCGGACTGTTGGATTTACGTGCAGGATACCGGTGTGAAGCTGGGACGCATCCAGATTTTCAACAACTGGTCCCCCTATATGGTGGAGGATCCGGAACACACAGTTTTTATAGGTCTTGAGTATTTCTGCCAGGAGGGAGACGATTTCTGGAATATGTCCGCCAAAGACTGCGCCGATTTTGCCGTGGACGAGCTGGTCTCCATGGGTGTGCTTGCCTCGGCGAAAGACGTTATCGGCTTTCACAGGGAACGGGTGAAAAAGGCATATCCGGCGTATTTTGACACATACGATGAGATTGGAACGGTGCAGGAGTGGCTGGACGGCATGGGCAATCTCTACTGCATCGGCAGAAACGGGCAGCACCGCTATAACAATATGGATCATTCCATGGCGACGGCCTTTGAGGCGGTTAAAAATATTCTGAGCGGCCGTAAGGACAAGCAGAATGTGTGGAATGTGAATACGGAGCAGGAGTATCACGAAGAGAAAAAATAGAGAGCTCTCATGAAAAGCAACAGATATGAAAAGGGCGCAAAAAATAAAAAAGAAGCACGGGCGGACGCTGGAAAACAGCGGTAAGCCCGTGCTTGTTTTGCAGGAAAATTAGTTTTCTAAGATCAATATCCGGAAGAACAGCTTTGTCAGGAGACGAACGGACCGGAAAGGTATTTTACTGCGGAAGAGCATACTTTAAACAGGAAGTATACAGCTTTTCCTTGCACGGTATCCCGGCCTCCACATAAATCCCGTCCTCCCGATATTCTGTGACGCTGACGTCACTTTCCCGGGTCAGATCATCTAACAGCGCCGCCTCCCGGTAGGGCAGCAGCAAACGGACATGGCGGACAGAGCCGAAGAGCTGTTCGCAGATCAGATCCAGAAGCTCGTCCAGGCCAACGCCCAGACCGGCGGCCATGCGGATGGTCAGTTTTTCGCGGTTGACGATGGGCAGGGTGTCTGTCAGTGGGTGGTCTCCGGCCCCGGTTCTGGCTGCCACTGTGTTCTGACCAAACGGGGAAGCGTTGCCGGCCTGGGCTGTCGGAGCATTCTGGCTGAATGAGAGAATGCTGTCCTCAATCGCCAGATCCGCTTTATTGTAAACGGTAATCATGGGGATGTCTCCCGCGCCCAGCTCCGCCAGCGTCTGGCGGGTGACTTCCATCTGCTCCCTGTAATGAGGGTCGGATATGTCCACCACCTGTACCAGCAGATCGGCGGCGCAGACCTCCTCTAAGGTGGAGCGGAAGGCGTCCACCAGATGGTGGGGCAGCTTTTCGATAAAACCTACCGTGTCAGAGAGATAAAAGGGAGGTCTGCCCGCGGGAGTCAGCCTGCGGACAGTGGTGTCCAGGGTGGCGAAAAGCATGTCCTGCTGAAGGACGGTTTTGGCTTCTGCGTCCTTCACGTCCCGGTTGCCGTATTTTAACAGAAACTGATTTAATATGGTGGATTTTCCGGCGTTGGTGTAGCCCACCAGGGAAACCTGACATATCCGGGACCGGGCGCGGCTTCTTCGCTGGACGGCGCGCTGCTTTTTGATCTCCTCCACTTCCCGGTTCAGCTCGGTGATCCGGTGTTCAATCCTGCGCCGGTCCAGCTCCAGCTTTGTCTCCCCGGCGCCTCTGTTGGAGCGGGCTCCGGCGTTGCTGCTGGCGCTGCCGCCCTGCCTGGAGAGAGCCTGTCCCATGCCGGTGAGGCGCGGCAGCAGGTACTGGTATCTGGCCAGATCCACCTGTAAACGGGCCTCCCTTGTCTTTGCCCGGGAGGCGAAGATTTCCAGAATAACGGCGGTCCTGTCCATGATGGGCAGGCCGATGGCTTCATTTAAATTGCGCACCTGGGAGGGAGAGAGGGCGTCATCGAAGACGATGATGTCCGCCTCCAGACTCTCTGCGTAAGATTTGACCTCCTGCACCTTTCCGGCACCGATGTACAGGGCGCTGTGGGGCCTGGGAAGAACCTGAGTGACCACCCCCGCCACCTCGTAGCCGCAGGCCTCGCAGAGATCCTCCAGCTCCTCCATATGGTGTTCAAAGCTGAAATCATTTCCCGGATTTAAGCCCACAAGTATGACTTTGGTGTTTTTTATTTCCATATCTGAAATTCTCCGCAAATCTGTATTTTGCCCCACAACACAATTCCGTATTTTACCCCGGTTCATTCAGACGTTTTTAGCATCTTCCCGGTTTCGGACAGATGGATGATATACGATTACAGAGGGAAAGTCAAGCATTGCATGAAAATCCACAATCCGGAGATCGCCGGGATCACGGAGGCTTTTTGGGAAGCCGCGGGAGGAGAGGGCTGGAGGAGTTGGCTATAGCTTTAAGCTATAACCAGCTCTTTTTTTTATGAATTGGCGTGGAACAGATTTTGGTGCTATAGTCAGTAACAACAGATAAACATGTATAAAAAAAGAGAAGGAGATCACTACCATGAGTAATTACAAATTTGAGACGTTACAGCTTCACGTTGGACAGGAAGAGGCGGACCCGGCTACAGACGCGAGAGCCGTGCCGATTTACCAGACGACATCCTACGTGTTCCACAATTCTGCCCACGCCGCGGCCCGATTCGGCCTGACGGACGCCGGAAATATCTACGGCAGACTGACCAATTCCACCCAGGATGTGCTGGAAAAGAGGCTGGCGGCGCTGGAGGGCGGCGTGGCGGCTCTGGCGCTGGCGAGCGGCGCCGCGGCCGTTACCTATACCATCCAGGCGCTGGCCCAGGCCGGAGACCATATCGTGGCGCAGAAAACCATTTACGGAGGCAGCTTTAACCTGCTGGAGCACACACTTCCACAGTATGGGATTTCCACCACGTTTGTGGACGCCCATGATCCGGACGCGGTGGAGGCCGCCATTCAGGAGAACACGAAGGCGGTTTATCTGGAGACGCTGGGCAATCCGAACAGCGATATCCCGGACATCGACGCGATTGCCGCAATCGCCCATAAGCACGGCCTGCCGCTGGTGATTGACAATACCTTCGGAACCCCGTATCTCATCCGGCCCATTGAGCACGGCGCGGACATCGTGGTTCACTCGGCCACCAAATTTATCGGCGGCCACGGGACGACCCTGGGCGGCGTGATTGTGGACTCCGGCAAGTTTGACTGGAAGGCAAGCGGAAAGTATAAGCCGATCGCCGAGGCGAACCCCAGTTATCACGGCGTCTCCTTTGTGGACGCGGCCGGACCGGCGGCGTTTGTGACCTACATCCGCGCAATCCTGCTGCGGGACACCGGCGCGACGATCTCTCCGTTTAACGCGTTTCTTCTTCTCCAGGGCGTGGAGACCCTGTCTCTGCGCCTGGAACGCCACGCGGAGAACACGAAGAAGGTGGTGGAATATCTGTCCGGGCACCCACAGGTGGAAAAGGTGAACCACCCCTCTTTGCCTGACCATCCGGATCACGCGCTGTATCAGAAATATTTCCCCAACGGCGGGGCGAGCATTTTTACCTTTGAAATCAAAGGCGGACAGGAGGAGGCGTGGAAGTTTATCGATAGCCTGAAGATTTTCTCCCTGCTGGCGAATGTGGCGGACGTCAAGAGCCTGGTGATCCACCCGGCGACCACGACCCACTCCCAGCTTTCGGCGGAAGAGCTTCTGGATCAGGGCATCAAGCCCAACACGATCCGCCTTTCCATCGGTACGGAGCATATCGACGATATTATCGCGGATCTGGAGAGCGGATTTGCCGCGGTGAAGTAAAGAATCAGGACGCTTGATTATCACATCTTGCGAGGGGCCGTCCCTGTTGGCAGCAGGGGCGGTCTTTTTGTTTATTCTGCTGCTATTCACAGCCGACTTTATTTCGCGACAGTTCCTAAGCGATTGAAAAATGTATTTGATATAAATATGCGGAAGAATTATAATGCAGTTATGGATGAGCGGAATGTTATCCTTCTGATACGGAAGAGCAGTCAGTGCGGGAGGAACGAACAGTTTATCAGGAAATGAAATGGGGTCAGGAATGGAAAAAGTTGTACAGACAGCGGACGGAGATATGTCAGAGATGACCGCGTGTGTTCTGAGAGCCCTCGGTTCTCTTCAAAAAGCTGAGAAGCCCATATTGATCGCTATAGACGGAAGGTGCTGCGTCGGGAAAACGACGCTGGCGCAGAGCCTGCAAAAGGAAATCGGGTGTCGCGTGATTCACATGGACGATTTCTTCCTGCGCCCGGAACAACGGACGGAGAAGAGATATCATGAGCCGGGCGGCAATGTGGATTATGAAAGATTTTTAATGGAAGTCATGGAGCCGCTTGCGGAGCACCGGCCTTTCAGCTATCGCCCATATGACTGTAAGCGGCAGGCATTGTCAGAAGTGATAGAGGTACAGCCGTGTGATGTGGCGGTGATTGAGGGCTCCTACAGCTGTCATCCGGCGCTCTGGGATTTCTATGACCTCCGGATTTTCATGGATGTGGGAAAAGAAGAGCAGCTAAGGCGCATTGCGAAGAGGAATGGAGAGGCGGCGCTGGCGGTATTCCGGGAGAAATGGATCCCGCTGGAGGAGGCCTACATCAAAGCGTATGATATAGAAGGCAGATGCGATTTGCGCTTCGGCCTTCCCCTGAAAGAAAAGAGAACCTTCCATGTCCAATGAAAAAGAAGCCTCTATGGAGGCGCAGAAAGCAGAACTGTTTGAGAGAGCGCCGATCCCCAGGGCCGTCATGAAGTTAGCCATTCCCACGGTGCTAAGCTCTCTCGTAATGGTGATTTATAACCTGGCAGACACCTATTTTGTGGGAATGCTGAATAATCCCACTCAGAACGCGGCGGTCACGCTGGCGGCTCCGGTGCTGCTGGCTTTCAACGCCGTCATCAACCTGTTCGGCGTGGGCGGCTCCAGCCTGATGAGCCGCTACCTGGGACAAAAGGAATATAAGGCAGTGCAAAAAAGCTCCGCCGTCAGCTTCTACTGTGCGCTGGGTTTTTCAGTCATGTTTTCGCTGGCCTTTCTTATTTTTCATACACAGCTGCTGGTGATTCTGGGCGCTGCGGAGGACACCGCGGCGGTGACCTGGCAGTATCTGCGCTGGACTACGGTCTGCGGGGCTGTCCCGGCGATTCTGAATGTGGTCATGGCCAATCTGGTGCGGGCGGAAGGATCGGCGCTTCACGCCAGCATCGGCACCATGAGCGGCTGTCTTTTAAACATCATCCTGGATCCCATTTTCATCCTTCCCTTTGGCCTTGACATGGGAGCCGCGGGAGCGGGGCTGGCTACCTTCATTTCCAATTGCGTGGCCTGTCTTTACTTTTTACCCTGATCCGGGTGCGGCGGGGGCGGACCTTTGTGTGTGTGGATCCCCGGATGTTTTCCTTTGATATCGCTATTCTCAAACAGATCTGTGCGGTGGGGATTCCCGCCGCCATTCAGAATCTGCTGAATGTGACGGGCATGACGGTGCTGAATAATTTCACGGCCTCCTACGGTACCACAGCAGTCGCCGCCATGGGCATCTCGCAGAAAATCAATATGATCCCCATGTATATTTCCATGGGACTCTCCCAGGGCGTCATGCCCCTGGTGGGCTACAATTATGCCAGCGGAAACCGGGACCGTATGAGGAAGGCGGTGACCTTTGCCACAAGGATCAGCGTTTCCTTTATTTTGCTGATGACGATGGTGTATTTTGTGGGCGCCCGGGGGCTGATCGGCCTGTTCATGAAGGATGAGGAGGTGATTGCCTACGGCAGCCGCTTCCTCCGCGGAATGTGTATCGGCTTGGTGTTTCTGACGGTGGATTTTCTGGCGGTGGGCGTGTTTCAGGCCTGCGGCCTGGGAAGGTATTCCCTGACGTTTGCCATTCTAAGAAAGGTGGTGCTGGAAATCCCGGCGCTGTTTATCCTGAACTGGCTCTGGCCGCTGTATGGGCTGGCCTACGCCCAGACCTGCGCGGAGTTCGTGCTTGCCATCGCGGCGGTGATACTGCTGAGGAAAATTTTGCGGGAATGAATTTCCCATCTTGAAATATGGGTGCCTATTTTGTATAATGTTCGGTAGGCAATGAGACGCGTGTCAGTTTCAGGTGCCGTGGGTGCGTCGAATTGCGTGTCAGTAAACATTAGACGCGTGTCAGCACAGGAAAAGTAAAAAGACAGACGCGTCACTTCCGGCGCCGCGGGGGTACGGCGCTGTGGGGAGAGAATGCCGCGGCAGTCTCTGAGAAGCAAAAGATGATTTAAAAAAGGTATACGGGGCGGAGGAAAGCCGATGGGAGAGAAATCGCAGCAGAAAAGGAAGTACATAGTGGAGAAGGCCAGGCAGGTCTTTGTGGAGAAGGGCTACAGGAGCGTGACGATGAAGGACATCATCGACGCCTGTGAGATCAGCCGGGGCGGCCTGTATCTTTATTTTTCCAGCACCCAGGAAATCTTTCTGGAGGTGCTGAGCCAGGACGCGGAGGCCGGGGAGGACGTGTTTGGGAAGACGCTGAACGAGAAGTCCACTCCCCTGGATGTGCTGCAGGTGTTTCTGGACGCCCAGAAGGCGGAGCTGATGGGCATGGATCAGACTCTGGCCATGGCCACCTATGAGTATGCTTTCGCCCATCAGTTAAAGGGAAAAGAGAACTTTGTGAAGGAAAAATTCCGGGCGGCGGTCAGAGCCTTAGAGCAGCTGCTGAGCCAGTGCGCGAAGCGGGGGGAGGTCTACTGCGATGACCCGGCGGGCATGGCCAGACAGATCATGTATACCATCGAGGGGATGAAGGTCAGTATGCTGTCCATGAAGCCTTCCGAGGCGGAGATTGAGGAGCAGTTTACGTTAATCTGGGCCAATCTGGGACTGATTCTGGAGGAGGAGCCGGCGTAAAAGACGCGGATTAAGGCAGCGGCGGTTCTGACCCGGAAGCGCTTCCGAATGATCAGAAATCAGAATGAGGAATATTGAAAAATTTACTGAAAAGGATTGAATAAGAAAGGACTTACCATGGGTAATGTAAAACGGATCTACGTGGAAAAGAAGCCTCCCTACGCGGTGAAGGCGAAGGAGCTTTTGGCTGACCTGGTGGACTATCTTGGCATCACTTCCATCACCGGAGTCAGGGTATTGATCCGCTATGATGTGGAGAATCTGACGGAGGAGACCTTTGAGAGGGCCTGTCGCACGGTATTCGCGGAGCCGCCGGTGGACTTTTGCTATCCGGAGGAGTTTCCGTATGAGGAGAGCGACCGGATTTTCGGCGTGGAGTTTCTGCCGGGGCAGTTTGACCAGCGGGCGGACAGCGCCGAGCAGTGCATCCGTTTTCTGAAGGAGGACGAGGAGCCCGTCATCAAAACCGCGGTGACCTATGTGATTTCCGGCGGCATTACGGATGAGGAGCTTCAAAAAATTGAGCATTACTGTATCAACCCGGTGGATTCCAGACTGACAGGTCTTGAGAAGCCGGACACGCTGATTACCAGGTATGAGGAGCCGGAAAGCGTCAGGATTCTGGACGGCTTTTGCCTGATGGAGGAAGAGGAATTCCGCGGGCTTTATGATTCCCTTGGCCTGGCCATGACCTTCCGGGATTTTTTACATATTCAGCGTTATTTTCAGAAGGAGGAAAAGAGAGACCCTTCCATGACGGAGATCCGGGTGCTGGACACCTATTGGTCCGATCATTGCAGGCATACCACCTTTTCTACGGAATTAAAGGATATTACCATTGAGGACGGCTATTATTCCACCCCCATCCAGACCACCTTTGAGAGCTATCTGGATACCCGGGAGGAGCTGTATCAGGACCGCCCGGATAAATTTATCTGCCTGATGGACCTGGCCACCATCGGCATGAAAAAGCTGAAAAAAGACGGAAAGCTCAACGACATGGAGGAGAGCGATGAGATCAACGCCTGCTCCGTGGTGGTGCCTGTGGAGATGGAGTACGATGACGGCCACGTGGAGACAGAGGAGTGGCTGGTCTTTTTTAAGAATGAGACGCACAACCATCCCACAGAAATTGAGCCCTTCGGCGGCGCGGCCACATGCCTTGGCGGCGCTATCCGCGATCCCTTAAGCGGCCGGGGCTATGTGTATCAGGCCATGCGGGTTACCGGCGCGGCGGACCCCGCTGTGCCCGTATCTGAGACTTTGAAGGGCAAGCTTTCTCAGAGAAAGCTGGTCAGGGGCGCCGCCGGGGGTTATTCCTCCTACGGCAATCAGATCGGCCTGGCTACCGGATATGTGAAGGAGATTTATCATCCCGATTATGTGGCCAAGCGCATGGAGATCGGCGCGGTCATGGGGGCGGCAAAGAGGGAGAATGTAAAGCGCCTGACCTCCGATCCCGGCGATGTGATTATTTTGCTGGGCGGACGTACCGGAAGAGACGGCATCGGCGGGGCTACCGGCTCCTCCAAGGCTCACACGGTTTCTTCCATCGAGGTCTGCGGCGCCGAGGTGCAGAAGGGCAACGCTCCCACGGAGAGGAAGCTTCAGAGAATGTTCCGCAGGCCCGAGGTCAGCAGACTGATCAAAAAGTGCAATGATTTCGGCGCCGGCGGCGTGTCCGTGGCAATCGGGGAGCTGGCGGACGGACTTTTGATTGATCTGGATAAGGTACCCAAAAAATACGCCGGCCTGGACGGCACGGAGCTTGCCATTTCCGAGTCCCAGGAGCGCATGGCCGTGGTGGTGGACCCGGCGGATGTGGCGGAATTTATGGGATACGCCGCGGAGGAGAATCTGGAAGCGGTGGAGGTGGCTGTAGTCACAAAGGAGCCCAAGCTTGTGCTCAGCTGGCGGGGTGACGAGATCGTCAATCTTTCCAGGGCGTTTCTGGATACCAACGGCGCTCACCAGGAGACCGCAGTGACCGCGCAGATGCCCGATGAGAAAGAGAACGTGCTGCATCAGTACGCTGTCCCGGAGGTGGAAAAGGATCTGGAGAGGAAGGACGTGAGAGCCGCCTGGCTGGATACCCTCTCCGATTTAAATGTGTGCTCTCAGAAGGGACTGGTGGAGATGTTTGACGCCTCCATCGGCGCGGGCAGCGTCTATATGCCCTACGGCGGACAAAGGCAGCTGACCGAGACCCAGGCCATGGTGGCGAAGCTCCCCGTGCAGGAGGGCAAAACCGACCTGGTGACCATGATGAGCTGCGGCTTCGATCCTTATCTTTCCAGCTGGAGCCCCTATCATGGTGCGGTCTACGCGGTGCTGGAGTCCTTGAGCAGGATTGTGGCCAATGGCGGAGACTATAAAAATGTCCGCTTCACCTTCCAGGAATATTTCCGCAGGATGAATGAGAAGCCGGAGCGCTGGAGCCAGCCCTTCCTCGCCCTGCTTGGAGCCTTTGACGCTCAGCTGGGCTTTGGCCTGCCCTCCATCGGAGGCAAGGATTCCATGTCCGGCAGCTTTGGAGAAATTGACGTGCCGCCCACCCTGGTTTCCTTTGCGGTTACCACGGCGAAGGCCGGCAACATTGTATCCCCGGAGCTGAAAAAGGCCGGCAATGTGCTGGTCCGCTTCCATATAGAAAAGGATGAGTATGACCTGCCGTTTTATTCCGATGCCATGCGCAATTATGACGTCATTTTAAACGCCATGGAGGATGGAAAGATTGTGTCCGCCTATGTGCTGGATTCCAAAGGTCTGGCGGCGGCTCTCTCCAAAATGGCTTTCGGCAATGGCCTGGGAGTGAGGATCGCGGAGGATATTACTCCGGAGGAGTTATTTGAAAACGCTCTGGGAGATATCGTGGCGGAGTGTGCCCCCCAGGCGGTGGAGGAGCTGCTGGCCCAGGACGTGGATGCCTGTGTAGTGGCTGAGGTGACAGCGGAGCCGGTATTTGGTGTGGGAGAGGTCAGCATTTCCCTGAAGGAGGCTTTAGCCTGCTGGGAAAAGCCGCTGGAGAAGGTATTCCCCACCAAAGCCGTAAAAGGTGTGGAAAAGGTGGAATCCCCGCTGTACAGCGCGGACAGTGTTTATGTATGTGAACACAAAATCGCTCAGCCCACCGTGTTTATCCCTGTATTCCCGGGCACCAACTGTGAGTACGACAGTGCCAGGGCCTTTGAGCAGGCGGGCGCCAAGGTGGTCACGAAGGTGTTCAGAAACCGTTCCGCGGCGGATATCCGGGAGAGCGTGGAGGTCTTTGAGCAGGGTATCAGCGGAGCACAGATTATCATGTTCCCGGGCGGCTTTTCCGCCGGTGACGAGCCGGACGGCAGCGCCAAGTTTTTTGCCACCGCTTTCCAGAATGAAAAGATTAAAGAGGCGGTCATGAAGCTTTTAAATGAGCGGGATGGACTGGCTCTGGGCGTCTGCAACGGCTTCCAGGCGCTGATCAAGCTGGGGCTGGTGCCGGGAGGACAGATTCTGGGACAGGATGAGAACGCTCCCACTCTGACTTACAATACCATCAACCGCCATATTTCCAAAATGGTATACACAAAGGTGGTGTCCAACAAATCTCCCTGGCTTGCGGGCGCGGCCCTGGGCGGCGTCTACTGCAGCCCTGCTTCCCACGGCGAGGGGCGCTTTGTGGCGAACGATGAATGGCTTAAGAAGCTGTTTGCCAACGGACAGGTGGCCACGCAGTATTCTGACTACCAGGGCAATGTGTCCATGGACGAGGAGTGGAATGTCAACGGCTCCTACGCCTCCATTGAGGGCATTACATCGCCGGACGGCAGAGTGCTTGGCAAGATGGCTCACGTGGAACGGAAGGGCGAGAGCGTGGCCGTCAATATTTACGGGGAACAGGATATGAAGATCTTTGAATCCGGTGTGAATTATTTCAGATAATAAAGGTCCTTAACAACAGGGGCGGGAGCATATTAAATTTGTTCCCGCCCTGAATGTTTGGTTCCTGCAGAATTGCTCCGCGCTTCACTGAGGTCGGCACTGTACCGAAGTCGTCCATTGTGAAAGCGGACATCCTCTGGATGCCCGGCCCCCTGCAATCCTGAAGGGAATTCGTACTTTATTCTTCGGCCAGCCTTACGGAATTTTTGCCATAATAGGTGGCGTAGGCCTTATTTGCCCAATGATCCGGGTCCTCCTTGATGTCCTCAAAAAAGAGTACATACGGGTAATAGGAGAAAGGCTCGAGAACCGCGTCTGAGATTGTATCGTCCTCCAGTATCTCCAGGCGTTCCAGATATTCCTCATAATAAATCTGAGCCTCTCCGGTATACAGATCGCGGATGGCGGAGACTGTGGTTACCAGATTTCCACCCCAGAAGCTCAGGAGATAAATCATCCCGATTCCGCCGAGCATCCACCCCGGCAGCAGGAAGCTGATATGGCTTTCAGATTTCTTTTCAAATCTTCTTAAGGACCAGCCGACCCAGTAAAGTTCATTTCCGTAGAACCATATGTAAAAGGTCCAGCGATAAATGTTCTGAATTCTTCCCGCGCCTGTAATACCAAGGGTATAAAGAGTGGGGGTAAACTGTGCCGCGAACACACAGAAGGAAACCAGTGTGACCAGAACAGGGAAAGGATAGGCGAAGTTCTTCTTTTTGACGATATTGGCAAAAAGCGGGAGAAACAGCAGCGCAAGCAGGATACCGGGGGGGGGTGGAGTATACAGCAATGTATTCTCCTGCTTCCTTGAAGGAACGCAGGATCGCAATCAGGGCCGATGCGTCCGCAGCGTCTGACACAGTGGAGAGACGGGCCTGATTGCCCGGCGCCAGCACATTCACAAGAAACCCAGTCAGATAAAGAACCGCGGAGACTGTAACAAAATATTTTTCGGAATTCCGGCGAAACCAGAACCAGGCGGCTATCAGAAAGTATACGCACAGCATCCCGATCAATGTGATATAGGTTCCGCCTGATACCAGGATGGTCATGAGAATAATTTCTGTATACAGGAGGAGTCTTTGCCATAATTTACTGGGATGATAATACAGCAAAATCAGCATCCCGCATAAGAGCATTGCTTCATTATAGGGACAGGTATACAGTACGGCCCCGCAGAACCAGTAAAATGCTTCTACAGGGTAAGGCGTGAGCAGAATTTGCAGACAGATGACGCCAGCAGATATAATGCAGGAGCGAAAAAAGTCCGCATGAAAAACCTTCATGAGAATCACGAGAAAAAGGAATAGCTCTGTAAACACGAAACCGGTCAGCGCGATATAGGTTCCCATATAGTAGGCGCTTTTCTGGAAAATGCCCATAAGAGAGGTACAGAGCCATTCCGCCGCAAAGGTTCCCTGCCAGCTCTTCCAATAGTCCCAGGCGTAGGAGAATTGAGCGGCAAAAACCTTCAGCACGGAGTGTGTCTCCTCCCATATCTTTTCAGCGGAGGTGGCATATCCCACGTCATCCATACTCATAAAATTATAGCGACTGATGATATACAGAGGGATTAAGACCGCAAGCAGCACAAAAATCATCCCGACAAAGATGATTTTAAGCTGCGTATCCTCTTTCGAAAGCAGTTTTTTCATTGGTATACCTTTTGCAACAGACGCCGCAAACCATACGGGAACGAAATCTGCGGAGCAATTGCCTTTCCTGATTATAATGTGGATTGTTTTCGCTCATTATAAGACGGTCATTTTAAAATTGCAAGGAATATGTGTTCCTGGTGGAGATAGGGTGTGAAACTCTTTGCGGACTCTGCCCGGAAAATCCATTGCCCTTTTTTTATGGCCGTGGTATACTATGAGCGTTTGAAAATATGGAACTTAAGATGCGCAGTGAGCAGCTTTATGACAAAGGGAGAAGGGTGAGCACATGAAAGCATTTTTGATATTGGAAGACGGCACTATATTTGCGGGAACCCACTTCGGTGCTGACAAAGAGATCGTCAGCGAGATCGTATTTAACACCTCCATGGCGGGATATCTGGAGGTTCTGACCGATCCCTCCTACGCGGGACAGGCGGTCTGCATGACCTACCCGCTGATCGGCAATTACGGCGTCTGCCTGGATGATATGGAGTCCAGACGGCCCTGGCCGGACGGCTTTATCGTCAGGGAGGTGTCCAGAGTCCCCAGCAATTTCCGCTGCGATTTATCCCTGCAGGAATTTATGGAGCAGTACGGCATCCCCGGCATCGCGGGTATCGACACCCGGGCGCTGACCAGAATCCTTCGGGAAAAGGGCACCATGAACGGCATGATTACCACTGATGAGGAATATGACCTGGAGAAAATTCTGCCCAGGCTCCATGCCTACCGGACCGGAAATGTGGTGGACAGGGTGACCTGTGACGAGCCTTACTATGTGCCCGGTGTTCTGAAGTTATCGGACAACGGACCCTTGAGCGGAAGCGCGGACTTTGACCCCGAAGCTTATCAGGCGGGCGTCCGTGAGAAAAAGCCCTCCCTTGTGCGCGAGTTAAACGGAAAAGGGAAAAAGGTGGCCCTGCTGGATCTGGGCGCCAAGAAAAATATCGCAGCCTCCCTGGCGGCCAGAGGGTGCGATGTGACGGTTTACCCGGCCAGAACAAAGGCTGTTGAGATTCTGTCGGATCAGCCGGACGGCATCATGCTTTCCAACGGGCCGGGAGACCCCAAGGACTGCGGCGCTATCATCGATGAGGTTTACAAATTATATAAATCCGACGTGCCCATCTTTGCCATCTGCCTGGGACATCAGCTGATGGCTCTGGCTGCCGGCGCGGATACCTATAAATTAAAATATGGCCACCGGGGCGGCAACCATCCGGTGAAGGAGCTGGAAACCGGGAGAGTCTATATTTCCTCCCAGAATCACGGCTATGTGGTGGATACGGAGAAGCTTGACCCCGCGATTGCGGTGCCCGCTTTTGTCAATGTCAACGACGGCACCAACGAGGGCTTAAAGTATACCGGCAAAAATATTTTCACAGTGCAGTTCCATCCGGAGGCCTGTCCCGGCCCTCAGGATTCCGGCAGCCTGTTTGACAAATTTATTCAGATGATGGAGGTGCGTTGATATGCCAAAGAACCCCAATGTAAAGCGCGTGATGGTGATCGGCTCCGGCCCCATCGTGATCGGCCAGGCGGCGGAGTTTGACTACGCGGGCACCCAGGCCTGCCGGTCTTTGAAGGAAGAAGGGGTGGAGGTTATTCTGGTGAATTCCAATCCCGCCACCATCATGACGGACAAGGATATCGCGGACAAGGTTTATATTGAACCGCTGACCGCCAGAGTATTAGAGCAGATTATTTTAAAGGAGCAGCCCGATTCCATCCTGCCCAACATGGGCGGCCAGGCCGGCTTAAACCTGGGGATGGAGCTGGAGGAGAACGGCTTTTTAAAGGAGCACAACGTCACCCTCCTTGGCACCACCGCGGAGACCATCCGCAATGCCGAGGGGCGCCAGGAGTTTAAGGATCTGATGGAGCGCATCGGGGAGCCCTGCGCCGCCTCGAAGGTGGTGGAGAGCGTGGAGGAGGGAATTGACTTCACCAATCTCATCGGCTATCCTGTGGTGCTGCGCCCGGCCTATACTCTGGGCGGCTCCGGCGGCGGAATCGCCCGCAACCAGCTGGAATTAGAGGAGATTCTGGAAAACGGCCTGCGTCTGTCCCGGGTGGGGCAGGTGCTGGTGGAGCACTGTATCGCCGGCTGGAAGGAAATCGAGTATGAAGTGATGCGGGACAGCGCCGGCAACTGCATCACTGTCTGCAACATGGAAAATATCGACCCGGTGGGCGTACACACCGGCGATTCTATCGTAGTGGCTCCTTCCCAGACGCTGTCTGACAAGGAATATCAGATGCTGCGCACCTCCGCGCTGAAAATCATCAACGAGCTGAAGATTACCGGCGGCTGCAACGTGCAGTTTGCCCTCCACCCCACCAGCTTTGAGTACTGCGTCATCGAGGTGAATCCCCGTGTCAGCCGCTCCTCAGCGCTGGCCAGCAAGGCTACCGGCTATCCGATTGCAAAGGTGGCTGCAAAAATTGCCCTGGGATATACTCTCGATGAAATAAAAAATGCAATTACGGGCAAAACCTACGCCAGCTTTGAGCCGGCCTTGGACTACTGTGTGGTCAAGATGCCACGCCTGCCCTTCGATAAATTTATCACAGCCAAGCACACCCTGACCACCCAGATGAAGGCTACCGGCGAGGTGATGAGCATCTGCGATAATTTTGAGGGGGCGCTGATGAAGGCCATCCGTTCCCTGGAGCAGCATGTGGACTGTCTGCTGAGCTATGATTTCTCGAAGCTGACCGGGGAGGAGTTGTTGGACAGGATGAAAATCGTGGATGACCAGCGCATCTGGGTGATCGCGGAGGCCATCCGCCAGGGCGTCAGCGAGGAGGTGATTCACGAAATTACCCAATATGATCTCTGGTTTATCGACAAAATTGCCATTCTGGTGGAGATGGAGAAGCGTCTGGCCTCAGAGGAGCTGACGGTTGAGCTTTTAAAGGAAGCCAAGCGGATGGAGTTCCCGGATTCTGTGATTGCGAGGATTACCGGAAAGACGGAAGGTGAAATCAAAAAGCTGCGCTATGACAACGGCATTGTGGCGGCTTTCAAGATGGTGGATACCTGCGCCGCGGAGTTTGAGGCGGCGACTCCCTATTATTATTCCGTGTTCGGCTCTGAGACGGAGGTGGAGGAGACAAGGAACCGCAAAAAGGTGCTTGTATTAGGCTCCGGCCCCATTCGTATCGGCCAGGGGGTGGAGTTCGACTACTGCTCCGTGCATACCACCTGGTCCTTTGCCCGGGCAGGCTATGAAACCATTATTATCAATAATAACCCGGAGACGGTTTCCACTGACTTTGATATCGCGGACAAACTGTATTTTGAGCCGCTGACCCCGGAGGATGTGGAGAACGTGGTCAACGTGGAAAAGCCGGACGGGGCGGTGGTGCAGTTCGGCGGACAGACCGCCATTAAATTGACCGAGTCTCTGATGAAGATGGGGGTTCCGATTCTGGGCACGAAGGCGGAGGATGTGGACGCCGCCGAGGACCGGGAGCTGTTTGATGAAATTCTGGAAAAGACACAGATCCCGAGGGCGGCCGGCGGCACGGTCTTTACCGCCGAAGAGGCCAAGGAGGTGGCGAACCGCCTGGGCTATCCGGTGCTGGTCAGACCTTCCTATGTGCTGGGCGGCCAGGGCATGCAGATTGCCACCTGCGACCAGGAGATCGAGGAATTTATGGCCATTATCAACCGCATCGCTCAGGACCATCCCATTCTGGTGGACAAGTACCTGATGGGCAAGGAGGTGGAGGTGGACGCCGTCTGCGACGGCACGGACATCTTAATTCCGGGGATCATGGAGCATATCGAGAGAACCGGCGTCCATTCCGGAGACTCCATTTCTGTTTATCCGGCGCCCTCCCTGACGCCCACGGTGAAGGAAAAGCTGGGAGAGTACACCAGACGGCTGGCTATGGCGCTTCATGTGAAGGGCATGATCAATATCCAGTTCATTGTGATCGGCGAGGATGTGTACGTCATCGAGGTCAATCCCCGCTCCTCCCGGACCGTGCCCTACATCAGCAAGGTCACCGGCATTCCCATTGTAGACCTGGCAACCCGGGCCATTCTGGGGGAGACCATCCGGGAAATGGGCTATGAGCCGGGTATCCAGCCGGAGGCGAAATATTTTGCCATTAAGATGCCGGTCTTTTCCTTTGAAAAAATCCGCGGCGCGGAGATCAGCCTGGGTCCGGAGATGAAGTCCACTGGCGAGTGCCTGGGGATCGCTCCCACCTTTGAGGAAGCCCTGTACAAGGCCTTCCTGGGCGCGGGAGTGGATCTGCCCAAATATAAGCAGATGATCATCACGGTGAAGGACGCGGACAAGCCGGAAGCGGTGGAAATCGCCAAGCGCTTTGATAAGCTGGGTTACATCATTTACGCCACCAGGAGCACCGCCCGGGCGCTGCAGGAGGCGGGCATTAAGGCCAGAAAGGTCAATAAGATTCATCAGGAGTCGCCTACGGTCATGGACCTGATTCTGGGCCACAAAATCGATCTGGTCATCGATACGCCCACCCAGGGGAGAAATAAGCACAGGGACGGCTTTCTGATCCGCCGTACCGCCATTGAGACCGGGGTGTACTGCATTACCGCGCTGGATACGGCCACTGCTCTGGTGACCAGCCTGGAGCATAAGCAGGAGGAGCTGCACCTTATTGATATTGCCGGGATATAGATATTTGAATGGAAAGCAGGGCGGCGGGAAAAGCGGCGGATCAAGTCGCAGCCCTGTTTCCACGGAGATTTCTCCCTATAGGATCTAAGGCCGGAGGACGCCTTCCGGTTCAGGTCCTTAAATAAATATAGAGGGTGGTTATTCATATGCAGTTCAATTCCCTGGAATTTCTGATTTTTTTCCCAATTGTTATTCTGATCTATTTCATCATCCCCAGGAGGGCCAGGAGCCTTTGGCTTCTGATTACCAGCTATTATTTTTATATGAGCTGGAACGCTCAGTACGCGCTTCTGATTGCTGCCTCCACGCTGATTACTTATCTCAGCGGCCTTTTAATGGAGCGTTTTCCTTCTCAAAAGGCCAGAAAGCGGGTGGTGGCGCTGTCCTTTGCCAGCAATCTGGGGATTCTGGCCTATTTTAAATACGCTTATTTTTTAGTGAAAAATATGAACATCCTGCTGCCGGTACCGTCCTGGATGGTGGAGAAATCCCTGAGCATAGTGCTGCCGGTGGGAATTTCCTTTTATACATTTCAGGCACTGAGCTATACGATGGATGTATACCGGGGAGAGGTGGAGCCGGAGAAAAATCCAATCAGATACGCGCTTTTTGTGTCCTTCTTTCCGCAGCTGGTGGCCGGGCCCATTGAGAGATCCAAAAATCTGCTGAAGCAGGTGAAGAATGTGGAAAATATTCATCTGTGGGATTATGACAGAATTGCTTCCGGTTTCATCCTGATGTGCTGGGGGATGTTCCAGAAGGTAGTAATCGCGGACAGGCTGGCTATTTTTGTGGATCAGGTATGGGAAAATGTGGGAAGCTATGGCTCTGTGGAGGCAATTCTGGCGGTGTTTGGGTTCTCCATACAGATTTACTGCGATTTCGCCGGATATTCCTCCATTGCCATCGGTGCTGCCCGGATGATGGGCTTCGATCTGATGGAGAACTTTAACGCGCCCTATTTCGCAAAAAGTATCGCGGAATTCTGGCACAGATGGCACATTTCCTTAAGCACATGGTTTCGGGATTATCTGTATATTCCACTGGGGGCAACAGAAAGGGAAGGCTCAGAAAATACGTGAATCTGATGCTTACTTTTCTTGTCAGCGGATTGTGGCATGGAGCCGGGTGGACCTATGTGATCTGGGGCGGATTGCATGGACTGTATCAGGTGGCCGGTGATCTTACAAAGCCTTTGAAAGCAAGAATTCAATCGTTAATGAATGTAAATTCTGAGGCGGAAAGCTTTCGGGCGGGACAGGCGCTGGTGACTTTTCTTCTCAGCGGTTTCGCGTGGATATTTTTCAGGGCGGGCAGTATGAAGGAGGCAGTGGCCTTTCTGAAGATGATGTTTTTGAAGTGGAATCCGTGGACGCTTTTTGACGGCAGTCTGTTTGAACTGGGGCTGGACAGAGTGGAGGTCAACGTTCTGTGGGCCGGATTGCTTCTGCTGCTTTTTGCAGATATCATACGGGAACGAAAGAAAGAGAATGTGTCGGAATTTCTGATGAGGCAGAATATCTGGTTTCGCTGGATTGTCCTGGCTGTTTTCATTGTGGGTTGTGCAGTGTATGGTGTTTATGGTGTAGATTTCGATTCCACGCAGTTTATTTATTTTAATTTTTAGGAGTTACCGATGAAAAAATGGATCAGGGGCGCGGCCTTTGCCGGCATTATAGCCGCGGTACTTATGAGGGTTTATCATATTTTGGCCTGGAAAGACACCGCGGGCGGTTATATTTCTTCCATGCAGCAGCTGTATAATACAGAGGAGGAACTGATCGATGTGGTGTTTGTGGGAAGCAGCCATGTATTTTCCGGGATTAATCCCGCAATATTATGGGAAAAGGATGGAGTCTCCGCCTTTGATTTGTCAATTTCCGGGCAGGATAAGGATACGGCTTACCATAATCTCATTGAATTGCTCAAGACGCAGTCGCCTGAGGTCGTCTCTGACATATGACGAGACCGGAGTGCTGGGAAATCTGTACCGTGCGCTTTTATCCATGGATATTTCCGCGAATTCCATAGAGCTGATTCAGAAGGAGACAGAAGAGGAGAGCTGGACGGATTATATTCTTCGCTGGCCTGTGATACACACCAGATATAAGGAACTGGGACGTTATGATTTTGAACAATATGACTACAGTCTTTTTGGAAGAGGAGAAGCAGTGGGATGGACGGTTGGCTGGTCCTATCCGTTGTCATCAGAGCTGCTGAACAATACGGAGGCAGGTATTTTAAGCGACGCCAACCGGGAATGGCTGGAGAGCCTTGTGGAACTGGCACAGGAGGAGAACTTTGAACTGATTTTTTTTGTCGCCCCATTTTATTATGATGATGCGGAGACGAGAGAATTGTATAATGCGGCAAGAGAATTTGCTGAAAATAACGGGATTCCTTATTTTGATTTTAATGAGCTGGCGGAAGAAATCAGTCTGGATTATAACACGGATTTTGCGGATTCCACTCACTGTAACGCGAACGGAGCGGAAAAGGTGACTGCCTTTTTCGGGGAATATTTTGCCGAAAATATGGATCTGGAGGATCACAGAGGAGACGAGCGGTATTATCTCTGGGATGAAGATCTGGAATATTATAAGAGCCTGGTGCAGGAGCAGGCTCTGGCGGCAGCGCTGAATAGCTCTGTGAGGGAATATGCTGAAACGATCGCGGCCGGGAGTAATCTTTCCTATGTGATTACTTTAAATGGAAATTATGTGGAATATATCGGCGATATTGCGCAGCTGCTGGAGCCTTTGGGCATCAATGTATATGAATATCTGAACGGCGGGAAATGGATCTATGCGGACGGGGAGCTTCATTTTATCATGGATAACAGCAGTGTTGACAGCTATACGTATGATCTGGATGATTTTGTGACTGTAAGGATAGAAAACGTCAGTCTGATGGATTCGGAGGCGTCTGTGTTTGAAGATGTGAAAGTGAACGGCGAGGCGCAGACCAGTGTTTACGACGGCGTATATATTATGGTCTATGACACGCTCCAGCATGAGTTTATCAGTACGCTGGCCTGGAATTGATTGTGTATCATAATGTTACTATTCACAGACGACTTGAGAGATATAAACAGACTCGTCAAGCGTAGTTTGCTTGTAAGAGGCTGATTATATCTCTCAAGGTGACTGTGAATCAGTCACTTCCCCCCCACATAAGCAAAAAGGTGAGCGGCGCATTTTGCCGCGCCGGACAGCTTGCTGGACGCTTTTGCGCATGTGAGGGGAAGCGGCTGTGAATAGTAACATTATACCGAAAATTTACAATATCTAGATTTTGGTATTGCAATTCCCCACAAGATGTAGTAAACTGGAACAGCACCGATGAAAATGTCAATGTGATCAGAGGCGGCTTTATGAATAAGTGTACAATATTATGGGGAGAAAGCAATGAAGATTATTAAAAGAAGCGGCACGGAGATGCAGTTTGACCTGGACAAGATCACGCAGGCGGTGGTCAAGGCCAATGACAGCGTGCCGGACGCGGAAAAGATGACGAAGGAGCAGATCGCCGTCATTTCTGCCAATATGCGCACCATCTGCGAGGGGCAGACCAGGGCGCTGAATGTGGAGGAGATCCAGGATCTGGTGGAGAATCAGATCATGAACCAGCGGGCCTTCTCGGTGGCGAGAAATTATATCACCTACCGCTACAAGAGGGCGCTGATCCGTAAGTCCAATTCCACAGACCAGCAGATCTTAAGCCTGCTGGAGTTTGACAACGAGGAGGTCAAGCAGGAAAATTCCAACAAGAATCCCGCCGTCAACAGCGTGCAGAGGGACTATATGGCCGGGGAGGTCAGCAAGGATATCACCAGGCGTTTCCTGCTTCCGTCGGATATTGTGGAGGCACATGAGTTAGGCATTATCCATTTCCATGATGCGGATTATTTTGCCCAGCACATGCACAACTGCTGCCTGGTCAATCTGGAGGACATGCTGCAGAACGGTACCGTCATCAGCGAGGCCATGATTGAGAAGCCCCACAGCTTCTCCACGGCCTGCAACGTGGCGACCCAGGCGGTGGCTCAGATCGCCAGTTCCCAGTACGGCGGGCAGAGTATTTCCCTGGCTCATCTGGTGCCCTTTGTGCAGGTCAGCAGGGATAAATATCGTCAGAAGGTGGCGGAGGAATTCGCGGCCAACGGTATCGAGGCCGATCAGGAGACCATCAATAACGTGGCTGAGATGCGGGTGAAGGAGGAGGTCAAGCAGGGCGTCCAGATGATTCAGTATCAGGTGATCACCCTGATGACCACCAACGGGCAGGCACCGTTCATCACCATCTTTATGTATTTGAATGAAGTGGAAGAAGGGCAGACCAGGGACGACCTGGCCATGGTCATTGAGGAGGTGCTCAGACAGCGCATCCAGGGCATCAAAAATGAGAAGGGCGTCTACATCACCCCGGCTTTTCCCAAGCTGATTTATGTGCTGGAGGAAAATAATGTTCGCGAGGGCACGCCCTACTGGTATCTGACCCAGCTGGCCGCGGCCTGCACCGCCAAACGTATGGTGCCGGACTATATTTCAGAGAAAATCATGCTCCGCGACAAGATCGACAAAAACGGCGAGGGCCACTGCTACACCTGCATGGGCTGCCGCTCCTTCCTGACGCCCTACGTGGATCCGGAGACGGGCAAGCCCAAGTATTACGGACGTTTTAACCAGGGCGTGGTGACCATCAACCTGGTGGACGTGGCCTGCTCCTCCAATGGGGACATGCGGAAGTTCTGGGAGATTTTTGACGAGCGCCTGGATCTGTGTTACCGGGCGTTAATGTGCCGTCATAAGCGTCTGGAGGGGACGCGCTCCGATGTGGCGCCGATCCTCTGGCAGCACGGCGCGCTGGCGCGCCTGGAAAAGGGCGAGACGATTGATAAGCTGCTGCACGGCGGGTATTCCACCATCTCCTTAGGCTACGCCGGCCTGTGCGAGTGCGTCCGTTACATGACGGGCAAATCCCACACCGACCCGGCGGCCACCCCCTTTGCTCTGGAGGTCATGCAGCACATGAACGACGCCTGTGCCAGATGGAAAAAGGAGCAGAATATCGATTTCAGCCTGTACGGTACCCCTTTGGAGTCCACCACCTACAAGTTTGCCAAGTGCCTGCAGAAGCGCTTCGGCAAGATTCCGGGCGTCACGGACAAGAACTACATCACCAACAGCTATCATGTGCATGTGACCGAGGAGATCGACGCCTTTGAGAAGCTGAAATTCGAGGCGCAGTTCCAGAAGCTCTCCCCCGGCGGCGCCATCAGCTATGTGGAGGTGCCCAACATGCAGAATAACATCCCGGCGGTGCTCTCCGTCATGCAGTACATCTACGACAACATCATGTACGCGGAGCTGAACACCAAGAGCGACTACTGCCAGGTCTGCGGCTATACCGGCGAGATTCAGATCGTGGAGGAGGACGGCAAGCTTCTCTGGGAGTGCCCCAACTGCCACAACCGCGACCAGAACAAGATGAACGTGGCCCGCAGGACCTGCGGCTATATCGGCACTCAGTTCTGGAATCAGGGGCGCACGCAGGAGATCAAGGAGAGAGTGCTGCACCTGTAGGGGCTTTTCCTGAGGATTGAAAAATTACAATTCAACAGCTGGTATAACAATTCAACAGCTGGTATAGAGTTTTGATTATTCTTATGTAAATTACAATTCAACAGCTGGTATGTTGAATAAAATACGATAAAAAGGCGCTTTTCTTATCTGGAAAGGCGCTTTTTTGATACAATGGATAATTACAATTCAACAGCTGGTATATAAATTGAAAAAATACAATTCAACAGTGTGTATATTCTATTTAGATAAATCAAAAGTTGGGAAAAATTTGTAAATTTTCTCCGAAACTATTGTAAGTCAGAGACATTTTTGCTATACTACTTAAAAATAAAAGAGCGCGTTCCAAATAATTCCCAGAAAATGAATTTAGACATGCGCTGAAGCGCCGAATGGGTAAGGGCAGGGTTACACGGGAGCAGAGCGAACTGAACAGGCAAATCATCCTCAATACGACGGCGGAGAGCTTTCTGGAGAAAGGCTTCACCAACACCACATTAAGGCATATTATCTCGAAGCTCGGCATCAGCATGGGAGCATTCACTGGGCATTTTAAAACCAAAGAGGATGTACTGTATGAGCTGGTGAGCCTCGTTTTGGATCAGCAGTTTGCCGTTTCAGAAAAGCTGGTTGCGGGCAGGACGGACGATAAAATTCTGCTGTACGCTGCTGAAACAGTATTGCAGCTTTATATCGTGGAGCTGAATGATAACCTCAAAGATGTGTATTACA
>JAJQBK010000035.1 GCA_021203305.1 Lachnospiraceae bacterium
TAATTAAAGTAATAAAAAGGTATGATACACGGATTTCTGACCTTTGGTCCCTGGTATCATATTATACAGATTTATTTATAAACGACATAATATGGCCCCGTACTGTCCGAAACAGGCTCCACATCATAATCATCAGTCAGCTCCAGGTTGGCGCTGTAATACATCACCTTTCCCGGGCAACGGACCGCGATAATCTCATTCCAGATAAACAGGGAATAGTCTGTGTGGCTCACATCCGCCAGGGTGAGCTGCGACTGGTCTTTCACCGTGGTCACTGTCACCTGCAGCTTATATCTGTCGCTGAAGGCCGAGGCGATGGTGCCCAGATAGCAGGAGGTCTCCATAAAGGTCTGGTAGTCCGCGGCGGAGTCAATCTCATAGGTGAAGCTGAGCACATTGTTGGTCACCACCGCCGACCCGACCCGGATGCCCAGGCCGCTGTCCTGTGTCTCCTCCTCCGCCATGTCCTTCAGCTCATCCACGTCATAATAGGCCTCGTCAAAGTCCGCCACGATCGTGTAGGTCAGGCTTCCATCCTTTTTCAGCTCAATGGTGTCCTGACTGACAGCCTCCTGCGAGACGGTTCCGCAGCCTGACGTCATCAGTACAGTCACAGCGAGAAGCGCCGCCAGGATATGTTTCGTCTTCATATTATGGTCTCCCTTATTGTATCCACGCATGCCAAAGAAAGCCTCCCGGTGCTCAACCGAAGCTATTATACAAAAAAATAATTTATTTTTCAACCGAAGGTTTCCAATATTTCAAGACTTTTGAATTTTTGAGGGATACATCTGGCGCGATATTCCCGCGCGCAGCCGGCCAGCTCCTCTAAGACCTCCTCGGAGAGGCGGAAGCTGTAGAGCTTTTCAATGCCGGAGGTAACGATATGGGAGATGGCGTAACCGCAGGCACTGTCCGGCGAGACGCCCCGGATCAGCCCCGGGAACTCCCCGTTGACCGCGATAGCCTTAATCTCATATACAGCCCGCACAAGCCTGGGGTCGTAGGCCGGATGAATGAGGGCCCGCAGGGATTGATACAAAAGCTTCAGCAATTCTTTGTCGTCATTATTTTCCCTGCCGTAATAATCAGCAATCTCCAGAAAATATATGCCATAGCAGGCCTTCTCATAATCGGAGCGCAGCTGTTCAAAGTACTGCTCAATATGTACTCCCTGAACATTGTAGGCCCTTCTCCCCGGATAAATCTCAAACTCGCCGAAGCAGAACGGATTGGCCGCCGCCATAAAGCGGCTGCCCTGACGGCGCGCCCCCCTTACAAAGGCGGAAATTTTGCCCTTCTCCTTTGTCAGGAGCACGATGCGTTTATCATATTCTCCGATCGGTTCTGCTTTCAGAACCATTCCCGTCACCGTGATGATATCCTGCATAGACGAAGCTCCTGTCCTTCCCCTCAGAACCGGCGGTATCTTCTCCGGCTTTCACGCTCACACCGTCCGAAGAAAACGCGGCGCTCCTTTCAGTTCCCATTCCCGCACGGGCCGGATCGCTTTCAGGATCTTCCATGCTTCTGTCACACGCATATGCCAGATAATCCGCGATTCTTCCCGTCCTCTCAAACTTTTGCCACTCCGATAATTTTCTCATAGGTAAACGCCTCCGATGTCATTAGTATATGACAGACAGAGGTGTTTCTATGCTGGTATTATCTGCCTTCCTTGGGGTCGTAGCCGAAATTTTTCATCAGGATGTCGCTGTCGCGCCAGTCCTTTTTGACCTTGACCCACAGCTTTAAATTCACATGCATTCCCACCAGATCCTCGATCTCGGGCCGGGCGGCGGTGCCGATTTTTTTGAGCATGCTGCCTCCCTTGCCGATGATCATGCCCTTGTGCGAATCTTTCTCGCAGACGATGGTGGCGTCGATATCCACGATCTTTTCCCTGTACTGCATGCTGTCCACGCTGACAGCGACGCCATGGGGAATCTCCTCCCCCATGAGGCGCAGGACCTTCTCCCGGATCAGCTCCGCAGTGATCTGACGGACAGGCTGGTCGGTCACCGTATCCTCATCGTAAAAATATTCTCCCTCCGGAAGGTAGCTGAAAATGCAGGAAAGGAGGGTGTCGATGTTGGTGCCATGTTTTGCGGACACAGGCACAATGTCAGCGAAATCCACCAGTCCCCGGTAAGAGTCGATTACGGCGGGAATCTCTGTCTTTTTAACCTTATCTACCTTGTTGATAACCAGGATTTTCGGCGTTTTGGTCTGTTTTAATTTTTCCACGATGGCCAGCTCCCCGGCGCCGATATGGGGCTCGGGCTCCACCAGCCAGAGAATGACGTCCACCTCCGAGAGCGTCTTCTGGGCCACGTTCACCATATAGTCGCCCAGCCTGTTTCTGGCCTTGTGGATGCCGGGGGTGTCCACAAAGACGATCTGCCCCTGGTCACAGGTGTAGACGGTCTGAATGCGGTTCCTGGTGGTCTGGGGCTTTCTGGAGGTGATGGCGATCTTCTGGCCGATGATGTGGTTCATCAGGGTGGATTTGCCCACATTGGGGCGGCCGATGAGGGTGGCGAAGCCGGATTTTGTCATAAAAACCTCCTACAGGTACTGCTCTGTAACATCAAATAATTCTTTATTTTGCAGTATTTTCTCAGAATTGCCCACAACGCATAGGGCGTCGTCCTCCATGAAAGCCTCCACATAGGCGGAGAGGCCGCGCAGTTTGTCCGGGGTGCAGCTTAAGAGTTCGTCTCTTGCGCGCTGCGTTTCCTCATAAGTTCTGCCTGTCATGTAGGCCGCCAGGGACATGGCGCCCAGGCCGGAGGGTGTCAGCGGAGTATCCAGCTCGCTGATGGCGCCGATGATATACTGGGTCATGGTGCGCTCATCGATCTCCAGCTGTGAGATGGCTTCCGCCGCGTTCTCAAACACCTCCACGGTGCGTTTCAGGTGCGGATCTCTGTAGGAGACGAAATAGCTGTCGCCGTTTAGTCCAAAGCGCAGCATACCGCCGTAGGCGCCGCCCTTGACGCGTACCTGTGTCCAGAGGTATTCATAGCCCAGCATGGTCTTGAGCACCTGCAGGGCGCCGGTGTACTCCAGGCCCTTCTTTCTGAAGTTGCCGGCCCGGCAGACATACTGCACCTGGCCGGATGTCAGGAAGCCCTCCTGTTTTTTGGAAATTGCGGGAACATATTTTCCCTTCTCCGCCTTCTCCGTATGCAGCTGTCCGGCAAAGTCCCCGATACACGCAAGGACTCCGGCAATTCCTGTCTCCTCGGCGGTGACGTCCACCATCAGATTTTCTTTGCGGAAAAGAATTTCGCTCAGCCTTTGCAGCGCCTGGGCCGTTTCCTTTTGCTCCTCCGGCTTCTTTTCCGCAAGAGAGCACAAAAACCGATAGGCCTTTACCCCGGAGAGCTCCTCCTGCACCGCGCCCGCCTTACTGAAATAAGAGGTTGCCCGCGTCGCCGCCGCCTGGTGGCCGCCCTGCGTCATGGCGCTCTGGGCTTCGCTTCTGCTCTCCAGCAAAACCTCCTGCAGGCGCTTTAAATCTGAAAAATCAGTTCCCATGACAACTTCCCGGATCAGCTCCACCGCCGCCGGAATATTGTCATAAAGCATCTTGGCCTTCATATCCAGCGTCAGAGTCAGTTTCTCGAAATCCTGATGATCCTGATACAGGTTGATAGTGGGCTCCATGCTGCCGCAGACCAGATTGATCTCATTAAACAGATCCCCATAGCTGTGTCTGTCCGTGTCCATCATAATCAGCACACTCTTCAGGACAGGGAGATAAGGCATCAGCTCCTGAGGAACATCCTGCGCGCTGAAGATCATGCGAAGATAGGCGATTCCGTTGGTATAGACCGGATGGGTCAGCACCTTCACGCCGCCGCAGTCTCTCAGGTCATTTACCGGCTTCAGCGCCGTTTTTTTCAGATCTTTAATCTGTAAGAGCGGAATGGTCGCCAAGGCTTCCTCGGTATCCTCCCTGTCCTGATACTCACGGAGCTTTTTTTCGTCCTCGATAATTTGCTGAATTTCCTCCGCCGACATGGCCGCTTTCTTTTCCTTAAGCTTTTCGGCAAAGGCCGCGTCTCTTTTTTCCGTCAGGCCCTCCTGGGGATAGAGTTCCACGATGCTCCTGTGAGGATTGTTCAGCAGATATTTTTCCACCAGCTTCTCAAAATAGCCCTCCCCGGCCTTCTTTTTCAGAGTTTCATAGATTTCGTCCAACTCCAGGGAAATCAAGGGGGCCTCGTCGCTGTAATTCCAGGTGCCCATGGCCTGCAGCCCCATGATCAGCCCCTTGGGCCAGCGGCCGCAGTCATTTTCCTTATACTGAAATTCCTGGCAGCTGATGGCGGCCTGAAGGGTTTTAGGGTCAATGCCCTCCTTCACCACCTTCTCAAGAGTGTCGCGGATGATCTGCTCAAACTCCTCCACCCGCTTCTCGTCCGCGTCCTTTGCAATGATACTGAAATAAGGCTGCAAAATCTCGTTTTCCACCGTGGAATACACGTCCTTGCCAATCCCGGCGTCCACCAGCGCCTGTCTGACCACCGCTCCGGGGGAGGAGCAAAGGGCGTAATCCAGAATCTCCAGGGCCGTGGCCGTCTCCTCATCCAGGGACGTGCCAATGGACACATTGTAGGATAAATAGGCCTTCTCCTCCGTATCCTCTCCCTCCATCACCGGATAGGGCTTGCGCACATGCACCGGCTTCTCAAAGGGCTCCTGCATCCGGATGCGGGTATCCATCTTAAGATACTCGAAACGGCTCAGGTAATGCTCATGGATAAAAAGGAGCTTCTCCCACAGGTCCATATTTCCATACAGATAAATAAAGCTGTTGGAGGGGTGATACAGGGTATGATGGAATTCCAGAAACTGCTCATAGGTCAGGTCAGGGATGCACTCCGGGTCGCCGCCGCTCTCCAGTCCATAGCTGGTATCCGGGTACAGGGAGTTCATGATTTCTCTGGAAAATACCTCGTCCGCGCTGGAGAAGGCGCCCTTCATCTCATTATAAACCACGCCGTTGACGCTCAGAAGCGCCTCGGGGCTTTCCATCTCATAGTGCCAGCCCTCCTGGCGGAAAATATTCTCCTCATGATAAATATTGGGGAAAAAGACGGCGTCCAGGTAAATATGCATCAGGTTCTGAAAATCCGTATCGTTGCAGCTGGCCACCGGGTACAGGGTGCGGTCCGGATAGGTCATGGCGTTTAAAAAGGTATTGAGGGAGCCCTTGGCCAGCTCGATGAAGGGGTCCTTCACCGGGAATTCCCTGGAGCCGCACAAGACGCTGTGCTCCAGGATATGGGGAACGCCGGTGGAATCCGTGGGCGGGGTGCGGAAGCCAATATAGAAAACCTTATTGTCGTCCTCATTATAGATTGCCGCGATCCGGGCGCCGGTCTGTTTGTGGCGCAGGCGGTACACGGTGGAGTGGAGGTCTTTGCTCTCCCGCTCCTCCTCCAGAGTATAATACTGTAAAGCCTGTTCTTTTTCTGTCATCTTCTTACCTCTTGATTTTTATTTTTGGTTGCGGCCAAAGGTCCGCGTTATGAAATGAAAATATTTTCGTTAAACATTAAAAGGACCCGAAGTGTTACTCCAGGCCCAGTGTAAAAGGGGAATTTTACCAAAAATCAAATGGTGAGGACTTTTGAGTCGTCCACAACCGGGAGTATACTACATTATTCGACAAAATGCAAGGAATTATGGAGAAATTTTACCTTTTATAACGACGCTACAACGCAAAACCTAAAATTGCCATTTTTGAACACTGAATCTCCTGAATCAGCATTCCTCTGCGGGTCTTCTCAGCAACGGGGATGGCGATGAAGTCGTCCAGGGAATAAATCTGCTCTCTGTACTCGGTCTTTGTGCCGCCTCTGAATTTCTTAATCTCCCGCTTTTCGGAGGCCTTGACCTTCGTGCGCAGATTCAGGAATGTCTGGTAGGCCATGCCGCTTCCTTCCATATAGTAAAACAGGCTCTCTATGGTAGTCCCGGGATCCACCTCCTTCATGACGTAGGTGTTGAGAATTGCCTGAAATTTAAAGGGCACGTCCCTTTCCTCCGCCAGGTCGCCCAGGCTGAATTTCCCGCCCACATAGAGCTTTCCCGTATCCTGCATGACATATCTGTAATCTCTGTATTCCATCTACTGATCCTCGCAACCCTCCAGATACCCGATTTTGTAGCCGCTGATCCGCATGGCGTCACGGATATCCTCCTCAGAGGTCCCGGTCTCCTGCGAAAGCTCCTCCACTGTAACCTTGCGCATCAGGCTCTCGGAAAGCTCCCTGGCCTGATCCATAATCACGTTGATCTGGTCGGCCACCTTCTGATTCTCCTCCTGCTGGCTCTGAAGAGAAGCGATATAATCCTCCATGGCGTCCATGATCTTTCGGACCAGCATGCCCTGGGCCTCGGCGGCGTGCTCCATGGCGCCCAGCATGGTCACTCCCACGGAAAGAGCCAGATTGCCCTCGCCGATCAAATCCTCCAGAAACGCTCCCTGGCCCGCGTAGAGCTTCGCGATATCCGCGACCCTGGGCAGGAAGGCCTCGATCAGCCTGTGCATGGCCTGTCCGTCCCGGGCCATGGCGGACAGGGTCAGCGCCTCCAGTTCTCCCTCGCTTACGGCGGGCAGCATCTCCAGCTCCTTTAAATAGCTGTCCAGATAATTCACGTCCTCCGGGGTCATGTATTCCTCCGGATTCACGGCCTCCTCCACGCCGATACGCTGCTTTTTCAGATAGTCATAGACCAGCTCCATCTGCTTTGGCTCAAAATGCAGAGGAGCAAAAGCGGTATCCAGCTGTTCCTTTGAAATGACGTCATTCTGATCTTTCGCGAGCTGTTTGATGTATTCCAGGGTTTTCGCAAATAAAATTTCCTGATTCTGTTCTGCCACGTTATCTCCTTTTATTGTTACCATTCACGGCCGCTTTCCTCTCCTTTACAGGACGTCTTGCGATGTGTGGGAACTCTTCGGGTGCCCAGCAAGCGGAAAGCTGTCCGATCATCGTTTTATTTTACATGCTCATGTGTGAAAAGATGCTCCGAGCAATACTCATAATTTCCCCTGCATTTGCTGCAGTAGCGGAACTCCAGATTAGGATTGGTCAGCTCCGTCTGTCCGCAGATAGCGCACTTGTGCACCGCCTTCATCTTCGGCGCCTTCTCCTCCCTTTTGGCGGTGGAGACGCGAGCGCGGTTTTTCACCCTGGCCGCCTGCCGCCTGTATATCTGCTGCGGATTAAAAGAGGTCCGGTTGCGCAGCAGGAAAACGCCCATATTGATCAGCGCCGCGCCGATCACAAATTTGCTGAAAATATTGCCCTGGATAAAGTAATATCCCAGCAAAAGCAGATAAATCACCCCCAGCACCTTCGTCTTGACGGGAATGACAAAAAACAGCATGACCTGCATGTCCGGGAAGGTGGCCGCATATCCTAAAAATATGGACAGGGTAATATAGTATGTGGACATGTAATAGGAAGCATACATAGAATAATAGCTCATCACCTCCGCGGTGACGTCTCCTCCCCACACCGGTCCGATCCAGACATAAATATAAATCAGGCACAGGAACGCCGCAATGATAGTACACAAAATGCCGCCGAAAATATAAACATTATACTTCCACGTCCCCCACACTCTCTCCAGCATGGTGCCCACCGACCAGTAGAAATACAGCATCAGCAGGGTAAAAAAGTCAAAGCTGGAGGGCGGAATCAAAACCCAGGTGAGAAGCCGCCAGATCTGTCCGTGCAAAATCTTCCAGGCGTCCAGGGAAAGCCAGGTATATAAAAAAGAAGACCCGGCCTCCGTCAGCTGCAGAACATAGCCGATTGCAAAACCGATCACCAGATAGAGGGACAGGTTTTTGACGGCGTAGCGGCCGAATTTTTTTTCGAGGTTGCTTTTTCGGTAGTTCATATGGTAATCCTTCCTGATTATATTTGCAGCCGCTTTCTCCACATGCGCAAAAGCGTCCAGCAAGCTGTCCGGCGCGGCAAAAAACGCCGCTCATCTTTTTGCTTATGTGGGGAAAGTGACTGATTCTCAGTCAACTTGAAGGATGCCTTCAGTCTCTTACAAGCAAGCTTGACAAGCCAGAAGGCATCCTTCAAGTCGTCTGCAAATAGTCACTAATTGAAGCCATCATACCAAATTTTATGCGGAAAGTAAATAAACGGATTTTCAATCCCGTCATAATTTTGCCCGTTTTTAGATTCTTTTAATTCTTTTTCATTTTATTTACCAAAGGACAGTGGCGCGCTTTGTTGATTTTAGATAAAAAAAGGGTTATAATAGCGATACTGTCAGGCGCCGTAGCAGGTCCTGACAGTACTGCAAAAGAAATGAGGGTATTATATGAATTGTAACGCGTGTGAAGCCCAGGCCCGTTTAGGAATAGATATCGGTTCCACCACTGTCAAGGTGGTCGTCCTGGATCATGCAAACCATATTTTATTTTCCGAGTATCAGCGGCACTTCGCCGATATTCAGCTGACCTTATCCAATCTGCTCGGCCACGCCATTGAGGCCATCGGGGACATCACCGTATATCCGGCGCTCACCGGCTCCGGCGGCTTAAGCCTGGCCAATCATTTACATATTCCTTTTTATCAGGAAGTAATCGCGGTCTCCACCGCCTTGAAGGACCGGGCTCCGCTGACGGACGTGGCCATCGAGCTGGGCGGCGAGGACGCCAAGATCATTTATTTTGAGAACGGCAACGTGGAGCAGCGCATGAACGGCATCTGCGCCGGCGGCACCGGCTCCTTTATCGACCAGATGGCAAGCCTTCTGCAGACCGACGCGGCAGGCTTAAATAAGTACGCTGAAAATTACCAGTCCCTGTACACCATCGCAGCCCGCTGCGGCGTCTTCGCCAAGTCCGATATCCAGCCTCTGATCAACGACGGCGCTACCAGAGAGGATCTGTCCGCCTCCATTTTTCAGGCGGTGGTCAACCAGACCATCTCCGGACTGGCCTGCGGCAAACCCATCCGTGGCCATGTAGCCTTTCTGGGCGGACCTCTCTATTTCCTGCCTGAGCTGAAGAAGGCCTTTATCCGCACGCTCAAGCTGGACGATGAGCATGTGATGGAGGTGGAGAATCCCCATCTGTTTGCGGCCATTGGCGCCGCCATGAACACGAAGGAGGAGGCGGACATCTCCTTAAGCGCCCTGAAAAAGCGGATGGACGACAAGGTGGTGCTGGACTTTGAGGTGGAGCGCATGGAGCCCCTGTTTAAGGACCAGGCGGATTATGACGAATTCGTCGCCCGCCACGCCGCCCACAGGGTGGAGCAAGGCTCCCTTGCCGACTATCACGGCGGCTGCTATCTGGGGATTGACGCCGGTTCCACCACCACCAAGGTGGCTGTGGTGGGCGAGGACGGCAACCTTCTCTACAGCTTTTATTCCAATAATAACGGTTCTCCGCTGGACACGGCCATCCGTGCTATTGCTGAAATAGCAAAGATATTGCCAAAGGACACCAAAATCCTGCGCTCCTGCTCCACCGGCTATGGCGAGGCTCTCTTAAAGGCCGCCTTTCTGCTGGACCAGGGCGAGGTGGAAACGGTGGCCCACTACTACGCCGCCGCCTTCTTTGACCCGGATGTGGACTGCATCCTGGACATCGGCGGCCAGGATATGAAATATATCCGCATCAAGAACCACGCCGTGGACAGCGTCCAGTTAAATGAGGCCTGCTCCTCCGGTTGCGGCTCCTTCATCGAGACCTTCGCCAAATCCCTGAATTATTCGGTGCAGGACTTCGCCACAGAGGCGCTTTTCGCCCAGAATCCCATCGACCTGGGCACCCGCTGCACCGTATTTATGAATTCCAAGGTCAAGCAGGCCCAGAAGGAGGGCGCCAGCGTGGCAGACATCTCCGCGGGTCTGGCCTATTCCGTGATCAAAAACGCGCTGTACAAGGTCATGAAGGTGGCGGACGCAACCGCCATGGGCAAAAATATCGTGGTTCAGGGCGGCACCTTTTACAACAACGCGGTGCTGCGAAGCTTTGAGAAGGTGGCCGGGTGCGAGGCCATCCGACCGGATATCGCCGGCATCATGGGAGCCTTCGGCGCGGCTCTGATCGCCAGGGAGCAGTATCACAACCAGCCGGAGCCTACCACCATGCTTTCCTTAGAGCAGATTCAGGCTCTGAAGTTCACCACCGCCATGGCCAAGTGCAAGGGCTGCACCAACAACTGCCGTCTGACCATCAACCGCTTCGGCGGCGGCAGACAGTATATCAGCGGCAACCGCTGTGAGCGTGGCCTGGGTCTTGCCAAAAAGCACAGCGACGTGCCCAATCTATTTGAATATAAATTAAAGAGGATTTTCGATTACGAGCCTCTGGATGAGGTGACCGCCACTCGCGGCACCGTTGGCATTCCCCGGGTGCTGAATATGTATGAAAATTATCCCTTCTGGTTCACTTTCTTTACCAAACTGGGGTATCGGGTAGTGTTAAGCCCCCTGTCCACCCACAAAATTTATGAGCTGGGCATCGAATCGATTCCCTCGGAATCGGAGTGCTATCCCGCCAAGCTGGCCCACGGCCATGTGAAGTGGCTGATCGAGAAGGGCGTGGATTTTATCTTTTATCCGGCTCTGTTTTATGAGTGCAATGAGACGGAGGACGCGGGCAATCACTACAACTGCCCCATCGTCACCTCCTACAGTGAAAATATCAAAAACAACATGGAGGAAATCACCGACGGAGCTGTGCGCTTCCGCAACCCCTTCATGAGCTTTCTTTCCGTGGACACCATCAGCCAGCAGCTGGAAAAGGAATTCACGGAGATTCCGAAGGAGGAGGTGCGCAGCGCCTGCGAGGCCGCCTGGGAGGAGCTGGCCCACGCCCGAAAGGATATGGAGGACAAGGGCGAGGAGGCTTTAGCGTGGCTTGCCAAAACCGGCAAACGGGGCATTGTGCTGGCGGGCCGCCCCTACCATATCGACCCGGAGATCAACCACGGCATTCCGGAGATGATCACCTCCTACGATATCGCCGTGCTGACAGAGAATTCTGTCTCCCATCTGGCAAGCCCGGAGCGGCCCCTGATCGTATCCGACCAGTGGATGTACCACAGCCGTCTCTACCGCGCCGCCCAGTTTGTGAAAAAGACCGACCAGCTGGATTTAATTCAGCTCAACAGCTTCGGCTGCGGCCTGGACGCGGTGACCACGGACCAGGTGTCCGACATTCTGACCGGCTCCGATAAGATATATACCTGTCTGAAAATCGATGAGGTCAATAACCTGGGTGCCGCCAGAATCCGCATCCGCTCTCTTCTATCCGCCATCCGCGTGCGGGAGCAGGAAAAAAAGCAGCGCGAGATTCGATCCAGCGCCTACAACCGCGCAGTCTTCACCGAGGATATGAAGGACCAATATACCATTCTTTGTCCGCAGATGTCGCCCATCCACTTCAATCTGCTGGAGGTGGCGCTGAATAAATGCGGCTACAAAGTACACGTTCTTCAGAATGACAATAAGCATTCCGTGGATGTGGGATTAAAATATGTCAATAATGACGCCTGCTATCCCTCCCTGCTGGTGGTGGGCCAGATCATGGAAGCGCTGCTCTCCGGGGATTATGATTTAAATAAGGTAGCTGTCATCATGACCCAGACCGGCGGCGGCTGCCGGGCCACCAACTATGTGGGCTTTATCCGCAGGGCCTTTGAGAAGGCCGGAATGCCGCAGATCCCGGTAATTTCACTGAATCTGAACGGCATGGAGAAAAACCCCGGCTTTAAGATCGATGTGAATATGGGCATTCGTCTCTCCATGGGCGCGGTCTTCGGGGATATTTTCATGCGCTGTCTGTACCGGATGCGGCCTTACGAGGAAGTACCGGGAAGCGCCAACGCCCTGCATGAGAAGTGGGAAAAGAGGTGCGAAGAATTTCTGGCGCAGGATCATGTGAGCTTTTTTACCTTCCGCAGGATGTGCCGTCAGATCATCGAAGATTTCGATCATCTGCCCATCCGGGATATCAAAAAGCCCAGGGTCGGTATTGTGGGGGAAATTCTGGTAAAGTTCTCTCCCGCCGGCAATAATCATCTGGTGGAGCTCTTAGAGCAGGAGGGGGCCGAGGCTGTGATGCCGGATCTGATTGATTTCATCCTGTACTGCTTCTACAATCAGATTTATAAGGCGGAGAATCTGGGCACCAGCAAACGGGCCTCCCAGATCAGTAAGCTGGGAATCTGGGCCGTGGAGCGTGTCCGGGGCGCCGCCAGAACGGCTTATGAGAAGAGCGAGCACTTTACGCCCCAGGCGAATATTTATGATCTGGTGGAGTACGCGAAGCCCTTTGTGTCCATCGGCAATCAGACCGGCGAGGGGTGGTTCCTTACCGGGGAGATGGTGGAGCTTCTGCACAGCGGGGTGACGAACATTGTGTGTACGCAGCCCTTCGCCTGTCTGCCCAATCATGTGGTGGGCAAGGGGGTGATTAAGACGCTGCGCAAGCACTTCCCGGAGGCGAATATTGTGGCGATTGATTATGATCCGGGGGCGTCGGAGGTGAATCAGCTCAACAGGATTAAGCTGATGCTGTCTACGGCGTATAAGAAGCTGGGGTAATTTATATTGTAGCAAAAGAGTCGCGCAAAAAAATATAAACTGTTTCGCTCATGCTGTGCTTAGGTGAGATAGGAAATCTTTGATTTCCGTAATCGAACCTATGCCTTGGCAAAACATTCCGATGAGCCTATAAGCGTGACAATCGTGTTCAGCATAGGCTTCCACGATTGTCAATTGCCCAGCATGCAACAAAACTGCCGGTGGCAGTTTTGTTGTAAGTCTCATCTCCATAGCACAGAAATCACGAAACAGTTTATATTTTTTTGCGCTCTGTTCTGCAATTTAAGCTATATCTGCACCTCACCCGCCAGTATCCGCTTGTAGTCCTCCAGATTCTTCGCTAAAAGCGCCGGGGTGTCTAAACCATATGGACATCTGGATTTGCACTGGTTGCAGTGGAGGCAGTCCTCGATGCGCAGCATTTTGGCCTGAGATTCAGAAGTCAAATGTCCCTGAGAGGGCGATCTGCGGATCAGGAGGCTCATGCGGGCGCAGTTGTTGATTTCGATGCCCACCGGGCAGGGCATGCAGTAGCCGCAGCCACGGCAGAAGTCGCCGGAGAGCTGTTCGCGGTCCTTTTCGATGAGGGCGGTGATCTCTGCTGTCATCGACGGCGGATTGTCTATGTAGGAAATAAACTCCTCCAGCTCACTCATTCTCTGGACGCCCCAGATGGGAAGGACGTTGTCATACTGAGCCGCAAAGGCGTAAGCGGCGGCGGAGTCTGTGATCAGGCCGCCGGACAGGGATTTCATGGCGATGAAGCCCATGTTTTTTTCTTTGCAAAGGTTTACGATTTCGATGTCAGCGTCGGTGGCCAGGTAGGAGAAGGGGAACTGGAGTGTCTCGTAGAGGCCGCTTTCGATGGCCTCTCTGGCTACGTTCAGGCGGTGGTTGGTGATGCCGACGTGGCGGATTTTGCCCTGGCGCTTTGCTTCCAGCGCGGCGTCGTAGAGGCCGTTGTCCTGTCCCGGCTTCGGGCAGAAATCCGGATTATGGAACTGATAAATGTCAATGTGGTCTGTGCCCAGGGTCTGAAGGCTTGTTTCCAGATCCTTCCACATCTGCTCTCCAGTTTTGGCTGTGGTCTTGGTGGCGATATAGATCTGGTCTCTGACGTCCCCCAGGGCCTCTCCCATTTTTGCTTCCGAATCTGAATATGCTCTTGCGGTATCAAAAAAGTTGATGCCGGACTCATAGGCTTTTCTCAGGATGCTGGCCGCGTCCTCCTGCGATATTCTCTGAATCGGCAAAGCGCCAAAGCCGTTTTTCTGTACTGTGATGCCGGTGCTGCCGAGTGTGACTGTTGAACCCCTTATCTCCATAAAATAAATCCTCCCATCCTTAGCACGAATTTTATCCAATCCGCTTCATAATTCCAAGTCAATCAAAAATATGCATCAATCAGACAGCAACTTCACAAACAGCCCATTTTTTCATATTGTGAAGCGCTGTTCATACAATCAAAGCTTTTTAATCAGCTGATTCATCCTGTCCTCATGGGCCAGCACCAGCAGATGGTCCTCCGCCTTAATCACCGTCTGGGGATTCGGCATATAGTTCGCGGACTGATCCTGCCCCGTGATAGCGATAATATAGACGTCGTATCTGGCGCGGATATCAGAACTCAGTATGCTCCTGCCCACCCACTCCTTTAAGGGCGTAATCTCATAGATGGAGTAGCCGCCGCGCAAGTCGATATAATCAAAAATATGGTCATTATTATATTTGACAGCGGCCCGGATAGCGGAATCTTTATTGGGTAAAATGATCTCATCGGCGCCGTTGCGCAGCAGGAATTTGGCGTGCACCTCGTTGCTGACCTGGCTGATCACGTACTTTGCGCCCAGATCCTTTAAGAGGCTGGTGATCTCCAGGCTGTTCTGGAAGCTGCCGCTGATACACACAAAGCAGAGGTCAAAGCTGGAGACGCCGATTCTTTTCAGCACACTCTCCCGTGTGCAGTCCGCGATCAGGCTGCTGGTGGCCACGTCCAGCAGATCCTCCAGGGCTGTCTCATCCCTGTCGATGATCATGATTTCGTTTTTCAATTCCGCCAGCTCACGGCAGAGGTAGTGGCCGTAGTTGCCAAGGCCGATAATCAAAATAGATTTCATAGTGTGCTCCTTCCGTGGGGGTCATCCCACCGTGATATCCTCCTCCGGATACCTTATACCGCCTGTCCGCCTTTTCTCTGTAAAGGACATGGCGAAGGACAGGCTGCCTACTCTTCCCAGGAACATCAACGCCATAATGACCAGTCTGGAGAGGGTATTCAGCTCTCTTGTCACGCCGGTGGACATGCCCACGGTGCCGATGGCTGAAAAGGCCTCGAACAGCACGTCCGCCAGGGGCAGGTCCTGGCCGATCAGCAGCACCAGGATGGCAAACAGCGCCAGGGAAAAATTGATAAATACCACCACGCTGGCCCGCTTGATGGCGTCCTGGTTGAGGCGGCGCTTGAACACCACGCAGTCCTCCGTATGGAAAAGGTAGGATCGTATGTACAGAATAATCACCACCACTGTGGTGGTCTTGATGCCGCCCGCTGTGGAACCGGGGCAGCCGCCGATGAACATGAAAATCATGGTCAGCACCTTGCTGCCATTGGTCAGCGCCGCCGTATCCACCGTATTAAAGCCAGCCGTCCTGGGAGTCACCGCCGAAAACAGCGCCGCCCAGAATTTCTCTCCCACACTCATGTCCGCGAACAGATTACCGCTCTCGCTGATCCAGAAAAGCGCCGTGCCGCCAGCCACTAAAACCGCGGTCGCTGTCAGCACAACCTTCGTCTGCACCCGATACCGCTTCCACCGCAGGCCGTTTTCAAAAATATCATCCCACACAAGAAAACCGATCCCGCCGATCAGAATCAACGCCGACAAAACGATGACAACCAGCGGGTCGGACACGTAGGCAGTAAAGGAAGAATATTCCTCCTGATATCCCATCAGATCGAAGCCCGCATTGCAGAAGGCGGAAATGGCGTGAAATATCCCGTAATAAATCCCTTTCCCAACGCCCATCCGCGATACAAAACGAATGGACAGAAGCACTGCCCCCGCCCCCTCAAAAAGCAGAGTCCCGCAGACAATCCTCTTCACCAGCTTTACGCTTCCGCGAAGCTGCAGGGTATTCAAACTCTCATGAATCAGCTCCCGCCCCTCCAGGCCAATCCTCTTTCTTAACAGGAGCATGGCGAAGGTACCGATGGTAATAAAGCCCAGGCCGCCGATCTGAATTTCCGTCAGAAGCACCAGCTGTCCGAATATCGTCCAGTGGCTCCAGGTGTCATACACCACCAGCCCAGTCACACAGGTGGCCGAGACGGAGGTAAACAGCGCCCCCAGAAAGGTGGTCTCCTGCCCTGCCTTCGCGGCAAAGGGAAGCATCAGAAGACAGGCACCCGCCAGTATAATAATCAGGAAACCGGCCATAATCATCTGTGTCCTTGAAAAATAATCCGAAAGGCGTTGGTTTTTCAGTTTTTCCAGCCGCTTCCAGCCGCTTTCCGGCATTGCGCCGCCCTCTCTTTCCCACGGAATGTCAATGAAAATTCTCACAATTCTCACTCGTTCCCATGAATATTAATATGGTTTATAATCAAAATTTCTCCCGCCGCCCATATTATTCGTCTTGATTATCCTTATTATACAAAGAATAAACCTGCTGTGCAAGCCTCTTCCTGCAATCATATTCCACCACAGAATTCATTTTAATTTTTTGTCTCCACAGCAAAAAACGTGCAATATCATCTCGCTCTCGCAAGTTCCTTAGTGCCGGGAAAACTTTTTTGCGCCAAAAGAACATCATATCTGTAAGAATTCGGCATACTTAAATTGTATAACATCTCTTGGCGCTGTTTCAGTATATGCCCTCTCCCGATGCATAAATTCAACTATTTCATTTTTACTCATCGATCCAAGACAATTTATCACAGTATCAAGAAGCTGTTTATCATCATCAGTAAGAAACGGAAACTCAGTTTCCTGCTCAAGCTGAAAGTGATATGCCGTTGTTTCCCCCATATCAATTTCTTCACAAGGAACTCCTTTTAAATCAATAATTGAGTCATGGGCGACAGGAACGGCTCCCATCGGTAAGGCCAAATAGACCAGACCCGTAATTGTAAATCCTCTCCTTTTAAATGACAAGGCATCGGAATACCACATAAGCTTTAACAGTTTTACTTTATAGAGAACTGTTACTTTTGCAGATGCAGCAAAATATCGAATGACATCAATTACCTTATCCAAAGATAAGGATGTGTTTCCATGAAAACCATAATTTCCATTATATTTAGCATAACTTGCTTCAATAGATTTTCTTAAATACATATCCTGATCGCGCTCATACAACGAATTTGCAAGGGCGAAGTATTTCTGATAAGAATCAGCAGACATACATCCTTTTGCTTCGTTTAATAATGAAAGAAACCATTCCGGATCCTGATCCAGCTTCCGCAGAATAGAATCGTGCGCTTTATCCTGAACCTGATGACTTTCATACCGGGTAATAGTTTTTTCACCCCATCCGAGAAGTGTACACAAATCACTTTGTGTGATTCCATATTTGAAGCGGATTAATTTAATTTTCCCAGATGTCAATAAACCCTGTTCTTTTCTATAAGCATCCTTCATTGCAATATCGTTATCGCTGATTTGCTGTTCATTTGCATACAATTCATCCGCAATATCACAATATTGATACATAGCATCAAATGAAATGCTCACATTTTTGAAAATCATGTGACTTTTTACAAGAACCGTCTTAACGTCATGTACTTCCATGCAGCATGGGCATAAGGTATTTTCACTTTTCATAAGTTTCATATCCATAAAAACACCTCCTATTGTTTATACGGGAATATCTCTTGGGAAAACGGTCTTTCGGCAAAATGGAAAGACATTACAAATGTTGTGGCTTCTCCAAACAGTCCCAAAAGCTCAACCCTTATCTTAATATATACCTCATCTTGGGCGTTATACACTTTCCCGAATTCGCGCATTTCTGAACGTTTTGGAAAACGAAGATCCTTTACTGTTCGGATATAGTCTTCCGGTTTTAACGTTAAAAGTTCTCTTCGCAATACATCTTCCGGATTTTCATTCGGGAATAATGTCGCCATTGTATAGCGATTGGTATACTTTTCATCTCTCTTTTCATCGACAAACCGAACTTCCTGAAAGTATATTTTTGCCCCATGATTAAGGGCATATATTAAGTTCTGAATATATGATTTTACTTCTAACTCACTTTCTATTCGAGCAGTTTCATTCGCTTTTTTCAAATTGGGTCCTATCTGTACTATGAAGGTATCATTTGATACCTTCATAGTACGCTTTTTATTTGCTTATGTCAAGATATTACATCATTCTTCGGAACTTTCACCCGTTAGAACGTGCATCGGCCGGGCGCACCACAAAAAACCGTGCGAAAGCATCTCACTCTCGCACGGTCATTCTCAGCCGGTAATAAAAATCAAGTAATGTGGTGGTTCCAACAGGGATTCTACTCAGCCTCCACAGCGGTGAAAACATTATTCTCAGCCTCGCCCATATCAGTCAGAGCCGCGATATCATTATCAAGCACCTTCTGACTCCTGTACGCCTTTGCCTCAGTAATATCGTAAGTATTTACAAAATAGCCTTTTTTTACGCTGACAGTTTTCACATAGCCTTCCTCGCCGCTGAATTTATTGGTCCACTTTAAAATCAACCTCGAATTTGCCATTGCTACTCCTCTCTTTTTCTAAAGTTTACAAGAGAATGATAGTACATTTTATCCAAATTCGCAAGTAATTTTTTGTGAAAAACCACGGTTTCAGGTAATTTCAGCACATTTACCACCGATTTTTTTCCTGCCCTGAAAAAGTACCGGCAAAATGACGATGTCCCGTTTGGGCCTTATTCTACAGTTGGGAACTGTCACAACAGCCAGCGTGCCACCCTGAAATCATATGCCCATCCTGCTGTCCGATACGAGAACCGCCCTTTGCGGAAGCCTTGCGGCGGCTTACAGACCGTGCCCCTTCGCCTGAATCACATTGACTATCCGGTTCACGTATCTGCGGCACTCCTCCTCGCTTTCTGCCTCCGCCATAACCCGGATCACAGGCTCTGTTCCGGACTCCCTTACCAGAATCCGCCCGGTGTCCCCCAGCTGGTCGGCTGCTTCCTTTATGGCCGTCTGCACATCCGGATCCGCCTGGGCCTCCTTCTTATCCTTCACCCTCACATTCAACAGCACCTGCGGATAGATGGTAAGCGACTCCGACAGCTTGCTCATGGGAACCTTTCTGGCCAGCATTGCCTCCATCAGCTTGAGGCTGGTCAGAATCCCATCCCCTGTGGAAGCGTATTTTGAGAAAATAATGTGTCCGGACTGCTCCCCGCCGATACGGCAGCCATGCTGGGACATATATTCATAGACGTACTTATCTCCCACGGCGGTTTTCGCGTAGCCGATCCCGGCCTCGTCAAAGGCCTTATACAGGCCGAAATTGGACATCACTGTGGTGACCACCGTGTTGGGGTTAAGCTTCCCCCGTTCCTTCATATAATTCGCGTAAATATACAGAATATGGTCCCCTGTGACGACCTGCCCCTTCTCATCCACGCACAGACACCTGTCGGCGTCCCCATCATAGGCGAAGCCCACATCCAGGCCGTTTTCCACCACAAATTTCTGCAGTCTCTCAATGTGGGTTGAACCCGCGTCGCGGTTGATATTAAAGCCATCCGGCTCCGCGTTGATCACACTGGTTCTGGCGCCCAGCGCGTCAAAAACGGACTTGGCGATATTCCAGGCGCTGCCGTTGGCACAGTCAAGCCCCACCTTCACCCCCTTAAAGGAATAAATCCCAAGGGAAATCAGGTAGCCGATATAACGGCTTCTGCCGGAAAAATAATCCACGGTCCGCCCCACATGCTCCCGTTCCCCGAAAGGAATGCTGTCCCATTTCTGTCCAAAGATTTCCAGCTTCCCATCAATATAATCCTCCACATAGCCGATGGTCTCCTCATCCATCTTCTCGCCGCGGCCGTTGATCAGCTTGATACCATTGTCATAATATGGGTTATGGCTGGCGGAAATCATGATGCCGCAGTCAAATTCGTCCACTCTGGCGATATAGGCCACAGACGGCGTTGTGGTCACATGAAGCAGATACGCGTCCGCCCCGGAGGCGACCAGCCCTCCCACCAGCGTATATTCAAACATATAGCTGGACCGCCGGGTATCCTTGCCTATGATGATTCTCGCCGGAGAATCGTCTCCCGCCCTTCTCTTCAGCTCCCCGTAATACCAGCCAAGGAACCGGCCGATCTTATAAGCGTGATCCCCTGTCAGCGTTTTATTGGCCTCCCCCCGGAAGCCGTCCGTCCCAAAATATCTGCCCATTATTTTCTCCTCATATTTTTATAAAGGAAAAAGCCCCAGCGCCATGCCACGAGGCTTCTTCCTTTCCGGATTGCGATATTCTTTTCACCCAATCCATTTATGCCTTTTTAATCTCTCCTGAAAAGATCGCGCGTATACACCTTATCCTGCACATCATCCAGGCAGCTGTCATACCTGTTCGCGATAATCGCCTGGCTCTTCTCCTTAAATTTCTCCAGATCGTTCACCACAAGGCTCCCGAAGAACGTGCTTCCGTCCTCCAGCGTCGGCTCATAAATAATCACTGTCGCGCCCTTGGCCTTCACTCTCTTCATCACGCCCTGGATGCTGCTCTGCCGGAAGTTGTCGCTGTTGCTCTTCATGGTCAGCCGGTACACGCCAATGACACATTCCTTCTCCTCGCTGGCCTTATAATCCCCGCGATTATAATAATCATAATATCCGGCCAGCTTCAGCACGCGGTCCGCGATGAAGTCCTTCCTGGTCCGGTTGCTCTCCACGATGGCCTCGATCAGATTTTCTGGCACATCCTCATAGTTGGCCAGCAGCTGCTTGGTATCCTTGGGCAGACAATAGCCGCCGTAACCGAAGCTGGGATTATTGTAATGGCTGCCGATCCGGGGGTCCAGACAGACGCCGCTGATAATCGCCTTCGTATCCAGTCCCTTCATCTCCGCATAGGTATCCAGCTCATTAAAATACGCCACCCGCAGAGCCAGATACGTATTGGCGAAAAGCTTCACGGCCTCCGCCTCGGTAAAGCCCATATAGAGAATATCAATATCCTCCTTCAGCGCCGCGGCGGAAAGCAGACCCGCAAAGGTATGGGCGGCCTCCACCAGCCTTTCGTCCTCCATATCAGTCCCCACAATAATGCGGGACGGATACAGGTTGTCGTACAGTGCTTTGGATTCCCTTAAGAATTCCGGGCTGAACAGAATATTTTCCGTATGAAATTTCTCGCGGACTGACCGGGTATAGCCCACCGGAATGGTGGATTTGATGACCATGACAGCGTCCGGATTGACCTTCAGCACCAGCCGGATCACATCCTCCACAGCGGAGGTATCAAACTTCTGGGTATGGCTGTCATAATTGGTCGGCGCGGCGATCACCACAAAATCAGCGGCGGAATAGGCTCCTTCCGCATCCAGTGTGGCTGTCAGATCCAGCTCCTTTTCCGCCAGGTATTTTTCAATATATTCATCCTGAATGGGAGATTTCCTCCGGTTAATCAGGTCAACTTTTTCCGGAATAATATCCACGGCCATGACCGTGTTATGCTGTGCCAGCAGTACCGCAAGGCTTAAGCCCACATATCCGGTTCCCGCTACGGCTATTTTGTAATTGCCCATATTCCTCATTATCTCCATTCATGAACAGATGCTGCCGCTTCTCTGTTCCCTCTCAAACGCTGAAAGCCTCAGCGCTACTCATCCTCCGCCGGCTCATAAAAGATCTCCAGCACCAGCTCCATCAGAGCCTCCTCGTCCACGTAGAACTCATAATACTCTTCCCCAAGGATATTCTCGCCCTCCGTGGTCACGAAATCCCCCATCCCATATTCGGCCAGTAAATCAAAAAACTCTGTCAGCTTCGGGACGGTACAGTCGGTGGTCAGGTAATCCGCCACCTGATAATATATTGTTGTAAAAAGACTGCTGTCTTCACTTATTTTCTCAATCAATGTGTCGTAAAACGCCTGCATATACTGTCGCTGTCTTTCCAGGCGCGCCAGGTTTGTGCCGTCCGCGACATCCTGCCTGGTCCGCACATATTTCAGAGCGAGCTCCCCCGTCAGGGTAATCTCCTCTCCCTCCACAAAGGAGGAATCAATATTGGTCATGTCATAGGGAACTGTCACGGTCACGCCGCCGATCGCGTCATTGATCAGTGCCACCGCGTCCATGGTCATGGCGAGATAATGGTCAATATCCACGCCATATAAAAGATTTGACACAGCTTTCTTCGTATTGATACAGCTGTCGGAGCCTCCGCTCCCATAGGTATGCGCCAGGGCAAGCTGACCGGTGAAGCTTCCAGCTCCGCTTCCCGTAACGCCAATAATCTCAATTTCGGTCATCGTATCCCTGTTTAGCTGCAGAGGCGTAATCTCATTCGTGTCATGGTCAATGACAACCAGCATAATAAAATCCGCCTGTTGATTATTCACAGTGCCTACGAAGTACGATGTTTCATCAAATTTGTCAGTACCCAGAATCAGCAGGGTTTCCAGGTTCTCCTTCTCATAGTATGCCTGGCCGTTATAGTATACCACGCCCCGCCGGTCTTCATAGGCGGTTTCGTCTTCGGAGGTTTCCTCCACAGAAGGGGAGGAATCCTCCTCCAACGCTTGAGAATCCGACCTTTTCTCCAGAACAGTAAGTACCACAAAAAGCCCCGCGATCACCAGCACGGCAACCAGCAGCGATACAACCTTCACTTTTGTAAGGCGTCTTCTGTTTTCTTCTGTATCCAAGGTTTATTTCTCCTTTGCCATAGATTAACGGGTTACCTTCTTTCCTGACACTGCTACTACAGACGCTGCCGCCGCCAGAGCGATGGCCGCAATCAGAAGCGAATTCACAGTTTCGCCGGTCTGCGGTGATGTCTTGGTAGAGATGGTATCAACATCGGTGACCAGCACAAACACGAACGGTGACGCTCCATCTCCAAAGAAGTTTGTTATTGTCGCTGTGCCGTCCGCGCCAACACGTGAATAACCTGCCACGGTCGGATTCGTCCCATCAGGGTAATGAATTACAAAAAGGTAGTCACCTTCTTTACCGCCGCGGGACGATGTGTCAAATGTCAAGTCAACCGACCCATCCTGCGGTTTCTTCAGCTCATAGTCAGCAGCAGAGATTACCCCCATCGCTATCTTGCCCCTTGAAATATTTGTGGCATTAAGCGCTTCACTAAATCCCGTGATGGACTGTTCCAACGCCTGAAGTGTTTCCTCACTTTCAACCACCATTTTCTGTCCGACTTCGTTTGTAACCTCATCTGTCTGACCGTTTGCAAATACCTCATTTATATGAGTAATTGCTGCAGTCAGATTCTCCAGAGTTTCTCCCGAAGCGTTTTCTACGGTAGTGACAATGACCTCATTATCCTCTTCAAGGCCGGATGCTTCCGTCTCCAGCACAACTTTCTGCACAACACTGTCAACGTGCTCATCGTCAGCTTTTACCGAGGTAGAAAAGGTTGTCATGAGTACCGCGGCGGCAACCAGCAGGCTCAGGGCTTTTGAAAATCTTTTCATTGGTTTCTTCCTCCTTTCTGAAAGATTTTTTATATCAACGATCATTGATCGTCAATATCATCATTCATATCATCGTCAATCAGCTTTGCCAGCACCAGGTAGCGGGTGGTGCTGCCGCTCTGGCAGGTAGAGAGGACGATAATCCGGTCTCCCCAGGATACGTCGACGCTCTCATCCAGGTTCACACCAAAGCCTCTGGCGGACCAGATGGTGCTGATAAAGGTCTCAAACCGGTTCTCATTACTCATATTATAATAATCAAGAATATGAATATTGGAATAGGGAACCGCCGCGAAAACCTGATAGTGCAGCTCCTCCTCCGGCATGTAAATCACAATCTCATTGTACTCGGCAAACTTCTCAGCATCCGAATAGGTCTCCTCCAGATTCCCGAACATGGCGCCGGACTTCATATTGTGCCCGTAAAATACTGTCACCGGGTCTGTCATATCATTGGTATTATATGATGCCTGGCTGAAAATGCTGCCGTTGGAGTCATAATTTCCCTCAATATCTCTTTTCAGGTAGTACTCCTCATCCGTCGGATGCTGCAGAACGGGATAGCTGATCTCCGCTCCGGGAATATCGATCCAGGCGTACACATCCTCGTTGATTTCCTGAAGGGACGCGAAATCAATAGGCGACTCGTAGTCCTCCTCTTCCGTTTCCTCCACGGTCTCCGGCTCTTCCTCCACGGAAGTCTGCGCGGTCTCCTCCGCTTCCTCTTCGGCGTCTTCTGTCTCTTCCTCCTCCGGAATATCCGAATAAGACGCAAGCTTTCTGGTGCTGGCCCCGCTCATCTGTGAAATTGCCACCCCGGCGCAGATACCGGCCGCCAGAAGCAGTACCGCCACAATGATCCATCTTTTCTTAGGCAATGACTTTTCCCCCTTCCAAGAGACGGTACGAAAGATGCTTCACCCTGTCGATGGCTTCTCTTCCCAGCCTGTCCTCTATTACTTCCAGAGCCTCCCCCATCTGCTGGGGCCTGTGGTCCACGCTGTGGCAGTCGGAGCCAAGCAGATGGATCTCCTCGTTTTTGAGCATGTGCAAAGCCCTTTTGCGGCTTTTGTGTTCAAGAAAAAAAGACGCGTTGGATTGAATCAGAACCTCCTTGTCCATCAAATCCCTGATAAAATCCATGTTTCCATAGTCCAGATACCTCTCCACATGGGCCAGCACCACCTGCATGCTCTCCCGTTTCTGAAGCTCCGCCACCTCCGCCTCGATCTGCTTCGACCAGTGGGAAAAGGGCATCTCCAGCAAAAACACCCTGGTTCCCATCAGACGCAGCTCCTCCATCATTTCCGCCCTGCTGATACCGGTAAAATACTGAACCTCCGCGCCCAGAATCACCTGGGGCATATCCGGAGTCAGCACTGTCTTCAGCTTTTTCGCCGCGTGCAGACGTTTCCTGAGAAACTCCTCCGGCGAATTTTCCTGGGCGTAAAAATGGGAAGTGGCCGCCATCACCCGGATTCCCTGGGCTGCGGAGGAGCTTAAAAGCGCCGCGCTCTCTTCCGTACAACTGCTCCCGTCATCGATTCCGGGCAGGATATGGCTGTGAATATCTATCATGCGTCTTCCTTTTTATAACCATATTTGCCATATTGGCCATATTTGCCGTAGCCGCCGTACTTACCGCCGTATTTCTTCTCCTGATAATCAGCCCTTGTCATCACAATACCCAGGACTCTGGCGTCCAGATATTTCAGCCGACGGACAGCCTCCGACAGAGTCTTCTTGCGGCAATAATTCTTGCGCACCACTAACACGATGCCATCCACCATTTTGGACACAATCAGGGCGTCGGCAACTACATTGACCGGCGGCAGATCCATGATAATATAATCAAACCGCTCGCTCAGCGCGTTCAGCGTGGCCTCCATCTTGGCGGACGCCAAAAGCTCCGATGGATTGGGAGGGATGTCTCCCGCCGTCACCACGTACAGCCTGTTGTGGATGTTGGATTTCCGGAAAGCGTCGTTGATGCCGCACATGCCCGCCAGATAATTGGAAAGTCCCGGGGACGCCGGTATATTGATCCTCTCCGCCAGCACCGGCAGACGCATATCCGCCTCAATGTAAAGCACTCTCTTGTCGGTCTCCGCCAGAAAGTACGCCAGGTTCAGGGCTGTGGAGCTCTTCCCTTCTCCCGGTACGGAGCTGGTGATGCCAATCACATGGCAACTTTTCTCATCCGTCAGGCTCAGCATCAGGTTGGTTCTCAGCAGCTTATATGCCTCGGAGGCGGCGAAATCCAGCTTGTCGCCGATCAGATTGCGCTCGTTCTCCACAGTTATTGTCTGGTTTTTCTTTTTACCCGGCATTCTTTTGGTCTCCCTCCTGCGTCTTCCCGTAATTCCCATATCCATAGCTTCCGTAGTATCCGCCCCGTCTACGGCCCGGAACCAGATCCGGGATGGCCGCCAGCAACGGATAGCCATACATATCTGTCAGCTCATCCTCATCTCTCACCACATCATCCAGCAACTCGATCAGGACAATCACGGCGCAGCTGATAAAGGCACCCAGGAGACAGCCGATCAGTGTATTCCTGCTGAGGCTGGGAGACGCCTTGGACGCGGGCAGAACAGCGTAGTCCACGATCCTGGCGGAAGAGCCCTCGATGATGCTGCCGATATTGTCAGGCAGGATCTGCGCTATGGTATTGGCAATCAGCTCCGCCTCCTCCGGGTCAGTGCTGGTGACGACAATCTGGAACACCTCCGTAGAATTCACCGCGTCAGCCTCAATCATGCCGTAAAGCTCATCATATGTATAATCCACGCCGCTGGCCTCAATCACAGCCTCCAGATTGGTCCTGGACTTCAAAATCACGATATAAGTGTCAACCAGACCCTGAGACGCGGACAGGTCAGCGGAGCTCAACGCGCTCCTGATGCCGCTCGTGGACGTGACGCTGTTATTCACATATACCAGGATATCCGCCTCATACGTCGGCGCGATAAACTGGATTGTGCCCGCCAGAGCCGCTCCCCCGCACACAAGAATGGCAAGCACGATAACCCACAGCCTGTGCCACAGAGCCAGTAAGAGCTTGCCTAAGTCAATTTCAATTACGTCTTCCTCTTTCTTCATTAAAAAATACGCTCCCTCGATTGTATTTCAACAGTGGCCGCAGACCTTCAGGCCCGCCTCACCCTGCCCCTCAGGAGTAATCCGGTTTTCTGTATATCGAAAACAATGATATACGAAATACCAATTCTAGTAGATTATAGTCCTCTTCCATGCCATTTGTCAAGGCAATGCGATCATTTTCCGGATTTTGTCAGTGTACGGAAAACGGTACAAAGGCGCGGTTTTGGAGTATCATCTACACGGTGGTATTGTACCCCCCCCCGACCGGCGCTTGTCAATGGAATCTTCACCGGTTTCAGAGAACTGTCCGTATAAAACAAGTCCACTATATGATTCCCCGCCTGTGCAGATCAGTGTCCATCGAAAGCATCACTATTTTTCAGAGATCTGAATTTAGACAAAATCCACGGGACCGCTTCTTTAAATATTTTTAACCTTGAGTAAAGCAGAAAATATATAATATTAGGAACAATCACACAAACAGTTATCCTGATCATGAACCAAAATATCCCATCTTTCATGAATGCACAGACAAAATATGTAAAAAAGCAGCAGATACATGTAACAGCGAAATAGAAAGTATGCTCCAAAAAATACCGCGATATTTTCTGTTCCTTGAAGTAATACCTGAAAATCAGCTGAGACCCATAGCAATAATTGATAAAAAACAGCGAAATCAAGGTAGCCGCAATAATTCCATACACCCCAAAATATTTTCCCAATAGATAATTGAGTGCCAGATTTGCCACTGCCTCGGCGACAGCCCGGTATCTGTTCTCCCACCACAAGCCCGCTGCCTGCACATAAACAGTTCTGATATCTCCAAGCTTTAAAGTATAAAAATATGCGCAAATAAGAACAACGGCAGGGAATGGAAACATCAATTCCTCTCCTACCCAGATCTTCATAAAAGGCTGATACAGGCAAAACAGGCAGATCGTGCACCACCCGGAAAGCCACATATATAAAAAATTCATCTTTCGCATATCGGCATAATTTTTTTCTACGCTGTCCATGCTGACGCTGTTGCCGACGCCGGCAGTAATCGAATTAGTAAAGATCGACATAACCGACACAATGGAAGTCATAATAAAATAGTAATTATTGTAAATAGCCGTCTCAGTCAGTCCGATGAACATGGAAATAAAAATACTGTCAAATGAGTTTCTGGTCACTGAGCATATTTTGCTTACAAAAAGTCCGCTGACTTTTTCTTTTATATCAGATTTCACTTCTGCAGGCAAAGTTCCTTTTGGCGTATAATCCGGGAAATACTTCTTTGCCACATATGCTGTGCGTAAATTATTAACGACAGTGAAAACAGGCATTACCAAAAGATATACATAATAATTTTTGACAATCAAAAGGCATATTAGCTGAAGCAAATACATTCCTATTGAAATAAATATATTAATCCTGCTTAAAAGGTCCTCGCGTTGAAAAGCTGAAATCAATGCGCTCAGATAAGCGTACATAAAATAGCTGATAACCGTATTGAAAAGATAGACCAAATAAACAGCAATTAAATTTACATCTTCCGGATAGGTACCATTAATCAGCTCAGGCAGGAAAGGAACCAGCAGCAGACCAAACACACATATAACGGTACCTACCACCCGATATACTCGCTTATAGAAACAAAGCAGCGCGTTTATCGTATCTGTATCGTCCTGCGCAATAGGCTTATACATACTGAATACGATTGCAGAACTAAACCCCAGCTCCGTCAAACTGAGAACAGATAAAATAGAGGAAAACAGGCTGTTCAGCCCTAAATATTCCGCGCCCAGGATGTTGATGAAAACCGTTCTGACAATAAAGGGGAATAAAATAGTAACGATTTTATTCAAAATACCGAACGCAGAATTTCTTATGGCATTTTGGGAACGATTTAATCTCACTGAGCGCACTCCTTTGATTGCCAATTCAGTAAAGGCGTATCTTATCACCTGTTTCCAGAAGGAATTCATCGGTGCAGTTTCTTTTTCTGCCGCTGGAAGGCGTAAAAGTCATTTCCCCGAATATCGCTTTTCCATTTACATCATAAAAATCCACTCTCACATGAGGAAAAGGCTTTGACAATACTCTTGCCGCTTCCATCATCTGATCTAAAGACTGCGGCTTCGGAATCACTTTTTTTGAGTTTTCTGTAAGTAATCTGGCCGGCGTATATTCAAGCCTTGGCTCCCATGGATCAATGCTGTATATAATAGCCTCCCCTCTGTGTGTGACCGCATCACGGTCATAACAGACCAGCAGACATACAATTTCGCCAAATGTGCACGTAAACTTATAATCAACAATAGAAGAAGATGCAGGCTCTGTATTCTCCAATAATTTCTCACAGATAATCCGCGGTTCAATTTTCAGATAGTGAGGCTCCGCGGTTAATACTCCAAACTTTCCGGAAAGATTTTTTCTCAGTTTTTTACGTACTGATTTCTGATCCATTTTACTTTTATCACGGACCACAATTACATCACCATAGCCATTGTTTGTCTTCAGTACAAACTGATCCGGCAGCTTCGAAAAATCAATCTCATTCGCTTTACTCCATACTCCATAAATTTCATTGAGCATGCTTCCGTAACCGTTTTGTTCAACATAGGTCCGCACTCTGTATTTGTCAGCCAGAAGAGGCCACATGGATGTATCACCATACAGCTTTAGCCACTGAATTTTCTCGTTTAAGTCTCTTGGATTTTCCAGATTCAGTTTTTTCCCGGTATACTCTTCATATATTCGTTTCGTCAGTTTTACGGGGTCTCTTTTTAGCTCATATGAATAAACAATCATCTTTATTCTTTTATTCAACAGAGAGAGGAAAGGAAAAACCGATTTTACAGTTTCCTTGAATTTCATGGTAAATTATTCCTTTTCATAAACCGATAATCACAAACGAAATAACCTGATCCTGATCTGCCACTGTCTTAACTGTTTGAGTCTGCTATGTTTCCTCCATCGAATGATCATCTTTGGATCAGAAGGGCCATCCGCACTGCGGCTCAGAAGACATAACAGTGAAACATTATATAATACATTCAACATATAGGTTTCGCCAAAACCTAATACTACAAAAAAGAGGCTCATCAAAGCCAGGTCAACCCGATGGTCCTTCAAAAGCTTTGCAAACAGGACACAATATACAAGCATGAGAAGTAGGAAAAGAATTGCGCCCCAAAGCACTGCACATCTTACGTAAGCATTATCCAGAATAATTCTCGAAGATGTTCCTACCTCGCCCCATTCAAGATCCTGACCAAAAATCTTTACACCATAGTTTCTTAAAACTTCATATGAATATCTAATCCGCCCCGTAACAGCATAGTTTAGTTCAATCGCTATGATGTTCCCCCGGCCATATAAACCCGCCATCCAAAAGCTGAAAAATGCCATCAGTGGAGTTATCGCAATAAACGCTGCTCTTACTATCTTAGAATAAAAGAAACCATCAAAAAATGTTGCCAGTATATACAACGCAAAAACAGCAAAAAATGTATATCCTGAGGAGCGACCTCCTCCGATTTTCATGGCTGCATACGAAAGGATTGCTATAAGAATCCATTCAAACCATTTCATTTTTTTATATCGAATACACAACCATTCAATCAGCATTGTGAATACATAACTGCAAAATGCATTTGGATGGCCAAACCCTAAAGCCTGCTTATAGCTTCCATTAACCATCATTCCCCGATTGTCAATAATACCGGCAGCACACATCCCAAATATAAGCAGCAAAATAAAGGTTTTCAGCCTGAGATCATACTTGATAAACTTATCAAAATCTATCTGACGTGAAAGAATGATAAACATAACATATATCATAAGGGACCGATCTGTATTCTGAATTTCAATCAGAAAAAGCAGCAAAATCAGGACAATATATGCTATAAAATCTTCCAGCTTATATCTGATTGCGATTAAGACAAGTATCTGCATAAAAATCGTTGCATAACCAATCATCTTAAATAATCCCGTCACATCATATAAGCTGGGAATACGGGACACAGACAGTAAATAATAGGAAATTGAATAAAATGTCCAAATGAATAAATATAGCCTTTCTATGAAATTATCCTGTGTCATACGAAGTTTTAGCTCCATATTATTTCCTCATTTTTTTCAACATTCTCATCATTTGCCGTTCACGTCCTCAGGTATCAGAATCTTCCACTTATACTCAGCGTCACCAGTATCTGTGGTGACGCTGTAGCTGCTTTTATTTTCTAATCTCCTCCTTTTTCGCACTATAAATCAGATTTATTCGCTTATGATTACAGTTCCCTGTTTGTCAACGCACATTTCTAATCAACATTCCCCTCCGACTCTGCGGTCGGTGCTGCATCCCCTTCATCGTCAGTTGTCGTTGAAATCTCGTTTTTGGTACTTTCCTCAGACACCACCGCTTCAACTTCAATACTTTCTTCTGTCAATGCCGTTTCGTCTTCAGTGCTTTCCTCTGTTAATGTTGCCCCGGCTCCAGCATCATTTTCTTCCAGTGACGCTTCGTCTTCAGTGCTGCTTTCCTCTGTCAATGTTTCTTCGGCTCCAGCATCATTTTCTTCCAGTGACGCTTCGTCTTCAGTGCTGCTTTCCTCTGTCAATGTTTCTTCGGCTCCAGCACCATTTTCTTCCAGTGGCGCCTCGTCTTCAGTGCTTTCCTCTGTCACCGTTGCTTCACTGTCTGCATTTTCTTCCGTACTCAACGGTTCCTCTCCTATGCTTTCAACTGTTACACTTTCAGACTGGGCAGTGATTGTGACTGACGCCTCCTGCTCCTCCTGGATGCTCAAAGTCACCGTATCCGTAGTCACGCTGTTCCCATTGGCGTCCGTGATCACGCAGTACATCTCACGGCCATCTCGCGCTTCGGTCACTGCAATGGTAATACTCGCTGTATACACATTCGAGGCCTTGAAGCTGCTTCCGCCCGGGTTCTTATAATACCAGTCATAGCTCAGATCGTCGCCTTCCGCTTCCACCGTCAGCGTTGCTTTGTCCCCAGCGTTTGCCACTGTCACGCTTTGCGGCTGTGTGATGATTGTGATTGACGCCTCCTGCTCCTC